>CAWHBL010000029.1:0-115217 GCA_963827555.1 uncultured beta proteobacterium
CGTTTCCTCGCCGCAGCTCGAAACGCCGGCGCGCGGGTTCAGCTTCCGGACCGACGCGCCGCTCGACATGCGCATGGACTCGACACGGGGCGAGACCGCAGCCGAATGGCTCGCGCGTGCGACTGAGGCGGAGCTGAGGGGGGTGATAAAAGAATATGGCGAAGAACGGTTTGCTGGCCCGATTGCAAAGGCGATTGTTGCTGCTCGGGCGCGAGGGGAGATACGCAGCACCGTCGAGCTTGCCGGTGTCGTGGCTCCGGCCGTCCGGACGCGTGAGCGGGGGCAGGACCCGGCGACGCGTACCTTCCAGGCTCTACGGATTCACCTCAATCAGGAGCTTGAGGAATTGTCGCTAGCGCTGCCGCAGGCGCGCGACGCGCTCGTCCCGGGCGGGCGGCTGGCGGTGATCAGCTTCCACTCGCTCGAGGACCGCATCGTGAAGCGCTTCCTCCGCGAAGAGGCGCGGCCGCAATTGCCCGAGCGCCTGCCCGTGAAAGCCACGGAAATGCCACAACCGCGCCTGAGACTCGTGGGCCGACCGCTCCGTCCCGGCGCCGCCGAAGTGAAGGCCAACCCCCGCGCGCGCAGCGCGGTGATGCGCGTTGCCGAGAGGCCCGCATGACCGCCCCGCCGCGCCCGCCGCGATGACCCGCCTCACCCTGTGCCTGCTCGTGCTGCTGGCCGCCTGCGCGCTCGGGCTGGTCAGCTCCCAGCACCAGGCCCGCCAGCTCTTCGCCGAGCTCGAGCGCGAGCAGGCGCGCGCGAAGGCGCTCGAGGTCGAGTACGGCCAGCTGCAGCTCGAGCAAAGCACCTGGGCGATGCACGCCCGCGTCGAGCGCCTGGCGCGCGAGCGCCTGCGGATGCACCCGCCGGAACCGAAGCGGATGCAGGTGCTCGAGCCCGTGTCGCCGCCGGAGGTCGCGTCGCGATGAGGTTCACCGACTCGCCGGTGCTCGCGCCGACCTTCCCGCCATGGCGCTCGCGTCTCGTCGTCGGCCTGCTCGCGGTCGCCTTCGGGGCGCTCGTGGGCCGGGCGCTGTACCTCCAGGGCTGGAACCGCGACTTCCTCCAGGCGAAGGGCGAGTCCCGGTACAGCCGCACGCTCGAGATCCCGGGCAACCGCGGCCGCATCTTCGACCGCAACGGCGAGGCACTCGCCGTCTCGACGCCGGTCAAATCCATCTGGGCGATCCCGGAGGACGTCGCGCTGTCGGGGCGCGACCTCGAGCGCCTGGCGCAGGTGCTGGAACTGCCGCGCGACGAGCTGCGGCGCCGGCTCGGCGACACGACCCGCGACTTCGTCTACCTCAAGCGGCAGGTGCCGCCCGAGACCGCGACCCGGGTCGCCGCGCTCCGGATCGCCGGGATCCACCAGAGCAAGGAGTACCGCCGCTACTACCCGGCGGGCGAGACGATGGCGCACGTGCTCGGCTTCACCGACGTCGACGGCGCCGGCCAGGAGGGCATCGAGCTCGCCTTCGAGGCCGAGCTCGCCGGCCGGGCCGGCAGCCGCCGCGTGATCAAGGACCGCCTCGGCCGGATCGTCGAGGACATGGAAGGCGCCCGCGAGGCGCGCGACGGCGCCGACGTCACGCTCGCGCTCGACTCGCGCATCCAGAACCTCGCCTACGTCGAGCTGAAGCGCGCGGTCGAGGCGAACCGCGCGAAAGGCGGCGGCATCGTCGTCGTGGACGCCGCCACCGGCGAAGTGCTCGCGCTCGCGAACCTCCCCTCCTACAACCCGAACAACCGCGCGCGGCTCGCCGGCGGCCAGCTCCGCAACCGCGCGGTGACCGACGCGTTCGAGCCGGGTTCGACGCTGAAGCCGTTCACCGTGGCGCTCGCGCTCGACACCGGGCGGGTATCGCCCTACACGACGATCCCGGTCGCCCCCGGCTCGCTCACCATCGGCCCGGCGACGATCCGCGACGCGCACCCGGAGAAGGCGCTCACGGTGGAGCAGGTGATCCAGAAGTCGTCCAACGTGGGCGCCGCGAAGATCGCGCTCGGCCTCGCGCCGGAGACGATGTGGGGCCTCTTCGACGGCGTGGGGTTCGGCGCCGCGCCCCGGCTCGGCTTTCCCGGCGAGGCGGTCGGCAAGGTGCGGCCCTACAAGACCTGGCGGCCGGTCGAGCAGGCGACGATGTCCTACGGCCACGGCATCGCGGTGAGCCTGGTGCAGCTCGCGCGCGCCTACACCCTGTTCGCGCGCGACGGCGACCTCGTGCCGCTCTCGCTCCTGCGCGTCGACTCGCCGCCGGCCGGCAAGCCGGTGGTCTCGAAGCAGACGGCGGAGCACGTGCGCCACATGCTGGAGCTCGCGACGCAGCCCGGCGGCACCGGGCCGCGCGCGCAGGTCATGGGCTATCGCGTCGCCGGCAAGACCGGCACCGCGCACAAGCAGGAGCGGGGCGGATACGCGCCCGACAAGTATCACTCGTCGTTCGTCGGTCTCGCGCCGGCGTCGCGCCCGCGCCTCGTGATCGCGGTGATGATCGACGAGCCCGCCGCCGGCCAGCACTACGGCGGCGTCGTCGCCGCGCCGGTGTTCGCGCAGGTCATGGCCGGTAGCTTGCGCATCCTCGGGATTGCGCCGGACGCGCCGATGAAACCGATCGAAACGACACCGCCGGCGCTGGAAGTGCGCGAGAGCGTATGAGCGGGAGGGCGGAACGTAGCCAAAGGGGGAAGGGGGAAGGAGTGGTTTCCCCGTGGACAGGGACGTCGCGAGGATTCTGAGCGAGCTGCAACGGCAGGGCGTGACTGCGCGGGGGCTCGCGGCCGACAGCCGCGCGGTCGCGCGCGGCGACGTGTTCCTCGCGTACCCGGGCGAGCGGACGGACGGGCGGCGCTTCGTCGGCGACGCGGTCGCGCGCGGGGCGGCGGCCGTCGTCTGGGAACGCGACGGCTTCGCCTGGCCGGCCGGCGTCGCGGTACCCGACGTCCCGGCGAGCGGACTGAAAGCGCTCGCCGGCCCGCTCGCGGCCGAGGTCTACAAACGGCCCGCCGAGCGGCTCTGGGTCGCCGGCGTGACCGGCACGAACGGCAAGACCTCGTGCAGCCACTGGATCGCGCAGGCGCTGTCGGACGTCGGCCGCAAGACCGCCGTCGTCGGGACGCTCGGACTCGGATTCCCCGGCGAGCTCGAGGAGAACCCGAACACCACGCCGGACGCGGTCGCACTGCAGCGCGCGCTGTCGCGCTTCCTGGACGACGGGGCGCAGGCGGTGGCGATGGAGGCGTCCTCGATCGGCATCGACCAGGGACGAGTCGAAGGCGTGAAGTTCGCGTGCGCGCTCTTCACCAACCTCTCGCGCGACCACCTCGACTATCACCGCGACATGGAGCGCTACGCGCAGGCGAAGATGCGGCTGTTCCGCTCGCCGGGGCTCGCGCACGCGGTGCTCAACCTCGACGACGCGCTCGGCGTGCGGATCGCCCAGGACCGCGCCGGCAGCGGCGTTGCGCGGACCGGGTACAGCCTGTGGCCGGGCGCCGCCGCGGCGAGCGGCCTCGAGCACTGGCTGGAAGCGCACGACATCGTACTTTCGGGCGACGGCGCGAGGTTCACGCTGGTGACGGACCGCGGTCGCGCCGGCGTCGCAACGGGGCTCGTCGGGCGCTTCAACGTCGCGAATGTTCTCGGCGTGATCGGTTGCCTCCTCGCTGCCGGCCTCCCTTTCGACGCGGCAGTGCAGGCCGCCGGACGTCTCGAGCCGCCATCCGGGCGGATGCAGCGGCTGGGCGGCGGCGACCGGCCGCTCGTCGTCGTCGACTACGCCCACAGCCCGGACGCGCTGGACAAGTGCCTCGGCGCGCTGCGCGACGTCGCGCGCGCGCAGGGCGGCCGGCTGATCTGCGTGTTCGGTTGCGGCGGCGACCGCGACCGCGGCAAGCGACCGCTGATGGGCGAAGCGGCCTCGCGCCACGCCGGCCTCGTCTGGCTCACCAGCGACAACCCGCGCGGCGAGGATCCGGCGGCGATCATCGCGGAGATCCGTCCCGGCGTGAGCGTGCCGCACGAGGTGCGCGTCGACCGCCGAGCGGCGATCGCCGAAGCGATCGCCGAGGCGCGCATCGGCGACGTGGTGCTGCTCGCCGGCAAGGGGCACGAGCCGTACCAGGAGATCGGCGGGCGCCGCGTGCCGTTCTCCGACCTCGACGAAGCGCGCCGGGCGCTTGCCGGGTGGCAGCCATGATGCTCCTCTCCGAAGCCGCCGCCGCGCTCGGGGCGAACGTGATCGGGCGCGACGTGCGGTTCACGTCGGTGTCGACCGACAGCCGTACCATCGAGGCGGGTGCGCTCTTCGTGGCGCTCCGCGGCGAGCGCTTCGACGGCCACGAGTACCTCGGCGCGGCGCGCGAGAGCGGCGCCGCCGCGGCGATGGTCGAGAGAGTCGGCGGCCACGCCGGGCAGGCGGCGGGGCTGCCGCTGATCGCGGTCGGCGATTCGCGCCTCGCGCTCGGCGCGCTCGCCAAGCACTGGCGCGGCCGGTTCCGCATCCCGGTGGTCGCGATCGTCGGGTCGAACGGCAAGACCACGGTCAAGGAGATGCTCGCGGCGGCCCTGCGCGCGCACTTCGGCGAGCGGCAGGTGCTCGCGACGCTCGGCAACCTGAACAACGACGTCGGGCTGCCCCTGAGCGCGCTGCGGCTCGGCGAGGAGCACGCGGTGGCGGTGCTCGAGATCGGCATGAACCACCCGGGCGAGACCGGGTACCTCGCCGGCATCGCCCGCCCGACGATCGCGGTGATCAACAACGCGCAGCGCGAGCACCAGGAGTTCATGAAGAGCGTCGAGGAGGTCGCCGCCGAGCACGCGGCGGTGCTCCGCGCGCTGCCCGGCGACGGCGTCGCGGTGCTGAACCGCGACGACGCGCATTACGCGTACTGGGCCGGCATCGCGGGCAAGCGCCGCGTGCGCTCGTTCGGCACCGGCGCGGACGGCGACGTCCGCGCCACGTTCCGGCTCGGACCCGCGACGAGCGAGATCGAGATCGCAGCCGACGGGGCGCGCGCGACCGCCACGCTGCAGATGCCCGGGGTGCACAGCGTGCGGAACGCGCTCGCCGCGGCCGCCGCTGCGCTCGCCGCCGGTGCGGATCTGCAGGCGGTCGCGCGCGGCCTGGCGTCGTTCCGCGCGGTGAAGGGCCGGCTGCAGTTCAAGCCCGGCCGCAACGGCGTGCTGGTCATCGACGACACCTACAACGCCAACCCCGACTCGGTGCGCGCGGCGGTGGACGTGCTCGCGGCGAGCGAGCGCCCGCGGGTGCTGATCCTCGGCGACATGGGCGAGGTCGGCGCGCAAGGAGAGGCGTTCCACGCGGAGCTCGGCCGCTACGCTAAGGACTCCGGGGTCGACCGGATGCTCGCGGTCGGGCCGCTCGGGCGTGCGGCGGCGCGCGCGTTCGGCGCCGGCGGCGAGCACTTCGACTCGGTCGAGGCGGTGATCGCGCGCGCGCAGGGACTGACCGCGCTCAAGGGCACGATGCTGGTCAAGGGTTCGCGCTTCATGCGGATGGAGCGCGTGGTCGAGCACCTGGTGACGCGGGAGGCGGCATGCTGCTAGAGCTCGCCCAGTACCTGGCGCAGGACATCCGCGCGTTCAACGTCTTCAACTACATCACGCTGCGCGCGGTGCTCGCGGCGCTGACCGCGCTCGTCATCTCGTTCCTCGCCGGGCCGGCGATGATCCGCAAGCTCGCCGCCTACAAGATCGGCCAGTCGGTGCGCGACGACGGCCCGCAGACCCATCTCACCAAGGCCGGCACGCCGACCATGGGCGGCGCGCTGGTCCTGGTCTCGGTCGCCGTCACCACCTTCCTCTGGGCCGACTGGACCAACCGGTTCGTCTGGATCGTGCTCGCGGTCACGCTGGGTTTCGGCGCGATCGGCTGGGTCGACGACTACCGCAAGGTCGTGCACCGCAACCCGAAGGGGCTGTCGGCGCGCGAGAAGTACTTCTGGCAGTCGGTGATCGGGCTCGTCGCCGCGGTCTACCTCGCGTTCGCGGTGCCGACCGCGACCGCCGCGCAGGGGTGGGCGCTCTTCACCCAGTGGGTGTCGAGCGGGTTCGCGATGGACCTGCCGTCCAAGGCCGACCTCATCGTGCCGTTCTTCAAGAACGTCGCCTATCCGCTCGGCGTCTTCGGGTTCATCGTGCTCTCGTACTTCGTCATCGTCGGCACGTCGAACGCGGTGAACCTGACCGACGGCCTCGACGGGCTCGCGATCCTGCCGGCGGTGATGATCAGCGGCGCGCTGGGGATCTTCACCTACGTCGCCGGCAACGCGGTGTACGCCAAGTACCTGCTCTTCCCCTACATCCCGGGCGCGAGCGAGCTCGCCGTCGTGTGCGGCGCGCTGATCGGCGCCGGCCTCGGCTTCCTGTGGTTCAACGCCTACCCGGCGGAAGTCTTCATGGGGGACGTCGGCGCGCTCGCTCTCGGCGCCGCGCTCGGCACCGTGGCGGTGATCGCGCGGCAGGAGATCGTGCTGTTCATCATGGGCGGGGTGTTCGTCGCCGAGACGCTCTCGGTGATGCTGCAGGTCATCTATTTCAAGCTCACCGGCGGCAAGCGGATCTTCCGCATGGCGCCGCTGCATCACCACTACGAGCTCGGCGGGTGGAAGGAGACCCAGGTCGTGGTGCGGTTCTGGATCATCACCGTGGTCCTGGTCCTGTTCGGCCTCTCCACCTTGAAGCTGCGCTGACATGGAGCTCGCCGGACGCAAGGTGCTGGTGCTCGGGCTCGGCGAGACCGGGCTGTCGATGGCGCGGTGGGTCGCGCGCCAGGGCGGCACCGTGCGCGCCGCCGACACGCGCGCCGCGCCGCCGGCGCTCGCCGCGCTGCGAGCCGCGCTGCCACAGGCCCAGGTGACGACCGGCCCGTTCACGCCGGCGCTCCTCGACGGCGTCGACCTCGTGGCCGCGAGCCCCGGCGTGCCCCTCGCGGAGCCGGTCGTGGCGACGGCGCTCGCGCGCGGCCTCGAGGTCGTGGGCGACGTCGAGCTGTTCGCGCGCTACCTCGCCGAGCAGGGTGGCGCGCACGGCGGCGCGCAGGGCGGCGCGCGGATCATCGCGATCACCGGCACCAACGGCAAGAGCACGGTCACCGCGGTCGCCGGCGCGATGTGCCGCGCGGCGGCGATCGATTGCGAGGTGGCCGGCAACATCTCGCCGGCCGTGCTCGCCGCACTCGGCGCACGGCTCGATGCGGGACGGCTGCCGGAGGCGTGGGTAATCGAGCTGTCGAGCTTCCAGCTCGAGACGACCGCGTCCCTCCGCCCGAGCGCTGCGACCGTGCTCAACGTGTCTCCAGACCACCTGGACCGATACGCGAGCCTGGCCGCCTACGCCGCCGCGAAGGCGCGGATCTTCGCCGGCGGCGGCGTGCAGGTCCTGAACCGGGACGACCCGGCGAGCATGGCGATGCGCATCGCCGGCCGGCGCGCCGTCACGTTCGGGCTCGACCCGGCGCCGGATCACGACGACTTCGGGCTGCTCAAGGTGTTCGGCGAGCATTGGCTCGCGATGGGCGCCACGCCGCTCATGCCGGTGCGCGACATGCGGCTCGCCGGGCTGCACAACGCCGCCAACGCCCTCGCCGCGCTCGCGCTCTGCCGCGCGATCGGCCTCCCGCTCGCGCCGCTCGCCGATGCGCTGCGCGCGTTCGCCGGGCTGCCGCACCGGGTCGAGCGCGTCGGGGAGCTCGGCGGCGTCACGTTCTACGACGACTCGAAGGGCACCAACGTCGGCTCGACGGTCGCGGCGCTCGCCGGGCTCGGCCGGCAGCTGAACGGCAGCGGGGGGAAGGTCGTGCTGATCGCGGGCGGCGACGGGAAGCAGCAGGATTTCACGCCGCTCGCCGGGGCGGTCGCCGGTCACACGCGCGCCGTGGTCCTGATCGGTCGCGACGCGCCGGCGATCGAACGGGCGCTGCGCTCGACCGGGACGCCGATCGAGCGCGCCGCGAGCATGCCGGAGGCGGTCGCGCGCGCCTTCGAGGCGGCGCAGGCCGGCGACGTCGTGCTGCTCTCGCCGGCGTGCGCGAGCTTCGACATGTTCGCCAACTACCACCAGCGCGGCGAGGTGTTTCGCGCCGCGGTGCAGGAGCTCCAGCATGCTGGCGCGTGCTGACCTGCCGCGCCGCGCCGCGGCGCTCCCCGAGTACGACGCGAGCGTCGTGTGGGCGGCGGCGGCACTGCTCACGCTCGGCCTCGTCATGGTCTACTCGGCGTCGATTGCGACCGCCGAGAGCGCGCGCGTCACCGGCGGCGAGGCGACGTTCTATCTCGCGCGCCACGCGGCGTTCGTCGCAGCGGGCGTCGTGGCCGCGCTCGCCGCCTTCCAGGTGCCCATGCGCGCGTGGCAGCGGGCGGCGCCGTGGGTGTTCGTGGCGGGCGTGGCGCTGCTCGCGCTCGTCCTCGTGCCCGCGATCGGGCGCGAGGTGAACGGCGCCCGCCGCTGGCTCCCGCTCGGGATCGTGAACTTCCAGCCGTCCGAGCTGATGAAGCTCGCGGTCGTGCTCTACGCCGCCGACTACGCGGTGCGCAAGCACGCGCTGCTGCACAGCCTGCGGCGCGGACTCCTGCCGATCCTCGGCGTGATGCTCGTCGTCGGGTGGCTGCTCCTGCGCGAGCCGGACTTCGGCGCGTTCGTCGTGATCTCGGCGGTCGCGATGGCGATCCTCTTCCTCGCCGGCATGAACGGCCGCTGGTTCGCCGCGCTCGCCGTGCTGGCCACGATCGGCTTCGCGGTCCTCGTCGTCTCCTCGCCCTACCGCGTGCAGCGCATCTTCGGCTTCATGGACCCGTGGGCGGACGCGTTCGGCCGCGGCTACCAGCTCTCGCACGCGCTGATCGCGTTCGGCCGGGGGGAATGGCTCGGCGTCGGCCTCGGTGCGAGCGTCGAGAAGCTGCACTACCTGCCGGAAGCGCACACCGACTTCCTGCTCGCGGTGATCGCCGAGGAGCTCGGCTTCGCCGGCGTCGCGCTCGTCGTCGCGGCGTTCGCGTGGCTCTGCCTGCGCGCGCTCGCGATCGGCCGGCGCGCCGCCGACCTCGACCGTCCGTTCGGGGCGCTGGTCGCGCAGGGCGTCGCGGTGTGGCTCGGCGTGCAGGCATTCATCAACATGGGCGTGAACATGGGCGTGCTCCCCACCAAGGGGCTCACGCTGCCGTTCATGAGCTTCGGCGGGAGCGCGCTCGTCACGAGCTGCGTGGCGCTTGCGCTCGCGCTGAGGGTGGACTGGGAATCGCGACAACTGATGAGGGGGCAGCCCGTATGAGCCGCACCGCGCAGTCGAACGTGCACCTGCTCGAGTCCCGCGTCCTGTCGACGGACGCAACCACTCATATCGCGCTCGACCGCCCCGCGGAAGAGCCGTCCGCGATCGCCGAAGAAGCGGACATCGAGGTGAGCGCGACCGAGCGCGCCGAGGAGGCGGAGGAGGGCGACTGTGCGGAGGCGGCTTCCGAGCCGGCTGCGATCAGCTGCGACGCGGACCTGCGGGTGACCTGGGGCGAACTGGACGAGTGGCTCGGACGATCATGATCATGGCGGGCGGCACCGGCGGCCACGTCTTCCCGGCGCTCGCGGTGGCCGACTACCTCCGCGCGCGCGACTGGCGCGTGGTGTGGCTCGGCGCGCAGGCCGGAATGGAGGCGACGCTCGTGCCCCAGCACGGCTACGAGCTGGCGCCCATCCGCTTCGCCGGCCTGCGGGGCAAGGGCCTCGTCGCCAAGCTGCTGCTGCCGCTCAACCTGCTGGTCGCGTTCTGGCAGTCGTTGCGGGCGCTCCGCGCGCACCGGCCGGACGTGGTGCTCGGCATGGGCGGCTACATCGCTTTTCCCGGCGGGATGATGGCGGCCCTGCTCGGGCGCCCGCTCGCGATCCACGAGCAGAACTCGATCGCCGGGCTCGCGAACCGGGTGCTCGCCGGCGTCGCGGACCGGATCCTGGTCGCGTTCCCCGGCGCGCTGCCGAAGTCGGAACCGACCGGCAACCCGGTGCGCGACTCGATCGCCGGCGTCGCCGCGCCGGCGGAGCGGTTCGCCGGCCGGTCCGGACCCTTGCGCGTGCTCGTCGTCGGCGGGAGCCTCGGCGCTGCGGCGCTGAACGAGCGCGTCCCGCAGGCGATCGCGCTGCTTTCCGCGGGCGAGCGCCCGCACGTCGTGCACCAGTCCGGGGCGAAGCATCTCGACGCGCTGCGCGCGGGCTATGCCGCCGCCGGCGTTGCGGCGGAGCTCCGGCCGTTCATCGAGGACATGGCGCAGGCGTACGCCGACGCCGACGTCGCGATCTGCCGCGCCGGCGCGATCACGGTCGCCGAGCTCGCCGCCGTCGGCGTGGCGTCGATCCTGGTGCCGTTTCCATTCGCGGTGGACGACCACCAGACGACGAACGCGCGCTACCTCGCCGACGCGGGTGCCGCGATCCTCGTCCAGCAACGGGACCTCTCCGCCGAGAAGCTTGCCGACACGTTGCGTGGACTGACGCGCGAACGACTCCTCGAGATGGCGGAGAAAGCGCGCGCGCTCGGCAAGCCCGAGGCGACGCGCGCGGTCGCCGAGGCGTGCATGGAGCTCGCGCGGTGAGGCGCAGGGCAAAGAGCGATGCGCCATAAGGTCAAGCGCATCCACTTCGTCGGCATCGGCGGCTCCGGCATGAGCGGCATCGCCGAGGTGCTCGTCAACCTGGGCTACCGGGTGAGCGGCTCGGACATCGCGCCGAACAGCGCGACCGAGCGGCTGGCGAAGCTCGGTGCCGGCGTCGCGATCGGCCACGACGCCGGGCACGTCGCCGACGCGGACGCGGTGGTGGTGTCGGCGGCGGTGAAGGCGGACAACCCGGAGGTCATCGCCGCGCGCCAGCGCCGGATCCCGGTGGTGCCGCGGGCGCTGATGCTCGCCGAGCTGATGCGGCTCAAGCAGGGCGTCGCGGTCGCCGGCACCCACGGCAAGACCACGACGACCAGCCTCGTGGCGAGCGTGCTCGCCGAGGGCGGGCTCGACCCGACGTTCGTGATCGGCGGCCGCCTCACCGCCGCGGCGTCGAACGCGCGCCTCGGCGCCGGCGACTTCATCGTCGTCGAGGCGGACGAGTCCGACGCCTCGTTCCTCCATCTCCTGCCGGTGATGGCGGTCGTGACCAACATCGACGCCGACCACATGGAGACGTACGAGCACGATTTCGCGCGCCTGAAGGCGGCGTTCGTGCAGTTTCTCCAGAACCTGCCGTTCTACGGCAGCGCGATCCTGTGCGCGGACGACGCGCACGTGCGCGAGATCATGCCGTTCGTCTCGAAGCCGATCGTGACCTACGGCCTCGCCGCGGACGCGATGGTGCGGGCCGAGGGCGTGGCGCCGTGCGACGGCCAGATGTGCTTCCGCGCGTTCCGCGACGGCGGCGCCGGCGCGCTCGACGTTCGCTTGAATCTGCCCGGTAGGCACAACGTCCAGAACGCGCTCGCCGCGATCGCGGTCGGCACCGAGCTCGGCGTCCCCGATGCGGCGATCCGCAAGGCGCTCGCCGAGTTCCACGGCGTCGGGCGGCGTTTCCAGCGCTACGGCGACGTGATGCTCGCCGGCGGCGGGCGCTTCACGCTGGTCGACGACTATGGCCATCACCCGGTCGAGATGGCGGCGACGCTCGACGCGGCGCGCGGCGCGTTCCCCGGTCGCCGGGTCGTGCTCGCATTCCAGCCGCACCGGTACACGCGCACCCGCGATCTCTTCGAGGACTTCGTGCGGGTGCTGTCGACCGTGGACGCGCTCGTCCTCGCCGAGGTCTACCCCGCCGGCGAGCAGGCGATCGTCGCCGCCGACGGCCGCGCGCTCGCGCGGGCGGTGCGCGTCGCGGGCAAGGTGGAGCCGGTGTTCGTCGAGGCGATAGGGGATCTCCCGGCGGCGCTCCTGCAAGTCGTGCGCGACGGTGATGTCGTCGTGACGATGGGCGCGGGCTCGATCGGCGGCGTGCCGGCGCAGCTCGTCAAGGCGGCGGGGAGTTGAGGGCGGTGGAGATGACCGAACCGCTCCAGTTCGACGTCACGCAGCTCCGCGGGAGCCTGCGGGAGGACGAGCCGATGGCGAAGCACGTGAGCTGGCGCGCCGGCGGCCGCGCGGCGCGCGCCTACGTCCCGCGCGACCTCGCCGATCTGCAGGTGTTCCTGCCGATGCTCCCGCAGCAGGAACCGGTGTGCTTCGTCGGGCTGGGGTCGAACCTGCTTGTCCGCGACGGGGGCTACCCCGGCACCGTCGTGCTGATGCACGACACGCACGGCGAGATCCGGCTCGAAGCCGACCTCGTGTTCGCCGCGGCCGGCGTCGCGGCACCGAAGGTCGCGCGCTTCGCGGCGACGCACGGCTTCGAAGGCGCGGAGTTCCTCGCCGGCGTGCCGGGCACGGTCGGCGGCGCGCTCGCGATGAACGCCGGCTGCTACGGCGGCGAGACCTGGGACTGCGTCGTCCGCGCCGACACGATCGACCGGGCGGGGCGGCTGCGCGCGCGGAAGCTAGGCGACTACGAGCTCGGCTACCGCCACTGCGCGCTGAGGGGCACCGCCGGGACCACCCTCCCGCCGCGCGCGCCGTCGATTCCCGGCGAAGAGTGGTTCACCGCCGCCTGGTTCCGCTTCGCGCGCGGCGACGGCGCGAAGGCACGCGCGCGGATCAAGGAGCTGCTCGCGCGCCGGATCGCCACCCAGCCGCTCAACCTGCCGAACGCCGGCTCGGTGTTCCGCAACCCGCCGGGCGAGCACGCCGCACGCCTCATCGAGGCGTGCGGGCTGAAGGGCCATGCGATCGGCAACGCGCGGATCTCGGAGAAGCATGCGAATTTCATCGTCAATCCCGACGGCAAAGCGCACGCCGGCGACATCGAGGCGCTGATCGAGCTCGCGCGGAAGACGGTGCGACAGCGCTTCGGGATCGATCTGGTGCCGGAAGTCCGGATCATCGGGGAGGCGCTGAGATGAGCCCGCCGCGCCGCCCCAAGGGCGAAACCCGAGCGCGGCCCGCGCGCGGCGGTCCGACGAGCGACCGCTTCGGCAAGGTCGCGGTGCTGCTCGGCGGACGCTCCGCCGAGCGCGAGGTGTCGCTGAAGAGCGGCGGGATGGTGCTCGCGGCGCTCCGCAAGGCCGGCGTCGACGCGCACCCGTTCGATCCGCGCGACCGCGGGCTCGAGGCGCTGATCGACGAGCGCTTCGACCGGGTTTTCATCGCGCTGCACGGCCGCTACGGCGAGGACGGCACGATGCAGGGCGCGCTCGAGCTGCTCGGCATCCCCTACACCGGTTCGGGCGTGCTCGCGAGCGCGCTGGCGATGGACAAGTGGCGCACCAAGCTCGTGTGGCAGGCAGCCGGCGTCCCGACGCCGCGCTACGAGCTGCTGTCGGCGGGCGCCGACTTCGCCGCGGTCGCGTCGCGGCTCGGCCTGCCGATCATGGTGAAGCCGGCGAACGAGGGATCGTCCATCGGCATGACCAAGGTGAGGCGCGCCGCGGATCTCGACGAGGCGTTCGCGCTCGCCGCGAACTACGACCCGCTCGTGATCGCCGAGCAGTTCATCGACGGCGTCGAGCTGACCGGCGGGATCCTCGGGCACGAGGCGCTGCCGCTGATCCGGCTCGAGACCCCGCGCGATTTCTACGACTACGAGGCGAAGTACGTCGCCGACGACACGCGCTACATCCTCCCCTGCGGCTTGCCGGAGGCCGAGGAGCGGGCGATCCGCGCGGCCGGCCTGCGCGCGTTCGACGCGCTCGGCTGCCGCGGCTGGGGCCGCGTCGACCTGATGCTCGACCGCGCCGGCCAGCCCCATTTTCTCGAGGTGAACACCTCGCCGGGAATGACCGATCACTCGCTGGTGCCGATGGCGGCGCGCCACGCCGGTCTCTCGTTCGAGGCGCTGTGCGTGCGCATCCTCGAGGCGGCGACGGTGATGGAAGGAGGGCGCCGTGTGGAATAACGCGCGCTTCCTCAACGCCGTCGCCGACCTCGTGTATCTCGCGGCCGCCGCGCTCGCGGTCTGGGTCGTCGCGCAGGCGGCGGTACGCGCGCCGTTCCTGCCGGTGCGTACGGTGATCGTCGACGGGAGTCCGGCGCACGTCGACGCCGCGGCGGTGGGCGCGGCGCTCGAGGGGCGCATCGCCGGCAATTTCTTCGGCCTGAAGCTCGCCGACGTGCGGCGCGAGCTCGGCAAGCTCGCCTGGGTGCAGCGGCGTGGAAGCGCGGCGGGAGTGGCCGGACCGCATCGTGGTGCGGTTCGAGGAGCACCGTGCGCTCGCCCGCTGGTCGGACCAGCGCCTGGTGAGCACGCATGGCGAGCTGTTCCAGGCCGAGTCGACCGAGCAGCTCCCGCGGCTCGCCGGCCCGCCGGGGACCGAGCGCGAGGTGGCGCGCCGCTACCTCGCGTTCCGCGAGCTCGTCGCGCCGCTCGGGACCGAGCCGACCCACGTGACGCTCTCGGCGAGGTACGCCTGGCAGGTGCGGCTCGCCAACGGCATCGTGCTCGAGCTCGGCCGCGACCAGGCGCGGCAGTCGCTCGAGGAGCGCCTCGCGCGTTTCGTCGCCGCTTACCCGCGCGCCGCGGCGCACCTGAACCAGCGGATCGGGCACGTCGACCTCCGCTATCCGAGCGGTTTTGCGATCCGCTTGCCGGAGGCGGCGCCCGCCGCCCCACCGCGCAAGCGAACCTGATTGGCGAGGCAACCATGAAGAAACAGCTCTCTTTCGCAGGTCCCATCAGCGCCGACACGGTCGAGCATCTGTTCGACACCGACACGCCGCTCCGCCCTGAGCCGGCGTCGGCGCGCGCGCCCTACGGCACGCGCGCGCGCCGCGACCAGCGCAACCTGATCGTCGCGCTCGACATCGGGACCTCCAAGGTCGTCGCGCTCGTCGCCGATCTCACGCCCGACGGCCGGCTCGAGGTGATCGGCATGGGCACCCACGAGTCGAAAGGCCTGAAGAAGGGCGTGGTGGTGAACATCGAGGCCACGGTGAACGCGGTCCAGCGCGCGCTCGAGGAGGCCGAGCTGATGGCCGACTGCAAGATCCAGCGCGTCTACACCGGGATCGCCGGCAGCCACATCCGCAGCTTCAACTCGACCGGGATGGTGGCGGTGAAGGACCGGGAGGTGACGCCGCTCGACATCGAGCGCGCGATCGAGACCGCGCGCGCGATGCCGATCCCGACCGACCAGCAGGTGCTGCACATCCTCACCCAGGAATTCCTGATCGACGGCCAGGACGGCATCCGCGAGCCGCTCGGAATGTCGGGGGTGCGGCTGGAAGTGAAGGTGCACATCGTCACCGGCGCGGTGAGCGCGGCGCAGAACATCGTCAAGTGCGTGCGCCGCTGCGGGCTCGAGGTCGCCGACCTGATCCTGCAGCCGCTCGGCTCGTCGATCGCGGTGCTGTCCGAGGACGAGAAGGAGCTCGGCGTCGCGTTGATCGACATCGGCGGCGGCACGACCGACATCGCGATCTTCCGCGAGGGGGCGATCCGGCACACCGCGGTGATCCCGATCGCCGGCGACCAGATCACCAACGACATCGCGATGGCGCTGCGCACGCCGACGCCCGAGGCGGAGCTGGTGAAGATCCGCCACGGCTGCGCGCTGCGCAGCATCGCCGACCCCGACGAGATGATCGAGGTGCCGGGGCTCGGCGACCGGCCGCCGCGCCAGCTTTCCCGGCAGACGCTCGCGGAGGTGATCGAGCCGCGCGTCGAGGAGCTGTACACCCTGGTGCAGCAGGTGCTGCGCCAGTCGGGATTCGAGGAGCTGCTCTCCTCGGGGGTCGTGCTCACCGGCGGCTCGGCGGTGATGCAGGGGATGGTCGAGCTCGGCGAGGAGATCTTCCACATGCCGGTCCGGCTCGGCAGCCCGCGCTACTCGGGCGGGCTCGCCGACGTGGTGCAGAGCCCGCGCTACGCGACCGTCATGGGGCTGCTCACGGAAGGGAGACTGCAGGTGGAGCGCGGGATCCTCGCGCGCCAGACCGGAAGCTTCGGCGCGACGCTGCGCCGGATGCGCGAATGGTTTCAACGCAACTTCTAAGTCCTCAACACCGCACAAAGCAAGGAGGTAGGCATGTTCGAGATCGTAGACGGCAACCAACCGATTGGGACGATCATCAAGGTCGTGGGCATAGGCGGCGCGGGCGGCAACGCCGTGGATCACATGATCCGCAACGGCGTCACCGGGGTGGAGTTCATCTCCGCCAACACCGACGCGCAGGCGCTCTCGCGCTGCCTCGCGAAGCACCAGCTCCAGCTCGGCTCGAGCGGGCTGGGGGCCGGCGCGAAGCCGGAGGCCGGGCGCGCGGCCGCGCTCGAGCAGCGCGAGGCGATCCGCGAGGGCCTCGCCGGAGCGCACATGTGCTTCATCACCGCCGGCATGGGCGGCGGGACCGGCACCGGCGCCGCGCCGGTGGTGGCCGAGATCGCGCGCGAGATGGGCATCCTCACCGTCGCGGTGGTCTCCAAGCCGTTCGCCTTCGAGGGCAAGCGCATGCGGATCGCCGAGCGCGGGCATGGCGGAGCTCGGCGAGCACGTCGACTCGCTGATCGTGATCCTCAACGAGAAGCTGATGGACGTGCTCGGCGAGGACGTGTCGATGAAGGACGCGTTCCGCGCGGCGGACGACGTCCTGTACAACGCGGTCGCCGGGATCTCGGAGATCATCAACTGCCCGGGGCTCGTCAACGTCGACTTCGAGGACGTGCGCACGGTGATGGCCGAGATGGGGATGGCGATGATGGGCTCGGCGTACGCGGCCGGCATCGACCGCGCGCGCGTCGCTGCCGAGCAGGCGGTGGCGAGCCCGCTGCTCGAGGGCATCAACCTGGCGGGCGCGCGCGGCGTGGTGGTGAACATCACCGCGAGCGACGGGCTCAAGATGCGCGAGGTGCACGAGGTGATGCGCACCATCCAGACCTTTGCCGCCGACGACGCCCATATCATCTTCGGCGCGGTGTACGACGAGGCGATGGGCGACAACCTGCGGGTCACGGTGGTGGCGACCGGTCTCGGCAACCGCGAGGTCGCGCGGGCGCAGAAGCCGCAGCTCGTCGTGCAGCGGACCGGCACCGACAACGCCGGCATCCAGGTCGTCGACTACGGCACGCTCGAAGCCGCGCCGGCGGTGTTCCGCAAGAACCGCAATTCGACGATCGAGGCGCTGTCGGCGAGCGGGGTGGACAAGTACGACATCCCGGCCTTCCTCAGGAAGCAGGCGGACTAGCGGCGGCGATTCGCGCGAGCTAGAGCGCGCCGCCTAGAGGCCGGCCCAGGGCTGGCCTCGGGACGACGCTGCCGTGTTACCCTTGCAACCCTTTGGCCGAAAAGAACAATCAATGATTGCCCAGCGCACCATCAAGCGCGCGATCAAGTCGACGGGCGTGGGCCTGCATACCGGCAGGAAGGTCGTGATGACCCTGCGGCCGGCACAGCCCGACACCGGCATCGTGTTCCGCCGCGTCGATCTGGAGCGGCCGGTCGACATCCGCGCCGACGCGCGCGCGGTCACCGACACGCGCCTGTGCAGCGCGCTCGAAGGCGGCGGCGCGAAGGTCGCGACCGTCGAGCACCTGATGTCGGCGCTCGCCGGCCTCGGGATCGACAACCTCTACGTCGACCTCGCGGGGCCCGAGGTGCCGATCATGGACGGCAGCGCCGGGCCGTTCGTGTTCCTGCTGCAGTCGGCGGGGATCGAGGTGCAGCGCGCGCCGAAGCGCTTCTTCCGCATCCGCCGCGCGGTCGAGGTGCGGGACGGCGACAAGTGGGCGCGCTTCGAGCCGTACGACGGCTTCAAGGTGTCGTTCTCGATCGTGTTCGACCACCCGGTGTTCGAGCGCTCGACCCAGTCGCTGACGGTCGACTTCGCCGAGACCCCCTACGCGAAGGAAGTCGCGCGGGCGCGCACGTTCGGCTTCGCGCAGGACGTCGAGGCGCTGCGCAACGCCGGGCTCGCCCTCGGCGGCAGCCTGGATAACGCCGTGGTGCTCGACGAGTACCGCGTCCTCAACTCGGACGGACTGCGCTACGCCGACGAGTTCGTGAAGCACAAGGTGCTCGACGCGATCGGCGACCTCTATCTCGTCGGCCATCCGGTGATCGGGGCGTTCAGCGCCCACAAGTCCGGTCACGCGCTGAACAACCAGCTGCTGCGCACGACGCTCGACCAGGCCGACGCCTGGGAGCTCGCGAGCTACGACCGGGCCGACCAGGCGCCGGCCGGCCTCGCACGGGCGTTCGCGTTCGCGAGCTGAGCCGCCCGTCCAGCGGGCCGGACTGGAGAGGGGCGTACGCCCCTTGTCGATCCCTCGCGCCAGCGCTTGACGCCATCCGAATGCTGCTCGTCCTGCGGATCGTCGCGTTCGTCGCCGTACTCCTGATCGGGGCCTCGCTCGCCGCGTTCCTGTTCACCCGCGACCGCCGGTTCCTGCGCTTCGCGTGGCAGCTTGTTCAAGTACGCGGTGCTGTTCGCGGGCGTGGTGCTGATCCTGCTCGCGCTCGAGCGCGCGGTGACGCTGGTCTAGCGCCTAGGGAAACGCTGCGAAAGGGGCCCGTGGCCCCGTTCGCGCATCCCCCCAACCCAAGTGCAAAACGCCGCCGAGCGGCGTTTTGCAAAGCTTCCCTAGCGCGTCTTCCTGGAGAGCGCGTTCACCGCCTGCTTCAGGCGGCTGTCGGGAAGGCGACGCGCCAATCGCGCGAGCGCTTCCGCGGCCGAGGGCGCGAGAAAGAGGGCTTTTTTCTCAGGCACTTGCGGTGCAAAGCTGTGCGCGCCTTGCACTTCCACCCTCATTCCGGTAGCTTTCAAACCTCGCTTGCCCAGAGTCTCGATGATCTTGGGCTCATAATGTCGGAGCTTCGCCGCCACGGCGTTGTTACCGGCAATGACAACAACGACTCCCTGCTTGTAGTTCGCGATCGCGCATGATCGCCGCAGGTTGTCTGGCAGCGCTTCGGAGAGATGCTGCCGGATGGCGAGGAGCAAGGCGGCCTGGGGTACCAACCGGCTGGTGCCGTCACCACGGTCCAGGTAGTCGCCGATTCGCTTGGCCTGCATGACAGAAAGCCCGAGAGGGGGGTGCATGCATATTATTGTGGTGTCCGACCGGCTGGCCAAGGCCCGGTCGATCGAATTCTCGCTCCGGCATCTGGTGCTGGGCGCGGCCGGCCTCGTTGCCGGCTTCGTCGTACTGGTGTTCCTGATCTCCTACCTCGGCGTGCGCCACGCCGCCGAGCTCAAGCTCCCGCTGCTCCAGTCGCTGGTGCTTTCCGCCCAGCAGGCGGAGTCGGAGCGCACGCAGGACTTCCTGCGCCAGAACCTGAACGCGATGGCGGTCAAGCTCGGCGAAATGCAGGCCCAACTGATGCGCCTCGACGCCCTCGGCGAGCGGCTCTCGACCGTCGGCCGGCGTCCGGACGAGCGACTTCCGGTTCGGCGAGATTCCCGGGCGCGGCGGCGCGTCGCTCGTCGCGGTGCCGATGCACGATCTCTCGCTCGGCGACTTCAGCCGCCAGCTCGACCTCCTCGCCCGCCACACCGAGACCCGCTCCGACCTCTACGGCGTGCTCGAATCGCAGTTGCTCGACGCGCGCGTGAAGCAGAAGCTGACGCCGACCGCGCTGCCGGTGACGTTCGGCAGCTGGAACGCGTCGGGCTTCGGCTGGCGGATCGATCCGATCACCGGCCAGATGGCGGTGCACGAAGGCATCGACTTCATCGCCGAGAGCCGGCACGCCGATCCTCGCGGCGGCGGCCGGCGTCGTCGTCACCGCCGAGTTTCAGCACGCCTACGGCAACATGGTCGAGATCGACCACGGCGGCGACCTGCTGACGCGCTACGCACACGCCTCCAAGCTGCTCGTCAAGGTCGGGCAGCTGGTGAGGAGCGGCGAGAAGATCGCCGAGGTCGGTAACACCGGCCGCTCGACCGGGTCGCACCTGCATTTCGAGGTCCGCCACAAGGGCGTGGCGCAGAACCCGGCCAAGTTCCTGCGCAGCCGGCGCCAGCGTCGCGACTGCCCAGCGGTAGCTTCACCCCGTTTGCCGCCCGCGCGTGAGTCGGTCACGCGGGTGCGATCCGAACCGAAGGAACGGCGCTAGTCGCATGATAGACTAGCTTTTTTCTCGTTCGCCCCCATCTCCCCGCAATGATTCCCCGGCTTCTCAGGGCGGTCTTCGGCAGCCGCAACGACCGCCTGATCAAGACCTATTCCAAGACCGTCGCGCGCATCAACGCGTTCGAGCCGCAGATCGCGGCGCTCTCGGACGAGGCGCTCGCGGCCAAGACCCCGGAGTTCAAGGATCGCCTCGCGCGCGGCGAGACGCTGGACGACCTGCTCCCGGAAGCGTTCGCCGTCGTCCGCGAGGCGGCGAAGCGGACGCTCGACATGCGCCACTTCGACGTCCAGCTCATCGGCGGGATGGTGCTCCACGACGGCAAGATCGCCGAGATGCGCACCGGCGAGGGCAAGACCCTGGTCGCGACGCTGCCCGCCTACCTCAACGCCCTGACCGGCAAGGGCGTCCACATCGTCACCGTCAACGATTACCTCGCGAGCCGCGACGCCGCGTGGATGGGCAAGGTTTACCAGGCCGTCGGCCTGACCGTCGGCACGATCCTGTCGCAGATGCCGCACGAGGAGAAGCACGCCGCCTACGCCGCCGACATCACCTACGGCACCAACAACGAGTTCGGCTTCGACTACCTGCGCGACAACATGGCGATGCGGGTCGAGGAGCGCTTCCAGCGCGGGCTGCACTACGCGATCGTGGACGAGGTCGACTCGATCCTGATCGACGAGGCGCGCACGCCGCTCATCATTTCGGGCCAGGCCGACGACCGCACCGACGTCTACCTCAAGATGGACGCGGTCGCGCCGATGCTGAAGCGCCAGGCGACCCCCGATTCGCCCGGCGACTTCTACGTCGACGAGAAGAACCACACGGTGCTGCTGTCCGAGGCGGGGCACGAGAGCGCGGAGATGCTGCTCGCGCGCGCGGGGATGCTGCCCGAGGGGGCGAGCCTGTACGAGCCGGCGCACATCAGCCTCAACCACCACCTCCATCAGGCGCTGCGCGCGCACAACCTCTTCTTCCGCGACCGCCACTACGTCGTCCAGAACAACGAGGTGATCATCGTCGACGAGTTCACCGGCCGGCTGATGGCCGGCCGCCGCTGGTCGGACGGCATGCACCAGGCGCTCGAGGCGAAGGAGCGGGTCGAGATCCAGAGCGAGAACCAGACGCTCGCCTCGATCACGTTCCAGAACTACTTCCGCCTGTTCGAGAAGCTCGCCGGCATGACCGGCACCGCCGACACCGAGGCCTACGAGTTCCAGGAGATCTACAACCTCGAGGTGGTGGTGATCCCGACCCACATGCCGATGATCCGCGAGGACCGGCTCGACCAGGTCTACAAGACCGAGCTCGAGAAGTACGAGGCGGTGCTCGCCGACATCAAGAGCTGCTACGAGCGCGGGCAGCCGGTGCTGGTGGGTACGACCTCGATCGAGAACTCGGAGAAGCTCGCCGCGATGCTGCAGAAGGCGGAGTACCGCCCACCAGGTGCTGAACGCCAAGCAGCACGCCTACGAGGCGCAGATCATCGCCCAGGCCGGCCGGCCGAAGATGATCACGATCGCGACCAACATGGCCGGCCGGGGCACCGACATCGTCCTCGGCGGCAACGTCGAGAAGCAGGTCGACGTGGTCAAGGCCGATACGAGCCTCGACGAGGCCGAGAAGAGCGCGCGCGTCGCCGCGATGCGCGCCGAATGGCGCACGCTGCATCAGCAGGTCGTCGACGCCGGCGGCCTGCACATCATCGGCACCGAGCGCCACGAGTCGCGGCGCATCGACAACCAGCTCCGCGGCCGCTCCGGCCGCCAGGGCGACCCCGGCGCCTCGCGGTTCTACCTCGGGCTCGACGACCAGCTGCTGCGGATCTTCGCCGGCGAGCGCATCAAGGCCATCATGGAACGGCTCAAGATGCCCGAGGGCGAGCCGATCGAGCACACGCTCGTCACCCGCTCGATCGAAAGCGCGCAGCGGAAGGTCGAGGCGCACAACTTCGACATCCGCAAGCAGCTCCTCGAGTACGACAACGTCGCCAACGACCAGCGCAAGAACGTCTACGAGCTGCGCAACCGGATCCTCGAGAACCAGGGGCTGGCGGAGATGGTGAAGGGCCTGCGCGACGGCGTCGTGACCGACATCTTCCGCGCGCACGTCCCGCCGGAGAGCGTCGAGGAGCAGTGGGACATCCCCGGGTTGGAGACCGACCTGCACGTCACGGTCGGCCTGCACGTCCCGGCGCAGAAATGGCTGGAAGAGGAGCCGAACCTCGGCGAGGAGGCCCTGCTCGAGCGGATCATCGAGGCGTCGGACGCCGCCTACGCGGCGCGCATGTCGCAGGCGCCGCCGGAGGCGGTCGCGCACACCGAACGGTACGTGCTGCTGCAGATCCTCGACCAGCACTGGCGCGAGCATCTCGCCGCGCTCGATCACCTGCGCCAGGGGATCCACCTGCGCGGCTACGCGCAGAAGAACCCGAAGCAGGAGTACAAGCGGGAGGCGTTCGAGCTGTTCGGCGCGATGCTCGAGACGGTCAAGCTGGAGGTCACGCGCGTCCTCAACCATCTCGCGCTGACGACGCCGGACCAGGTGCGCGAGATCCAGCGGCTGGAAGCCGAGGCCCATGCGCCCGACAACGTGCAGTACCAGCACCCCGCTATGGAGGAGGCGCTCGTCGGCGCCGGCGCGGAAGCCGAGGCCGAAGGACAGGTCGAGACGCTGCGCAAGCCCGCCCCGTTCGTGCGGCAGATCGGCAAGGTCGGTCGCAACGATCCGTGCCCGTGCGGGTCGGGCAAGAAGTACAAGCATTGCCACGGTCGCTTGTCCTAGACCCGTCACGCCGCCGGCACCGGTCGGCGGGGACCGACGAGCATCGTCTCGACTCCCCGCGGCCGGCCGCCCGGCCCCGGCGCTCCTCGAATGGCCGTCAATCTCGCTCCCCCTGACCCCGCGCAGCTGGCCGTCGTCGACGGCGTCGAGCTCGGGTTCGGCGCGGCGGGCATCAGGAAGCGCGGCGGCCGCGACCTCATGCTGATGCGGCTCGCCCCGGGCAGCCGGGTCGCGGGCGTGTTCACCCGGAACGGCTTCGCCGCCGCGCCGGTCCAGGTGTGCCGGCGCCGGCTCGCTGCGCCGCGTCCGATCCGGGCGCTCGTCACCAATGCCGGCAACGCGAACTGCGGGACCGGCGAGGCGGGGGTGCGCGCCGCGGAGCGCACGTGCGAAGCGGTCGCGCGCGCGCTCGGGTGCAGCGCCGACGAAGTGCTGCCGTTCTCGACCGGCGTGATCCTGGAGCCGCTGCCGGTGGAGCGGATCGAGGCGGCGCTGCCGCAGTGCCTCGCGACGCTGCGCGCGGCGAACTGGGCCGACGCGGCCGCGGCGATCATGACGACCGACACCGTGCCGAAGGCCGCCTCGCGCACGACCGAGATCGACGGCCGGCGGGTGAACGTCACCGGCATCGCGAAGGGCGTCGGCATGGTGCAGCCGAACATGGCGACGATGCTCGCTTATCTCGCCACCGACGCGGCGATCGGGCAGGGCGTGCTCGAGAGCCTGGTGCGGGAGACCGCGGCGGCGTCCTTCAATCGCGTGACCGTCGACGGCGACACCTCGACCAACGACTCGTTCGTGCTGATCGCCACCGGGCGCGCCGGCAACCGCGAGATCGCCGGCGCCGCCGACCCCGGGTATCCCGCGCTCAGGCGCGCGGCGGTCGAAGTCGCCCGCGAGCTGGCGCAGGCGATCGCGCGCGACGGCGAGGGCGCGACCAAGTTCATCACCGTGCGGGTGACCGGCGCGGCGGCGGAGGACGAAGCGGTGCGGGTCGCGAAGACGATCGCGCATTCGCCGCTCGTGAAGACCGCGTTCTTCGCGTCCGACCCGAACCTCGGGCGGCTGCTGATGGCGATCGGCAACGCCGGCATCGACGACCTGGACCCGGCGCGGGTGAGCCTCTGGCTCGGCGACGTGCAGGTGATCGAGCACGGCGGCCGCGCCGCGGCCTATCGCGAAGAGGACGGCGCGCGCGCGATGCGCCCGGCCGAGATCGAGGTGCGGGTCGCGCTCGGGCGGGGCGGCGCCGAGACGACCGTTTGGACGTGCGACCTCTCCTATGACTACGTCAAAATCAACGCGGAATACCGGACCTGACCCCGCCGGCGGCTTCGACCGGCTGATCGACCGCCTCGACGGGCTGGTCGACCGGATCGAGCAGCTTGTCCCGCCATCCGCGCCGCCGCCGGACTGGGATGCCTCGATCGCCTTCCGCTGGCGCAAGCGCGACGGCCGCGGGCGGCTCGCGCCGGTCGCTCATCCGCACCAGATCCGGCTCTCGGACCTGCAGGGCATCGACCGGCAGAAGGCGCTGGTCGAGCGCAACACCCGCCAGTTCGTCGCCGGCCGGCCGGCCAACAACGTGCTGCTCACCGGCGCGCGGGGCACCGGCAAAAGCTCGCTCATCAAGGCGCTCCTCAACCGCTTCCACCGCGAGGGCCTGCGCCTGATCGAGGTCGACAAGCAGGATCTCGTCGACCTGCCGGATCTGATCGACCTCGTCGCCGGGCGGCCGGAGCGGTTCGTCATCTTCTGCGACGACCTCTCGTTCGAGGCCTCGGAGGCGGGGTACAAGTCGCTCAAGGTCGCGCTCGACGGCTCGATCGCGGCGACGTCCGACAACGTCCTGATCTACGCCACCTCCAACCGCCGTCACCTCATGCCGGAGTTCATGCAGGAGAACCTCGAGTATCACCGCGTCGGCGAGGAGATCCATCCGGGCGAGACGTCGGAGGAGAAGATCTCGCTTTCGGAGCGGTTCGGGCTGTGGGTCTCGTTCTACCAGTTCGACCAGGACGGGTATCTCGACATCGTCGCGCACTGGCTGACCGAGATGGGCTGCGCGCCGGCCGACGTCGAGACGGCGCGCACCGAGGCGCTGCAGTGGGCCCTCGGCCGCGGGTCGCGCAGCGGAAGAGTCGCGTGGCAGTTCGCACGCGACTACGCGGGCCGGGCGAACGGCGCCCGCCGGCCGCGCGGCAAGTGACGCGGGCGATCGACGTCGCCGCGGCGATCCTGATCCGCCCGGACGGGACCGTCCTTCTCGCGCAGCGCCCCGCCGGCAAGGTCTATCCCGGCTACTGGGAGTTTCCCGGCGGCAAGCTCGAGGCCGGCGAAGCGCCGGCGGAGGCGCTCGCGCGCGAGCTGCACGAGGAGCTCGGCGTCGACATCGAGGATCCGGCGCCGTGGCTCACGCGCGTCTACACCTATCCCCACGGCACCGTGCGGCTGCACTTCTTCCGGGTCCGGCGGTGGTCGGGCGAGCCGCACGGACGCGAGGGCCAGGCGTTCGCGTGGCAGCGCGTGGACGCGCCCGGCGTCGCGCCGATGCTGCCGGCGAACGCGCCGGTGTTCCGGGCGCTCGCGCTGCCGGCCGAGTACGCGATCTCCAACGCCGGCGACGTGGGCGAGGCGCCGTTTCTCGCTGCGCTCCGCCGCCGGCTGGCGGCGGGGCTGCGCCTCGTGCAGCTGCGGGAGAAGACGATGCCGCGCGACCGGCTCGCCGGACTGGCGCGCGAAGTCGTGGCGCTCGTGCGCGACGCCGGCGGCACCGTGCTCGTGAACGGCGACGAGGAGCTCGCGCGCGCGTCGGGCGCGCACGGCGTGCATCTCACGGCGGCGCAGCTCGGCGCGGTACGCGCGCGGCCGGCGTTCGAATTCGTCGGAGCGTCGGTCCACCGCGCCGGCGAGCTTCGCCAGGCCGAGGCGCTCGAGCTCGATTTCGCGGTGCTCGGACCGCTCGCCGCCACGCCGACGCATCGGCAGACGGTGACGCTCGGCTGGGACGGGTTCGAACGCATCGCGCGCGACGCCGCGATCCCGGTGTTCGCGATCGGCGGTCTCGCCCGCGGCGATCTCGCGCGCGCGTGGGCGCACGGCGCGCACGGCGTGGCGATGATCCGCGGCGCCTGGGCGGGTTAGCCCCGCGCCGGCCGCGAGCGGTTACTGCGCCACCGGCGGCTCGGCCGGCGGCACTTCGGGCTCCTCGTCCTGCTCGACCGCCGCCACGCGGTACTGCTCGGCCGCCCAGGCGCCGAGGTCGACCACCTTGCAGCGCTCGGAGCAGAACGGCCGGAAGGGGTTCTCGGCGACCCACGCCACCTGCTTGCCGCAGCGCGGGCAGGGCACGGCACGCGGAGCAGCTTTCACAGGTTGCAGAACGTCAGCTCGAAATCGACGTCGTGCTCGACCGTGCGCGGCCGCGGCTCGGCGCCGCCGACCGCGACGAAGCGGACGTTGAGCGCATAGCGGTTGGCGCTGATCTCGGGCACGCAGTCCGCGTTGAGCGCGAGGCGGATGCGGACCATCTGCGCGGTGCGTCCGCCGAGCATCTGCTGGAACGTGCCCTGGGGCGCGGTGAGCCGCGCCGGCTTGCCGCTCTCGCGCAGGAGCTTGAGCACCAGCGCCGCGCCGTCGCGGATGGGCAGCATCGGCGCGACCCAGGCCTTCAGGTCGGCGAGCCGCACGTCGCTCTCGCGGTGCAGCCAGAAGTGATACGACGGCAGGTCGAACTCGCACGCGCCGCCCGGGATGCCGGTGCGCTGCTTGATCGCCATCAGCCATTCGTTGTCGCGGAGGTGCTGGCCGATCTTGCCGACCATGCCGTAGAGGCCGGCGTGCGTCTGCTCGATGTCGCGCACCACCCCGGCGAGCACCTGCTGGTCGATCTCCGGGCTCGAGCGGAACGAATACATCACCTGCTTCTGGCGCTCGAGCTCCTGCAGCAGGTCCGATTTGAGGTCGGCGCGACCGGTCACGTCGAGGATCTCGAACAGCGTAAGGAGCGCCGCGTGGTGCTCCGGCGCCTCGGTCCGCTCGAGGTAGAAACGGGCGCGCTCGAACAGGTCCTCGAGGCGCAGCATCGTCCGGATGCGCTCCACCAGCGGGTACTCGTAAGTGATCACTCTCGCGCCGCGCCTGTCCGGAAATCGTCACCGATTCTGACGGATATCCCCTGGCCTGACAACGCTCGGCGTCTCCCGCGGCGCGATGGATTACGCGCCGGCGAGCACGAGGTAGCGCGCGTGCAACGCCTCGACCTGCGGCCCGAGCCCGCTCGGGTCGCCGCCGTTGTCGATCACGTCGTCGGCCTGCGCGAGACGTGCCGCACGGCTCGCCTGCGTCGCCATGATCGCCTCCACCTCGGGACGCGCGAGATTGCTCCGCATCATGACCCGGCGGACCTGCTCCTCCTCCGGGCAATCGACCACGAGCACGCGGTCGCAGCGGCGGCGCGGATCGCCGGACTCCACGAGGAGCGGGATCATGAGGATCACGTACGCGCTCGTCGCGGCGGCCCGCCGGCGCTCGCTCTCCGCGCGGATCATCGGGTGCAGGATCGCCTCGAGGCGCTGCCGCGCTGCCGGGTCGCCGAAGACCTGCCGCCGCATCCGTTCGCGGTCGAGCGCGCCACGTTCGTCGATGACCCCGGCCCCGAACGCCGCCCGGATTGCCGCCATCGCGGCACCGCCCGGGGCGGTCAGCTCGTGCGCGAGCGCGTCGGCGTCTATCACTTCGACGCCGCGCGCCGCGAAGAGACGCGCGACGCTCGACTTGCCGCTGCCGATCCCGCCGGTGAGGCAGACGGTCGGCTTCCCCGTCATAGCAGCTGCGCGAGATAGCGGTCGACGATGCCCTGTCCCCAGAAGAGCGCGATCAGGCCGGCGCCGGCGAGATACGGGCCGAACGGGATGGGAACGTCGCGGCCGCGCCGCGCGAGGATCATCAGCGCGACGCCCGCGACCGCGCCGACGAACGACGAGGCGAGGATCACGAGCGGCAGCATCTTCCAGCCGAGCCACGCGCCGATCGCGGCGAGCAGCTTGAAGTCGCCGAAGCCCATGCCCTCCTTGCCGGTCGCGAACTTGAATGCCCAGTAGACGGTCCAGAGGACGAGGTAGCCGGCGACCGCGCCAATCACCGCCGACTGCAGATCGACGAACGTCCCGCGCAGATTGAAGAGGAGCCCGGCCCAGACGAGCGGGAGCGTGATCGAGTCGGGCAGGAGCTGAGTATCGATGTCGATGACCGCGAGCGCGATCATGCACCACGTGAAGAGCATCGCCCCGAAGGCGGCGTACCCGAACCCGAAGCGCCAGGCGCAGTACGCGGTGGCGATGCCGGTCAGCGCCTCGACGACCGGATAGCGGATCCCGATCGACGCCTTGCACGCCGAGCACCGGCCGCGCAGCCACAGGTAGGAGGCGAGCGGGATGTTCTCCAGCGGCGTGATCCGGTGTCCGCAGGAGGGGCAACCCGAGCGCGGCGTCACCAGGTCGAACCGCGGCGCGACCGGCGGCGTTTCGCCGCGGAGCTCGGCGCACTGCGCCTGCCACTCGCGCTCCATCATCTTCGGCAGGCGGTGGATCACCACGTTCAGGAACGAGCCGATCGCGAGCCCGAACACCGCCCCCATGGTGATGAACACCGGCGGGCTCGCGACGTATTCGGCGAAGGTCATGTCAGCGGACGGCTGTGGTCGGGGGAGCTACGAGGGGGGCTCGCCCCCTCGTTCCGGCGAGGGGGATATACGAGGGCCAGGGAGGGGTGGGACCCGTCCCTCCCACCCGATCTCCCCTTGTTCGTACGAAGGCTCTGCTGCGGAGCTTCATCCTCGATGGCGTCAAAAAAAGGGGTTACAGGCGGCGCCTGTAACCCCTCGGGAAGAGCGGGCGGGCGCCGCTTACACCGCCTGGCCGAGCTTGAAGATCGGCAGGTACATCGCGACCACCATGCCGCCGATCAGCACGCCGAGCACCACCATGATGATCGGCTCCATCAGCGACGAGAGCGCGTCGACCGCGTCGTCGACCTCCGCCTCGAAGAAGTCGGCGACCTTGCTGAGCATGTGGTCGAGCGAGCCCGACTCCTCGCCGATCGAGGCCATCTGCACCACCATGTTGGGGAACACGTTCGCGTTCCCCATCGCGGCGGTGAGGCTGGTGCCGGTGCTCACCTCCTGCTGGATCTGCTTGGTCGCGATCTTGTAGACGTAGTTGCCCGACGCGCCGCCGACCGAATCGAGCGCCTCGACGAGCGGCACACCGGCCGCGAACATCGTCGACAGCGTGCGCGTCCAGCGCGCGATGACCGACTTGCGGACGATGTCGCCGAAGATCGGCGACCGCAGCAGCGTCCGGTCCATCGCGATCTGCACCGCCTCGGAGCGCTTCCACAGCTCGAAGAAGCCCCACACGCCGCCGATCGCGATGCCGAAGATGAGGTACCAGTACTCGACGAAGAAGTCCGAGATGCCCATCACGAACAGCGTCGGCGCCGGCAGGTCCGCGCCGAAGCTCGTGAACACCTGCTTGAACGCCGGGATGACGAAGATCATGATGACCGCGGTGATGATGAACGCGACCACGATCACCGCCACCGGATAGAAGAGCGCCGACTTGATCTTCGACTTGATCGCGAGGATCTTCTCCTTGTAGGTCGCGAGCCGATCGAGCAGCGTCTCCAGGATACCGGCCTGCTCGCCGGCCTGGACCAGGTTGCAGAAGAGCGCGTCGAAGTGGAGCGGGTGCTTGCGGAACGCCGCGGCGAGCGACGACCCGGTCTCGACGTCGGACTTCACGTCCATCAGGAGCTTCGTCACCCGCGGGTTCGCATTCCCCTTGCCGACGATGTCGAACGCCTGCAGCAGCGGCACGCCGGCTTTCATCATCGTCGCGAGCTGCCGCGTGAAGAGCGCGATGTCCTTCTCGTTGACCTTCTTGCCACCGGCGAGCCGCTGCTTGCGGACCCTGGTGACCTTGATGCCCTGGCGGCGCAGCGACGCGTTGACGACCGCCTCGCCGCTCGCGCGCATCTCGCCCTTGACCGCCTTCCCGCTCTTGTCGCGGCCTTCCCACTGGAACACCGCTTCCTTGACGGCCTCGCGCCGAAGTGCTCCCGCTGCAGTTGCCATGTCGTTCGCCTCGCTTCCCTATGTTGACGGCGTGTGTCCGCCGAGCGACTTCATTCGTTGGTCACGCCCATCACCTCCTCGAGCGAGGTGACCCCCTGCCTTACCTTGAGCAGCCCCGATTGCCGCATGTCGCGCACCCCCTCGAGCCGCGCCTGGTCGGCGATCTCGAGCGCGTTGCCGCCGCGCATGATCACCCGCCGCATCTCGTCGGTGATCGGCATCACCTGGTAGATGCCGGTGCGGCCCTTGTAGCCGGCGCCCTTGCAGCGCTCGCAGCCGACCGGCCCGTACGGGTGCCAGGTGCCGTCGAGATCGGCCTCGTCGAACCCCGCCCCGAGCAGCCCCTCGACCGGCAGGTCGACCGGCTTCTTGCAGCTGCAGAGCCGGCGCGCGAGCCGCTGCGCGGTGATCAGGATCACGGACGACGCCACGTTGAACGCGGGGATGCCCATGTTCACCAGGCGCGTCAGCGTCGTCGGCGCGTCGTTCGTGTGCAGAGTCGAGAGCACCATGTGACCGGTCTGCGCCGCCTTGACCGCGATCTCGGCGGTCTCGAGGTCGCGGATCTCGCCCACCATGATGATGTCCGGGTCCTGGCGCAGGAACGCGCGCAGCGCGGCCGCGAACGTGAGCCCGGCCTTCTCGTTCAGGTTGACCTGGTTGATCCCGGGCAGGTTGATCTCGGCCGGGTCCTCCGCGGTCGCGATGTTGATCCCCGGCTTGTTGAGGAGGTTCAGGCAGGTGTAGAGCGAGATGGTCTTGCCGCTGCCGGTGGGCCCGGTGACGAGGACCATGCCGTAGGGGCGCTGGACCGCTTCCAGGATCTCCGCCTTCTGCTCGGGTTCGTAGCCGAGCGCGTCGATGTTCAGGTTCGCCGCGGACGAGTCGAGGATCCGCAGCACGAGCTTCTCGCCGTGCAGGGTCGGCAGCGTCGACACGCGGAAATCGATCGCCCGGTCCTTCGACAGCACCAGCTTCATCCGCCCGTCCTGCGGCACGCGCTTCTCGGCGATGTCGAGCTTCGAAATGACCTTCAGACGCGAGGCGATCTTCTCCCGCAGCACGAGCGGCGGCTGGGTGATCTCGCGCAGGTCGCCGTCGATGCGGAAGCGGATGCGGTAGAACCGCTCGTAGGGCTCGAAGTGGATGTCGGACGCGCCGTCGCTGATCGCGTCGAGCATGACCTTCTGGATGAACTTGACGACCGGTGCGTCGTCGACCTCGCTCGCGGCGGCCTCGATCGCCGCGTTCTGCGTCTCGTCGTCGGCGAACTCGACCGAGAGATCCTCGTCGATCAACTGCTTGAGCGAGCTCTCGGCCCGCTCGAGGACGCGCGCCAGCATCGCGCGCAGCTTGTCGTCCTCGACCACGATCGGGTCGATCGACATCGAGGTCTGGAACTTGACCTCGTCGAGCACCTGGGTGTTGGACGGGTCCGAGACCGCCACCGCGAGCCGGTTGCCGCGCTTGCGCAGCGGCAGCACGCGCCGCTCGCGCATCAGCTTCTTGTCGACGAGGTCGAGCGGCAGCGCGCCGGCGTCGAGCGCCTCGAGGTCGAGCAGCGGCAGGCCGAAGGTCCGGGAAGCGAACTCCGCGATGTCGAGCGTGCTCATCTTGCGGCTGGTGACGAGCTGCTCGATGAAGCCCGAACCGTGGTTGCGGGCCTGGACGGTGAGCTCCTCGGCGACGTTCTCCGGGAGGCGCCCGTGCTGGACGAGGGCCCGCGCGAGCCCGCTCATCGCCCCGCCGTAGCTTGGGTTGACCGCCATCCCCGCCGCCCGCTCCCCTGGAGGTTAAACGCGAGGATGATGCAACGCTGGGCGGTCCGTGTAAAGCCTAAAGTGTCACACCTAAAGCTATGAGTTAAGGCCGCATTTTGGCAATCGCAGGGGTCGGACCTGAAGCACCCCGGCAGGGGGGTCCAGGCTACGCTGCGGCGGCCTCGGCGGGCTCCGGGAGCGGCTTGAAGAGGCGCACCGTCTTCACCACCCGGTCCTGGGTCTGGACGATCTCCATCGGGACGCCGTTGATCTTGACGCTCACCCCCGCCTCGGGGATGTCCTGCAGGTGCTCGAGGAGGAGGCCGTTCAGGGTCTTCGGGCCGTCGAGCGGGAGCCGCAAGCCGAGCTTGCGGTTGAGCTCGCGCAGGGAGGAGGTGCCTTCGACGAGCGTGCTGCCGTCGTCGTCCCACGCGAAGCCCGACGCCTTGACCGGCGCGGTCGTGGTGAACTCGCCGATGATCTCCTCGATGATGTCCTCGAGCGTGAGCAGGCCCTGCAGCTCGCCGTACTCGTCGACCACCAGGGCGAGTCGCTGTCGTGCCTCCTGGAAGTACTGGAGCTGGGTGAGCGCCGGGGTCTCGGCCGGGACGAAATACGGCTCGGCGAGCAGCTCCTCGAGCGCGGCCTTGTCGAGCTCGCCTTCGCGGAGCAGCGAGAGCGCGCGCCGCAGGTGCAGGATGCCGACGACGTTGCCGAGCTCGCCGCGGTAGACCGGCAGCCGCGTGTGGTAGCTCGTCGAGAGATGCCGGACGATGTCCTCCTCGGACGCCTCCAGATCGACCGCCTCGATCTGCGCGCGCGGCGTCATGACGTCCTCGACGGTGATGCGGTCGAGATCGAAGAGGTTCACCAGGATCGAGGCGTGCTTCTTCGGGATCATGTGCGTGTGCTCGAGCACCAGCGACCGCAGCTCCTCCTGCGACAGCCGCTGCGGCTCGCCGGCCGCCTGCGGCCTCACCTGCAGCAGGCGCAGCACCGCGGTGGAGAAGAGGTTGACGAACCAGACCGCCGGGTAGAGCAGCCTGAGCAGCGGCCCCAGGACGTAGGAGAGCGGCAGCGCGATCTTCTCCGGGAAGGTTGCGCCCAGCACCTTCGGCGTGATCTCGGAGAAGACGACGATCAGGAACGTGATCACGCCGGTCGCGACCGCGAGCGCGACCTCGTTCTGGCCGAGGAGATCGATCGCGATCACGCCGGCGAGCACCGAGGCCGCGCTGTTCACGAGGTTGTTGCCGAGCAGGATGACGCCGAGCAGGCGGTCGGTCCGGGCGAGCAGTCCGGCCGTCCGTTGCGCCGCGCGGTCCCCGAGCCGCGCCATCGCCCGCAGGCGATAGCGGTTGATCGCCATCATGCTCGTCTCGGCCATCGAGAAGAACGCCGAGACGGCGAGCAGCCCCGCGAGCGCGGCGAGCTGCCACTTCAACGGTATGTCCAAGTCCGGCGGCGGAAGTGGGGGACGGCGCCAGTATAGCCCCGCTGGAAGGACCGCGCGCCTCGCCTGGCACCCTATCGGCGCGCTGCAACCCCGCCGACGCGGGCCGCCGTCACGCCAGGCTGCGGCCGAGGACGACTTCGATGACGAACCGGCTGCCGACGTAGGCGAGCAGCAGCATCACGAACCCGGCAAGCGTCCAGCGCAGCGCCCGCCGCCCGCGCCAGCCGTAGCGCCAGCGTCCGGCGAGCAGGAGGCCGAAGATCGCGCACGACAGGATCGCGAACACCGTCTTGTGGTTGAAGCGCAGCGCCCGGCCGAACACTTCCTCGGAGTAGATCGCGCCGGTGACGAGCGTCAGCGTCAGCAGCACGAAGCCGAGCGTGAGGATGCGGAACAGCAGCCGCTCGAGCGTGAGGAGCGGCGGGAGGCTCGCAAGCGGCCCGGCGAGCAGGCCGGCGCTCCGCCCGGCGGGCTCGTACTCGCCGTCGCGCCGGCCACCGAACAGGCGATCGCGATGCAGGCGCCGCTCGATCAGCGCCATCAGCAACGCGTGCATCGCGCCGATCGTGAACAGGCTGTAGGCGAGCATCGCCAGCGCGAGATGCGCGCGGAACGCGAGCCCGGACGAATCCGGCGGCGCCGCGAGGCCGGGGAAGAGGCCCGGCAGCAGGACGCACACCGCGGCCGCGCCGAGCACGATCGCCTGCATGCCCTCGAGGTTCACGAACAGGCTCTCGAACCAGTAGATGAGGACCGCGAGCCAGAGCGTCACCGACAGCGCCTGGCCGAAACCGAACCGCAGCTCGGGCGCGACGAAGAGCGCCTGGTAGACGAGCCAGGTGTGCAGCGCGAGCGGGACCAGGATCGCCGCGCGCTCCCACTGCGCGAGCCCCGGCGCGTGCGGTGCGGGCGCGCGCCAGCGCGTCCGCCAGAAATGCGCCGCGAGCCCCGCGTAGAGGAGCGCCGCAACCGCGTGCAGTAGAATGCCGGCCATCCGGCGCGATTATCCCACCCCCGCGCCCGCTACCGGCGTCCATGCTCGACAATCTCACCCAGCGCTTAGCGCGCGTCGTGAAGCAGCTCCGCGGCGAGGCGCGGCTCACCGAGTCGAACGTCGCCGACGCCCTGCGCGAGGTGCGCATGGCGCTGCTCGAGGCCGACGTCGCGCTGCCGGTGGTGAAGGACTTCATCGCGCGCGTCCGCGAGAAAGCGCTCGGCGAGGAGGTGGTCGGCAGCCTGACGCCGGGCCAGGCGCTGGTCGGCGTCGTGCACCGCGAGCTGACCGCGGTGATGGGCGGCGAGAACGCGGGACTCGATCTGGCGGTCGCCCCGCCGGCGGTGATCCTGATGGCCGGACTGCAGGGCTCGGGCAAGACGACGACCGCCGGCAAGCTCGCAAAGCTGCTGAAGGAGGAGATGCGGAAGAAGCCGCTGGTCGTCTCTGCGGACGTCTACCGGCCGGCCGCGATCGAGCAGCTGCGCACGCTCGCCGCGCAGGTGAGCGTCGATTTCTTCCCGTCGGCGGTCGGCGAGCAGCCGATCGACATCGCGCGCGCGGCGGTCGCGCACGCACGCTCGCACTACAACGACGTGCTGATCGTCGACACGGCCGGGCGGCTCGCGATCGACGAGGCGATGATGAAGGAGATCGCCGGGCTGCACGCGGCGCTCGCGCCGGCGGAGACGCTGTTCGTCGTCGATTCGATGCAGGGCCAGGACGCGGTCAACGTCGCGAAGGCGTTCGGCGCGGCGCTGCCGCTGACCGGCGTCGTGCTCACCAAGCTCGACGGCGACGCGCGCGGCGGCGCCGCGCTCTCGGTCCGGAGCGTCACCGGCAAGCCGATCAAGTTCGCCGGCGTGAGCGAGAAGCCCGACGGCCTCGAGCCGTTCCACCCCGAGCGGATGGCCGCGCGCATCCTCGGCATGGGCGACATCGTTTCGCTCGTCGAGGAGGCGCGCAAGGGAATCGACCAGGGCGAGGCCGAGAAGCTCGCCGAGAAGTTCAAGAAGGGCAAGGGCTTCGACCTCGAAGACTTCAAGGGCCAGATCCAGCAGATGAAGAAGATGGGCGGTTTAGCGTCGCTCGTCGACAAGCTGCCCGCGCAGATCGCGCAGGCGGCGGCGAGCTCGCCGCAGCTCGCCGACGGCCGCGCGCTGGCGCGGATCGAGGGGATCATCAATTCGATGACCCCGGCCGAACGCGCGCGGCCGGAGATCATCAAGGCCTCCCGCAAGCGCCGGATCGCCGCCGGGGCCGGCGTGCCGGTGCAGGAAGTGAACCGCCTGCTGAACCAGTTCGACGGGATGCAGAAGATGATGAAAACGATGCAGAAAGGCGGTCTCGCCAAGATGATGCGCGCGATGAAAGGCGTCTTCCCCGGGGCCCGGTAGGCACCCTCGGCGCGTTGCCCAAAAAGCCTTGCCAATCAGAGCCTAACTCGCGTAGAATCGCGCCCTTTTCGGGCTCCCGGACTCCTATTCCATGGTTGTGATTCGCCTGGCTCGCGGCGGCGCCAAGAAGCGGCCGTTCTACAACATCGTCGCCGCCGACTCGCACTTCGCGGCGACCGGCCGGTTCATCGAGCGCATCGGCTTCTACGATCCGAAGGCGCCGGCGGGCCGGGAGAGCTTCCGCCTCAACGGCGAGCGGCTCGCCCACTGGACCGGCAAGGGCGCGAAGCTCTCGCCGACCGTCGCGCGGCTGGTCAAGTCGCGTGCCAAGCCCGCAACCGCCGCCCAGTAACCTGCTCGTGATGGGGCGCGTCGCGGCGCCCTTCGGCGTGAAGGGGTGGGTGAAGATCACGCCGTTCACCGAGTCGCCGGCGACGCTCGCGCGGTACCGCCGGCTGTGGATCGGCCGGCAGGGCGAGTGGCGCGAGGTTGCGGTCGAGGAGGCCACGGTGCACGGCGCGTCGGTCGTGGCGAGGCTCGGCGGCTGCGACGACCGCGATGCGGCGGCCCGCCTGAAGGGTGCCGAGCTCGCGGTGGCGCGCGAGGCGCTGCCCGCGGCGGCGCCGGGCGAGTTCTACTGGGCCGACCTCGTCGGCCTGGACGTGGTGAACGCGAGCGGCGAGCCGCTCGGCAAGGTGCAGGAGCTGTTCTCGACCGGCGCGAACGACGTGATGCGGGTCGGCGAGGGGAAGGGCGAGCGGCTGTTGCCGTTCGTCGCGGCGGTGGTGAGGAAAGTCGACCTGGCGGCGCGGCGGATCGAGGTCGACTGGGGATGCCGACTGGTGAAGCTGGTGATCCAGTTCGACTGCGTGACGCTCTTTCCGCAGATGTTCGCGGCGGTCGCGGAGCACGGCATCACGCGGCGCGCGCGGGAAGAAGGGCGCTGGAGCCTCGCGACGTGGAATCCGCGGGACTTCACGACCGACAACCACCGCACGGTCGACGACCGGCCTTACGGCGGCGGGCCGGGGATGGTGATGATGGCGGAGCCGCTCGAGCAGGCGATCCGGGCGGCGCAGGCGCGGGTGGCTGAGAAGCGGGCGCATGTGATCCTGCTCTCGCCGCAGGGCGCGGTGCTCGACCACGCGAAAGTGGCCGCGCTCGCGCGAGGCGAGCGGCTGGTGCTGGTGTGCGGCAGGTACGAGGCGGTCGACGAGCGGCTGATCGGCCGCGCGATCGACGAGGAGCTGTCGGTCGGCGACTACGTGCTCTCGGGCGGCGAGCTCGCGGCGATGGCGCTGATCGACGCGATCGTGCGGCAGCTGCCGGGCGCGCTCGGCGACGGCCAGTCGGCGGCGCAGGAGTCGTTCGTCGGCGGGCTGCTCGACTGTCCGCACTACACTCGGCCCGAGGTGTACGCGGGCGAGCGGGTGCCCGAGGTGCTGCTCTCGGGGCACCACGCGGAGATCGAGCGCTGGCGGCTGAAGGCCGCGCTCGGCAGGACGTGGCTCCGCCGGCCCGACCTGCTGGCGAAGCGGGCGTTGACCGCGACCGAACAGGCGCTGCTGGCGGAGTTCCGCCGGGAGCAGGAAACGAAGGGAGCATGACGATGGACGTGATCAGGCAGCTCGAGCAGGAGGAGATCAAGCGGCTCGGCAAGGAGATCCCCGCGTTCGCCCCGGGCGACACGGTGGTGGTGAACGTGAACGTGAAGGAGGGCGACCGCAAGCGTGGGGGGAGGCGTCTCCAGGCCTACGAGGGCGTGGTGATCGCGAAGCGGAACCGCGGGCTCAACTCCTCGTTCACGGTGCGCAAGCTGTCCTCGGGCGAGGGCGTCGAGCGGACGTTCCAGACCTACTCGCCGCTGATCGCCTCGGTCGAGGTGAAGCGCAAGGGCGACGTGCGGCGCGCGAAGCTCTACTACCTGCGCGACCGTTCCGGCAAGGGCGCGCGCATCCGCGAGAAGCTCGGTCAAGCAGGGCGAAGGGACGGAGGGCGGCGACGAGTAGTCGCCGCGGAAGTCACCGAAGAAGGGCGCTCCGGCGCCCTTTTTCTTTTGGCCGACGCGCTAGAGGGGGATCTGGGAGTGCGGCGCGGTCCGCATGACCGGCGCTACCTCGTCAATTCCCCGACGAGCCGCTCGAGGAACGCCTCGCAGCGCGCGACCTGGTCGAGCGCGATGAACTCGTTCGGCTTGTGCGCCTGCTCGATCGAGCCCGGCCCGCAGATGATCGACGGGATGCCGGCCTGCTGGAAGAGGCCCGCTTCCGCCGCGTAGGCAACTTTGGTCAGGCCGCGGTTGCGGGACAGCGCCTGGGCGAGCGCCGTCACCTGGTCGCCCTCGGCGGTGTCGAGGCCCGGGATCTGGGCCTTGGTGAAGAACTCGAAGCCCGCTTGCGGATCGACCCGCCTCATCTCCGGCTCGAGCACGTCGGCGGCGAAGGCCTTGATCTCGCGCTCGAGCGCCTCCGGATCCGCGCCCGGCAGGTAGCGGAACTCGAAGTGGAACTCGCAGTCGCGCGGCACGATGTTCGGGGCGGTGCCGCCGCGGATGAGCCCGGTCTGGAGCGTGGTGAACGGCACGTGGAAGCCGTCGTCGCGCGCCTCGGTGGCCTGCAGCCGGTCGGCGATCCCGCGGATGTGCGCGACCAGCCGCGCCGCGTACTCGATCGCGTTCACGCCGTGCGGGGCGAGCGCGGAATGCGCTTCCTTGCCGCGAACCGAGCAGCGGAACGTGCGCATGCCCTTGTTCGCGATCACCGGCTGCATGTCGGTCGGCTCGCCGACGATGCAACCCGCCGCGGTGATACCGTTCCGCACCAGGTCCTCGATCAGGCCGCGCACGCCGAGGCAGCCGAGCTCCTCGTCGTAGGAGAGCGCGAAATGAACCGGCGCCTTGAGCTCGGCGGCGAGGAAACGCGGCGTCATCGCGAGCGCGGCCGCGATGAAGCTCTTCATGTCGCACGCCCCCCGCGCGTAGATGCGGTCGTCCCTGATCGTCGCCGCGAACGGGTCGGTGTCCCACGGCTGGCCGTCGACCGGCACCACGTCGGTGTGGCCGGAGAGGACGATGCCGGGGCGCGCGCCCTTCGCGATCGTCGCGAAGAGATTCGCTTTCCTCCGGTCCGCGTCGTAGGTGAGACGCGACTCGATGCCGAAGCGCCTTCAGCCAGTCGCGGACCCACTCGATCAGGCCGAGGTTCGACTCGCGGCTGGTGGTGTCGAACGCGACCAGACGCTGGATCATTTCCCACGTCTCGGCCTTGATCGGCAGCTGTGGATCGCGCTTCATGCGGTGACCTCGGCTTCTGCGGGCGGTGCGGCGTCGGCGGGTGCGTCGTTCAGGTGACAGGCGGAGCGCCGGCCGGGAGCGATCTCCCGCAGCAGCGGCCGCTCGATCTTACACCGCGGCATCGCGTGCGGGCAGCGCGGGTGGAAGTGGCAGCCCGGCGGCGGCGCGAGCGGCGACGGGATCTCGCCGCGGATCGCGACGAAGGTCTTCTGCCGCACGTCGAGGCGCGGGACCTCCGCGAGCAGCGCCTGCGTGTAGGGGTGGTTCGGCCGGGCGTAGATCTCCGCGGTCGGAGCCGTCTCGACGACGCGCCCGAGGTACATGATCACCACCCGGTCGGAGAGGTGGCGCACCACGCCGAGGTCGTGGCTGATGAAGAGATAGGTGAGGCCGAGCTCCTCGCGCAGCCGCATGAAGAGATTCAGCACCTGCGCCTGGATCGACACGTCGAGCGCCGCCACCGCCTCGTCGCACACCAGGAACTCGGGCTTCACCGCGAGCGCGCGGGCGATGCCGATCCGCGCCCGCTGGCCGCCGGAGAACTGGTGCGGGAAGCGCCGCAGGAGCGACGGGTCGAGGCCGACGCGGTCGAGACAGGCCGCCACGAAGTCGCGCTGCGCCTCGCGCGCGACCAGGCCGTGGACGACCGGCGCCTCGCCGACGATGTCCACCACGCGCATCCGCGGGTTGAGCGAAGCGTACGGGTCCTGGAAGATCATCTGGATCGCGAGCTGGATCCGCCGCTGCTCCTCGGGCGGCGCCGCGTCCACCTCTCTTCCGCGCCACAGACGGCTGCCCGCGCTCGGCACGTGCAGACCCGCCGCGAGCCGGCCGAGCGTCGACTTGCCGCAGCCGGACTCGCCGACGAGGCCGACCACTTCGCCCTGGCGGACGGCGAGATCGACGCCGTCGACCGCATGCACGACTTCCTCGCGGACGTTCGCGCCGAGACGCCGTGCGATCTTCCCGGCGGCGTCGAGCGTCTTGACGAACCGCTTCGACACGCCGCGGAGCTCGAGCAGCGGCGTCTCGGTCATTGGACTGGCCGCACGCTGCGCGCGCGGCATTCGCCCTTGGGGCGGCCCGGCGGGCTCATGTCACGGCCTCCTCGTCCTCGACGTGGATCGGATGGAAGCAGCGCACCTGGCGGTCGCCGAGCGGATAGAGCGGCGGGTCCGAGAGGCAGGTCTCGGTCGCGCGCGCGCAGCGCTCGCGGAACGCGCAGCCCTGCGGCAGCCGCAGGAGCGACGGCGTCATCCCCGGGATCTGCCGGAGCGGCGCGCCGGGGCGGTTGCGGCTCGGCACCGAATCGAGCAGTCCGCGCGTGTACGGATGCAGCGGCGCGTCGAGCACCTGGTCCACGGTGCCGTGCTCCACGATCTTGCCGGCGTACATGACGCACACCTCGTCCGCGAGCCCGGCGATCACCGCGAGGTCGTGCGTGATCCAGATCAGCGCCGTCCCGCTCTCGCGGCAGAGCTTCTGCACCTCGGCGAGGATCTGGCCCTGGATCGTCACGTCGAGGGCGGTGGTCGGCTCGTCGGCGATGACGAGGTCGGGCTTGTTGATGAGCGCGATCGCGATCGCGACCCGCTGGCGCATGCCGCCGGAGAACTGGTGCGGATACGCGACGAGCCGCTCGTCGGGCGACGGGATCCCCACCCGCACCAGCGCCTCGCGCGCGCGCTCGCGCGCCGCCCCGGCCGAGACCGCCGCGTGCGCGCGCACCGCCTCGATCATCTGCGTGTCGATCCGCAGGACCGGGTTCAGCGTCATCATCGGGTCCTGGAAGATCATCGCGATGCGGTCGCCGCGCACCGCCTGCCATTCCGCCGGGGAGAGGGCGCGGAGGTCCCGCCCCTTGAGCCGGATCTCGCCCTCGACGATCCGGCCGGGCGGGTCGACGAGCCCGATGATCGAGAAGCCGGTCATCGTCTTGCCCGACCCGGATTCGCCGACGAGCCCGAGGATCCGGCCGGGCTGGACCTCGAACGACACCCCGTCGACCGCCTTCACCACGCCCTGCCGGGTGAAGAAGTGGGTGCGGAGGCCCGCCACCTCCAGCGTCGGCCCGCTCATCGCTGCAGCCGCGGGTTGAGCACGTCGCGCAGCTGGTCGCCGACGAGGTTGATGCTCACGATCGTCGCGAGCAGCGCGAGGCCGGGAAAGAAGCTGATCCAGTACTTCCCCGACAGCATGTAGGTGAAGCCGTTCGCGATCAGCAGGCCGAGCGACGGCTCGGTGATCGGCAGGCCGAGGCCGAGGAACGACAGCGTCGCCTCGAGCGTGATCGCGGCGGCGACCTGCACCGTCGCGACGACGATCAGCGGCGGCAGGCAGTTCGGCAGCAGGTGCCGGAATACGATGCGCGACGCGGGCAGCGCGAGGCACCGCGCCGCCTCCATGTACTCCTTCGAGCGCTCGACGAGCGCCGAGCCGCGCACCGTGCGCGCGTAGTACGCCCACTGCACCGCCACCAGGGCGACGATGATCTTGTCGACGCCCTGGCCGAGCACCGCGAGCAGGATCAGCGCGATCAGGATGGCGGGGAACGAGAGCTGGATGTCGGCGACGCGCATGATGAAGGAGTCGGTCCGCCCGCCGAAGAAGGCGGCGGCGAGGCCGAGCGAGGTGCCGATCGCGAGCGCGCAGAGCGTCGCCGCGACGCCGACGCCGATGCTGATCCGCAGGCCGTAGAAGATCGCCGACAGCATGTCGCGGCCCTGGTCGTCGGTGCCGAGCCAGAAGAGGAGCTTGCCGTCGCCCGATCGCGCGCCCGGCTCGAGCCGGCTGTCGAGGACGTCGAGCTGCGCGAGGTCGTAGGGGTTCTGCGGCGAGATCAGCGGCGCGAACACCGCGCACAGCACGATCAGCGCGAACAGCGCGAGCCCGGCGAGCGCGAGCTTGCTCGCCGCGAAATCCGCGGCGATGCGCCGGAAGGGCGTCTCCTCGGCGAGGCCCGGCGCGATCGCGGTTGGCACCACCGCCCCGGTCGCAAGGACGGCCTCCTCGGTGCCTGCTGCGGAGGTATCGGCGGGCGGATTCATCTACGCCTTGGCGTCGCTCAGCCGCACCCGCGGATCGAGCACCGAGTACAGGATGTCGACCGTCAGGTTGATGACGATGAACAGCGTGACGATGATCAGCAGGTAGGCGACGATCACCGGCCGGTCGAGCACGTTGATCGAATCGATGATGAGCTTCCCCATCCCGGGCCACGCGAAGATCGTCTCGGTCACGATCGCGAACGCGATCAGCGTCCCGAACTGGAGGCCGGTGACGGTCACGATCGGGATCGAGATGTTCTTCAGCACGTGCACGCCGATCACGCGCGCGTCCTTCAGGCCCTTCGCGCGCGCGAACTTCACGTAGTCCTGCAGCAGCGCCTCGCGCGTGCCCGCGCGCGTGAGCCGGATCACGAGCGCGAGGTTGAAGAGCGCGAGGTTCGTCGCCGGCATGATCAGGTGCCGGATGCCGTCCCACGACAGGAAGCTCACCGGGATCCCGAAGAGGTCCGTCGTCGGGCCGCGGCCGTTCGACGGCAGCCAGCCGAGATACACCGAGAACACCATGATCAGCATCAGCCCGACCCAGAACGTGGGCAGCGAGAAGCCGAGGATCGAGCCGGCCATGATCGACTTGCCGGCGAACGAGTCCGGCTTCAGCCCGGCCCACAGGCCGAGCGGGAGCCCGAGCACGATCGCGATCAGCATCGCCGCGATCGCGAGCTCGAGCGTCGCCGGCATGCGCTCGAGGATGAGCTGCAGCGCCGGGACGTTGAACGCGAACGACCGGCCGAGGTCGCCCTCCGCCGCCTGCCGCAGGAAGACGAGGTACTGCTCCCACAGCGGCTTGTCGAGGCCGAGGCCCTTGATCGCGCGCTCGATGTCCTCCTGGTCGGCGTTGGGGTTGATCAGGATGTCGACCGGGTTGCCGATCGCGTACACGCCCAGGAAGACGAGCAGCGACATGACGAAGAGCACGACGGCGCTCTGCATCAGCCGGCGGATGACGAAGACGAGCATCCCCGACTCTACTGCAGCCGGAAGTGGTGCGCGAACGTGTACTCGTCGGTGCGCGCGGCGTAGGCGAGGTCGCGGCGCATCGCCCAGGTCGCGACCTGGTGGTGCAGCAGGATCACCGGGCGGTCGGCCATCGCGAGCCGCATCGCCTCCTGCGCGATGCCTTCGCGCTTGCGCTCGTCCACGGTCGCCAGGGCCTGGACGACCAGCTTATCCACCTTCGGGTTCGAGTAGCGGCCCCAGTTCCAGGCGCCGAGGCCGCGGTCGGCGTCGTAGGTGAGGGCGAGCGAGCGCAGCGCGAGGTCGCCGGAGAACGAGCCCCAGCCGAGCATCGCGACCGGGAACTCGAGGTTGCGCGCCTTCGGGAAGTACGCGGCGAGCGGCATCGTGTGGACCTTGGCCTCGATGCCGATCCGGGCGAGGAGCTGCGCGACGGTCTGGGCGATCTGGTCGTCGTTGAGATAGCGGTTGTTGGGCGCCGCGAGCACGGTCGCGAAGCCCTGCGGGAAGCCCGCCGCGGCGAGCAGCTTCCGCGCGCCGTCGACGTCGTAGGGCTCGGGCTTGAGGTCCGCGACGTGGCCGAAGACCGGTGGCGCGACGAGGTTGGACGCCGGGACTGCGGCGCCGTCCATGATCCGGTCGACGATCGCCTGCCGGTTGATCGCTTTCGCCATCGCTTCCCTGACCCGTGCGTCGGCGAACGGGTTGCGGTCGAGCGGGCGGCCGCCCTTGTCGGTCACGCCGGCGGGCGGCTCGCGGCGCTGATCGAGGGTGAAGAAGATCGTGCGCCAGGAGACTTTCTGTTCCAGGCGGAAGCGCGGCGTCGAGCGGACGCGCTTCAGGTCCGCGGTCGGGACGTACTCGATCGCGTCGAGGTCGTCGGCGAGAAGCGCGGTGACGCGGGCGCCGTCGTTCGGCATGACGCGGAGGATCACGCGGTCCCAGGCCGGCTTCGGACCGCTGTAGGCGTCATTGCGCACTAGCTCGACGCGGTCGCCGCGCGCGAAGCGGGCGAGCTTGTAGGGTCCGGTGCCGACGGCGCTCTTCCCGGTGTTGAAGTCTTCCGTGCTCGCGCCGGCCGCCGCCTTCCTCGACACGATGAACACCGAGTTCAGGTCGTACGGCACCATCGCGTACGGCGTCGCCGTCCGCACGCGGATCGTGTGGCGGTCGACGATCTCCTTGCCGACGATCGGCCGCGTGAAGGTCGTGAACGGGCCCGGGACTCGTCGTGAGCGTCGCCGGGCGGTCGATGGAGAACGCGACGTCCTCCGCGGTGAGCTCCGAGCCGTCGCTGAACCGGACGCCTTTGCGGAGCCTGAACTCCCAGGTGGTCGGGTCGACCGGCCGCCACGACTCCGCGAGGCCGGGCACGAGCCGCACGTCCTCGTCGACGTGCGTCAGCGCCTCGAAGATGTGCCAGGCGACGTTGTTGTTCGGCGTGATGTTGACGAAGTGCGGGTCGATCGAGGTGACGTCGGCGGACATGCCGATGCGCAGGTCGGCGGCGCGCGGCGCCGACGCCGCGAGCGCGGCGGCGAGGAGGACGAGAATCAGGCGGCAGGAAATCATCGGCGGGCGAACTCCAGCCGGCGCGCGCGGCGCACGGTTCGCCCGATTGTACCCGGCGCTACGGGGCGACAACCGCTCCCGGAACGTTGGCGCGGTCGATGGCGCGCTGCACCTCGCCGGTCGCCTTCGCGCGCGCGACGAAGCCGTTCAGATAGGGGAGCGCCGCCTCGCGGTCGGGCGCGACTGCGATCGCCTGCGGCAGCGCGAGGAACCGGCCCGGCAGCACGCGCGCACCGGGCAGGGTCGGCGCGACCTCGGTGAGGCGCATGCGGTTCGCCGCATACGCGTCGACCTCGCCGCGTTCGAGCATGCCGGGTGCGTTGGCGTGGCTCGTGCGCACGAGCCGGGTCTGCTTCAGCGTGCGGGCGAGATAGAGATCGGCCGAATCGCCGCTCTGCACCACGATCCGCCGGCCGCGCACGTCCATGTCGGCGAGGTCCTGAATGGGCGATTTCGCGGTGACGAGCAGCGTGTTCTCGAGCTCCATGTACGCGTTGGCGAAGCGCACCTGCGTGCGCGCCGGATCGTAGGCGATGAACGCGACGTCCCATTCGCCGCGCGCCGCGCTGTCGAGCACGGCGGACGCGTTCTGGTACCCGACCGCGACGAACTCGGCGCCCAGGTCCCGCGCCAGCGCGCGCGCAAGGTCGACGGCGATGCCTGTCGGCTGGCCGTCCTGCATGCGCACCAGCGCGGGATTGCCGTAGAGGAGCGCGACGCGGAGCTTGCCGTTCGTGACCAGCAGCCGGGACGGATCGGGCGCCGGCGGCGTCACGCACGCCGCCACGAGAGCGGCGGCGAGCGCGATCAGGGCGCGGCGCCTCACCGGCCGTCCTCCGGCAGCGCGCCCAGCGCGCTCAGAACGCCGGCTTGAACAGGAACGCGAGCGTGTACTCGTCGATCCGCGGCGTGTAGGTCACGCCCTTCCGCGTCGCCCAGGTGTTGATCTGGTGGTGGATCGGAATGATGCCGAGCTCGGTCATCGCGATGCCGACCGCCTCCTGGATCTGCTTCTCGCGGCTCTTGTCGTCGATCGTCGCGAGCGCCTTGTCGAGGAGATCGTTGACCCGCTGGTTGCCGTAGCGGCCCCACGCGAACTCGCCCCAGCCCTTCTCGGGGATGTAGGTCACGAGGTGGGCGCGCAGCGGCGACGACGCCTCCGCGGTGGACGCGCCCCAGCCGAGCATCGCGAAGCTGAACTCGAGCTTGCGCGCGCGCGCGAGGTAGACGCTCATCGGCATCGTCTCGACCTTGGTCTGGATGCCGGCCCGCGTGAGCATCTGCGCGACCGTCTGCATGATCTGGTCGTCGTTGACGTAGCGGTTGTTCGGGCCGTGGATCGTCATCGCGAAGCCGTTCGGATAGCCGGCGTCGGCGAGCAGCTTCTTCGCCGCGTTCAGGTCGTAAGCGTCGGGCTTGAGCGTCGGGTTGTGGCCGAACATCGGCGCGGGAACGAGGTTCGACGACGGGACCGCCAGGCCTTCCATCAGCCGATCCCTGATCGCGTTGCGGTCGATCGCCTTCGAGATCGCCTGGCGCACGCGCAGGTCCTTGAGCGGATTCTTGTCGAGCGGCTTGCCGGACTTGTCGAACACGAACGGCGACGGGTCGCGGAACTGGTCGACGTGATAGAAGATGATGCGGTGCGACGTCTTCGTCGACGTCTGATAGGCGGCGTTCGCCTTGAGCTTCGCGAAGTCGGGCGTCGGGATGTTCTCGATCGCGTCGACGTCGCCGGAGAGCAGCGCCGCGACGCGCGTCGGGTCGCTCGGGATGATGCGGAAGGTCACCTTCTGCCACGCCGGCTTCGGACCCCAGTACGCGTCGTTCCGCGCCATCTCGACCCGGTCGCCGCGCTTGAACGACACGAACTTGAACGGTCCGGTGCCGTTCATCGCTTTCCCCGAGTTGAAGTCGGGGGTCGAGGCGCCGGTCGCCGTCTTCTTCGAGACGAGGTAGATCGTGCTGATGTCGTTCGGCAGTTGCGGGGCGGGCGTGGCGGTGACGAAGCGGATCGTGACCGGATCGACGATCTGGACCTGCTTGATCGCCTTCGTGTAGGTCGTGAACGGCCCCGGCGAATCGGGGATCTTGCCGACGCGCTCGATCGAGAACGCCACGTCCTCGGCGGTGAAGTCGGAGCCGTCGTGGAACTTGACGCCCTTGCGCAGCTTGAACTCCCAGGTCGTCGGGTTCACCGCCTGCCACGACTCGGCCATCGCCGGGATCAGCCGCGAGTCGGGGTCGAGGGTGATCAGCTTGTCGAAGAAGTGTTCGGCGATGTTGTTGTTCGGGAAGAGGTTGACGAAGTGCGGGTCCATCGAGGTCACGTCGGCGCCCATGCCGATCTTGATTTCCTGGGCGTTGGCGCCGATGGCGAAGCTCGCCGCTAGGGCGAGCAGGGTGCGGCGGAGAGTGTTGGACATGTTGTGGTCCCCCGAGAGGTGTGGCGAGGCAAGGATTATAGGCGGGGGGTCGTCTGGTTGCGAGACATCTCCCGGGGCAGAGTGAAAGAACTACGCTGACCATGTGGAACGGAACTTTCCGTGCCGCTTCTGCTCCCTCATAGGGAGGGCACCATGAGCGCGGAATACTTCTCGGTCTTGCGTCAACAGATGCTCGCGGAGATTGCCGCCGAGGCGATTTACGTGAGCGCGCGGCTCGGCAAAGCGGCCCTGGACCCTCGGGTCATGGAAGTCATGGGCGAGGTGCTGCGGCACGAGTATGTGCCGGTCGAGCTGCAGCCTTACGCCTATGCCAACGTTCCGCTCCCGATCGGCTTCGACAAGACGATCTCGCAGCCGTTCATCGTCGCGTTGATGACGGATCTGCTCGATATCCGCGCGGATGAAACGGTTCTCGAGATCGGTACTGGACTCGGCTATCAGGCGGCGATCCTCGCGGAGCTGGCGCGGAAGGTCTACAGCGTCGAAATCATCGAAGAGCTCGCGCGCCAAGCGAAGCGACGGCTCGGCCGACAGGGCTACGCCAACATTGAGCTCAGAGTTGGCAACGGCTACTACGGCTGGCCAGAGCACGCCCCGTTCGATAAGGTGATCGTGACGGCGGCACCCGACCTGATTCCCGCGCCGCTGATCCACCAGCTGAAGGCAGGCGGCAAAATGGTGATCCCCGCCGGCTTGCCCGAGGCGCAGCAACTCGTCCTGGTCGAGAAAGACCGCCAGGGCCAGGTGACGACGAAGGAAATCCTGCGGGTGCGGTTCTCGGAGCTCGAGGGAGCTGACCAGGCTGAGCGCTACGCTACGCTCCGGACAAGGAGGCCCGTGGATCTCGCAGCAAGAGACTTCGTATTCGCCGGCACGCTCGACGAGCTCAAGGCCGAGGGTCGGCGCCTCGTCCGCGGCGCGCACCCTCCGATCCTCGTCGTCTACGACCGTGGCCGGGTGTTCGCACTGGACAACCGATGCCCGCACATGGGCTTCCCGCTGCACAGGGGGACCGTGGACGACGGCATCCTGACCTGCCACTGGCATCACGCCCGCTTTGACGTCGAGAGCGGCTGTACCTTCGACCTGTGGGCAGACGACGTGCCGACTTGCCGGGTCGACGTCCGTGACGGCGAGGTCTGGGTGAGCCCCGTCTTCGGCTTCCTCGACCCGCCCGCCCACTGGCGCCGGCGCCTCGCCGACGGCATGGCGCACAACCTCGGCCTGGTGATCGCCAAGTCGGTTCTTGGGCTGCTCGCAGCGCGCGTGGCGCCGATCGAGATCGTGCGCCAGGCGGCGGTGTTCGCCGGACGCAATCGCGACGGCTGGAGCACGGGACTTACGATCCTTACAGCCCTCGGCAGCCTGTTGTCGTTGCTGCCCGAGGAGGAGAGCTACCTTGCGCTGTTCCATGGCGTGCGTCGGGTGGCCACCGACTGCGACGGTGAGTCTCCCCGGCGCGAACGCACGCCGCTTGCTAGCACGCCGGACCTCGCCGCGCTCAAGAGATGGTTTCGACGGTGGACGGCCGTGCGGCATCGCGAGGGTGCCGAGCGCACGCTGCTTACCGCGATCGCGGCGCGGAGCTCGCCCGCGGCGCTTGCCGACCTCCTGTTCGCGGCGGAGACCGACCGCGCCTTCGCCGACGGCGGCCATTCGCTCGACTTCATCAACAAGGCTTTCGAGTGCCTCGACCTGATCGGCTGGGAACACGCGCCGGCCCTGCTACCTACCGTGGTCGGGCAAATGGCAGCGGCACGCGGGGCGGAGGAATCGACTGCGTGGCGGCAGCCCGTCGATCTCGTCGATTTGCTCAACGACGCGTTCGACGAGCTGCCGGCGCTCTTCGCTGCGGGCAGGCACCATGAAGTGTGGCGCCATCACGCAGCGCTCTCGCATGTGGTCCTCGCCGATGACCCGAAGGCGGTGGTCGAGGCGATCAAGGCGGCGATTCGCGCCGGGGCTGCGCCGGCCGACCTGGGGCGGGCGGTCGCCTACGCAGCGGCGCTCCGAGTGGCCCGCTTTGGTACCGCGAACGAACACGCTGACTGGGAAACGGCGCACCACGCCTTCACTTACTGCAATGCGGTGCACCAGGCGCTCAAACGGCTGGGGAACGAACGTGTCGGTGAGAACGGATACGTCGAGGCCGTGCGCGGTGTGTTCCACGGCGCAATGGCGGTCTATCTCGCCCGTTATCTCAACGTTCCGCCCGCGCGGCTGCCCGGGGAGGAGGGCGAGCCACTCGACCATCTGCCGTCTGGCGCCGACGAGATCCAGGACGCGCTGCTCGAGGCGTTCGATCGCCAGCAACAGGTGGATACCGCTGCGAGGCTCGTCGCCCGTCATCTGCTTCTCCGCCACCCCCCCGAGGCGCTGATCGGTACGCTCGCGCACGCGCTTCTGCGCGAAGACGCGAGCTTTCATGGGTACCAGATGCTGGAGGCGGGCGTTCGCCAGTTCCGCGAGTGGGGCAACACCGACCAGGGCCGTCACATTCTCATCGCGGTGGCTCGCTACCTCGCCGCGCACTCGCCGACCGAGCGAGCGATTCATCAGACGGCGGACATTGCGCGGCGCCTCATGCGAGGCGGACAACTCCACGAAGAGATCGATATCGGGACCTCGGCTTCCAAAGACTGAGGCTACTCATGGCTCATCTTGATGTCGTTTCGGTCGGTGAGCGCATGGTCGAGTTCAACCAGACGTGGGCTCGCGGCGCCGAGTAAACCCGCGGGGAGCGGCGCGAGGTAGGGCGGGGCGGTCCGAAATAGGCGCTTCGGTAGTGCGCTTCTTCGGCGTCGCCGTCACCACCTCAGAGCTGCGCCCACAGCGACCGGCGCTACTACAGCGGCCGGTAGCGCCGCCAGGGGCGTCTCGCGCGCCCCAATCGCAAACTTCTGTCAAAGCTCTAGACGCCGCCCACGGCGGTGTGGGACGTTATGCGTCGAGGCAACGACGACCCGTACCGCCATGTCCGACACCTTCATGCGCCGCATCCAGCTCGACTTCTCGCAGGAGCTGATCCCGCAGCTCGTCGAGCTGACCGGCGACTCGGATCCCGAGGTCGCGAAGTGGGCGGCGGAGAACCTGCGAAGCGAGATCGAGATGGCGCGCTTCACCGCGTGGCTCGCGCGCCGCGGCATCGAGCCGCGTCGTCTCGCGCTCGAGGAGCCGACCCTTTACGAGCAGTTCCGCGCAGCGAGTCGCCCCAAGCTCGCGGTCGTCCGCCGCAGGTCGACGCGCACCAGCTGACGCGCCGCCCCGCCCGCTGGTCGCGCTCCGGCGCGCGGAAGCCCGCGTATCATATTGGCGATACGCTCTTACGCCGGGCAGAGGATGTAGGCGCGCGTCCTGCTTGGGCGCGACGCGGGCTCCGGCGCTGACGCGCCGGGTCAGGCAATGCCGCGGAGCGTCAGCTCAGCGGAAGATCCACTCGTGCTCGAGACCTTCGCCGGCGCCGTTCACGCACACCTTGCTCGGCCGGTTGGCCGACGCCCAGGCTTTCGCGTAAGTGAGCGCGAGGCTCCGGTCGGCGAAGAAATGCGAGTGGCCGCTCCCTGCGAGCGCGACCATCCACCCGTAGTCCTTGCCGGGTTGGACGAAGACAAGCGTGTACTGCTTTGTGGCGGGGGGTGTGACTGCGGTATCCATGGTCGGACCGCCTCCCTCATGTAATGCCCCTGGCATAAGCACGAGGCGCTCCACCCGGCCCGTGCGGCGGTGCGGGAACGTAACAGGCGTCACGCCGCGTCCGTCCGTGACCCGAGTCCGTGCGAAAATCCGCGCCTTCCGGAAGCCCGCCGCGATGGACGAAGAACGCTACCCCACCGAGTATCCGGTTCCCGACATCACGCCCTACCGCCGCGGGAACACCGGCATCGACTACGTCCACAGCTTCGACTCGGGGCGGCCCGGGCCGCACGTGATGATCAACGCGCTCACGCACGGGAACGAGGTGTGCGGGGCGTACGCGGTCGACCAGCTGTTCCGCTGGGAAACGCGCCCGGCGCGCGGGAAGCTCACGCTCGCGTTCGCGAACGTCGACGCGTTCGCGCGCTTCTCGGTCGAGCGCCCGGCCGACAGCCGCTGGGTCGACGAGGACTTCAACCGCGTCTGGAGCGACGACAAGCTCGACGGCCCGGGCGCGAGCTCCGAGCTCGTACGCGCGCGCGCGCTGCGACCCGTCGTCGCGGCCGCCGACCTGCTGTTCGACCTGCACTCGATGCACCTGCCCGCGCCGCCGGTCACGATCGCAGGGCCGCACGCCAAGGGACGCGAGCTCGCCCGCCGGCTCGGGCTGCCGGCGTTCGTGATCAGCGACTCGGGCCACGCGAGCGGCGCCCGCATGCGCGACTACCGCGGGTTCGGCGATGCCGCGAGCCCGAAGAACGCGCTGCTCGTGGAATGCGGCCAGCACGGCGAGGCGGCCGCGGCGCGGACCGCGCTCGACGCGTCGCTCGCGTTCCTGCGCGAGTCCGGGATCCTGGCGGGGTCCTTCTTCGAGGCGCATCCGGTGCCGGCCCCGGTGCCGCAGCGCTTCGTCCAGGTGACCCACGCCGTGACGATCAAGACCGGGCGCTTCGAGTTCGCGCAGCGCTACACCGGCATGGAGACGATCGAGCGCGCCGGCACGGTGATCGGGCACGACGGCGGCGAGCCGGTCACGACGCCGTACGACCACTGCATCCTGGTCATGCCGGCGCCGCTCCGCTACGTCCGGCCCGGGCTCACCGCGGTCCGGCTCGGCAAAGTCATCACCTAGGGGGAGGAGGCAATGAAGAAGATCCTGGCGGTCCTGGCGAGCCTCGCTTGCGCGGCGGCGCAGGCGCAGTCGATCACGATCGGGCTGGCGGCCGACGTGACCTCGATCGACCCGCACTTTCACCTGCTCACGCCCAACGCGACGGTCGGCGAGCACGTTTTCGGCCTGCTGATCCACAAGGACGAGAACCAGCGCTTCAAGCCGGGACTCGCGGTGTCCTGGCGCGCGGTCGACGAGCTCACCTGGGAGTTCAAGCTGCGCGAGGGCGTGAAGTTCCACGACGGCTCGGAGTTCACCGCGGAGGACGTGGTGTTCTCGCTCGGCCGGCCCGAGACGGTGAAGAACTCGCCCGGCCCGTACACCGTCTACACCAAGGCGATCACCGAGAAGATCGTGGTCGACAAGCACACGGTGCGGCTCAAGACCGCGACGCCGTACCCGCTGGTGCCGAACGAGGTCGGGTCGGTGATGATCGTGTCGAAGCGCGCCGCGCAGAACGCCACGACCGACGACTTCAACACCGGCAAGGCCACGATCGGCACCGGGCCGTACAAGTTCGTGCGCTGGGCCAAGGGCGACCGCATCGAGCTCGTGCGGAACGATGCGTACTGGGGTCCGAAGCCGGCGTGGGAGCGGGTGACGTTTCGTCTGATCACCAACGATCCGGCGCGTGTCGCGGCGCTGCTCTCCGGCGACGTGCAGGCGATCGAAGCGGTGCCGACCTCCGACCTCGTCAAGCTGAAGGCGAATCCGCAGCTCCAGCTCTTCCGCGCGGTGTCGAACCGGCTCATCTACCTCCACATCGACTCGAGCCGCGACAAGACGCCGATGGTCACCGACAAGGCCGGCAAGCCGCTCGACCGCAACCCGCTCAAGGACGCGCGGGTCCGCCAGGCGCTGTCGATGGCGATCTACCGCGACGCGGTCGTCGAGCGCGTGATGGAGGGTGCGGCGCTGCCGGCCGGCCAGCTGATGCCGAAGGGCATGTTCGGGTACACCGACGCGCTCAAACCCGACAAGTACGACCCGGACGCCGCGCGCAAGCTGCTCGCCGAAGCCGGCTGGCCGGACGGGTTCGGCCTCACGCTGCACGGGCCGAACGACCGCTACGTGAACGACGAGAAGGTCGCGCAGGCGATCGCGCAGATGCTGCAGCGGATCGGCGTCCAGACCACCGTGGTCACCATGCCGGCCTCGGTCTACTTCGGGCGTGCGAACCGGCTCGAGTTCAGCCTGATGTTCGTCGGCTGGGGCACCGACACCGGCGAGCCGGCGGGGACGCTCAAGGCGCTGCTCGCCACCTACGACCGCGACAAGGGGCTCGGCACCGCGAACCGCGGGCGCTACTCGAGTGCGAAGATGGACGGGCTCCTCGCGCAGGGGCTCGCCACGGTGGACGACGGCAAGCGCGAGAAGATCCTGCACGAGGCGATCGCGGTCGCCATGGCCGACCGCGGCATCATCCCGCTCTACCACCAGGTGAACGTCTGGGCGGCGCGGAAGGGCATCGTGTATGGCCCGCGCACCGACGAGCGGACCTACGCGTTCGACTTCAAGCCGGCGGCGAAGTAACGGCTACAATTCCGGCATGAGCCTCTCACCGACCCCCGAGATCATCGCCGAGGTCAAGGCCGGCAACATGGTGATCCTCGTCGACGACGAGGACCGCGAGAACGAGGGCGACCTCATCTTCGCCGCCGACTTCGTGACCGCGGAGAAGGTCAACTTCATGGCGAAGCACGGCCGGGGCCTCGTCTGCATGCCGATCACCGAGAGCCACGCGCACCGGCTCAACCTCGCGCCGATGGTGCCGACGAACCGCTCGGTGCACGGCACGAACTTCACCGTGTCGATCGAGGCGGCAAGCGGCGTCACCACCGGCATCTCGGCCGCCGACCGCGCGCACACGATCCGCGTCGCCGCGTCGCCGGACGCCCGGCCGGACGACATCGTGCAGCCCGGCCACGTGTTCCCGCTGATCGCCCAGCCGGGCGGCGTGCTCGCGCGCGCGGGCCACACCGAGGCGTGCTGCGATCTCGCCGGGCTCGCGGGGCTCAATCCCGCGGCGGTCCTGTGCGAGATCATGAAGGACGATGGCACGATGGCGCGCCTGCCCGACCTGGTCGAGTTCGCGCGCACGCACCGGCTCAAGCTCGGCACGATCGCCGACCTGATCGAGTTCCGCAGCCGCACCGAGAGCCTGATCAAGCGCGTGATCGAGCGCGAGATCGACACGATGTTCGGGCGCTTCCGGATGGTCGCGTACCTCGAGAAGCTCCAGGGCGAGACCCATCTCGCGCTGGTGCGCGGGGAGATCGATCCCGGCGCCGAGACGCTGGTCCGGGTGCACGAACCGCTGTCCCTCCTCGACCTGCTCGAGACCGCCCGCGGCGCCCACTCGTGGTCGCTGCACGAGGCGCTCGCCGCGGTCGACCGGGCGGGGAAGGGCGTGGTCGTGCTGCTCAACTGCACCGAGAGCGCCGGGCAGATCATCGAGCGCGTCGCGGCGCATTTGTCACCGGGTCACGCGGCGCCGGGCGCGCGGCGCGAGCTCCTCTCCTACGGCATCGGCGCGCAGATCCTGCGCGACCTGAAGGTGGGCAGGATGCGGCTCATGGCCGCGCCGCGCCGGATGCCGAGCATGGCCGGCTGGGGGCTCGAGGTGACCGGCTACGAGAGCCCGGCCGGCGCGGCCGCGAAGTAAGGCGTCCCCGATGGTCGAGATCAAGCCAGGCCTCGACGGTGCAGGCCTGAAGATCGGCATCGTGCGCTGCCGCTTCAACGAGCCGATCGGCGAGGTCGAGCTCGCGGCGTGTCTCGGCCGGCTCGGCGAGCTCGGCGTCGCCGGGTCCGACATCGCCGTGGTCGCCGTCGCCGGCGCCCTGGAAGCGCCGCTCGCGCTGCAGCGGCTCGCCGCCACCGGGAAGTACGACGCGCTGATCGCGCTCGGTGCGGTGATCCGCGGCGAGACCTATCACTTCGAGGTGGTCGCGAACGAGTCCGCATCGGGCCTCATGCAGATCCAGCTCGACGCCGGCGTGCCGATCGCCAACGGCATCCTCACCACCGACACCGAGGCGCAGGCCGAGGAGCGCGCCGCGCCGAAGGGCCGCGACTGCGCCGAGGTCGCAGTGGAGATGGCGCGCCTCGCGCGCGCGATCGACAAGCACCACCGGTGAACGCCTTGAAGTCCGCCCGCCGCCGCGCCCGCGAGTACGCGTTGCAGGGCCTCTACCAGTGGCAGCTCGCCGGCCACGCCGCGTCCGACATCCGCCACCAGCTCGCCGAGGACCCGAATTTCGACAAGGCGGACGCGGCCTACTTCCGCACCGTGCTCGACGGGACGATCGCGGAGGCCGAGACGCTGAAGTCCGAGATCGCGCCCGCGCTCGACCGCAAGGTCGAGAGCCTCTCGCCGGTGGAGCGCGGCATCCTGCTGCTCGCCGCGTGGGAGCTCAAGCACGCGCCCGACGTCCCGTTCCGGGTGGTGATCAACGAGGCGATCGAGCTCGCCAAGTCCTACGGCGGCACCGACGGGTACAAGTACGTGAACGGCGTGCTCGACAAGCTCGCCCCGAGCCTGCGGCCGCGCGAAGCGGGCAGGACCTGACCGCGGTGCCGTCCGAGTTCGAGCTGATCCGCCGCTACTTCGTGCGCACCGGGCACGATGCGCCCGGCCCCGGGCGCGGCGCGTCCGTCATCGGCGACGATTGCGCGCTCCTCGCCGCCCCGGCCGGCCTCGCGCTCGCGGTCACGACCGACCTGCTCGCGGAAGGCACGCACTTTCTTCCCGGGACGGATGCGCGCCGACTGGGGCACAAGGCGCTGGCGGTCAACCTCTCCGACCTCGCCGCGATGGGCGCGGACCCGCGCTGGTTCCTGCTCGGGCTCGCGCTGCCCGAGGCCGACGAGCCGTGGCTCGCCGCGTTCGCCGCGGGGATGTTCGCCCTCGCCGACGCACACCGGATCGAGCTCGTCGGCGGCGACACGACCCGCGGTCCGCGCACGATCACGATCACCGCGATCGGCACGCTGCCGCCCGGCTATGCGCTCCGCCGCGATGCGGCGGCGGCGGGCGAGGACCTGTGGCTCTCGGGCGCGACCGGCGAAGCCGCGCTCGGCCTCGCGCACCTGCGCGGCCGGGTGAAGCTCGACGCGGCCGCCGCGGCGCAGTGCGTCCTGCGCCTCGAGGCGCCCGAGCCGCGCGTCGATCTCGGCCGGAGGCTGCGCGGGATCGCGGCCGCGGCGATCGACGTTTCCGACGGGCTGCTCGCGGACGTCGGGCACGTCGCCGGGCAGTCGAAGGTCGGCGCCGAGATCGACTACGACGCGCTGCCGCGGGCCGCCGCGCTCGCGGCGTGTCCGGATCGCAGCCTCGCCGACGAGTGCCTGCTCGGCGGCGGGGACGACTACGAGCTCGCGTTCACTGCGCCGCCGGCGAAGCGCGAGGAAGTCGAGCGCGCGGGGCGCGCGGCGGGCGTCGCGGTCACCCGCATCGGCCGCATCGTCGCCGGCCCGCCCGAGGCCCGGGTGCTCGCGGGCGGCAAGCCGGTCGCGGCCGCGCGCCGCGGGTTCGATCACTTCCGATGAGCGCGAACGCGATCTCGCGTCCGGGCGTCGGGTTCCTGCTTTCGCACCCGGCGCATTTCATCGCGCTCGGGTTCGGGACCGGGCTCTCGCCGGTCGCGCCGGGGACCGTCGGCACGCTGCTCGCGTTCCCGTTCTACGCCGTGCTTGCGTACTGGCTCGCGCCGGAGTGGGTCGCGGCCGCGATCGGGTGCTTCTTCCTGGTCGGGATCTGGGCCTGCGGCCGCACCGGCCGCGACCTCGGCGTCGCGGACCACGGCGGCATGAACTGGGACGAGATCGTCGCTTTCCTCGCGGTGCTCGTCTTCACGCCGGCGGGCCTCGCCTGGCTCGCGGCGGCGTTCGTCCTGTTCCGCGTCTTCGACATCGCGAAGCCGCCGCCGATCCGGCACGTCGACCGGCAGGTGAAGGGCGGCTTCGGGGTGATGCTCGACGACGTCGTGGCGGCGTTCTACACCGTGCTCGTCCTCGCGGTGGCGAAGCGATTCCTGGCGTGAGCACGATGCTGCCGTCGCTTCTGCGCTCGCTGTTCGGATCGGCCGCCGGCCCGGTGCCCGAGGGCGAGCCGGTGGCCCCCGGCGCGCGCTGGTCGCACCTCGAGCTGCGGGAGTGGCGGCACGGCCTCGTCGCGTACAACCGCAACGACCAGTACGTGGGCCGGTCGCTCCAGGTCTACGGCGAGTACTCGGAGCTCGAGGCCCAGTTCCTCGCGGCCTGGCTGCGGCCGGGCGACGTCGTGCTCGAGGCCGGCGCGAACATCGGGCCGGTCACGGTGCCGCTCGCGCGCGCGGTGGGGCCGGGCGGGCGCGTCCTCGCGTACGAGCCGCAGCGGCTCGTCTTCCAGCTGCTCTGCTGCAATCTCGCGCTGAACGAGCTCGGCAACGTCGTCGCACGGCCGCATGCGCTCGGCGCGCGCCCCGGCACCGCGCGCGTGCCGGTGATTCCGCTCTCGCAGGCCCACAACTTCGGCGGCGTCGCGCTGTCGACGGACGCCGAGGGCGGCGAGCAGGTCCCGGTCGAGCACGTCGACGACCTCGGGCTCGAGGCCTGCCGGCTGGTCAAGGTCGACGTGGAAGGGATGGAGGCCGAGGTGCTCGAGGGCGCGCGCGCGACGATCGGGCGCCTGCGGCCGCTGCTCTACCTCGAGAACGACCGCGCCGAGCGCTCGCGGGCGCTGATCGAACTCGTGCAATCGCTCGGCTACCGCGCGTTCTGGCACCTGCCGCCGCTCTTCAACCCGGACAACTTCGCCGGCCGCGCCGACAACCTGTTCGGCAACATCGTCTCGGTGAACATGTTCTGCGTGCCCGCCGAGTCGCAGCTCCGCCTCGCCGGCCTGGCGGAGGTCACCGGGCCGGACGACACCTGGCTGGGCAAACCCGCGTCCCGCGCCGTGACCCGCGATGGCTGACGCGCTCGCCACGCTCGCGACCCTCGCCGGCGCGCGGCTGAAGGCGCGCGGGCTCAAGCTCGTCACCGCCGAATCGTGCACCGGCGGCTGGGTGGCGCAGGCGGTGACGGCGGTCTCCGGCAGCTCCGACTGGTTCGAGCGCGGCTTCGTCACGTACTCGAACGAGGCGAAGCAGGAGATGCTCGGCGTGCGCGCCGCGACGCTCGACGCGGCCGGCGCGGTCAGCGAGGAGACCGCGCTCGAGATGGCGCGCGGCGCTCTCGCCTCGAGCCGCGCGCAGGTCGCGGTGTCGGTCACCGGCGTTGCCGGCCCGACCGGCGGCACCGCGGCGAAGCCGGTGGGGATGGTGTGCTTCGGGTGGGCGCTCGCCGGGGGCGGCGCGGACGCGGCGACGAAGCATTTCCGGGGCGACCGCGAGCAGGTCCGGCGACAATCGGTGATATTCGCGCTCCAGGGCGTGCTGGAACGAATCGGAGAATGAGGCGATGGACGAAGTGAACCTTTCCCGCCGGCGCGCGCTGGTGGCGATCGCGGCCGGCGCGAGCTTTCCGCTGCTCGCCGGCGCGCAGCAGAACGCCGGACCCTACGTGCCCACGCCGTGGAAGATCGTCGACGACATGCTGCGGCTCGCGGCGGTGCGCAAGGACGACTTCGTGATCGACCTCGGCTCGGGCGACGGGCGGCTGGTGATCACCGCCGCGGAGCGCTTCGGCGCGCGCGGCTACGGCGTCGACATCGACCCCGCGCTGGTGAAGCTCGCCAACGACAACGCGGCCAAGGCCGGCGTCGCCGACCGCGTGAAGTTCGAGAAGCGCGACCTCTTCGAGACGAACATCGGCGAGGCGTCCGTGCTCACGCTCTACCTGCTGCCGCACACCGTGACCCAGCTCGTGCCGCGGATCTTCGCCGAGATGCGCGCCGGCTCGCGGGTGGTGTCGCACGACTATCCGCTCGGTCCGTGGCAGCCCGAGCGGCACCTCCAGTTCGACGTGCAGGAGAAGATCGAGATCAGCGGCACGACGCGCACCGTGCTCTATCTCTACATCGTTCCGGCGCGGGTCGGCGGCTCCTGGAGTCTCGAGCTGCCCCCGACGGTGACGAAGCAGCCGGCGCGGCTCGCCTTCGAGCAGGATCCGGCCAGGACGCGGGGCTCGGCGACGGTGGGGAACCGGAAGATCGCGCTCGACGCGGTGAAGATCACCGGCGAATCGGTGCGCTTCGAGATCCCCGGCCTCGCCGCGGGCGGCAAGCCGCTTGCGCTGCAAGGCGTCGTTCGCGGCAACGTTATCGAGGGAACCGCAACGACGCCGGGCGGGCCGGCGCCGTGGCGGGCGACGCGGCTGTAGCGGCTAGCGCCGCGAAGCCGACGGCGATGCGGGCGAGGAGGCGGACGGCCTCGTCGTTGTCATCGGACATGTCAGCCCCGCCCCGCCTGACGCCTTGGTCGCGGCCGGCCGCGCGGCGGTTCAATCTCGCTTGAAGGGGCCTCTCGCCCGCCATTGTCGGGCGCGGATGTGCAGTGCGCCACTCGCCCGCTCGGCCTAACCGGAGTAGATTTCGGCGGTGGCCCCCGACCGCAACCCGCTGAGCCCGCTGGGATTCGCCCGGCCGGCGGCAGGGGTCTTATCGACGCCATGAGCGCAACCCGTACCGCCGCCGTCGCCGGCACGTTCTACCCGGGCGAGCAGACGACGCTCGCCCGCGATCTCCTCGGGATGCTCGACGAGACCCGCGACGCGCCCCTCGTGCCCGGCTTCCCGAAGGCGCTGATCGTCCCGCACGCCGGCTACATCTATTCCGGCCACGTCGCGGCGCAGGCCTATGCGCTGCTGCGGCCGGCGATGGGGATCGTGAAGCGCGTCGTGCTGCTCGGGCCGTGCCACCGCGTCGCGGTGCGCGGGCTCGCGCTGCCGGAGGCGACCGCGTTCGAGACGCCGCTCGGACGGGTCGAGATCGACGCCGCGGCCGTCGCCGCCATCCGGGACCTGCCGCAGGTGTCCGTGAACGCCGCGACGCACGCGCACGAGCATTCGCTCGAGGTGCAGCTGCCGTTCCTGCAGCAGGTGCTGAAGGGCTTCAAGCTGGTGCCGCTCGTCGTCGGACAGGCCACGCACGAGCAGGTGGCCGGCGTCCTCGACCGGCTGTGGGGCGGGCCGGAAACGCTGATCGTGATCAGCTCCGACCTCTCGCACTACCACCCCTACGACACCGCGCGCGCCATCGACCGCAAGACGGTCCAGGCGATCGTGGCCTTCCGCACCGACATCGACCACGTCCAGGCGTGCGGCGCGACGCCGATGACCGGGTTCCTCGAGACGGCGAAGCGCCGCGGGATGACGCCCGAGCTGCTCGACGCGCGCAACTCGGGCGACACCGCGGGCGGACGCGACCGTGTCGTCGGCTACGCGTCGTTCGCGTTCTGGGACCGGCGCGCCGAGTACGAGGCGGAGCACGGCCGGACGCTGCTCGGCCTCGCCCGGGCGAGCGTCGCGAACGCGCTGCAGGCGGGCGCCGAGGCGGCGATCCCGGACGTCGCGTGGCTGAAGGAGCGCCGCGCGACCTTCGTGACGCTGCTGGAGGACGCGAAGCTCCGCGGCTGCATCGGCAGCCTGCAGCCGACGCGCGCGCTCGGCGACGACGTCGTCGCGAACGCCGCGGCGGCGGCGCTCGCCGACCGGCGGTTCTCGCCGCTCGGGCGGGACGACCTCGCCAAGGTGGAGATGGAGGTCTCCCTCCTGTCGGTGCCGACCGCGGTGCTGTTCGCCGACGAGGGCGAGCTCCTCGCGACGCTTCGCCCCGGGGTCGACGGCGTGATCCTGGCGAGCGGCGACAAGCGCGGCACCTACCTGCCGCAGGTCTGGGAGCAGATCCCGGAACCGCGCCAGTTCCTCGCCAGTCTCATGCAGAAGGCCGGGATCCCGGCCGACACCCGCCTGACCCGCTGCCAGGTGTGGCGGTACCAGGCGCGGAAGTGGAAGGAATCGGAGCTGAAGGTGCAGTGATGGGCGCGGTCGCCGAGAGCAAGTACCTCGGCCGCTGGTGGCACAAGCTCGACGACGGCCGCATCCAGTGCGACCTCTGCCCGCGCGACTGCCGGCTGCACGAAGGCCAGCGCGGGGCCTGCTTCGTCCGGATGCGCGAAGGCGACCGGATGATCCTGACGACGTACGGCCGGTCGTCCGGGTTCTGCGTCGATCCGGTCGAGAAGAAGCCGCTCAACCACTTCTATCCCGGCTCGAGCATCCTCTCGTTCGGCACGGCGGGCTGCAACCTCGCGTGCAAGTTCTGCCAGAACCACGACATCTCGAAGTCGCGCGAGATGGACACGCTCGCCGACCAGGCGACGCCGGAGACGATCGCGCGCGCGGCCGAGCAGCTCGGGTGCAAGTCGGTCGCGTTCACCTACAACGACCCGGTGATCTTCGCCGAGTACGCGATGGACGTGGCCGACGCGTGCCGCGCGCGCGGCGTGCAGACGGTGGCGGTGACCGCCGGCTACATCTCGCCGGGCGCGCGCGAGGAGTTCTACGCCAAGATGGACGCGGCGAACGTCGACCTGAAGGCGTTCACCGACGAGTTCTACTTCAAGCTCTGCGGGGCGCACCTGCAGCCGGTGCTCGACACGCTCGTGTACCTGAAGCACGAGACCAACGTCTGGTTCGAGATCACCACCTTGCTGATCCCCGGCAAGAACGACTCGGCGGAGGAGATCGAAGCCGAGTGCAAGTGGATCATGAAGGAGCTCGGACCCGAGGTGCCGGTGCACTTCACCGCGTTCCACCCGGACTACAAGATGACCGACCTGCCGCGCACGCCGCCGGAGACGCTCACGCGCGCGCGCGCGATCGCGCTGCGGGAGGGGCTGCACTACGTCTACACCGGCAACGTGCACGACACCGAGGGCGGCACGACGTTCTGCCCCGGCTGCGGCAACGCGGTGATCGTCCGCGACTGGCATCGGATCCTGAACTACCGCGTCACGCCCGACGGCCGCTGCAAGGAGTGCGGCCACGCGCTCGCCGGACGCTTCGAGGCGTTCAAGACGCCGTTCGGGCCGCGGCGCGTTCCGGTCCGGCTCGCGAACTTCCACGCCGCCTGAGGGCGGCCGGCGTCAGCCCTCCACCCGCAGGCCGCTCGCCGCGTCGAACCAGTGCGCGCGCGCGGCGTCGTAGCGCACCGGCAGGCGCCCGGGCTGGGCCGCCATCGACTCCTGCAGGCGCACCGCGACGCGCGCGCCGGTGCCGTTCGCCCCGAGGTGGCCGTACACGAGCGTGTCGGCGCCGAGCGGCTCGACGAGATCGACGTCCACGGTCATCGTCGCGTCGCGTTCGCCGCAGGGTTCCAGGTGCTCGGGCCGCACGCCGAGGAGCATGTCGCGCCCGCCGCGCGGCGTCGGAATGAGGTTCATCGGCGGCGAGCCGATGAAGCCGGCGACGAACACCGTCGCGGGCTTCGCGTAGACCTCGAGCGGCGCGCCGATCTGCTCCGCGCGCCCGGCGTTCATCACGATCATCCGGTGCGCGAGCGTCATCGCCTCGACCTGGTCGTGGGTGACGAACAGGCTGGTCGTCCCCAGCCGCCGGTGCAGCGCCTGCAGCTCGGCCCGCATCTGGACGCGGAGCTTGGCGTCGAGGTTGGAGAGCGGTTCGTCGAACAGGAACGCCGCGGGCTCGCGCACGATCGCGCGGCCCATCGCCACGCGCTGGCGCTGTCCGCCGGAGAGCTCGCGCGGCCGGCGGCGCAGGAAGCTCGCGAGCTCGAGGATCCCTGCCGCCCGCTGCACCCGGGCGTCGATGTCGGCCTTCGAGAGGCCGCGGATGCGCAGCCCGTAGGCCATGTTGTCGTACACCGACATGTGCGGGTAGAGCGCGTAGTTCTGGAACACCATCGCGATGTCCCGGTCCTTCGGCTCGAGGCGGTTGACGACGCGCCCGCCGATCGCGATCTCGCCGGCGGTGATCGCCTCGAGCCCGGCGACCATCCGGAGCAGGGTCGACTTGCCGCAGCCCGACGGGCCGACGATCACCACGAACTCGCCGTCGGCGACCTCGGTCGAGACGCCGTGGATCACCTCCACCGCGCCGTAGCTCTTCCTGACGTCCCGGAACGTGATCTCGGCCACGCTATTTCTCCGTCTCGACCAGGCCCTTCACGAACCACTTCTGCATGAGCACCACCACGATCGCCGGCGGCAGCATGGCGAGCATCGCGGTCGCCATCACCAGGTTCCATTCGTTCGCCGCGTCGCCGCCGACGATCATCCGCTTGATGCCGATCACCGCCGTGTACATCGATTCCTCGCTGGTGATCAGCAGCGGCCACAGGTACTGGTTCCAGCCGTAGATGAACTGGATGACGAACAGCGCCGCCATGCTGGTCTTCGACAGCGGCACGATGACGTCCCAGAAGAAGCGCAGCGGGCCGGCGCCGTCGATGCGCGCCGCCTCCGCCAGCTCGTCGGGCACCGTGAGGAAGAACTGGCGGAACAGGAACGTGGCGGTCGCCGAGGCGATCAGCGGCAGCGTCAGGCCGACGTAGGTGTTGAGCATTCCCAGGTCGGAGACGACCTTGAACGTCGGGATGATGCGCACCTCGACCGGCAGCATCAGCGTCACGAAGATCATCCAGAAGAAGAAGTAGCGGAACCGGAACCGGAAATAGACGATCGCGAACGACGCGATCATCGAGATCGTGATCTTGCCGACCGGGATCACGAGCGCCATCACCAGGCTGTTGAACAGCATCCTCGACACCGCCGCCTGCGAGCCCTTGGTGGAGCCGGCCGTCAGCACCTGGGAGTAGTTCGCGACGAGCTGGTCCCCCGGCAGGAGCGGCATCGGCACCGACATGATCTGCTCGAGCGTGAGCGTCGAGGCGACGAACGTGACGTAGAGCGGGAACGCCACGGCGACGACGCCGAGGATCAGCACGCCGTGCGAGAGCACCGTGAGCAGCGGGCGGTTCTCGACCATGTCGCTCCCGGCTCCTAGTACTGGACCTTCCGCTCGACGAACCGGAACTGCAGCACGGTGAGCGTGATCACGATGAACATGAGGATCACCGACTGCGCGGACGAGCCGCCGAGGTCGGCCGCCTTCACGCCGTCGTAGTACACCTTGTAGACGAGGATCTGGGTCGCGCCCGCCGGCCCGCCCTGCGTGGTCGCGTCGATCACGCCGAACGTGTCGAAGAAGGCGTAGACGATGTTCACCACCAGCAGGAAGAACGTGGTCGGCGAGAGCAGCGGGAAGACCACCGTCCAGAAGCGCCGCGCCGGCCCGGCGCCGTCGATCGCCGCCGCCTCGATGAGCGAGCGCGGGATCGACTGCAGGCCGGCGAGGAAGAACAGGAAGTTGTACGAGATCTGCTTCCACACCGACGCGATCACGACGAGCAGCATCGCCTGGTCGCCGTGGATGATCCAGTTCCAGTCGATGCCGAACCCCTTCAGCACGTGCGTGACGATGCCGATCGAGGGCGCGAACAGGAACGCCCACAGCACGCCGGCGACCGCGGGCGCCACCGCGTACGGCCAGACGAGCAGCGTCCGGTAGCCGAGCGCGCCGCGGATCACCCGGTCCGCCATGACGGCGAGCGCGAGGGAGATCGCGAGGCCGACGAGCGCGACCAGCGCGCTGAACACCGCGGTGATCCTGATCGAGTCGAGGTAGCGCGTATCGGCGAAGAGCGCCGCGAAGTTCGCGAGGCCGACGAACTGGGTCTTCAGCCCGAACGCGTCCTGCAGCTGGAACGAGTACCAGACCGCCTGGGCGGCCGGCCAGAAGAAGAAGACGACGGTGATCGCGATCTGCGGCGCGACGAGCGCGTAGGGCAGCCACGCCGACCGGAAGACGACGCGCTTCTCCATCGGCGGGGCTGAGCGGAGGGGGGCGGCGGTGCGCGGGCCGGGGCGCTCGCCCGCCCGGCCGCGACCGCGTTACTTGTTCGCCGCCTCGAACTTGCGCAGGATCTCGTTGCCGCGCTTGACCGCGTCGTCGAGCGCGGTCTTCGCGTCCTTCTTGCCGGCGAACACCGCCTCCATCTCCTCCTCGATCACCTCGCGCCCCTGCACGAAGTTGCCGAAGCGCAGGCCCTTGGAGTTCTCGGTCGGCGGCTTGTTGGTGAGCTGGCGCACCGGCAGGTCCGCGCCGGGGTTCTTGTCGTAGAAGCCGGACTTGCGGGTGAGCTCGTAGGAGGCCTGCGTGATCGGGACGTAGCCGGTGCTGGTGTGCCAGTCCATCTGCACCTCCGGCCGCGAGAGGAAGGCGAGGAACCGCGCCACGCCCTTGTATTCCTCCGGCTTCTTGCCGCCCATCACCCACACCGACGCCCCGCCGATGATCGAGTTCTGCGGCGCGCCGGCGACGTCGTCGTGGTAGGGGATGAAGTTCATCGACCAGTCGAACTTGGCCGCCTTCCTGATCCCCGCCTGTGCGCCCGCGCTGCCGGTGAACATCGCGCACTCGCCGCTCGAGAACTTGGCGTCGCCCTGGTTGGTGCGGCCGGCGTAGGTGAAGAGGCCCTTCTTCGACAGCTCGCCGAGCATCCCGACGTGGCGCACGTGCAGCGGCGAGTTCACCGTGAACTGGCGTCGAGCCCGCCCATGCCGTTCTGCTTCGTGCCGACCGGCACGTTGTGCCAGGCGCCGAAGTTCTCGATGTGCATCCACGACGGCCAGCTCGTCGTGTAGGTGCATTCCTGGCCCGACGCCTTGAGCTTCTCGGCGGCCGCGACGACCTCCTTCCAGGTCCGCGGCGCCCGGTTCGGGTCGAGGCCCGCCTTCTTGAAGGCGTCCTTGTTGATGTAGAACATCACCGTCGAGCTGTTGAAGGGGAACGACAGCATGTTGCCCTGGAGGTCGGTGTAGTAGCCGGTGACCGTCGGCAGGTAGGCCTTCGGGTCGAACGGCTCTTTCGCGTCGGCCATCAGCTTCGCCACCGGCACGACCGCGCCCTTGGCGGCCATCATGGTCGCGGTGCCGACCTCGAACACCTGCAGCATGTGGGGCGCGTTGCCGGCGCGGAACGCCGCGATCGCCGCGGTCATGGACTCCGGGTACGACCCCTTGAAGGTGGGCACGATCTTGTAGTCCTTCTGGCTCGCGTTGAACTTCGCGGCGAGCCCGTTGAGCGCCTCGCCGAGCGCGCCGCCCATCGAGTGCCACCACTGGATCTCGGTCTGCGCGTGGGCGGGTATCGCGAGCAGTCCCGCGCTCGCCAGCGCGGCCGCAAAGGTTCCGATGCGCATGGGCTCTCCTCCTGTTTCGATGCCGGCTCTGCCGGTTGACCGGGCGCCGCAGTATAGCCAAATCGCATGGCGCGAATGCGGCACGCCCGGTCCCGCGCCACAATCGCGCCCGTGACAGCGCTCCTACCACCGCGGCTGATCGCGCCGCTCCTCGCCGCGATCCTGGTGCCGCTCGTCGCCCTGGCGTTCGCGGAGCGCGCGCTGCGCGAGCTGGAGGGCGCGCAGAACGCGACGGCCGCCGCGCTCGCCGCGCCCGCCGCGGCCGAGGAGGTTGTCGGCCTTGTCGTGAGCGCGGAAGCGGGGCTGCGCGAGTATTTCACGGCCGGGCGGCAGGAGGCGCTGAAGATCTACGCCACCGCGACGGCGCAGATCGGGCGCCCAATGGAGGTGCTCGGCCAGCCGATGCGGGCCGGCGACGCCGCACCGCCGGAAACGGTGGCGCGCTTCCAGAAGCTCGTCGCGGAGAAGCTCGGGGAGCTGGCCCACGCCGCCGACCTGTTCAGGCAGGGCGCGCGCGCGCAGGCGTTCGAGGTGCTGGTGACCGGTCGCGGGCGCATGGACGAGCTCCGCGCCGCGGCGCGCGCGGTCGCCGACGAGGCGCCGCGGCTCGCGACGCTCGGCGCGGCGGGCGGGCACCGACCGCATCCTGAAAGCGCGGATCGCGACCGGTCTGCTCGCGGCGTTCTCGGTGGCGCTCGTCTTCATCGTCGGGATGTTTTCGCGGCGCGAGGTGAACGAGCGCGAGCGGCGGACGCAGAGGATGCTCGCCGACCGCAACCGGCTGGAGCGCGCCGTGGAGCAGCGGACCGCCGAGATCTCGGAGCTGTCGCACCACCTGCAGCAGATCAGCGAGGCGGAGCGCGCGAAGCTCGCACGCGACATCCACGACGAGCTCGGCAGCCTGCTCGTCGCCGGCAAGATGGACGCGGCGTGGGTGCAGAACCGGGTGCGTGGCACCGACGCGCCGGCGGCGGCGAAGCTCGCGGGGCTGCTCGGGGTGCTCGACCAGGCGATCGCGATCAAGCGGCGGGTGACCGAGGAGCTCCATCCGACGCTGCTCGACAGCCTCGGCCTCGGCGCGGCGATCCAGTGGCACGTGAAGGAGGTCTGCGACCGCGCCGGGCTCGTGCCGGACGTCAAGGTGCCGGCGCCGGGGATCGAGCTGCCGGGGCAGGTCGCGGTCGCGCTCTTCCGCATCGTCCAGGAGGCGCTCACGAACACCGTCAAGTACGCGCGGGCTCGCACGGTGACCGTCGCGCTCTCGCGCAGCCCGGCGGGGGTGGCGCTCGTCGTCGCGGACGACGGGGTCGGGCTGCCGCCGCCCGCGGAGCGGCGCGATGCGGCGCACGGCATGCTCGGGATGCGCGAGCGCGTGCGGGCGCTCCGCGGCGAGCTGGTGATCAAGTCGCAGCCGAACGCCGGGACGTCGATCGAGGTGTTCGTGCCGATGGCCGCGGGCCGCGGCGACGCCGCGCCCTCGGTCCCGCCGTCGCAGCCCGGCGAGAGCTAGTCCGCGCGCCGCGCGTCCGCCATCGCGACGAGCAGCTCCCGGAGCCGGTCGTAGTCGGTGCCCTTGTCGAGGACGTGGTCGGCGCCGAGCTGCGTGCACTCGTCGCGGAAGTGCGGTATGGCGTAGTTGGTGTAGATGATGACCTTGCGCCCGGCCGGGCGGACGGCGGCGAGCGAGCGCAGCACCCCGAACCCGGTTCCCTCGCGGAGGCGGAGATCGAGCACCAACGCGTCCCACGGGCGGCCGGCGAGCGCCGCGGTCGCCTCGCGCTCGTTGTCCGCGTGACCGACGACCTCGATCCGCCCCGGGGCGTCGAGCGACTCGTAGATCCGGTTGCGGAGCTGCGGCGAGTCCTCGACCAGGAACACCTTCACCGTGCCGGCGGACGTGGGGGTTGTCGTGGTCATGACGAGAGCATGCTGGTCGGAGGAGCGGCAGTGTAGCAGGCCGGGCGGGGGGCGGTAGCTGCGCTCGCCCACCCGTGCCGGACGCGAACCGCGTGCAGCAGCGAATACCTTACACTCCGGCCCGGAGCGGACAACGCGAAGGACGACTGGCTTGCGACGCATCCTCGTCACCGGCGGCGCCGGCTTCATCGGCTCGCACCTGTGCGAGCGGCTGCTGGCGCAGGGCAACGAAGTGCTCTGCGCCGACAACTTCTACACCGGCGGCAAGCACAACATCCGCGCCCTGCTCGACGAGCCGTACTTCGAGCTCGTCCGGCACGACGTCACCTTCCCGCTCTACGTCGAGGTCGACGAGATCTACAACCTCGCCTGCCCGGCGGCGCCGATCCACTACCAGTTCGACCCGGTGCAGACCACCAAGACCTCGGTGCACGGCGCGATCAACATGCTCGGGCTGGCGAAGCGCCTGCGGGTGCCGATCCTGCAGGCGTCGACGAGCGAGGTGTACGGCGACCCGGAGGTGCACCCGCAGACCGAAAGCTACTGGGGCCGCGTCAACCCGATCGGCCCGCGCTCCTGCTACGACGAGGGCAAGCGCTGCGCCGAAACCCTGTTCTTCGATTACCGCCGCCAGCACCGCCTGTCGATCAAGGTGGCGCGGATCTTCAACACCTACGGCCCGCGGATGCACGTCCACGACGGCCGCGTGGTGTCCAACTTCATCGTGCAGGCGCTGCGTGGCGAGCCGATCACGATCTACGGCGACGGCAGCCAGACGCGTTCGTTCTGTTACGTCGACGACCTGGTCGACGCGCTCGTGCGGCTCATGGCGACGCCCGACGAGGTGACCGGCCCGATCAACCTCGGCAACCCGTCGGAGATGACGGTCAAGGCGCTCGCCGAGCGGGTGATCGCCCTCACCGGCTCGCGGTCGCGGATCGAGTATCGCCCGCTGCCCGAGGACGACCCGAAGCAGCGCCAGCCGGACATCGCGCGCGCGCGCGCGACCCTCGGCTGGACGCCGACCACCGCGCTCGAGGAAGGCCTCGCGAAGACCGTGGCGTACTTCGACCGGCTCCTCAAGAGCGGCGAGGCGACGCCGGATCTCTCCCGGCGCGCCGCCGGCTGAGGCGATGCCCGCGATCCTGGTGACCGGCGGCGCCGGCTACGTCGGCAGCCACGCCTGCAAGGCGCTCGCGGCGGCCGGGTACACGCCGGTCGTCTACGACAACCTCGGCCGCGGCCACCGCGAGCTGGTGCGCTGGGGCCCGCTCGAGGTCGGCGAGCTCGCCGACGGGGCGCGCCTCGACGAGGTCTTCGCCCGGCATCGTCCCGAAGCGGTGATGCACTTCGCGGCGTTCGCCTACGTCGGCGAGTCGGTGCAGGACCCGGCGCGCTACTGGCGCAACAACGTCGGCGGGACGCTCGAGCTCGCCGAGGCGATGCGGCGCGCCGGCGTCGGCACGCTGGTGTTCTCGAGCACCTGCTCCACCTACGGCGTGCCGGAGCGCATGCCGATCGCCGAGGACGCGCCGCAGCGTCCGATCAATCCCTACGGCGCCACGAAGCTCGCGATCGAGCGCATGCTCGCCGACTACGACGCGGCGTACGGGCTGCGCTCCGCGAGCCTGCGGTACTTCAACGCCGCCGGCTGCGATCCGGACGGCGAGACCGGCGAGCTGCACGATCCCGAAACGCACGTCATCCCGCGCGTGCTGATGGCGGCCGCGGGCGAGCTCCCCCATGTCGAGGTCTTCGGCACCGATTACCCGACGCCCGACGGCACCTGCCTGCGCGACTACGTGCACGTCGCCGATCTGGCCCAGGGACACGTCCAGGCGCTCGACTACCTCAAGCGCGGCGGCGCGACCACTGCGGTAAACCTGGGCACGGGCCGGGCGTTCTCGGTCCGCGAGGTGATCGCGGCGGCCGCAGCAGGTCACCGCGCGCCGCATCCCGGTGCGCGAGGGGCCGCGGCGGGCGGGTGATCCGCCGGTCCTGGTCGCCGACCCCGCGCGCGCCCGCGCGCTGCTCGGCTTCGCGCCGCGCTACACCGAGCTCGCGCCGATCGTCGCGACCGCCTGGCGCTGGCACTCCCGCCCGCGATGACCGCGCGCAAGGTCCTGGTGTCGGTCGTCGTCCCCTGCTTCAACGAGGAGGCGGTGATCGGCCTCACCCACCAGCGCCTGGTCGAGGCGCTCGGCGAGCACGCCGTCGCTCGACCTGGAGATCGTCTACGTCAACGACGGCAGCCGCGACCGCACCGAGGAGCTCCTCTTCGCGCTCGCCGACCGCGATCCACGCGTCAAGGTGGTGTCGTTCACGCGCAACTTCGGCCACCAGCCGGCGGTGTCCGCCGGCCTCGAGTACGCGAGCGGCGACGCGGTGGCGGTGATCGACGCCGACCTGCAGGACCCGCCGGAGGTCATCCTGCGCCTGGTGGAGAAGTGGCGGGAGGGGTACGACGTCGTGAACGCGGTGCGCGAGAAGCGCAAGGAGGGCGTCGCCAAGCGCTTCGCGTACGCACTGTTCTACAAGCTCTACCGCCGGCTCGCGAGCATCGACGTCCCGCTCGACAGCGGCGACTTCGCGCTGATGGACCGGCGCGTGGTCGACGTCATGAACGCACTGCCGGAGAAGAACCGCTTCGTGCGCGGCCTGCGGTCGTGGTCGGGCTTCCGGCAGACCGGAGTCGCCTACGAGCGCGCCGCGCGCGCGGCGGGCGAGACCAAGTACAGCTTCCGGAAGCTGCTGCTGCTTGCGTTCGACGGCATCGTCAACTTCTCCACCGCGCCGCTCAGCTTCATCTTCGGGCTCGGCATCGTCACCGCGGTGATCGCGATGTGCGCGGGGGCCATCTATCTCGCCGCGCGGATCTTCGCGATCCCGATCTTCGGCTACACCCCGGGCGAGGCGCCCGGCTTCACCACCCTCATCCTCACGATCCTCTTCTTCAGCGGCGTCCAGCTCATCTCGATCGGCATCCTGGGCGAATACCTCGGCCGGATCTACCAGGAGATCAAGATGCGGCCGACGTTCGTGGTGAAGGAGGTGCGGGGCGGCGGACAGGCCACCGCGGCCGAACGCCCCCGGCCGGGCGAGCGGGCCGCCAGGGTGGTGTGACCGCGCGATACCGGAGCGGCAACCTGCTGTTTTCAGGCCGAAAACCCGAAATCGGGTGGCCGGGAGGCGGTCCCGGGCCGAACGTCGTCCCCGCTCCGGGTCTGTAAAAACTGACAGCTGAACGTAAAACCAGTATTCTAGGCCGCGTGCGCACCGCCGGCCGTGCTTCGCTCCGCCCCGGCCCCCGTCCCCGCGACGAGGCATCTCGCGCCGTTTCGCGGGGTGGCTCGCGCCGTGAGCCACCTGCTCCCGCACAATCCCCATCGCTCGAACCGCCAAACCTTTATGGGAGAATAGCCGTGCCATCCGATCACAACGTCGTCAACCTCATGGACGAAAACAAATCCAAGGCCCTCCAGGCCGCGCTCGCCCAGATCGAGAAGCAGTTCGGCAAGGGCTCGATCATGCGCATGGACCAGCAGGCAACGCCGGACGTCCAGGTGGTCTCGACCGGCTCGCTCGGCCTCGACCTCGCGCTCGGCGTCGGCGGCCTGCCGCGCGGGCGGGTGGTGGAGATCTACGGGCCGGAGTCCTCCGGCAAGACCACGCTCACCCTCCAGGTGGTCGCGGAGATCCAGAAGGCGGGCGGCACCGCCGCCTTCATCGACGCCGAGAACGCGCTCGACCCGCAGTACGCGGCCAAGCTCGGCGTGCGGATCGAGGACCTCCTCATCTCCCAGCCCGACACCGGCGAGCAGGCGCTCGAGATCGCCGACATGCTCGTGCGGTCGGGCTCGGTCGACCTGATCGTGATCGACTCGGTCGCGGCGCTGGTGCCGAAGGCGGAGATCGAAGGCGAGATGGGCGACCAGCTCCCGGGCCTGCAGGCGCGCCTCATGAGCCAGGCGCTGCGCAAGCTCACCGGCAACATCAAGCGCACCAACACCCTCGTCATCTTCATCAACCAGATCCGGATGAAGATCGGCGTCATGTTCGGCAACCCCGAGACCACCACCGGCGGCAACGCGCTCAAGTTCTACGCCTCGGTGCGGCTCGACATCCGCCGCATCGGCACCATCAAGAAGGCCGAAGAGGCGATCGGCAACGAGACCCGGGTCAAGGTGGTGAAGAACAAGGTCGCCCCGCCGTTCCGCGAGGCGCTGTTCGACATCATCTACGGCGAGGGCATCTCGCGCGAAGGCGAGATCCTCGAGCTCGGCGTCCAGCACGGCGTGGTCGACAAGTCCGGCGCGTGGTTCACCTACAAGAAGGACCGCATCGGCCAGGGCAAGGACAACTCCCGCGAGTACCTGAAGGAGCACCCCGAGCTCGCCGCGGAGATCGAGGCGAAGATCCGCGAGAAGGCCGGCATCGCGAACCCGGCGCTCGCGCCGGCGCCGGCGGTGGCGGCGGAGGCCTGACCGGCTGCGAACGAAACCGACCCTGCGGGCGCGGGCGGTCGCGCTCCTCGCGCGCCGCGAGCACACGCGCGCCGAGCTCGCGGCCAAGCTCGGCCGCGACTCCGGCGACGAGCGCGAGATAGCGCCCCTCCTGGACGAGCTCGCCCGCAAGAAGCTCCTTTCCGACGACCGCTACGCCGACGCCCGGGCGCACGCGCTCGGGCGCAAGTTCGGCGTCGCGCGCATCGAGCACGAGCTGCGCGCGCGTGGCGTAGAGCGCCGGCGCGATCGCGCGCGCCACCAGCGGACGCTCGCGCGACCGAAGTCAGCCGCGCCCGGGAAGCCTGGCGCCGCCGGTTCGGCGTCCCACCGGCCGACCCGCTCGAGAAGGCGAAGCAGATGCGCTTCCTGCGCGGGCGCGGGTTCTCGTTCGAGGCGATCCGGCAGGTGATCGCCGGCGCGGACGGCGACGACTAGATGCCCCGCGGCTTCTGGCTGATCGTCCTCTTCCTCATCGCCCTCGCCGGTGCGGCCTGGCACTTCTGGGACGATCTGCGCCCGCAGCTCACGGGCGGCAGCGGGCCCGAGATCACGCCGATCCCTTCGATCGTCGCCGCACCGGTCCGTTACGACGGCAAGGAGGTGACGGTGAAGGGCGTCGTCAACTCGACGAGCGACATCCGTCTCGCGAGCGGCGCCGGCTCGCGCAGCTACACGCTGAAGGAAGGCAACGTCGAGATCGTCGTCGTCCCGCGCGACGCGCTGCCGGCGCGCGGCCAGTCTTACACGGTGACCGGCAAGGTTTCCCGGCCGCCGGGCAGCCCAGGGGCTCGCGCCCGCGCCTCGCCGAAACGAAAGCGCGAGCGCACTGCCCGTTGAGGCCCCGGATGTCCCTCGTCAGGCGCTGCGAGCCGGCCGACTTCGCCGCGATCCTCGAGATCGTGAACGACGCCGCCCGGGCCTACCGGGGCCACATCCCCGCCGACCGCTGGCACGAGCCGTACATGCCGGCGGACGAGCTCGCGCGCGAGCTCGCGGCCGGCGTGGTCTTCTGGGGCTGGGAGGAGGCCGGGTCGCTCGCCGGCGTGATGGGACTCCAGGACGTCCGCGACGTCGCGCTGATCCGGCACGCGTACGTCGCGACCGCGCTGCGCGGCCGGGGCATCGGCGGCGAGCTGCTCGCGCACCTCCTCGCCGGGACCACGCGGCCGGTGCTCGTCGGCACCTGGGCCGCGGCGACGTGGGCGATCGGCTTCTACGAGAAGCACGGCTTCGAGCGCGTCGGCACGGCCGAGAAGGAACGGCTGCTGCGGGCGTACTGGGCGATCCCCGAGCGGCAGATCGAGACCTCGGTGGTGCTCGTCGATGCGCGCTGGCGTAGACTTCGCCCGTCCCCCGACACCCCCCAGCAGGAGGAGCCGCCATGAAGCTCTACTATCACCCCGCGTCGACCACCAGCCGGATCGTCATGCTGTGCGCCGCCGAGGAGAACATCGCCCTCGAGTACCAGGTCGTCGATCTCTTCACCGGCGAGCACATGAAGCCGCCCTACGCGGCGAAGAACCCGAGCTGCCTGGTGCCGATGATCGAGGACGGCGATTTCCGCCTCACCGAGTGCTCGACCATCATCAAGTACCTGGTGGATCAGGCCGGCGGGGGCTCCTATCCGAAGGAAGCGCGCGCGCGGGCGAAGGTCAACGAGATGATGGACTGGTTCAACACCAACCTCTACCGCGACTTCGCCTACGGGCTCGTGTACCCGCAGGCGTTCCCGACGCACAAGCGCCGCAGCGACGAGGCGCAGGCGTCGACGCTCGAGTGGGGCAAGGAGAAGTCGAAGGTGTGGCTGAAGGTCCTCGACGAGAACCTGATCGGCCCGAAGAAGGCGTACCTGATGGGCGATGCGATCACCGTCGCCGACTACCTCGGCGGGGAGATGGTGGGGCTCGGCGACCTGATCCGGTGCAACTACTCGGCCTACCCGAACGTCGAGCGCTGGATGCGGAACATCAAGGCGCTCAAGAGCTGGCCCAAGGTGAACGAGGTCTTCTACGGCTTCGCCGGGTCGCTCAAGGACGCGAAGTTCGTCGCGATCTAGAGGGGGCGCCATGATCAAGGGCCTGCACCACAACGCCTACCGCTGCCGCGATTCCGAGGAGACGCGGCGGTTCTACGAGGACTTCCTCGGCCTGCGGCTCGCCGGCACCCTCGAGATCGGGGAGACCAAATCGGGCCGCAAGACCTCCGCGCTCCACACCTTCTACGAGCTCGACGACGGCTCGTACCTCGCGTTCTTCGAGACGCCGGACATGCCGTTCGAGTTCAAGCCGCAGCACGACTACGATCTCCACATCGCGCTCGAGGTCGAGCGGCCGGTGCTCGAGCCGATGATGGGGAAGGCGAAAGCGGCCGGAGTCGAGGTGCGCGGGATCTCCGACCACAGCTTCATCGACTCGATCTACTTCCGCGATCCGAACGGCTACGTCATCGAGCTGACCGCGAAGCGGGCGAACCACGACCGGGAGATGGACCCGGCGACGAACGGCGCGCGCGCGAAGCTCGACCGCTGGCAGGCGGCGAAGCGCGCGACGGCTGGCACGACGGGCTGACGTCGGCGTCGGGGAGGGCGGCCGGTGGCCGGGGAGGGCGCGGGCGACGCCTGGCGCGAGGGGATGCGCGCGGCGCATCTCTATCGCACGATCGCCGGCGTCGAGGCGGGCACCCCGCGCGAGCAGCTCTTCCGCGGCCTCGCGGCCGACGCCGAGGCACGCGCGGCGAAGCAGGGCGGCGCACCGTCGCGGTTCAAACCCGACCTGCGCACCCGCATCGTAGCGCGGCTCGTGCGCCGCTTCGGCCCGCGCGCGACGCAAGGGATCCTCGCCACGATGAACCTGCGCGGGCTGTCGGTGTACCGCCAGCCCGACCTCCCGCCGCCGCGGGCGGCGACGCTCGAGGAGATGCGCGAGCGCCGCCGCGGCTCCGGCAGCAACCTGCGCGCGGCGGTGTTCGGCGCGAATGACGGCCTCGTTTCGAACGCGAGCCTGATGTTCGGCGTGGCCGGCGCCACCGACGGCACCACGGGGGTCTTGCTCGCCGGCGCGGCCGGCCTCCTCGCGGGCGCGTTTTCGATGGCGGCCGGCGAGTACGTATCGGTGACCTCGCAGCGCGAGGTGTTCGAGCACGAGATCGAGCGCCAGCGCGCGGAGCTCCTGAGCTACCCGGCGGAGACGGTCCAGGAGCTCGCGCGCCTGTACGAGGGGCTCGGCGTCGAGGGAGACGATGCCGCGGCGCTGGCGCTCGCGCGGCTCGCCGACCAGGAGCGCGCACTCGACTTCCTCGCCCGCGGCAAGCTCGGCCTCAACCCCGACGAGCTCGGCTCGCCGTGGGGCGCGGCGCTGTCGTCGTTCTTCTCGTTCGCCGCCGGTGCGTTCGTGCCGGTGGCGCCGTTCCTGTTCGCGCAGGGGAACACGGCGCTCCTCGTGTCGGTCGCGGCCGCCGCCTGCGCGCTGTTCGCGATCGGCGCGACGATCAGCCTGTTCACCGGGCGGAGCGCGCTGCGCGACGGCCTGCGCATGCTCGCGATCGGCGGCGGCGCCGGTGCCGCGACCTACCTCATCGGCAGGCTGCTCGGCGTCACTTTATCGTGACCCCCCTGTCGTGACCCTGGCGCTGCAGAGCCTCTTCGGCTTCTTCGCGCTGCACGCGCTCGCCTGGCTCGTCTCCGAGCGCCGCGGCGCGATCGCCTGGCGGCCGGTGGTCGCCGGGATGGCGCTCACGTTCGTGCTCGCGGTCGTCTTCCTCAAGCTGCCGCTCTTCTCCGAGGTGTTCCTGTGGCTGAACCGCGCGGTCGGCGCGCTCGATCGCGCCACGCAGGCCGGCACCTCGTTCGTGTTCGGCTACATCGGCGGCGCGCCGCTGCCGTACGAGGAGAAGCCGCAGGTCTCCTCGTTCATCCTCGCGTTCCGGGCGCTGCCGCTCGTCCTGGTGATCAGCGCGCTCTCGGCGCTTTTCTACTATTGGCGGGTCTTGCCGTGGATCGTGCGCGGGTTCTCGTGGCTGCTCGTCCGCACGATGCGGGTCGGCGGCGCCGTCGGCCTCGTCGGCGTCGGCGAACGTCTTCGTCGGCATGGTGGAAGCGCCGCTGGTGGTGCGCCCGTACGTCGCGGCGATGAGCCGCAGCGAGCTCTTCGTGACGATGAGCTGCGGCATGGCGACCATCGCCGGGACGGTGATGGTGCTCTACGCTACGTTCCTCGCGCAGTCGGTGCCCGACGCGCTCGCGCACATTCTGATCGCGTCGATCATCGCCACCCCGGCGGCGATCGCGGTGGCGCTGCTCATGGTTCCGCCCGAGCCCGGGGAGGCGGCGGGCGGGACGGACGCGAAGCTCGTGGCGTCGGACGCGACCGGCAGCATGGACGCGCTCACGCGCGGCACGATGGACGGCGTGCAGCTCCTGATCAACATCGTCGCCATGCTGCTCGTCTTCGTGGCGCTGGTGAACCTCGCGAACGCCGCGCTCGCGCTCCTGCCGGACGTCGCCGGGTCCGCCGTCACGCTGCAGCGGATGCTCGGGACGGTGATGGCCCCGCTTGCCTGGCTGGCCGGGATCCCATGGTCCGAGGCCCACGTCGCCGGGCAGCTCCTGGGAACGAAGACCGTCCTCAACGAGCTCATCGCCTACCTCGACCTCGCCGCGCTGCCGGCGGACGCGCTTTCGCCGCGCAGCCGGCTGATCATGACCTACGCGCTCTGCGGGTTCGCGAACCTCGGCAGCCTGGGCATCATGATCGGCGGCCTCGCGACGATGGCCCCCGAGCGGCGCCCGGAGATCGTCCGGCTCGGCGCGAAGACGCTCGTCTCGGGGACGCTCGCCACGCTGATTGCGGGAAGCGTCGTCGGCGTGATCTACTGAGCGTCATGTCGCAGGCCCTGGAGCTCATCGCCGAGCACCTCGCGAGTTCCGCGAGCGGCTGGAGCATCGGGACCTACGGCGTGCTCGCCGAGTTCGCGCGCGAGGCGGGCGAGCCCTGCGAGCATCACGACATGCAGGTCGTAACGGCGCGCGGCGCGATCCGGATCGAGGCGAATCCGGCGGCGGCGGCGTTGGCCTACGAGGTGCTGAGCGTGCCGCCAGGGCTCTGGCACCACGGCGTGCTCTTCAGCCTGCCGGACGCCGCGGCGGCGGTGCCGGCGCGGCGTGCGATCACCGAGCTCGGCCCGGACCGGGAGGCGGTCCGCGCGAACGACCGCACGGCCGTGCTCTTCGACCTCGGCTTCGGGTCGGCAGCGTTCGCGTTCTGCGTGCGGACCGCGGATCCTGCGCTCGCCGCGACGTTGCGACGGGCGGCGGGAACGCCGCTCCTCGCGGCCGGACGCGAGCTCGCCAGCGCGCTCGTCGCGGCGAGCCCGCATCGGGTCGCGTTCTCGCGGCTCGCGCGAATCGAGGTGTACCAGCCGATCGCGCCCGAAGGCGGCGCGACGCCGACCGGGCCGCATACCCACGTGCTGCCGCGGTTGCTGCGCCCCTGGCAGTCGCACTCCGCCAACATCCGGCTGCCATCGGGTACTGTGCCGGGCCTCACGCTGTATCCGCCGCACCCCGCGAAGGACGAGGCGGGCGTGCGCAAACCGTTCTCGCACCGCGAGCACGCCGCCTTTCAGTCGCTGTTCGGCCGGTTCGCCGATCCCGAGGCGCGCGCGGCGAAAGCGGCCGTGGTCGCCGCGGTGGAGCGCGGCGAACCGCCGGCGCGCAAGCCGGCCACGCGCATCGGACGTCAGGCCGCGCGCATCGCGCTTCGCCAGCTCCGCCTCGCCGGCGCGACCGGGGCGGCGCTCGCCACCTGGGAGCAGGCGCTCGAGCCGCCGGCCGCGCGCGCGGCCTGAGATCCGCAACGGGACCAGGGAACACGCCCCCGCCGCGAACCGGTGGGACCGGGTGTTTGCGCTGTCGCTGGATTCCGGCGAAAATCCCGTATCTTCAATCATTTGCCATCCATGAAATCGGCCGAGATCCGAACCAGGTTCCTGCGGTTTTTCGAGGAGCGCGGGCACGCGATCGTCCCGTCGTCCCCGCTCGTGCCCGGCAACGACCCGACGCTCCTCTTCACCAACTCCGGGATGGTGCAGTTCAAGGACGTGTTCCTCGGCAAGGAGGTCCGGGCCTACAAGCGCGCCACCACCGCGCAGCGCTGCGTGCGGGCGGGCGGCAAGCACAACGACCTGGAGAACGTGGGCTACACCGCGCGCCACCACACGTTCTTCGAGATGCTCGGCAACTTCAGCTTCGGCGACTACTTCAAGCGCGACGCGATCCACTTCGCGTGGGAGCTGCTGGTCAAGGTGTACAAGCTTCCCGCCGACCGGCTGTGGGTCACCGTCTACCACACCGACGACGAGGCCTACTCGATCTGGGCGAAGGAGATCGGCGTCCCCGAGCGCCGCATCGCGCGCATCGGCGACAAGCCGGGCGGGCTGCCGTTCCAGAGCGACAACTTCTGGCAGATGGGCGACACCGGCCCGTGCGGCCCGTGCTCGGAGATCTTCTACGACCACGGGCCCGAGGTCGCCGGCGGGCCGCCGGGCACGCCCGAGGCCGACGGCGACCGCTACATCGAGATCTGGAACCTCGTGTTCATGCAGTTCGACCGCGACGAGTCGGGCCGGCTCAACCCGCTGCCGAGGCCCTCGGTCGACACCGGGATGGGGCTCGAGCGGATCGCGGCGGTGCTGCAGGGTGTGCACTCGAACTACGAGATCGACCTCTTCCAGGACCTCATCAAGGCGGCGGCACGCGAGACCGGCACCGAGTACTACTCGTCGAACTCGCTGAAGGTGATCGCCGACCACATCCGCGCGTGCACGTTCCTGATCGTCGACGGCGTGATCCCGGGGAACGAAGGCCGCGGCTACGTGCTGCGCCGGATCATCCGCCGCGCGATCCGCCACGGCTACAAGCTGGGGCAGAAGCACGCGTTCTTCCACCGCCTGGTCGACGACCTGGCGAAGACGATGGGCGACGCCTATCCCGAGCTGCCGCAGAACGCCGAGCGCGTGCGGAGCGTCCTCAAGACCGAGGAGGACCGGTTCGCGGAGACGCTCGAGAACGGCATGAAGGTGCTCGAGGGCGCGCTGACCCGCGAGGACAAGCTGCTCGACGGCGAGACGGTGTTCCAGCTCTACGACACCTTCGGCTTCCCGGTCGACCTCACCGCCGACATCGCGCGCGAGCGCGGCGTGCGCATCGACTACGCCGGGTTCGAGGCGGCGATGGAGCGGCAGCGCGAGCGGGCGCGCGCGGCGTCCAAGTTCCGCATTGGCGCCGGGGTCGAGTACTCCGGCGAGCCGACCGAGTTCCACGGCTACGACACGCTCACGCTCGAGGGCACGGTGCAGGCGATCTACGTCGAGGGCACGCCGGTGGAGGAGATCGAGGCCGGCACGGCGGCGGTCGTGGTCCTCGACCGCACGCCGTTCTACGCCGAGTCGGGCGGCCAGGTCGGCGACCGGGGCGAGCTCGCCGGCGCGAACGGCACCTTCGCCGTCGAGGACACGCAGAAGATCCAGCCCGACGTCTTCGGCCACAAGGGCACCCTGAAGACGGGGAAGCTCCGCGTCGGCGACAAGGTGCTGGCGGCGGTCGACGGCGTCGCGCGCGCGCGGACGATGTGGAACCACTCCGCCACGCACCTCATGCACTCGGCGCTGCGGCGGGTGCTCGGGCCGCACGTCCAGCAGAAGGGCTCGCTCGTCGACCCCGCCAAGACGCGCTTCGACTTCTCGCACAACGAACCGATGACCGAGGACCAGATCCGCGAGGTCGAGGCGCTCGTCAACCGCGAGATCCGGCGCAACCACGACGTGAGCGCGCGGATCATGAAGTACGACGACGCGATCAAGGCCGGCGCGATGGCGCTCTTCGGCGAGAAGTACGGCGACGAGGTGCGCGTGCTCGGCATGGGCGACTTCTCCACCGAGCTCTGCGGCGGCACGCACGTCCGCCGCACCGGCGACATCGGGTTCTTCAAGATCGTCGCCGAAACCGGGGTCGCGGCCGGGATCCGGCGCGTCGAGGCGGTGACCGGGGAGGGCGCGCTCGCCTGGGTGCAGGAACGTGAGGCGAAGCTCGCCGAAGCGGCGGCCGCGCTGCGGACGAGCCCCGACGAGGTCGCGCAGAAGATCGCGCAGATGCAGGACTCGGTGCGCGCGCTCGAGCGCGAGCTCGGGCGGCTGAAGTCGAAGATGGCGTCCTCGCAGGGGGACGAGCTCGCCGACACCGCGGCCGACGTGAAGGGCGTGAAGGTGCTCGCCGCCACGCTCGACGGCGCCGACGCGAAGACGCTGCGCGAGACGCTCGACAAGCTGAAGGACCGCCTCCGCTCGGGCGCGATCGTGCTCGCCGCCGCCGACGGGGCGAAGGTGAGCCTGGTCGCCGGCGTCACCAGCGACCTCACCGCGAAGCTGAAGGCGGGCGAGCTGGTGAACTTCGTCGCCCAGCAGGTCGGCGGCAAGGGCGGCGGCCGCGCCGACATGGCGCAGGCCGGCGGCACCGAGCCGGCGAAGCTGCCGGCCGCGCTCGGCTCGGTCAAGGACTGGGTCGCGCAGCGGCTGTAGTGACCGATCCGTCGAGCGGGCTCGCGCGCGCGCTCGCGAGCGGCACCTTCGTCCTCACCGCCGAGCTCTCGCCGCCGGTCGCGACCGACCCGGCCGCGTTCGTCGCGGCCGCGCGCGGCCTGCGCGGGCTGGCGACCGCGGTCAACGTCACCGACGGGGCGAGCGCGAAGGCGCATCTCTCGAGCCTCGCCGCCGCGCACTTCCTCGCGCGCGAAGGGATCGAGCCGATCCTGCAGATGACCTGCCGCGACCGCAACCGCATCGCGCTGCAGGGCGATCTCCTCGGCGCGGTCGCGCTCGGGATCCGCAACGTCCTCGTCCTCCGCGGCGACGATCCGTCGGCCGGCGACCAGCCGGACACGAAGCCGGTGTTCGACGTCGGCACCACCGCCGTGCTGTCGATGGCGCACCGGATGCGGACCGAGCGCCTGCTGCCCTCGGGGGTCGCGATCGACGGCGCGGTGCCGCTCGTCCTCGGCGCCGCGGAGACACCGGTCGATCCCGCACCGGGCTGGCGTCCGGACGGCCTGATCGCGAAGATCGACGCCGGCGCCGATTTCGTCCAGACGCAGTTCTGCATGGATACCGGCGTCGTCCGCCGCTACGCCGCCCGGCTGGTCGAGCTCGGCGTCGCGCAGCGCGTGCCGGTCCTGATCGGGGTCGCGCCGATTCCGTCGGCGCGCTCCGCGCGCTGGATGCGGGAGAAGCTCTTCGGCACGCTGATCCCCGACGCGATCGTCGCGCGGCTGGAGCGCGCGGCCGATCCGCGGCGCGAAGGGCGCGCGATCTGCGTCGAGATCATCCGCGAGCTGGCGGCGATTCCCGGCATCGCCGGCGCGCACGTGATGGCGCCGCGCGATCACGCGGCGCTCGCCGAGGTGCTCGCGGCGGCCGGTGTCGGCGGCAAGCGCGCGCGGCGCTGCCGACCTAGCCGCCGAACTTCACGATCGACGCCGGCGTTCATCGACACGCCTCCCGAAGAACGACGCGCTGTTCGTCGCCGAGTTCACGCCGGCGCTGTCGCGGAACTTCGAGAACCCGCGGCTGATGCGCGAGTTCGGCCTCATCCTCGAGAACCTCGACGGCTTCGACGACCTCGAGAACCGCTTCGTCATGCGCGGCGTGCCGCACGTCCTCGGCCTGCGCGTCTCGGTCGCGAGCCCGCAGGGCCCGCGCACCGGCTGGTCGGGCGACGGCGCGCCGGCGGACGGGTCGCTCCGCGCGTTCGCGACCGGTGCGGTCATCCAGCACTTCACGAAGACGGCTCGACCGCGTCGCCGGCGTCGACTTCCGCCTCCCCACCGAGGACGAGCTCGACGCGCTCGAGGCGTTCCAGCTCTCGCTCGGGCGCCAGCAGGACCTCGCGCTGCCGCTCGCGCTCAAGGGCACGGTGCCGAAGCGCGGGCAGGAGATCTTCCTCGACAACGGTCTCGGCAAGTGCAACGTCTGCCACGGCAACGCCGGGGCGAACTCGCGCCCCCGGCAACAACGCGAACTTCAACACCGGCGTCGAGGACCTGCCCGATCAGCCGGCGCGGCTCACCGGCGAGCGCGTGCCGCGCGACGACGGCTTCGGCCGGCCGGGAGACGGCACCTTCAACACGCCGCCGATCGTCGAGGCGGCCGACACCGGCCCGTTCTTCCACAACAACTCGATCGAGACGATCGAAGGGCGCGGTCGGCTTCTACAACGGCCAGTCGTTCAACAACTCGCCGTCCGGCCGCTTCCTCGCGAGCACCGACCCGAACCGCATCGGCATCCGGCTCGACGGCACCCAGGTGGTCGCGGTCGCCGCGTTCCTCCGTGTGATCAACGCGCTCGAGAACATCCGGCAGTCGATCGAGCTGCTGCGTGCAGCGCGAGGGGCTCGGGTTCTCGAAGCACGAGGAGGCGCAACGCGCCCTGCGCCGGGCGGCAAGCGAGACGAAAGACAGCATCAACGTGCTCGCCGGCGGCGGGCTGCATCCGGAGGCGGTCGCGCGAGCTCGAGCGGGCGCTGCGCCTGACCGGGAAGCGCGGCGCGCAGTTCCTTCAGCCAGCACGAGCGCATCCGCGAGGCGATCGCGGCGCAGGAGAAGGCGCGCGCCGAGCTGGTCGCCGAACCGAAGTGAGGAGAAACGCCATGCGCATCCTGTTGAGCGTCACCGGCATCCTGGTCGCGCTGCTCGGCACGATCTCCCACGCGCACGGCCAGAAGGCGACCGAGCAGTTCATCCCGATCGGCCAGTCGCCGGGGCTGTCGCAGAAGTACACCTCGATCGGCGAGATCGCGGCGGTGGACCCGGCCGCGCGGACGGTGACGGTCGCCGATGCCGCGGGCCGGCGGACGGTGCGGGTCACCGACAAGACGCGCATCTGGATCGACCGCACCCGGATCAAGCAGTCGAACCTGAGCGGCAGCTTCGCCGACCTCCAGCCGGGCCGCCGGGCGGAGGTGAAGTACGAAGACCCGGCCGCGGCCGCGACGCCCGCGCGGCAGCGCGCTCACTCCAGCGTGACGTTGAGCTCGCGGATCACCTTGCCCCACTTGTCCGACTCGGCGCGGAGGTAGGTGCCGAAGTCGCCCGGCGTGCTGCCGACGACGATGAAGCCCTGGCTGGCGAGCCGCTCGCGGAGGTCGGGGCGCGCCAGCGCTTTCGCGGTTTCGGCGGCGAGCCGCGCGACCACCGGCGCCGGCGTCCCCGCCGGCACCAGCATCCCGACCCAGGACTGCGCCTCGAACCCGGCGAGCGTGTCGGCGACGATCGGCACTTCCGGCAGCTGCGGCGCGCGCTCCCTGCCCGCGAGCCCGAGCGCCTTGAGCTTGCCGCCCCGGACCTGCGAGGCCACGAGCGGCATCGAGATGAACGCGAACCCGACCTGCCCGCTGAGGAGATCGTTGATGAGCGGCGCGCCGCCCTTGTACGGCACGTGCAGCGCCTCGTAGCCGCCGCGCTGCGCGAGGAGGAGCGCCGCGAGATGCCCGGAGTTGCCGGTGCCGGTCGAGCCGAACGCCACCTTGCCGCGGTTCGCCTTGGCGTACGCGACGAGCTCGCCGACGTTCGACGGCGGGAAGCTCGTCGCGCCGACGAGCAGCAGCGGCGACTGCACCATCAGGCTGACCGTCTCGAAGCCCTTGAGCGGGTCGTAGGGCAGGTTCTTGTAGAGGTGGTGGTTCACCGCGTGGTTGTCGAACACCACCAGCACGGTGTGGCCGTCCGGCGTCGCGCGCGCCACCTCGGCGGTGCCGATCGTGCCGCCCGCGCCGGCCTTGTTCTCGACCAGGACCGGCTGCCCGAGCGACTCGGCCAGCGCCGCCGTCACGATGCGCGCGACGAGGTCGGTGGTGCCGCCGGCGGGGTAGGGCACGACCACGCGCACCGCCTTGGTGGGGTAGGTCTGCGCGAACGTCGCCGGGGCGACGGCGAGCACGGCGGCGACACCTGCAGCGACGATCTTTCGCATCTTTCCTCCTTCAGTTCCTGCCCCAGAGCTCCCGCGTCGCGAGCCGCGCGCCGGCGGCGAGCGACTCGAGCTTCGCCCACATGATCGACGGGTGCACCCGCCGGTAGAACGGCCCCTGCGCGAACCCGCAGTCGGTGCCGGCGATCACGTTCTCGCGGCCCACCAGGCGCGCCAGGCGCACGATGCGCTCGGCCACGAGCTCCGGATGCTCGACGATGTTGGTCGCGTGGCTGATGACGCCCGGGACGAGGACCTTGCCCGGCGGCAGCTTCACGCTCTCCCAGACGCGCCACTCGTGGTCGTGGCGCGGGTTCGCGCCCTCGATGACGTACGCGCCGGCGCGCACCCGGAGAACAAGGTCGACGATGTCCCTGAGCGGCACGTCGGTCGTGTGCGGACCGGGCCAGCTTCCCCAGCAGACGTGGTAGCGCACGCGGTCTTCGGGGATCCCCTCGAGCGCGCGGTTGAGGACCTCGACGTGGCGTGCGACCCAGCGGCGATAGTCGGCGAGGCTCGCCGGCGGGACCATGCGGTCGTAGGTGACGGCGGTGCGCGCGTCGTCGACCTGGACCACGAGGCCGGCGTCGACGATCGTCCGGTACTCGGTGCGCATCGCGTCGGCGATCGCCTCCAGGCACGCCTCGTCGCTCGGGTAGTACTCGTTCTTGCGGTCCGGAATGACGCTCGCCGGCGCGGCGACCGGCAGGAAGCCCTCGGCGACCGGCGCATCGCGGAGCGCGGCCTTGAAGTTGTCGATGTCGCGACGTAGCGCCGCAACGCCCGTGTACGCGATCGGGCCGACGCACACCGCCGATTTCGGGTTCGCGAACCCGTCCTTGGCGTCGAGCTCGGCGTAGAACTCGGCGAACCGCGCCCGGTCGGCGCCGCGCGCCATCGGGTTCGCGCCCGGGGCGACCGGCCGCTGCTCGAACCCGCTCATGCGCTCGAGGAGGTACTGCGACCAGCTGATCGACTTGCCGAACTCGCCGTCGCTGACGACGTCGACGCCGGCCTCGGCCTGGCGGCGCACTACGGCCGCGACCGATACAGCGAGGCACTGCGCGTGCGCGCGCTCGTCGTACGCCTGGCCGAGCTGCTTCGCGCGCAGGTGCTCGAGCAGCTCCGGCGGCCGGATCAGGCTGCCGACGTGGGTGGTGAGGATCCTGTCGTGGCTCCGCTTCATCCGGCTCCTACTCGTCGACCGGCGGCTCGCCCGGCGGCCGCCGCCGGAAGCGAGCATAGCCCCACCAGTACTGCGCCGGGAACCGGCGGATGCAGTCTTCCAGCCCCCGGTTCAGCGCGGCGCACGCGCGCGTCTCGTCCGCGTCCGCGACCTCCCGCGGCGCCGGGACGACGTGCAGGACGAAGCCGCGCCCCCAGCCGAGCCGCTCGGCGAAGACGTAGAGCACCGCCGCCCCGGTCCGGCGCGCGAGGCGCGAAGCGAGCACCGGCGTGTGCGCGGCGATGCCGAAGAACGGCGCGAACGCGCCGCTGCCTTCGGGCGGATCCTGGTCGGGCAGGACGCCGATCGAATGCCCGCGCCGCAGCGACTCGAGCAGCGCCCGCACGCCGCCGCGGTCGCTCGCCACGAGCTGCGCGCCGAATCGTTCGCGCCCGCGCTTCATCACGTCGTCCCACACGTTGCCCTGCGGCCGGTACATCGAGACGATCGGCTGGCGCCGCGAGAGCTCGAGCCCGGCGAGTTCCCACGCGCCGAGATGCGGCGAAGCCGCGATCAGGCCCTTGCCGGCCGCGAGCACGCGCGCGAGCTCGTCCTCGCCGCGCACCTCGCGCACCAGCCCGGCGACCCGTGCCGACGGTCCGGACCAGAGCACCGGCAGCTCGGCGAGCGCCTTGCCGGATTCGACGACGGTGCCGAAGACCAGCCGCTCGCGCGCGGCGCGGCCGAGCGCGGGGAGGCAGCGCGCGATGTGGAAGCGCGTCCGGCGCGTGAACTTGTTCGGGACGAGCCACGCGAGCACGCCGATCGCGGCGCCGAGCGCGTGCGCGAGCGGCAGCGGGAGAGCGGCGGCTCGGCGGTAGAGGAACTGCAGCACGTGTCGGTTCGCGAGCGGCGTGGGCGGATCGGGCGGGCGATCATAGCGTGCTCACCGGACGGGCGAGGCTGGTATAGTCGCCGCGACTCGACGGAGACATCGCGGAGACATCGATGATCGTGCGCGGAACGATTCGAGGCTGGCACGTGCTCGCCGCAGGCGTGCTCGCGGCGCTCGCCGTCGGCGCGGCCCACGCGCAGGCGCCGATCGAAGCGACGACCCCGTCCGGCGACCGGATCCTGCTCCATCCCGACGGCCGCTGGGAGTACGCCGATCCGGCGAAGCGCGCCGCCTCGCCCAAGCCCGCACGCCCGCCGCCCGCCGGCTGCCGCGACTCCCGCCGCAGCCACGCCGGTCGCCACCGGTGCGTGCCCGCCGGGCTCGCAGGGGCATCTCTTCTACCTCGGGCGCTGCGTGCCGCCGGGCGACGGCGACTACAACCGGGGATCCCTGAGCGGCAAGGGCCGGTGAGCATGCGGGTCATCGGCGCGATCCTCGGGGTGGTGGTCCTCGTCGCCGCGCTACTTCTGGGTGGTGCTCAGCTGGAACTACTCGGACGGCGAGCGGGCGGGCTGGGTGCAGAAGTTCTCGAAGAAGGGCTGGCTCTGCAAGACCTGGGAAGGCGAGATGGCGATGGTGTCGATGCCCGGGACGACGACGGAGAAGTTCTTCTTCACCGTGTGGGACGACGCGGTCGCCGAGCGCATCAACCAGGCGATGGGCAAGCGCGTGTCGCTGCACTACGAGGAGAAGGTGGGTCTGCCGACGTCGTGCTTCGGCGAGACGCGCCACTACGTCACCGACGTGACGCGCGTCGAGGAGATCCCGCTCGCGCCCGGGATCGTGGTGCCGACGCCGCAACCGGCGCCGCCGGCCGCGCCGCCGAAATAGGAGGGTCCGTGAAATGGTCCGTCACCGTCGTACCGCCCGCACGGCAGCGCTCGGTTTCGCGCTGATCGCCTCGACGCCGGTGGCCGCGGCCGAAGTCCTGGTGCTGAGCGGCGGCGCCGCGCAGTCGCCGCTCAACGCGGCGCTGCCGGCGTTCGAAGCCCGCTCGGGGCACAAGGTGAAGATCGCGTTCGCGCCGGCGGGCGAGATCGCGAAGCGGGTCGCGGCCGGCGAGATCTACGACCTCCTGATCATGCCCGCGGAGAACGTCGACGCCTACGTGAAGCAGGGGAAGGTCGTCCCGGGCAGCGAGGCGCCGCTCGGCAAGGTCGGGATCGGGGTGGCGGTCAACGAGCGCGCTCCGTCGCCCGACATCGCCACGCCCGAGGCGTTCAAGCAGGCGCTGCTCGCGGCGAAGTCGGTCGTGTACATCGACCCGGCGCGCGGCACGAGCGGGAAGCACTTCGCCGGCGTGCTGCAGCAGCTGGGGATCGCGCAGGAGGTGAACGCGAAGGCGACGCTCGGCTCCGGCGGCTACGTGGTGGCCCCGGTCGGGCGCGGCGAGATCGAGCTCGGCGTGCACCAGATCACCGAGATCCTGCCGGTGCCGGGCGTGAAGCTCGTCGGGCCGCTGCCGCCGGCGCTGCAGAAGTGGACGACCTACACCGCGGTGGCGATGCCCGGCGCGAAATCGCCGGCAGCGGCGCGCGAGCTCGTGGCGTTCCTCACCGGCGCCGAGGCGCGGGCGCTGTTCGAGCCGAAGGGCTTTTCAGCGCCCTAGAAGCCGATCCGGGACTTCCGCGCGTTGCGCGCCCCGGGGAGGTCGTCGGCCTCGATCGCGTCGTGTCCGGCGAGCTTCGCGTTGCCGAACGCGGCGAGGATCGTGCGGCGCATCTCGCGCGGGCTGGCGGCGGCGAGCCGGTCGAGCACGTCGGCCTCGAGCCGCTCGGGGAACTGCCGGCCCCAGTCGTGCGAGTTCCGGATCTCGGCGTAGATCGCCTGCGCGATCTTCATCGCGCCGTCGCGGTCGGGCGCCTCGATCGCGTAGACGTTCATCCGGTTGAGGATCGGGTCGGGGATGCGCGCGGCGTCGTTCGCGGTCGCGACCCAGAACGCGTTCGAGGCGTCGATCGGGATCTCCACGAACTCGTCGATGAACGCGCGCGCGGTGTCGGTCTCGAGCAGCGAGTAGAGCGCGCCGAGCGGGTCGTACTGCGAGTCGCCGGTCGCCTTGTCGATCTCGTCGACGACGAGCAGCGGGTTCGCGTACTGGCCGTTGAGGAAGGTCTCGAACACCTTGCCCGGCTTCGAGTTCTTCCACTGCGACGACGAGCCGGAGAGGATCCAGCCGGCGGTGAGCGAGCTCATCGAGACGAAGCCGAAGCCGGTGCCGAGGAGGTCGGCGATCTTGCGCGCGAAGTAGGTCTTGCCGATGCCCGGCTCGCCGAGGAGCAGCATCGGCGCGAGCTCGAGCGGGTCCGACGACGACGCGCACAGCGCGATCTGCTTCTTCACGTCGTCGAGCACCTCCCCGAAGTTGGGCAGCTCGTCGTAGAGATGCGCCATCGCGGGGACGCCGGCGGGCTTCACGGTGAGGCGCGTGCCGCCCGCCTTCAGCATCTTCTCGTAGGTGGTCTTGAGCGCCTCGTTCGCGCCGGCGGGGAGCTCGGCGAGCGCGCGGTCCACGACGTCGACGTCGTAGACCTCCTTGAACCCCCCGATCGGGATGTTCACCGCCTTCCGCGTCACCGCGGGCAGGTTGGTCTTCGCCGGCATCTCGCGTACCTCCATAGCCAGAGGTTCATCCCCGGCCACGCGCTCAAACTAGCATGCGGAGACCGTGACCGTTCAATGCAAAACAAAGCATGAAACGCGCCCATGCCGCGGCGCACGACGGGGAAAGGTCGCGCCCCGGCGCTGGCAGCCGCTACGCGCGCCTGCTAATCGCCGGGCTTGCCAGATCCCCGGCCGGCGTGATTGAATCCCGCCGGACGGGCCCGACGATGCATCGCACCTTCGCTTTCCGGTTCTTCTTCTTTCCCCGGCCGCTGGCGGAGGGACCCGGTTAGGCTCGACCCGACAGGATTCCGGAACCGCCAGCACCGCAAGGGCTGGCGGTTTTTGCTTTCTGCAGCTCCCCGAACGAGGCAGCGACATGAGCACCGCTGACACTTTCCCGCCCCACATCCCCGCCGACCGGACCTCGCTGACCGACGACGAGCGGATCGGCAACATCGTCCCGCTCCCGCCCCCCGAACACCTCATCCGGTTCTTCCCGATCCAGGGGACGCCGGTCGAGAAGCTGATCGCCGACACCCGCAAGCGGATCAAGCAGATCCTTCACGGCACCTCGGATCGCCTCCTCGTCATCATCGGGCCGTGCTCGATCCACGACCCCGCGGCGGCGGTCGAGTACGCGACGCGGCTCAAGCCGGTGCGCGACCGGCTCGCCGACGACCTCGAGATCGTGATGCGGGTCTACTTCGAGAAGCCGCGCACCACCGTCGGCTGGAAGGGGCTGATCAACGATCCGTACCTGAACGGCAGCTTCCGCATCAACGAGGGCCTGCGCGTCGCCCGCGACCTGCTGGTGCGGATCAACCAGGCCGGCGTCCCGGCCGGCTCCGAGTTCCTCGACGTGATCTCGCCGCAGTACATCGGCGACCTGATAAGTTGGGGCGCGATCGGCGCGCGCACCACCGAGAGCCAGGTGCACCGCGAGCTCGCCTCCGGCCTGTCGGCGCCGGTCGGGTTCAAGAACGGCACCGACGGCAACGTCCGGATCGCGGTCGACGCGATCCTCGCCGCCCAGCAGCGGCACCACTTCCTGTCGGTGCACAAGAACGGCCAGGTGGCGATCGTCGAGACGCGCGGCAACCCGGACTGCCACATCATCCTGCGCGGCGGCCAGCAGCCGAACTACGACGCGGCGAGCGTGGCGGCGGCGTGCAAGGCGCTCGCGGCCGCCGGCGTGAAGGAGCACCTGATGATCGACTTCTCGCACGCCAACAGCCGCAAGGACTACCGGAAGCAGCTCGAGGTCGGCGCCGACGTCGGCGGCCAGATCGCGGCGGGCGAGCGCCGGATCGCGGGCGTGATGATCGAGTCGCACCTGCAGGAAGGGCGGCAGGACCTCGTGCCCGGCAAGGCGCTGACGTACGGCCAGAGCATCACCGACGCCTGCATCGGCTTCGACGACTCGGTGCCGCTGCTCGACGGCCTGGCCGAGAGCGTGCGGCGCCGCCGCGGCGGCAAGCGTCCCGCGGCGCAGAAGCGCGAGGCGGCGGAGCGCCAGCGTTGAATCTGGCGGCGTCGGACCCCCGACGCCTCTTCTGGGGCGCGCTCGCGGTCACGCTCGCGTTCCGGTTCTGGCTCGCCTGGTGGCTCCCGGTCACCAGCGACGAGGCGTACTTCATCTACTGGGGCGAAGCGCCCGCGCTGGGCGTCTACGACCATCCGCCGATGGTCGGGTGGCTGCTCGCCGCGCTCCTCCAGGTGTCGCACGCGCAAGTGTGGCTGCGGCTGCCGGCGATCCTCGCCCCGGCGGCGGTCGCGCTCGCCATGCGGCCGCTCGTGCGCGAGCTCGCGCACGGCCGCCCGGACGCGCGCGCGCTCGCCGACTGGGCCGCGCTCGCCTGGCTGCTCGCGCCGATCCAGGTGGTGAACGTCCTGATCACCACCGATACGCCGCTCCTCGTCTTCTCGTTCCTGTCGATCGCCGCGTATGCGCTCGGCGTGCGGCGCGCGTCGCTCGCGCTGTGCGCGGTCGCCGGCGCCGCGCTCGGGCTCGCGTTCCTGTCGAAGTACTTCGCGGTGCTGCTCGGCCTCGCGTACCTCGTCTACGTCGCGGCGTTGCGCCGCGACCGGCGAGCATGGCTCGAGCTTGCGGTGGTGGTCGCGTGCGCGCTGCCGTTCGGGCTCCTGAACCTCGCCTGGAACTACGAGCACTGCTGGGCTAACCTGATGTTCAACCTCTACAACCGCCACGGCGAGGCGGGGTTCGCATGGTACCGGCCGCTCGTGTTCGTCGCGCTCCTCGCCTACGTCGCCGGCCCCTTGATCCTGTTCGACCTCGCGCGCGCGCGGACCGCCGTGCGCGCGGCGGCGCGCGATCCCGCGGTGGCGTTGCTGGCAACGTGCGCCGGCCTGCCGCTCGCGCTGCTGTTCGCGCTGTCCGCGTTCCGGAGCGTGGGACTGCACTGGGTGCTCGCGTTCATGCCGCCGCTCTTCGCGGCGGCCGCGCTCGCGCTCGGACCCGCGCGCCTCGCCGCGTCGGCCCGGTTCCTCGGCGCGTTCTCGGCGCTGCACGTGCTCGCCGTCATGCTCGTCGCGGCGCTGCCGCTCGAGACCTGGCAGAGCCTGCGCAAGTACGACAGCATCGTGATGGGCACCCGTCCGGCCGAGCTCCTCGCCGCGCTCAAGCCCTACGAGGGGCGTTACGTGTTCACCGCCAGCGGTTACGCGCCGGCGGTGCTGCTCTCGTACCACGCCGCGGCGACCGGCTTCGTCGCTCAGCCCGGGTCCGGGGCGCCGTGGCGCGCGCACTACTTCCCGGTGTTCGGCCCGGCGTCTGCCCACGCGCGGCACGACGACATCCTCACCGACTTCCGCCGGCTCGACGGCGCGGACATCCTGGTCGTGCGCAAGACCGCAGCCGAAGACGACGAGTACCGCCCGTTCTTCCGGGCGATCGAGACGCGCGAGATCGCCGTGCGCGGCGCGAAGTTCTACCTCGTGCTCGGGCAGGGGTTCGACTACGCCGCGTATCGCGACCGGGTGCTGGCGGAAGTGCGCGACCGCTACTATCGGATTCCGCGCTATCTGCCCCAGGGGCGCTGCTACTTCTGCGAGCGCTACTGGGCGACCCGGACCTGTCCGGCGCCGTAGCGGTGCGACGCGCCGCCCGTCGCTGCGACCGATAATCGCCCGGCGGGGCTTGGGCGCCCCACGGTGGGGCATAATGACCGTCACTCTCTCGGCCTGACGCCATGGAACTCGTCGAAACCCAGCGGCTCCCCCAGCTCGAGCACGTCGGCGACGCGACCCAGTTCGCGACCAAGATGCACGCCATGATCGGCGGCTCGCCCCTGTTCGAGCAGTTCAACCTGGCCGAGATCCGGCTGATGGGCCACTTCATGCAGACCTACCGCGCCCAGGCGGGGCAGGAGATCATCCGCGAGGGCGAGGCCGGCGACTTCATGATGGTCGTCATCGAGGGCCGGATCGAGGTGTTCAAGCAGGACCGGTGGAACGCGCCGCGCCTGATCGCGGTCGTCGAGGAGGGCAAGACCCTCGGCGAGATGTCGATGATCGACGGCGAGCCGCGCTTCGCGACCTGCGTCGCGGTCGAGCCGACGCTGATTGCGGTGCTCACCGCGGACCATCTCGCCCGGATCATCCTCGAGCAGCCGATCCTCGGCGCAAAGATCCTGATGCAGCTCGCGTTGATGCTCTCGCAGCGCCTGCGCCAGACGAGCGTCCGCCTGGTCGAGTATCTCGACCGCCAGCGCGAGCTGAACGAGCAGATCCAGGGACCGACCTTCGTCTGATCGCTGCCTGGCGCCGGCCGGCGTCAGCGTTCTGTCAGGTTGGAAGAGGGGCGCCGCGGGCGGCTTGACTTTCCACGCCCTGTGGCAGAATACCTGCCCACCTGAGAGGAGGAGGGTCCAATGAAAATAAAGGCGCCTAGGGACTTCTGGGCGGGCCTGATGTTCATCGCCTTCGGCGTCGGGTTCGCATGGGTCGCGCAGAACTACCAGATGGGCACGTCGGTGCGGATGGGCCCGGCCTACTTCCCGACGGTGCTCGGCTGGCTGCTCGCCGTCCTCGGCCTCGCGATCTTCCTCCAGTCGTTCATCAGCACCGGCCCGCCGGTGGCGAAGTTCTACTTCCGGCCGCTCGTCCTGATCGTGCTCGCGGTCGTGCTGTTCGGCATCCTGCTCAAGCCGCTCGGCCTCGTGCTGTCGATCGCGGTGCTCGTCGGCCTCGGCGCGTTCGGCGGGTTCGAGTTCAAGTCGAAGGAGGTGGCGATCCTGTACGTGGTGCTCGCGATCTTCTCGGTGTGGGTGTTCGTGAAGGGGCTCGGCCTGCCGATCCCCGTCTGGCCCGGCGAGTAGGAGGCCGACCGATGGAACTGCTCGACAATCTCGCGCTCGGCTTCGGCGTCGCGCTCTCCTGGCAGAACCTGCTGTGGTGCTTCGGCGGCGTGCTGCTCGGCACGCTGATCGGCGTGCTGCCCGGGATCGGCCCGGTCGCGACCATCGCGATGCTGCTCCCGGTGACGTTCACGCTGCCGCCGGTCTCGGCGCTGATCATGCTCGCGGGCATCTACTATGGCGCGCAGTACGGCGGCTCGACCACGGCGATCCTGGTCAACCTGCCCGGCGAATCGGCGTCGGTGGTGACCGCCTTGGACGGCTACCAGCTCGCGCGCCAGGGCAAGGCCGGGCCGGCGCTCGGGATGTCGGCGATCGGCTCGTTCTTCGCCGGCTGCGTGGCGACGATCGTGATCGCGCTCTTCGCGCCGCCGCTCGCCGAGGTCGCGCTCAAGTTCGGCCCCACCGAGTACTTCTCGCTGATGGTGCTCGGCCTGATCGCGGCGGTCGTGCTCGCGCACGGCTCGCTGATCAAGGCGATCGCGATGGTGATCCTGGGACTGCTCCTCGGGCTCGTCGGGACCGACGTGAACTCCGGCGTGGCGCGCTACAGCTTCGGGATCTCCGAGCTCTCGGACGGGATCGGTTTCGTGACCGTCGCGATGGGCGTGTTCGGGATCGCCGAGATCATGTCGAACCTGCAGCACAAGGAGACGCGCGACGTCTTCGTCGCGAAGGTCGACCGGATCCTGCCCAACTGGGACGACATCAAGAAGTGCATCCCCTCCATCCTGCGCGGGACGGTGCTCGGCTCGGCGCTCGGGATCCTCCCCGGGGGTGGCGCGCTGCTCGCCTCGTTCGCCGCCTACACGTTCGAGAAGAAGATCGCGCGCAAGCCGTCGAACTTCGGCAAGGGCGACATCCGCGGCGTCGCGGCGCCGGAGTCGGCGAACAACGCCGGCGCGCAGACCTCGTTCATCCCGCTGCTCACGCTCGGCATCCCGTCGAACCCGGTGATGGCGCTGATGATCGGCGCGATGATGATCCAGGGGATCGCGCCGGGCCCGCAGGTGATGACCGAGCGCCCGCAGCTCTTCTGGGGGATGATCGCCTCGATGTGGGTGGGCAACCTGATGCTGGTGGTGCTCAACCTGCCGCTCATCGGCATGTGGATCAAGCTCCTCAAGATCCCGTACCGCCTGCTCTATCCGGCGATCCTCGTCTTCTGCGGGATCGGCGTGTACAGCGTCAACAACAGCTCGTTCGACATCTACATGATGGCGGTGTTCGCGGTGCTCGGCTACGTGTGGACGAAGCTCGAGTGCGAGCCGGCGCCGCTGATCCTCGGCTTCATCCTCGGGCCGATGATGGAGGAGAACCTGCGCCGGGCGATGCTGCTCTCGCGCGGCGATCCGTCGGTGTTCTTCACCAAGCCGATCTCCGCCGTGCTGCTCGGTATCTCGCTGCTGCTGCTCCTCATCGTGCTGTCGCCGTCGATCAAGAAGAAGCGCGAGGAGGCGTTCCAGGAAGCCTAGCGCCGCGCGCGCGGGAAGCACCCGGAGGACGCAAGCGACCCTTGCGTCCTCTTTCTTTTCGACCCGGAGGAATCATGAAGCGACTTGCTGTTGGCGTTGGCGGTGGCGTGCGCGCTGGGCGCGGCGCCGGCCGCCGCCCAGCCCTATCCGTCCAAGCCGATCCGCTTCGTGGTGCCGTTCCCGCCCGGCGGACCGCTCGACATCATGGGGCGCGGCATCGCGCAGAAGCTGCAGGAGGCGTGGGGCCAGCCGGTCGTCGTCGACAACCGTCCCGGGCGCGGGCGGCGGGATCGGCGCGGACCTCGTCGCGAAGTCGCCCGGCGACGGCTACACGCTGCTGATGGGGGCGGTGAGCACGCACGCGATCAACCCGAGCCTCTACGCGAAGATCCCGTACGACCCGCAGAAGGACTTCGTGCCGGTGGCGCTCGTCGCGCAGGTGCCGAACATCCTCGTGGTCAACCCCGCGCTGCCGGTGAAGTCGGTGGCGCGAGCTGATCGACTACGCGCGGGCGAAGCCGGGCGCGCTCTCGTTCGGGTCGGGCTCGACCGGTTCGACCGGGCATCTCGCCGGCGAGCTCTTCAAGACGATGGCCGGGGTCGAGATGGTGCACATCCCGTACAAGGGCGGCGCGCCGGCGATGCAGGACCTCCTCGCCGGCCAGACGCAGCTCATGTTCGACAACCTCGCGAACGCGCTGCCGCAGGTGAAGGCAGGGAAGCTGCGCGCGCTCGCGGTGACGACGCGCGAGCGCGCGCCCGCGGTGCCCGATCTGCCGACGGTAGCGGAGTCCGGGCTGCCGGGGTTCGACCTGACGACGTGGTTCGGCGTCTTCGTGCCCGCCGGCACGCCGCGCGCGACGGTGACGAAGCTGAACGCCGAGATCGTCAAATCCCTGGAGTCGAAGGCGCTTGCCGACCGGCTCGCGACGATGGGGACGGTCCCGCCCGCGACCAATACGCCGGAGAGCTTCGCGGCGTTCGTGCGCGCCGAGGCCGCGAAGTACGCGCAGGTCGTGAAGAGCTCCGGCGCGCGGGTCGACTGACCGGGGCGCGAGGGCGTACCATTCCAGCGCCATGCCCGCGCCGGAACGGCGGGCGGACGAGCCCGTCCGCGCGCCGCATTCGATCCTCCCCGAGTACTACGCGACGCCCGCCGCGCGGCGCGGATACATCGCGCGCGCGTTCGACGCCGCGGCCGGCGACTACGACCGCGTCGACCGGCTCCTCGCGCTCCGCACGGGCGCGTGGTACCGCCGCCAGGCGCTCGCGCGCGCCGGGCTCGCGCCCGGGATGCGCGTGCTCGACGTCGCGGTCGGCACCGGGCTCGTCGCGAAGGAGGCGGTGCGGATCCTCGGCGACGCCCGCGGCGTCGTCGGCCTCGATCCGAGCGCCGGCATGATGGGCGCCCTCGGCCCGGCCGGGATCACGCTCGTTCGCGGGCGCGCCGAGGCGCTGCCGTTCGCCGCCGGCGCGTTCGACTTCCTTTCGCTCGGCTTCGCACTGCGCCACGTCGACGACGTCGGTGCGGTGTTCCGCGAGTTCCGCCGGGTGCTCAAGCCGGGCGGACGCCTGCTCATGCTCGAGATCACGCGGCCGGAGAGCCGGCTCGGGGCGGCGCTGCTGAAGGGCTACATGCGCGGCGCGGTGCCGTGCCTCGCGCGCCTGGTCGCGCGCGACCCGGACACGCCGCGGCTCTACCGCTACTACTGGGACACGATCGAGGCCTGCGCGCCGCCGTCGCAGGTGCTCGCGACGCTCGCGGCGGCCGGATTCGCGGGCGCGGAGCGCTTCGTGCAGCTCGGGATCCTGTCCGAATATCGCGCAACGGCCTGACCGCCGCCGCATTCCGCGCGCTGGTTTAGGATCTCGCGACGGATCCGCACCGGGAGACCGCAATGCCGCGCCACCGCGCCTCGGTTCTGTCGCTCGTCCCGCTCCTCGCGCTCGGCGCCGGCGAGCTTTCCGCGCAAGCCTCGAAGGTCCCCGACACGCTCGAGCAGCGGCTCCTCGCCTGCGCGATCTGTCACGGCAAGGAGGGCGAAGGAATCCAGAAGAACGAGTACTACCCGCGCCTCGCGGGCAAGCCGGCGGGGTACCTCTACAACCAGCTCGTCAATTTCCGCGAGCGGCGGCGCGACGTCCCGATCATGACCTACATGGTCGCCTACCTGTCCGACCCCTATCTGCGCGAGATGGCGGAGTACTACGCCAATCTGCACCCGCCGTACCCCGCGCCGGCAGGCGGAGCGTCGCAGGCGTTGCTCGCGCGCGGCGAAGCGCTGGCAACGAACGGCGATCCGTCGCGCAGCATCCCCGCCTGTTCGGCCTGTCACGGCAAGGCGCTCACCGGGATGGAGCCCGCGATCCCCGGCCTCGTCGGCCTGCACCGCGACTACGTCGCCGGCCAGATGGGGAGCTGGAAGGTCGGACGGCGCAAAGGCGCGGCGCCGGACTGCATGGCGGAGGTCGCATCGCGCCTCACCCCCGACGACATCGCCGCCGTCAACGCCTGGCTCGGGGCGCAGCGCGTCGCGCCCGACGCGCGGCCGGCGCCGGCCGGCTCCCTCAAGCCGCCGCTCGAGTGCGGCGGCGTGCAGTGACCCGGGCCACGAGGAGGAAAAGCCCATGAAACGCGCGCTCGTCCTCGGCATCCTCGCCGTCATCGTCGTCGTCGCAGCCGTGCTCCTCGTTCGCCGCGAAGAGGGTGCGCCTGCCCCCGCGGCCAAGCGTGACGACACGCAGATCGGACGCGGCGAGTACCTGGCCCTCATCGGCGATTGCCTCGCCTGTCACACCGTGCGCGGCGGCAGGCCGTACGCCGGCGGGCTGCCGATCCCGACGCCGTTCGGGACGCTGTACACGCCGAACATCACCCCCGATCCGGAGACCGGGATCGGCAAGTGGACGGCGGACGACTTCTGGCGCGCGCTGCACGACGGCGTCGGCAAGGACGGCTCGTATCTCTATCCGGCGTTCCCGTACACGAACTACACCAAGGTCACGCGCGCGGACTCGGACGCGATGTACGCGTTCTTCATGGCGCTGCCGCCGGTCAACCAGCCGAACCAGCCGCACGAGATGACGCTTTCCCTACAACCAGCGGCAGCTGCTGCTCGGCTGGCGCACGCTGTACTTCAAGGCGGGCGAGTTCCAGCCGAACCCGCAGCAGTCGACCGAATGGAACCGCGGGGCGTATCTCGTGGAGGGGCTCGGCCATTGCAACGCCTGTCACGGCAGCCGCAACATCCTCGGCGCGGTGCGGGACGACGACATCGGCGGCGGCCTGATCCCGGTGCAGAACTGGTATGCCCCGTCGCTCAGCTCGGCGCGCGAAACGGGCGTGGGCGACTGGGAGGTCAAGGACATCGTCGACCTGCTACGCACCGGGGTATCGCCGCGCGGCGCGGTCTACGGACCCATGTCGGCGGTGGTGGCCCACAGCCTGCAGAACGTGACCATCGGCGACCTCAGCGCGATGGCGATCTACCTCAAGTCGCAGGCCCAGAAGAGCGCGCCGGCCGAACCGGCGCAGGTGCGGACGACGGAGGAGCAGGTGGCGGGGATGCTGAAGCAGGGCGCCTCGCTGTACGAGAAGCACTGCGCCGACTGCCACCAGCCGAACGGCGTGGGGGTGCCGCGGATCTATCCGCCGCTCGCGAACAACCGCTCGATCCTGACGCCCCATCCGATCAACGCGATCCGGATCGTGCTCTTCGGCGGTTTTCCGCCGAGCACCGAGGGCAATCCGCGGCCGTACGGGATGCCGCCGTTCTACCAGGACCTGAGCGACGTGGAAGTGGCGGCGGTGGTCACCTACATTCGCCAGACGTGGGGCAACAGCGCGCCGGCCGTGTCGCACGTGGAGGTGGACCGCGGCCGGAAGGTGGCGGTGGACTAGTCCTTCGTCAGCGCCCGAGCGCGGCCCGGACCTGCTCCGGGCGCGGCAACGGGGCGACGGCGCCGAAGCCGGTGGTCGAGAGCGCCGCCGCGACGTTCGCCCAGCGAACGGCCGCGGCGGGCGCATCGCCGGCGGCGATCCGCGCGAGGAAGTTCCCGGCGAAGCAGTCGCCCGCGCCGGTCGCGTCGCGCGCCTGGACCGGATGCGGGGCGACCGGCGTGCGTTCGGCGCCGTCGTCGAGCAGCGCGCCCTTGCGACCGAGCTTCAGCACGATGCGGCGCGCCCCCGCCGCGCGCGACCAGTCGAGGATCGCCTCCGGCGCGTCGAGCCCGGTGAGCGTCTGCATGTCGTCGAAGCTCGGCAGGAACCAGTCGGTCGACGCGAGCGTGTCACGCAGGATGGCCCGGGCGCGGTCGCGCGGCCACAGGCCGAGCCGGAGGTTGGAGTCGTAGCAGACCTGCGTTCCGGCGGCGCGCGCGCGTGCGATGGCGGCGTACACGGTATCGCAGGCGCTGACGCTGATCGCCTGGCTGATCGCCGAGACGTGCAGGAAGCGGGCGCGCTCGACCAGTCCGTGCGCGAGGTCCGCGGGCTGCATGCGGCTCGCCGCCGAGCCGGCCCGCAGATAGCTGAAGACGTGGCCGTCGGGGCCGTGGGTCACGAAGTACAGGCCGGTGTGCGCCGTCGGATCGGTGAGCACGCCCGCGTCGTCCACTCCTTCGGCCCGCCAGAGCGCGCGCAGCTGCGCGCCGAAAGCGTCGTCGCCGACCCGGGTGAGGTAACCGCAGCGCGCACCCTGCCGGGCGGCCGCGATCATCGCGTTGGAGGTGTCGCCGCCGTAGCCCTGCAGGAAACCCGGCTCGCTCGGGACGGTCTGGTTGAACTCGATCAGCGGCTCGCCGAGCGCGACGATATCGTATTGCCGGTCCATGTCGCGATGCCGCCGATCAGTGCGACTCGCGTGGTACCGCCGCCCCGCGGCATCCAACCAGGAAGTCGAGATCCGCGCCGCGATCGGCCTGCATGACGTGATCGACGTAAAGCCGCTGATAGCCGCCGCGCATCGCCGGCTCCGGCGGCGACCACGCCGTGCGGCGCCGCGCCAGTTCCTCGTCGCCGACCTCGAGATGGAGTTTCCGCGCCGCCACGTCGAGCTCGATCATGTCGCCGTTCCGAACCAGCGCGAGCGGCCCACCCGCGGCGGCTTCGGGCGAGACGTGCAGCACGACGGCGCCGTAAGCGGTCCCGCTCATGCGGCCGTCGGAAATGCGCACCATGTCGGTGATGCCCTTGCGCAGTACCTTGGCCGGCAGCGGCATGTTGCCTACCTCGGCGAAGCCCGGATAGCCCTTCGGGCCCGCCCCCTTCAGCACCAGCACGCAGGTCTCGTCCACGTCGAGCGCCTCGTCGTCGATCCGGTCGTGCAGCTCCTCGACATTCTCGAACACCACGGCGCGGCCGCGATGCTTGAGCAGCGACTCCGTTGCGGCCGATGGCTTGATGATCGCGCCGTTCGGCGCGAGGTTCCCGCGCAGCACCGCGATGCCGGCCCGCGGCTTGAACGGCTTGCCGAAGGGGGTGATGACGTTGCGGTCGATGCACTCCGCGTCCTTGACGTTGTCCCAGAGGCGCTTGCCGTTGACGGTCAACGCGTCCTTGTTCAGCAGGCCGTTGTCGCCCAGCTCGCGGAGGACTACCGGTACGCCGCCGGCATAGTAGAAGTCCTCCATCAGGAACTGGCCGGACGGCTGCAGGTCGACGAGGCAGGGCACGTCGCTGCCGAGCTCCCAGTCCTCGAGCTTCAGGGGGACGCCGATGCGGCCGGCGAGCGCGAGCAGGTGCACCACCGCGTTGGTCGAGCCGCCGATCGCGGCGTTCGCGCGGATGGCGTTGGCGAACGCCTCCGGCGTGAGGATGCGGTCCATCGTGAGGTTCTCGCGCACCATCTCGACGATGCGGCGGCCGGCGAGGTGAGCGAGCACCTGCCGGCGCGAGTCCACCGCCGGGATCGCGGCGTTGCCGGGCAGGCCGATGCCGAGCGTCTCCACCATCGACGCCATGGTCGAGGCGGTTCCCATCGTCATGCAGTGCCCGCGCGAGCGGTTCATCGCGCTTTCGGCCTCGATGAAATCCTCGCGCTTCATCTTGCCGGCGCGCACCTCCTCGCTCATCTGCCACACGCCGGTGCCCGAGCCGAGCATGCGGCCCTTGTAGTTGCCGCGGAGCATCGGCCCCCCCGACACCATCAGCGCGGGCAGGTTGCACGACGCGGCGCCCATCAGCAGCGCCGGCGTGGTCTTGTCGCAGCCGGCGAGCAGGATCACGCCGTCGATCGGGTTGGCGCGGATCGATTCCTCGACGTCCATCGACGCGAGGTTGCGGAACAGCATCGCGGTCGGGCGCAGGTTCGTCTCGCCGAGCGACATGACCGGGAACTCGAACGGGACCCCGCCCGCCTCCCACACGCCGCGCTTCACGTACTCGGCGAGCTCGCGGAAGTGCGCGTTGCAGGGGGTGAGCTCGCTGAAGGTGTTGCAGATGCCGATCGCCGGGCGGCCGTCGAAGACGTGGTGCGGCAGGCCCTGGTTCTTCATCCACGAGCGGTGGATGAAGCCGTCCTTGTCCGTGCGCCCGAACCACTCCTGGCTGCGCAGCGGCTTGGCTGTGGAGTCGTTCATGCCGTGCACCCTCCCGGTCTGGAGCCACGGCTGGGCGGCGGCCGCTGGCCGGTGCAGGGCGGGCGCGCGGCGCCGGCCGGAACGTGCAGGCCCGAGGCGCCCCGGCGCCGACGATGGAATCTGCCGCGCGGGGTCCTGCTAGCGACGCCTGCCTTCTCGGCGCGAGCCGCTCATTCTCCGAACGCGCGCGCCCCAGATGTCTTGCACAAAGTTGCGTGCAGCGGCGCTGACGTTCTTCGCGCCGTTCGGGCCGAGATCGACCTGGTAGCGCCCGGGAGTGACGCCGACGATCTCGTGGAAGCAGCGGGTGAAGTGGCTCTGGTCGAAGAACCCGGTCCGCAGCGCGACCTCGGCGAGCTCGACGCCGCTCCGGAGCAGCCGCTTGGCGTAGATCACCCGCAGCAGCAGCTGGTAGCGGTGCGGCGTGGTACCCAGCCGGGCGGCAAAGAGGCGCAGGAAGTGGAACTTGCTCAGCCCGGCGGCGGCCGCGAGGTCATCGAGGCTGATCTCCTGGGTGTAGTTCGCGCGCAGGTGAGCGAGCGCACCGTCGATTGCCGGCGCGTGCCGCGTCGGGCGATCGAACCCGGCGATCTCGACCCGGGTTCCCCAGGACGCGAGGTCGCGGACCGCGCGCCGCAGGCTGGCCTGCGCCGCCGCGGGCGGGGTGCCGTTCGCGAGCTCCCGGTGCGCCGCGGTCACGGTCGACGAGAGCTCCGGCTCGGCGCGGATGGCGCCGGGCGCGGCCCGGAGCCCGGTCACCGGCGGCACCGAGCCCTTCAGGCCGACGAGCACCGCCGGGTCGACGCGCAGGGCGAAGAACGAGAAGCCATCGCCGTCCGTCGCCGCTACCGAATGGAGCTGCCCGGGCGGCAGCAGCGTGAGCCAGCCCGTCGGGCGCGGAATAGGCCGACCCGTTGAGCTCGATTCGCGCTTCGCCGCGGGTGATCAGCCGGATCTCGACGTGGTCGTGGAACTGCTGGCGCTCCGGGGCGGTCACGTCGTCGCCGAGGTACACCTCGGCATCCTGCCACTCGGGGACGGTGAAGTAACGGACCCGTTTTTCGTGTTGTAGGTGGTTGTTCATGCGCGCGATTGTACGGAGGCGACATATACAAAACAAATGAGAGTTTCGCCGATAGCTATTCCGGATTAATATAACTTGAGCCACCCGGAGGGCAACCCATGCCGGTCAGCCAGTCCACGCTTATCCGTTCGCGTCTGAAGACGCGGCAGATCCTGCTGCTCGTGCATCTGGACGAGCAGCGGTCGGTGCTGCGGGCTGCCGCGGCGGCCGGCATGACTCAGCCGGCCGCGTCGAAGCTCCTGGGCGAGCTCGAGGAAGCGCTCGGTGTCGCGCTGTTCGAGCGGCACGCGCGGGGGGTCGAGCCGACCTGGTACGGGGAGATCCTGGTGCGGCACGCGCGCGCGGCGCTGGCCGAGCTCGCCCGGGCGCACGAGGAAATCGAGGCCCTCAGGGCGGGACTCGCCGGCAAGGCATCGATCGGCACCGTCGTGACGCCCGGAACCGGCCTCGTTCCGACGGCCGTCGCGAGGCTGAAGCGGCGGCATCCGCGGATCCTCGTGCGGATCGACCTGGACCACAGCGAGGCGCTGGTGGGGCGCCTGGTCGCGGGCGAGCTCGACATGGCCGTCGCCCGGATCCGCGACGCGCAGACCGCGGGCGACCTCGATTTCGAACCGCTCGGGGACGAGCCCCAGAGCGTGATCGCGCGCGCCGATCACCCCCTCGCCCGGAAGCGTCGTCTGGGCGTCGCGGACCTCGCCCGGCAGGGGTGGGTCCTGCCGCCGTCGGGCAGCGCGCTCCGTGACGAGCTCGATGCGATGTTCCTGGAGCACGGGCTCGACCCGCCGGCGAACGTGGTCGAGGCCTCGTCGCTGCTCGTCGTCATCAGCCTGCTGTCGTCGACCGACATGGTGGTCTCGCTGCCCAAGGAGTCGGTGCGCCCCTACTGCGCGGCGGGTGTCCTGACCGTCCTGCCGATCACGCTCAAGGTCCGGATGGAGTCGTTCGGCATCGTCACGCGCCGGGGCCGCCGGCTTTCCCCCGGGGCGGAGACGTTGCTCGCCGTGCTCCGCGCGACTGCGGCGCGTCTCTACTCCCGCCGGGCGCCGGGCACGCCTCGGCCGCGGACGCGCGCCGGCGCCTCCTAGGCGCGGGCGCCGCGCACGGCGCGTACGGGCGCTCGCGCGCGTTCGGGCCGCCGCGTCGCGGCGACTCCGGCCGAGCAACTTTCTCCAAGACACCCCGCACCCGCTCTCTAAAGAATGCCGTTTCCGAGAACGCGTGCGCTCGCCTGGGTCGACGGATGTTCACGTCGCAACGCGGGATGCGGCTCGCGCACCGTTCGTGCCCGGGCCGCCCCGTCCCGGGCTGCCGCGTGTTGGGGATGCCGATGATCGACTCCAGCTCTCTGAGGCAGCTCTTTCCCCGGGAAGGCGAGATTCCCGAGGAACACCGGCTGCAAGCGCCGATCCACCAGCGGACCTATTTGGTGAACGGGGTGCTGAAGGCGTGGGACGGGAAGACGCAATCCGTGTACTCCCCGGTCTGCCTGCGCAACGCCAAGGGCGAGGCGCAACCGATCGAGATCGGCAGCTATCCGCTGATCGCCGAGCCGGAGAGCGACGAGGCGCTCGAGGCCGCGGTGGCGGCGTATGCGAACGGCCGGGGCGAATGGCCCACGATGTCGGTCGGCGAGCGGATCGCCTGCATCGAGGACTTCACCCGGAAAATGGTGGCGCAGCGGCGCCAGGTCGTCCAGCTGATCATGTGGGAGATCGGCAAGAGCTTCGCCGACTCCGAGAAGGAGTTCGACCGGACGGTCGAGTACATCAAGGCGACGATCCACGCCCTGAAGGAGCTGGACAACGCGAACTCGCGTTTCATCGTCGTGGAAGGCACGATCGGGCAGATCCGCCGCACGCCGCTCGGCGTGGTGCTGTGCATGGGACCGTTCAACTACCCGTTGAACGAGACGTTCGCGACGTTCATCCCGGCGCTCATCATGGGCAACACGATCGTGTTCAAGCCGCCGACCTACGGCACGCTGCTGTTCCACCCGCTGCTGGAAGCGTTCCGCAGCTCGTTCCCGAAGGGCGTCGTCAACACCGTGTACGCGCGCGGCTCGGTGGTCGTGCCGCGGATGCTCGGGTCGGGAAAGGTCAACGTGCTGGCGCTGATCGGATCGAGCAAGGTCGCCGACCACCTCAAGAAGCAGCATCCCAAGTCGCACCGCCTGCGGGCGATCCTCGGGCTGGACGCGAAGAACGCCGCGATCGTCCTGCCCGACGCCGACATCGAGCTGGCGGTCAAGGAGTGCCTGCTCGGCGCGCTGTCCTTCAACGGCCAGCGCTGCACGGCGCTCAAGATGCTCGCCGTGCACCAGTCCGTGGTCGAGCCGTTCCTCGCGCCGCTTCGGCGCGGCGCTCGGCAAGCTGAAGGTGGGCATGCCCTGGGAGAAGGGCGTGAACATCACCCCGCTGCCCGCGCCGGGAAAGACGGCTTACCTGACCGAGCTCGTCGAGGACGCAAGGCGAAGGGCGCGCGCGTCGTGAACGAAGGCGGCGGCGCGGTCGCCGAGACGCTGTTCTACCCGGCGGTGGTGTTTCCGGTGCGGGAGGGGATGCGGCTCTATCGCGAGGAACAGTTCGGTCCGGTCATCCCGGTGATGCCGTTCGCGGACATCGAGACCGCGCTCGAGTACGTCGTGACCTCCGACCACGGCCAGCAGGTGAGCATCTTCGGCACCGACCCCGACCAGATCGGACGGCTGGTCGACCCGCTCGTGAACCAGGTCTGCCGCGTGAACATCAATGCACAGTGCCAGCGCGGCCCGGACGTCTTCCCGTTCGCCGGCCGCAAGGATTCCGCCGAGGGCACGCTGTCGGTCACCGACGCGCTGCGCGCGTTCTCGATCCGCTCGATGGTCGCCACCAAGCAGACCGAGGACAGCACGAAGCTGCTCGACTCGATCGTCACCAACCACAAGTCGAAGTTCCTGAACACCCGGTTCATCTTCTGACCGCGCGCGAGAGGCCGGGGAGGAGGAGCGATGCGCCGTCAACGCAACGCCAAGATCGTCGCCACGCTGGGCCCGGCGAGCTCGGACGCCGCGACCGTCCGTGCGCTGTTCGACGCCGGCGCCGACGTATTCCGCCTCAACTTCAGCCATGGCGCCCATGCCGACCACAAGGAGCGCCTCGAGGTCATCCGGCGGATCGAGCGCGAGACCGGCCTGCCGCTCGGGACCGCGGGCACGACGAACATGCTGCGCATCGCGCAGGTCTGACCGGGGGCGGGTAGCAAGGAGGAAGGATGGACGCATTGGCGATCATGAAGGCGGGACCGGTCATTCCGGTGATCGTCATCGGCGACCTGGCGCAAGCGGTGCCGCTCGCGAAGGCCCTCGTCGCCGGCGGCGTGCGAGTGCTGGAGGTGACGCTCCGCACGCCGGCGGGTCTCGACGCCATCAAGGCGATCGCGGGGGAGGTGCCCGACGCGATCGTCGGCGTCGGCACGGTGACCGCGCCCGAAGAGTTCGCCCAGGCGCGCGCGGCGGGCGCGAAGTTCGCCGTGAGCCCCGGGCTGACGCCCGCGCTCGCGGAGGCCGGGCGCAAGAGCGGCATGCCGTGCCTGCCGGGCGTCATGACGCCCTCCGACGTGATCGCCGCGCGCGCGGCAGGTTTCCGGCAGCTCAAGCTCTTTCCGGCGCAGCAGGCAGGCGGTCTCGGCATGCTGCGGGCGCTCCACGGACCGTTCCCCGACATCGTGTTCTGCCCGACCGGCGGCGTGACCGAGGAGACGGCGCCGGAGTTCCTGTCCCTGCCGAACGTGGCGTGCGTCGGCGGATCGTGGTTGACGCCGAAGGCCGCGGTCGACGCGAAGGATTGGGCCGGGATCACCCGCCTCGCCGCGCGGGCGGCCGCGCTGCGGGCGCGCTAGACGGGAGGGACCCATGCACAAGGTCGTCCTGTTGCGGCACGGCGAGTCGACGTGGAACCAGGAGAACCGGTTCACCGGCTGGACCGACGTCGACCTCACCGACAAGGGCCGCGCCGAAGCGCAGGCCGCCGGCGGGCTGCTGCGCGCCAACGGCTTCGCGTTCGACATCGCCTTCACCTCGGTGCTGACCCGCGCCATCCGCACGCTGTGGATCGTGCTCGACGAGCTGCAGCGCATGTGGATCCCGGTGCACCACTCGCTGGCGTCTGAACGAACGCCACTACGGCGCGCTGCAGGGCCTCAACAAGGCGGAGATGGCGGCCAAGTTCGGCGAGCAGCAGGTGCTCGTCTGGCGCCGCTCCTACGACACGCCGCCGCCGGCGCTCGAGCCCGGCGACCCGCGCCTGGAGGCCGCGGATCCGCGCTACGCGGGCATTCCGCCCGGCGAGTTCCCGCGCACCGAATGCCTCAAGGACACCGTCGCCCGCTTCCTGCCGCACTGGCACGAGGTGATCGCGCCGACGGTGCGCACGGGCAAGAGCGTCATCATCGCCGCGCACGGCAACAGCCTGCGGGCGCTGGTGAAGTATCTCGACAACGTCTCGGACCAGGAGATCGTCGGCCTCAACATTCCGACCGGCCAGCCCCTGGTCTACGAGCTGGACCGCGACCTGAAGCCGCTCAAGCACTACTACCTCGGCGACGAGGCGACGATCCGCGCGGCGATGGCGGCGGTGGCCAACCAGGGCAAGGCGGCGACCCCATGAAGCCCGTCGTCCTGTCGGTTGCGCACCTGCCGGATTTCCTGACCGAGCCGCCTGCGCGAGGCATTCGATTTCCGCGACCGGGTGCACGAGCAGGACCCGGCGGCGTTCGACGCGATCGCCCCCCGGGTCCGCGGCATCGTCGCGAGCGGCGAGGCGCGCGTGACCCGGGAGCTCCTGGCGCGCCTGCCGGCCGCCGAGATCATCGCCGTCTTCGGCGTCGGGTATGACGGCATCGACCTCGACGCGACGCGCGACCGGCGCGTCACCGTCACCAACACGCCCGAGGTGCTGACCGACGACGTGGCGGACCTCGCGCTGGGCCTCATCCTGGCCGTGTCGCGCGAACTGCTCCCCGCCGACGCCTATCTCCGCAGCGGACAGTGGGCGGACGGACCGTATCGGCTGACGCGCAAGGTAAGCGGCGCTCGCCTCGGGATCTTCGGCCTGGGACAGGATCGGTCGCGCCATCGCGCAGCGCGCCGAGGGCTTCGGCATGCGCATTGCCTACACCGACCGGAGCGAGATCGAAGGCGTGACGTACACCTTCTTCCCCACGGCGCGGGAGATGGCCGCGCAGGTGGACTTCTTCGTCGTCAGCGCCTACGGCGGGCCCGCGACGCGCGGCCTGGTCGAACGCCGAAGTGCTGAACGCGCTCGGCCCGGACGGCATTCTGGTCAACGTCGCGCGCGGCTCGGTGGTCGACGAGCCGGCGCTCGTCGCCGCGCTGAAAGCGGGACGGATCCGGGGCGCGGGGCTGGACGTGTTCGCTGACGAACCGCACGTTCCCCACGAGCTGCTCTCGATGGAGAACGTGGTCCTCACGCCCCACGTCGCCAGCGGCACGCTGCAGACCCGCCAGGCGATGGCGGATCTCGCCTACGCGAACCTCGCGGCGCACTTTGCGGGCAAGCCGGTGCTCACGCCGATCCCGCGCTGAACGCCGACCACGCCGGAAAACAAGGAGGAACGTACATGTCCAGGCCAGCCCTGAAGAAATCGATCCTGTCCGCGGTGCTGCGCCGCGGCGCTCGTAGCGGCGACGTCCGCCGCCGCCCAGGACATCAAGGACCGCAGCGTCAAGATGCCGATCGTGAACGCGATCGACCACCCGCAGGGGATCGGGGCGGCCAAGTTCGCCGAGCTGGTCGCGCAGAAGAGCGGCGGCAAGATCAAGGTCAAGGTCTACCCCGGCGGCACGCTCGGCGGCGAGCAGCAGGTCGCCTCGGCGATGCAGGGCGGCACGGTCGAGGTGTCGATGATGGCGCCGGCCCAGCTGGTCGGGAACTACAAGGAGTTCCTCGTGCTCGACCTGCCGTTCGCCTTCGCCAACGAGCGCGAGGCGGACATCGTCCTCGACGGCCCGTTCGGGAAGAAGCTGCTCGAAGTGATGCCCGCCAAGGGTCTCGTCGGGCTCGCCTACATGGAGCAGGGCTACCGCAGCATCAGCAACAGCAAGCGGCCGATCAACAAGCTGGAAGACATCCAGGGGCTCAAGATCCGCACCATCCAGAACCCGCTGTACGTCGACATGCTCAACACGCTCGGCGCGAACGCGGTACCGATGGCCTTCACCGAGCTGTACACGGCGCTCGACACGAAGGCGGTGGACGGGCAGGAGAACCCGTACGCGACCCTGGAGGCGTCGAAGTTCTACGAGGTGCAGAAGTACATGAGCGCCACCAAGCACATCTACAATCCGCAGCTCCTGCTCGTCGGCAAGAAGTTCTGGGACACGCTGTCGCCGGCCGAGAAGAAGATCTTCCAGGACGCCGCCAACGAGGCGCGCGACTACCAGCGCAAGGTGGCGCGGGACATGAGCGACAAGTCGCGGCAGTTCCTGGTGAAGAGCGGGATGCAGATCAACGACATCGCGCCGCAGGAGATCGCCCGCATGCGCGACAAGGTGAAGCCGGTCGTCGACAAGTACTCGGCGCAGATCGGTGAGCCGCTGGTGAAGGAGTTCTACGCCGAGCTCGACAAGGCGCGCAAGCAGAAGTAGCGGGAAGTTTGCGCGCGGGAATCGGCACCCATTTCCGGACTCTCGATCAAAGGAGGATTGCCAATGAGGTTCCGTTACGTCGCATGGGCGGCAGCGCTCGCCGCCGCGGTCCACTTCGCCGGCCCGGCCACCGGCCAGGTCAAGGAACGCACCCTCAAGGTCGGAATCGGTCTGAACGAGGATCACCCGCAGGGCGCGTCGGTGAAGCGCTTCGGCGAGCTCGTGGCGCAGAAGACCGGCGGCAAGCTCAACGTGAAGCTGTATCCGGGCGGATCGCTCGGCAACGATGCGACGATGATCTCCGCGCTGCGCGGCGGGACGCAGGAGATGACCGTGCCCGACAGCTCGACCCTGGTCGGGCTGGTCAAGGATTTCGGCGTGCTCAACTTCCCGCTCGTCTTCAACAACGAGCAGGAGGCCGACGCGCTCCTCGACGGGCCGTTCGGGCAGAAGCTCCTCGCGAAGCTGCCGGAGAAGGGTCTCATCGGGCTCGCCTTCTGGGAGAACGGCTTCCGGCAGGTCACCAATGCCCGGCGACCGATCAACACCGCGTCCGACATCTCCGGGCTGAAGATCAGGGTCATCCAGAACCCGCTGTTCATCGACACGTTCAACACGCTCGGCGCCAACGCGCTGCCGATGCCGTTCCCCGAGCTCTACAGCGCGCTCGAGCAGAAGACGGTCGACGGCCAGGAGAACCCCACGGCGACGATCCTGAGCAGCAAGTTCTACGAGGTCCAGAAATACGTCGTCATGTCGAAGCACATCTACAGCGTGTGGGTGCTGCTGATCTCGAAGAAGACCTGGGACGCGCTGTCGCCGGACGAGCAGAAAGCGCTGCAGGAAGCGGCGCGGGAGGCGACCGCGTTCGAGCGCAAGACGATCCGGGAGTACGGCGACAAGGCGCTCGGCGAGCTGAAGAAGAACGGGATGCAGGTCACCGAGCTGTCGGCGGCGGAGCACGCGAAGATGCGCGACAAGCTGAAGCCGGTCGTCGACAAGTTCAGCAAGGAATTCGGGGAAGCCACCGCGAAGGAGATGACGGCCGAGCTCGGGAAGATCCGCGCCAAGGGCAAGTAGCGGCGCACGCGCGTCCGTCGTGGGCGAATAGCGAACACCATTTTCGAACCACGCTCGCTCGCTCGTTGAGCCAAGCTGTACGCTGAGCTAGTCTGGCGTGCCGTCGTCCGCGGGACGTCGCAGCTCACCCAAGCGGTTGGTTAACCGCTCGCGACCGCGCGCGCCCATGTCCGGTCGCCACAACTGAAGGAGGGGCAATGGGAAGCCTGCACCAGCAGGACGCGCGGGGTGCCCGCCGCGTTGCTTCGTTGCGCCATCGCCGCGTCCGCCGGCTCGCGGCGTTGCTGGCCGCAATCGCGGCGGCTGCCGCGGCGTTCGGCGTGGCTGCCCCGACGCACGCCCAAGGCAAAGCGGCCTTCCAGGTTCCGTACACCGGCACGCTGAAGAAGATCAACGACAGCGGCGTCCTGCGGATCGGCTACCGCGAGAACTCGCCCCCGTTCGCGTTCCTCGACCCCAGGGGCCGGCCGGTCGGCTACGCCCTCGACCTCTGCGAGATCGTCGTGGCCGAGATCGTCGCCGAGCTCGGCAAGGACATCCGCGTCGAGTACCAGCCGGTCACGCCGGAAAACCGGTTCGACCTCGTCAACTCCGGCGCAGTGGACCTCGAGTGCGGCTCGACGACGAACAACGTCGAGCGGCGCAAGATCGCGGGCTTCTCGCCCACGATGTTCGTGACCGGCACCAAGCTCCTCGTGCGCCGGGGCAGCGGGATCCGGTCGTTCGGCGACCTGCAGGGCAAGACCGTCGTGGTCACGCGCGGCACGGTGCACGAGACGGCCATCCCGAAGCTCGCCGAGCGGCGGAAGCTCGCGGTCAAGTTCATCACCGGCGCCGACCACAACGAGTCGTTCAAGCTGTTCGCAGCCGGGAACGCCGATGCGTTCGCCAACGACGACGTGCAGCTGTACGGCATGCTCGCCGAGACGAAGACCGGGGCGCAGTTCCGCGTCGTGGGCGACTTCCTGACCTACGCCGACTACGCGCTGATGCTGCGCAAGGACGACCCCGAGTTCGCCGAGCTGGTCGAGCGCGCCTTCGGCAAGCTCGCCGGCAGCCGCGAGATCGTCGCCATCTACGACAAGTGGTTCCTGAAGCCGTTGCCTTCGGGCGTGCGGCTCAACCTGCCGATGAGCCCGCACCTCGAGGAGGTGTTCCGGGTGCAGGGGCTGCCGAACGATTGAGCCACGCCCGAGGACCGGCGTTTCCCGATTGCGGGACAAAGGAGAACATCGATGGGAATCCTGAACGACCACGATCCGGTTGAGACCCAGGAGTGGGTCGACTCGCTGCGGGCGATCGTGCAGCACTCGGGGGTCGAGCGCGCACGGTTCATCCTCGAGCGGCTGCGAGACGAGGCGCGACGCACGGGCGCGCAGCTGCCGTTCACGGCGACCACGCCCTACGTCAACACCATCCCGCCCGAGCAGGAGGCGAAGCCCACCTGGAACCGCGAGCTCGAGCACAAGATCCGCTCGGCGATCCGCTGGAACGCGGTGGCGATCATCCTGCGCGCGAACAAGGAGTCCTCCGAGCTCGGCGGCCACATCGCGAGCTTCCAGTCCTCGGCGCTGCTCTACGACATCGGCTTCGGCCATTTCTGGCACGCACCCACCGACAAGCACGGCGGCGACCTGATCTACGTCCAGGGCCACGTCTCCCCCGGCATCTATGCGCGCGCCTTCGTCGAAGGGCGCCTGACCGAGGAGCAGCTCCTCAACTTCCGCCAGGAGACCGGCGGCAAGGGCATCCCGTCGTATCCGCACCCCTGGCTGATGCCGGACTTCTGGCAGTTCCCGACGGTGTCGATGGGCCTCGGACCGCTGATGGCGATCTATCAGGCGCGCTTCCTCAAGTATCTGGAAGGGCGCGGCCTGGCGAAGACCGAGGGGCGCAAGGTGTGGGCGTTCCTCGGCGACGGCGAGTGCGACGAGCCCGAGTCGCTCGGCGCGATCTCGCTCGCCGGGCGCGAGAAGCTCGACAACCTCGTCTTCGTCATCAACTGCAACCTGCAGCGGCTCGACGGGCCGGTGCGCGGCAACGGCAAGATCGTGCAGGAGCTCGAAGGCGTGTTCCGCGGCGCCGGCTGGAACGTGATCAAGGTGCTGTGGGGCTCGACCTGGGACAAGCTGTTCGCGAAGGACAAGAGCGGGCTCCTGCTGCAGCGCATGGAGGAGTGCGTCGACGGCGAATACCAGGACTTCAAGTCGAAGGACGGCGCGTACGTGCGCAAGCACTTCTTCGGCAAGTATCCGGAGCTCGAGGCGCTCGTCGCCGACCTGAGCGACGACGAGGTCTGGAAGCTCAGCCGCGGCGGTCACGACCCGTTCAAGGTGTACGCTGCCTACACCGCGGCGGTGAAGCACAAGGGCCAGCCGACCGTGATCCTCGCCAAGACGGTGAAGGGCTACGGCATGGGCGAGTCGGGCGAAGGCCAGATGATCAGCCACCAGGCGAAGAAGATGACGCAGGACTCGCTGAAACAGTTCCGCGATCGCTTCCAGATCCCGGTCGCGGACGACAAGATCGCGGCGCTGCCGTTCCTCAGGCTGCCCGAGGGGAGTCCCGAGGCGAAGTACCTCAAGGAGCGGCGCGCGGCGCTCGGCGGCTACCTGCCGCAGCGGCGGCGCAAGTCCGCGTCGCTCGAGGTGCCGCCGCTCGCGAGCTTCGAGCGGCTGCTCAAGGGCTCGGAGGACCGCGAGATCTCCACCACCATGGCGTTCGTGCAGATGCTCGGCTCGCTCGTGCGCGACAAGAACATCGGCAAGTACGTGGTGCCGATCGTGCCCGACGAGTCGCGCACCTTCGGCATGGAGGGCATGTTCCGGCAGCTCGGCATCTGGTCGTCCGTCGGCCAGCTCTACAAGCCGCAGGACGCCGACCAGCTGATGTACTACCGCGAGGACAAGAGCGGCCAGGTGCTGCAGGAGGGGATCAACGAGGCGGGCGCGATGTCGTCGTGGATCGCCGCGGCGACCTCCTACAGCACCAACGACCTGCCGATGATCCCGTTCTACATCTACTACTCGATGTTCGGCCTGCAGCGGGTCGGCGACCTCGCCTGGCTCGCCGGCGACATGCGCGCGCGCGGCTTCCTGCTCGGCGGCACGGCCGGCCGCACGACGCTGAACGGCGAGGGCCTCCAGCACGAGGACGGGCACAGCCACGTGCTCGCCTCGACGATCCCGAACTGCGTCTCGTACGACCCGACGTTCTCCTACGAGGTCGTCACGATCATCCGCGACGGAATGCGCCGGATGGTGCAGGAGCAGGAGGACGTCTTCTACTACATCACCCTGATGAACGAGAACTACCCGCACCCCGCGATGCCCGCCGGCGCGGAGGAAGGGATCGTCAAGGGGATGTACCTGTTGCGGGAAGGTGCGAAAGGGAAGGGCCCGCGCGTGCAGCTGATGGGCTCGGGGACGATCCTGCGCGAGGTGATGGCGGCGGCGGATCTCCTGCGCGACGACTTCAAGGTGAACGCCGACGTGTGGAGCGTGACGAGCTTCAACGAGCTGCGGCGCGACGGCATCAGCGCGGAGCGCTGGAACCTGCTGCATCCGGGCAAGCCGCGGCGCAAGAGCCACGTGGAGACCGCGCTCGAAGGGCACGACGGGCCGGTCGTCGCATCGACCGACTACATGCGCAACTTCGCCGACCAGATTCGCGCGCACGTTCCGCGGACCTATCGCGTGCTCGGCACCGACGGCTTCGGCCGCAGCGACTATCGCGTGAAGCTGCGGCGGTTCTTCGAGGTGAACCGCTACTACGTCGCGGTCGCCGCGCTGAAGGCGCTCGCCGACGACGGCGAGATCAAGCCGGAGAAGGTCGAGGAGGCGATCAAGAAGTACGGCCTCGACACCGAGCGGCCCGATCCCTGGACCGTCTGAAGCGGCTCGACCTAGGGGGCGACATGGGAGCGATGACAGAAGTCAAGGTTCCGGACATCGGCGACTTCAAGGACGTGCCGGTCATCGAGGTGCTGGTCAAGCCGGGCGACAAGGTGAAGCCGGAGGACCCGCTCCTCACGCTGGAGTCGGACAAGGCCACGATGGACGTGCCGGCGCCGGCGGCCGGGACGGTGAAGGACATCAAGGTCAAGGTCGGCGACAAGGTGAGCGAGGGCAGCCTGATCCTGCTGCTCGATTCCGCGCGCGGGGGCGCCGGCCGCCGCAGCCGCGCCCTCGCCGATGCCGTCGGTGGTCGCGCCGCCGGCGCCGACGAGCGCGCCGGCGGGCGTGGCCGAAGTGCGCGTGCCGGACATCGGCGATTTCAAGGACGTGCCGGTGATCGAGGTGTTCGTGAAGCCCGGCGACGCCGTCAAGCCCGAGGCGCCGCTCATCTCGCTCGAGTCCGACAAGGCGACGATGGACGTGCCGGCGCCGCTCGGCGGCGTGGTGGGCGAGCTGAAGGTCAAGCTCGGCGACAAGGTGTCCGAGGGCACGGTGATCCTGACTCTGATCACCGACGCTGCCGCGGCGAAGGCCGCGCCGCCCGCAGCGGCCGCTGCAGGCGCGGCGCGCCCGGCGGCGCCTGCGCCCCAGAAAGCGGCCGCGCCGTCCGGAACCGACGAGGCGGCGTTTGCGCTCGCCTACGCCGGGCCGGGGGTGCGGAAGCTCGCGCGCGAGCGCGGCGTGAACCTCGGCGCCGTCAAGGGGACCGGCAAGAACGGCCGCATCCTCAAGGAGGACGTGGAGAGCCACGCGAAAGGGGCGCCGGCGGCGCGCGCGGCGGCGCCGGCGGCCGCGGGCGCGGCAGCGGGTATCGGCGGCATCGAGCTGCTCCCCTGGCCGAAGGTGGACTT
>CAWHBL010000030.1:0-65225 GCA_963827555.1 uncultured beta proteobacterium
CGGCGAGCCCGGCCACCGCGTACGGGACGGCGTAGTCGCCGCTCGCGGCGATCGCGACCGCGAACGCCGACGGCATCACCAGCACGCCGGTGAACATGACGCCGGCGCCGAGCCCGGTCGCTTCGGTGCGCCGCGCTCCGCCGATGCGCGCCCACTCGGCGTACGCGATGCCGGTGAATCCGCTCGCGGTCGCGCCGGCGACCGCGCACACGGCGAGCACCAGCGCGTGCGGCCAGTCCGGCGCGAAGCGCCCGGCGAGGATCGCGGCGCCGCACATGATCAGCCCTTGAGCGGCGAGGAGCACGCGCGCCGGGACGAGGCGGTCGGCGAGCCATCCCCAGATCGGCCGGCTCACGACCCCGGCGAGCTGGTACACCGCGAGCGCCTGACCGGCGGCGACGAGATCGAACCCCGCGCGGCTGGTGAGGTGCACGGTCATGAACGAGATGAAGCAGAGCTGCACGCCCGAGTAGACGAAGCTCGCAGCCGCGAGCCGGCGGATCGGTCCGCTTCCGGCGAGGAGCGCGAGCGGCGCGGCGAGGCGCGCGCCGCCGATCGCGCGGGCCGGATCCCGCTCGGCGTCCCAGCGTTCCCGCGGGAGCTGGATGAGGAGGAGCAGGACCGCCACCGGCACCGCCAGCCAGAGGAGCGCTTCGCGCCAGCCGACGGCGAGCGTGAGCGGCACCATCGCGAGTCCCGCCAGAATCCCGCCGAGCGGCACGCCGATCTGGCGCACCGAGAGCACGAGGTTCATCACGCCCGGCGGCGTGCGCGGCACGAGCAGGTGCGCGGCGGCGGGCGCGGTCGCGCCGTACGCGAGCCCGAGCAGCACCGCGCCGACGGCGATCGACGCGACGCTCCCCACCGCCGCGGCGAGCAGCATCGCGAGCGTCGCGACCAGGACGAACTGGCTTACTCGCACCGCGCCGTAGCGGCCGATGAAGCCGGGGGAGAGCAGCGCCGAAGCGATGCCGACGCCGTACACCGTCGAGATGAACACGCCGACCAGCGCGCCGGGCACGCCGAGGTCGCGGGCGACGGCCGGCGCCACCGCCGGGAGCGAGTACGCCGCCATCGTCGCGAGCGCCTGCGTGGCGAGCATCGCGGCGAGCGGCCAGAGCGGGAAGCGCGTCGGCGACGCGCCGGTCATCGATGTGCCGGCCTCAGGCCGCGCCGGCGGCGGCGCGGCGCGCCGCGAGCTCGCAGGTGTTGCCGACGTCCGACACCGTGGCGCGCTGCATGTCGCGCTCCCAGCGCTGCTCGTCGTAGTCGGTGCCGCGATGCAGGGTGCAGCGGTTGTCCCACATGACGAGATCGTGCACGCGCCAGCGATGGGTATGGACGAACCGGCGCTGCGTCGCGTGTGCCATCAGCTCGTCGAGCAGCCGCGTCGATTCGTCTTCGGGCAGGCCGATCACGCGCACGGCGTGCGACGCGGTGTACAGCGCGCGCCGGCCGTTCTCCGGGATCGTGCGCACCAGCACCTGCCGCGCGGGCGGCAGCGCGGCGCGCTCGCGCTCCGAGTAGTCGGTGAAGCCGAGCTTGGCGCGCGAGTGGAAGATCGAATGCTCGACCGTCAGCCCGTCGATGCGCTTGCGGGTCGCTTCCGGCAGCGCGTCCCACGCGGCGCGCATGTCGGCGAACTCGGTGTGGCCGCCGATCGGCGCGACGCTCCGCGCGTAGAGGAGCGACGCGCGCGCGGGCACGTGGCGGAAGATGCTGTCGGTGTGCCACAGGCGGTTGGCGAGCCCCGACAGGCGCTTGCGGCTCGTCGCCGGCAGGATCCGGTTGTCCTGATCCAGGTTCGACACGTCGGAGATTCGGTCGTCGATCCGATTCACCTTGATCTCGTCCGCGTAGGTGTTGATGTTCGGCTCCATCGGCCCGAACACCTGCGCGAACGCGACGTGCTGGTCGGAGGTCAGCGCCTGCGCCGGGAAGACGAGCACGGCGTATTTCCAGAACGCCGCCTTGATCGCATCGCGGTCCTCGGCCGCGAGCGGCCGCGAGAGGTCGACGTCGCCGATCTCGGCCGCGAAGTCCGCCGTCACCGGATAGATGCTGATCGCCATTCGGCGCTCCCCGATCGCGCGGCTACTCGGCGGTGACGCCGGTTTCCTTCACCACGCGCGACCACTTCGCCAGGTCGCGGCGAATGTAGGCCGAGAACTCCTCGACGCTCCCGCTCGCCGCCTCCGCGCCGCGCGACTGCATCCACGCCTGCATCGCCGGGTCCTTCATGACGGCCACGAGCTCCCGGTTCAGCATGGCGATGACGTCCGCGGGCGTTCCCGCTGGGGCGAGGATGCCGAACCAGTTGTAGGTCTCGTAGCCGGCGACCCCGAGCTCGGCGAGCGTCGGCACTTCCGGGAGCTCCGCCCATCGCCGCGTGCCCGTGACCGCCAGCGCGCGCAGCTTCCCGCTCTTGATGTGCGGGCGCGGCCGTGTCGTTGAACATGAGCTGGATCTGGCCGGCGAGGAGGTCGGTGAGCGCCGGGCCGGTGCCCTTGTAGGGGATGTGGGTCATCTGGATGCCGGCCGAGCTCTTCAGCATCTCGCCCGCGAGGTGGCTGAGGCCGCCGGTGCCGGTCGAGCCGAAGTTGAGCTGCCCGGGCCGCGACTTCGCGTACGCGACCAGCTCGGCCGACGCTCTTCACCGGCAGCGAGGGATGCACGACGAGGATGGTCTGGCTTTCCGCGACCAGCGAGATCGGCGCCAGCTCCTTGATCGGGTCGAACGGCAGCTGCTTGTAGATCAGGGTGTTGATGCCGACGGTGGCGTTGTTGCCGATGTAGAGCGTGTAGCCGTCGGCCGGCGAGCGCGCCGCCCGCTGGGCGCCGATGTTGCCGCCGCCGCCGCCGACGTTCTCGATGACGACCGGCTGCTTGAGGCGCTCGGACAGGGCACTTGCCGACCTGCCTCGCCACCGCGTCGGTGAGGCCGCCGGGCGGATACGGCACGATGATGCGGACCGGCTTCTCGGGGTAGGCCGCGCCGGCGCTTGCGGCGGCGAGCGCGAGCAGGGATCCGGCAATCGACGATCTCAGCCAAGCGCCAGCGTGTTTCATTGAGCCTCCGTCCCGGTGTACCGCGGATGCTGCCCGCCCCCGGCACGGCGGGTCAAGTGGGCGCGGGCGCCTGGCCGCAGAACCGGTGCACGTGGTACGGCGTCGCCGCGAGCCCGCCGCAGTACTGGCCGACGTACGGCTCGAGCTTCTCGGCGAACTCCCGCGCGCCGCGGTTCGCCTCGCGCAGCCGCGCGACCGCGCTCTCGGCCTGCGCCGCGATGCGCGCGATGTCGATCGTCGTGAAGCGGCCGGCTTCGAGCACCATCTTCCCGCCGATCATCACGCTGTGGACGCCGGTGCCGTCCTCGCAGAACACGAGCTGGTTCACGACGTCGTTCAGCGGGATGTAGTGGACGTGGCCGAGCTCGAGGAGGACGAGGTCGGCCTTGTAGCCGCGCTCGATCCGCCCGATCTTGCCGCCGAAGCCGAGCGCCCTGGCGCCGCCCTCGGTCACGGCGCGGAACACCTCGCGGCTCGAGAGCCAGCGCTCGGGCGCGTGGTCGGCGACGCGCGACACGAACGACGCCATCCGCATCGCCTCGAAGACGTTGAGGTTGTCGGAGGAGCCGGCGCCGTCGGTGCCGATCGCGACGTTCACGCCGCGGTCGAGCATGCGCCGCGCATCGGCCATCCCGGAGCCGAGCTTCATGTTCGAGCCGGGGTTGTGCGACACCGAGGCGCCGCGGTCGGCGAGCCGCGCGCGGTCGTCGTCGTCGAGCCACACCGCGTGCGCGGCGCAGAACCCCGGGCCGATCACGTCCGAGGGAGTCGAGGTGGGCGACGAGCGTCTTGCCGTACTTCCGCTGCCCGACGACCGCCTGCATCTTCGACTCGCCGACGTGCATCTGGATCCCGATGTCGAGCTCCCGGGCGAGGTCGCGGCAGCCGGTGATGAACTCGTCCGAGCAGTGATGCGGAATCGTCGGCCCGAGCGCCGGACGGATGAAGTCGCGCGGGTACTTCCAGTCGCGGAAGATCTGCCGGCACGCGGCCAGGCTCGCCGCGTGGTGCGCGTACTTGATCTTGAGCGCGTCGGCCCGCAGCGGCTCGGGCAGCGCGTCGGCGAGGCCGGGGATCGCCTCGTAGAAGCTGCGGTCCGCCATCATCGGCGCGATCGTCGCGCGCACGCCGACGTCGGCGTAGCCCTTCGCCACCGCCTCGACGCCCGCCGGCGTCGGCAGCGGGAACTCGCCGAACATGTCGTAGGCGGCGGTGCAGCCCTTGCGCACCATCTCCGCCGCGCCGATCACCGACGAGAGATAGTGGTCTTCGGCCGAGCGCCGGCCGGTGGCCCAGGGGACGGCGTTGAGGTAGGTCTCGAGGTTGTAGCGGTCGAACAGCCCCTTCGCGAGATTGTTCTGCGCGTGGTTGTGTCCGTTGACGAGCCCGGGGATGACGAGCTTGCCCGCGGCGTCGATGCGCCGGACGTTCTCGTCCTTGACCTTGCCCGGCGCGACGACGTCGGCGATCGCATCGCCGTCGACGAGGACGTCGGCGGTCGTGCATTCGAGATCCGGCCGCAGCACGCGGCCGCCCTGGACGAGCAGCATGGAAACCTCCGTCGGTCGGTGCGCGGACGTCAGCCGCCGCGCGCGGCCTGCGCGAAGCCGGTCGCGACGCGTGCGTCCTCGAGCCGGAGGAACGACGCGTAGCCGTCCGCGGCGATCGCGAAGCCGTACGATAACCGACCGCGGAGCCGCACGGGCTGCGCGGGCTCGGACGCCGCACCCGCGCGGAAGCCGGGCAGGTGCACGGTCGCGATGGGGACCGGGGCGCAGTCCGGGCACGCGCCGGGCGTGTCGACGAGCGCGAAGCGCACCGGCTCGTCGTGGAGCGGCACCAGGAAACCGCCGATCTCGACGTCGGTTCCCGACAGCGCCTCGGCGCGCGGGCTGTAGCCGAGGCTCTCGCCGCCGCGGCCGGTGAAGAGGTCGTCGAAGCCGATCTTCACGCCACGACCTCGGCCGGCTGCGAGCGCATCACCTCGCGCTCCATGTGCGCGGTGAGGCGCACGCGGTACTCGTTGAAGCCCGGCGCCGTATAGCTCCGCGGCCGCGGCAGGCCGATCGCGACTTCCTCGAGCACGCGCCCCGGCGCAGCGCTCATCGCCAGCACGCGGTCGGCGAGCAGCACCGCCTCGTCGATGTGGTGGGTGACGAAGAGGATCGTCGAGCCGAAATCGCGCCAGATCTCGAGCAGGAACTGCTGCATCAGCACCCGGGTCTGGAAGTCGAGCGCGGCGAACGGCTCGTCCATCAGGATGAACTCGGGGCTGCCGACGAGCGCGCGCGCGATCGCGACGCGCTGCTTCATGCCGCCCGAGAGCTGGTGCGGATAGTGGCGCGCGAACGGCTCGAGCCGCACCCGGCGGAGCACCTCGCGCGCGCGCTTGCGCCGCTCGTCGGCCGGCACGCCCTTCATCTTGAGCCCGAAGGCGACGTTGTCCTCGACCGCGAGCCAGGGAAAGAGCGAGTGCTCCTGGAACACCATCACGACCTTCGGGTTCGGCCCGGCGACCCGCTCGCCGTCGATCAGGATCTCGCCGCGCGAGAGCGGCTCGAGGCCCGCGATCAGCTCGAGCAGCGTGCTCTTGCCGCAGCCGCTCGGCCCGAGGATGGCGACGAACTCGCCCGACGACACCGACAGGCTGACGTCGCGCAGCGCCTCGACCGCGAGGCCCTGCGGCGCCTGCCAGGTCTTGCCGACGCCGGCGCAGACGAGCGAGCTCATCGGATGCCCCTCGCGCAAGGCGCTCGAGGTTCGCGCTCGGGGCGGCGCGGCGCGCTCAGCTTCGGTCGCTCCACCACAGCACCTTGCGCTGGATCCAGACGAGCGCGGAGTCGACCGCGTACCCGGTGATCCCGACGATGCAGATTCCGAGCAGGATCAGGTTCGAGTTGAAGACCTCGCGGCCGAGGATGATGATCATCCCGAGGCCGTTCTTGAGGCCGACCATCTCGGCCGCGAGCACCGCCATCCACGCCGCGAAGAAGTTGATCCGCAGCATCGTGAACACCTGCGGCAGCACGGCGGGAAAGACCACCCACAGCCAGACCTGCTTCGTCGAGGCGCCGTACGTGCGGGCGGTCTTGACGAGGCGGGGATCGACCGAGTGCACCGCCGCCACCGTCGACAGGGTCAGGAGGAAATAGACGCCGGTGAAGACGACGAAGATGGCGGTCTTCTCGCCGATGCCGAACAGCACGATGGCGAGCGGGATCCAGGCGATCGGCGCGATCGGCGCCAGGCCGCGCACGATCGGCAGCACGGCGGCCGAGGCGGTGCGCGACATGGAGACCAGGATCCCGGTCGCGACCGCGGCGACGAAGCCGAGCGCGAGCCCGGCGAGCACCCGCCACGCGCTCGCGAGGATCGCGATCGGGATCGGCATCGCCTCGCGGCCGAAGCCGACCCGGAAGTCGCTCTCGACCGCGAAGGCGATGAACTGTGACGGCGGGGGGAAGAGGGCGGTCGAGATCCAGCCGCGCGCCGCGCCGATCTCCCACAGCGAGACGAGCACGACCCAGGGCGCGAGCGTCGCCGCGGCGAGCCAGAGGCGGCGGCGGATGCGCGCCCAGCGATCGCTGCGCGCGCGCGGCCGGCGCATCCCGGGCCGGTATCGGGCCGGCCGGCTGACCGACCTCCCAGGCTTCCATCCGCGCTAGCTCTTCAGGGTCTCGCGCAGGAGGCGGAAGTCCATGACGCCCTCCGGCGCCTTCTTGAGATAGCCGAGCGTCACCATGTCGGCGACCGCGATCTCCATGCCCTTGTCGCCGCCGCGCGTGAGGTCGACCTGCGGGGTCTGCCGCGGCAACGCCGCCGCGAGCGTCTCCTTGTCGACGCGGTAGTACTTGCCCTTGTCGAGGATGTCCACCGCCTTCGGCATGTCGGCCTTGATCGCGGCGTCGGCGCGGAGCAGCGCCTTCAGGTACTTCTTCGTCGCGTCGGGGTACTGCGCGATGAAATCGGCGCGCGCGTTGGTCACGCAGTCCGGCCCGTCCTTGCCCCACACGTCGCGGTTGCTGGCGAGCGGCACGCCGCCGAGCTTGTCGACGAGCCGGGACGCGAACGGCTCGACGTGGGTGACGACGTCGACCGCCTTCGAGTCGAACGCCGCGGCCATCGACAGCACGTCGTTGAACCACACCATCTGGAAGTCGTCGTACTTGAGCCCGTTGTTCACGAGAATGCGATAGGCCGTCAGCTCGAAGGTGTTGAGCCGCATCGAGCCGATCTTGACGCCCTTGCCCTTCGCCTTCTTCAGGTCGTCGATGCTCTTGATCCCGGACGAGCCCTGGGCGATCAGGAACAGGCCGCCGGCCCCGCTGCCGCCGATGATCTTCACCGGCGCGCCGTTGTAGGCGGCGACGATCAGGTTGGTGAACGGGACGTGGGCGATGTGCGTCGCCCCGCTGGTGAGCGCGGCGAGCCCGTCGCCCGGGTTGGGCATGTGCTTCAGCTCGACCTTGAGGCCCTCGTCCTTGAAGTAGCCCATCGCGTCGGCGTAGAAGAGCGGCGACATGCAGATGCCGACGAGGTGGCCGACGCGGATCACCTCGGGTGCGGCGCCTTGCGCGCGCGCAGGACCTGCGGCGTTCAGGGTGGCGGCGCCCGCCAGGGCGGCCGAGGTTTTCAGGAAGTCGCGGCGCTTCATGGGGTCCTCCTCGTTTTGGAAAGGTCCGGCGCCGCTGCAACCTTCGTGCCGCACGCAGGACCGCACGGGAATTCAGGTGCTTCTGATATGTAGCGCGCCGCGCGATGCGCGTCAATGGTGCGCGCAGCACCGCAGCACGCCTCCGCATGGTGCGCGGTCCGGACCCGAGGGCTCCCTGCCTCACCGCATCGTCAGGCGTGCGCGAAAGGTCACCCGGTCGAACTCCGTGATCCGGGCCCGGATCTCGATCGTCCACTCGCCCGCCGCGACGAGCTCGGCGCCCTCGAGCCGGTATTCGCCGGTCGCCACTGCGCCTCGGACTGCGCGTGAACGGCTCGACGCCGGCGGCGGGGTTGCTGATATCCAGGGACAGCTCGGGCGGGTCGAACGGCCCTTCGCCGTCCTTCTCCAGCGAGATCGTGATCGCGTTGCTCCCGGCGCGGGCAGGCGCCACGACGAGTCTTGCCGAGTACCCCTCCTGCGACATCGCGACGTGCTGGGCGCCGGGTACCGATCGGGGCGGAGGCGTTTGCGCCAGGATCGCTGCGGCCGCGATCGTCGCGGCCATGAGCGCGATTTCCGCAACAATCGTCCGTCGAAACCGGTCCCCGGCGCGCGGGCCGTCGCGCTTGAGCGCGGGAAGGAGTCGCAACCTGTTCCAGGCCGCCACGGCGATGAGGCCCGCGAGCAGCCCCGACTTCACCGCCGATCCAGCGGCCGTAGGCGGCTCGAGACGAGCTCGGCGAGCGCGTGGAGCTGCATTGCCGCGAACCCGATGCCGGCCGTCATCAGCATCAGGACCGCGAATACACCGAGGTTCGAGAAACGGGACAGCGCGGGCGCGGCGGCCGGTCCGCTCTCGGGCGAACGCAGTATGGCGAGCAGCCCGAGCAGCGAGCCGGCCCAGAACGCGGCGGCCGCGACGTGCGCGACGATCAGGGTCGCGGCGAGCGCCCGGGGCTCGAGCGGCCGCCGGATGTCCCGAGAGGGCGAAACTCGCGATCACGACCGACGCGCCGAGGGCGAGCAGCCAACCGGCCGGCCTCGCGCGGCCGAATGCGCTGGCGGCGATCGTCGCAACCCCGGCACACGCGGCGATCGCGGCCGGGCCGCGGGTGGTCGCCAGGCCGACGCGCCAGGACGCCGGGTCGAGGAGGCGTCGAATCGAATAGCGCGGCGCCGTGGAGTCCGACCGCCGTGATCGCGCTCGCGCCCGCCAGCGCCGCCGCGACCGTGAGCATCGCGCGCTGGCGCGGGAACGGCGCAACGAGGACCACGAACAGCGCGCCGCCGGCGGCGACGAGCACTGCGAGATCGTGGACGACGCGCGATGCTGCGCGCGCCGGACGCGCCGGCGCCGGCCGCGTCGAGCGCAGCTGGGCGCCGCCAGCCGCTCCGCGCTCCCGACCGAGAACGCCAGCGCGCCGCCCACCGGATGCGAATCGAGCGAGGTGACTCGATAGCTGACGAGGTACGGGCCGCTCGGCAGCTCGGGCGGCAGCGCGGCACGCACCGACTCGCGCCGTCCACGTCGGCGCGGCAGCGCCACGCGCGCGCCGGAGCGGTCGAGCAGCGCCGATCGCGATCGGCGTTACCGGCTCGCTGAAGCGGAGCACGACTGCCGGCGGTGCGACGGTCGAGCACCGCGCCGTCGGCCGGCTCACTCGCGACGAGCGCGGCATGACCGAGCGCGTCGCCCGCGACGAGCGCGAGCGCCGCCGCGGCGCCGAGTCGGGTCACTGTCGCGGCGTGAGCCGCAGCGCCGGGGCCGGCTCGCGGTAGTCGCCTGCCGACTTGCCCGGCTCCGGAATCTCGATCCAGCGGTGCACGCCCTGCTCGCACTCCTGCACCACGGGAAAATAGAGCGTTGCGCCGGGCCTGTCCGGCAGACGCATCATCACCGCGAACTCGTCGAAGTGCTCGTCGAGCAGCCGTCCGCCGGACCAGGCGACCTCGCCGACCGTCTCGGTGATCTTGCCGCCGTGGCCGTCGTCGACCGGCTGCGCGAGCTTGACGCGCGTCGTCTCGACCTTCCAGCCCGGCTTGGGCTGCGGTTTGACCGACACGGTGCCCTCGGGGAGACGCACGCGCACGCGCACCGTCGGCGATCCTTTGCACCCGTGCCCAACGCGCAGCTGCGCCTTGAAGTAGCTGTGGGCGGAGGCCTCGCGCTGGTCGATGGTGACGTGGGCCGTCGCGGGCGCGACGACGGCAGCGGCGGCGAGCGCGAGGAGCGCTGAGCAGAGAGACGACCTATGCATGAGGGAGTCCATTCTGTGGGTGATTCAAGGGGCGTGTGGATCGGTGACGAACCCGATGCGGGTGAGCCCGGCGCGCGCCGCCGCGGACACCACTGCGGCAACGTGCTCGTAGGCGACCTTGCGGTCCGCGCGAACGTGGACTTCGGGCTGCGGCTCGAGTCGCGCGGCCGCGTCGAAGCGTGTGCCGACCGTTGCGAGATCGGCTGGCTCGCCGTTCCAATGCAGCGTGCCGTCCGCGCCGATCGCGAGCTGGATGTGTTCGCGCGGCGCGAGGTTTTCGTGCGAGGTCGCCTTGGGCAGATCGATCTTCACCGCATGCGTGAGCAGCGGTGCGGTGACGATGAAGATCACGAGCAGCACGAGCATCACGTCGACCAACGGGACGACGTTGATCTCCGCGAGCGGACGCTGCGACCCCTCTCCTCTGAAGCTGCCGAAGAGCATCACGGCCCCCGCTTGGCGACGGGAGTCGCCGGCGGATGCGCGACGGCGCCGCCGCCCGCGGCAGCGAGCCGCTCGCCGGTGGTGAGAAACGCGAAGAGATCGTGAGCGAAGCCGTCGAGCTCCCCGAGCAGGAGCCGGTTCGAGCGCGTGAAGGCGTTGTAGCCGAGCACCCCGGGGATCGCGACGGCGAGGCCGAGGGCGGTCATGATCAGCGCCTCGCCGACCGGGCCGGCGACCTTGTCGAGCGTGCCCTGGCCGCTCAGTCCGATCGCGACGAGCGCGTGGTACACGCCCCACACGGTGCCGAACAGCCCGACGAACGGTGCGGTCGATCCGACCGAGGCGAGCAGCGTCAGCCCGCGCTCCAGGCGCGCCGTCTCCTGGTCGATCGCGCGGCGCAGCGCGCGGGTGAGGAAGTCGGGAAGGTCACCCGCGTCCGCGAGTCGCTCGCCGCCATGCGAGCGAAAGTGCGCGACGGCCGCGAAGCCGCGCTCGGCGAGTCGCGCGAAGGGATCGCGAGCGGGCGCGCCCACGAGGTGGTCGGCCACTGCGGCGAGCGATGGCGCGTTCCAGAAGAAGTCGTGGAACCGCGCGGCGGCGCGCCGCTGGAGGAGCCCTTCCAGCGCTTTGACGAGGATGAGGTACCAGGTCGCGATCGACATCGCGACGAGGATCGCGAGCACGCTCTTGCCCACCGCATCGGTCTGCGCGAGGAAGTGGGTGAAACCGAGGCTGCCGTCCAAGGATCACTCCGGACCGAGAATGAAGTGGAACGGCTGGAGCGCGATCGCGCGGACCGCGACGCCGCCGCGTCGCGGCGGCGCGCAGCGCCAGGTCCGCACCGCCGCAAGCGCTGCCTCGTCGAGGGCAGCGGAACTGGAGCTCGTGGCGACTGCCGCGTTGACGACGCGGCCCGATTCGTCGAGCTCCACCCGCAGTACGACGCGGCCTTCCTCGCGGGCACGCCGCGCCGCGCGCGGATAGGCCGGGGGGGTGCGATCGGGACACGCCAGGGCGAGCTCGTCGAGCAACAGCGGTGCGGGCGGTGCGGGCGGCGCCGTGGGCACGACCGGCGCCGGCACCGCTTCGGCGGCGATGACCGGCTGCGGCGCCAGGACGACCTCCCGGTCTGCGGGCTGCTCCGTCCTCGCCGCCACGATCGGCGGCGAGGACGGACGGGCCGGCGCGGTTCGAGGCTTCGGCGGCGGTACCGGTGGCTCAGGTGGTGGTGGATGGTCGGGGGTGATAAGGTGCACAAAGACCGGCGCCGCCTCGACCAGGGCCTTCCGCGCCGGCGCGTAGGCGAGCAGCCCGACAAGCGCCAGCACGTGGGCAATGACCACAGCAACCAGCACGCCGGCCCTCGGTCCGCTCATCGATCCGCGCTACATCCGCCACTCGAGCCCGGCGTAGACCGAGCGACCGTCGCCCGGCCAGAACTGCGCCGAGTCCTGCCCGTTCGCGTTTGCGATCACCCCGCTGGTCGCCGTGTATTTCGTGTTCGACAGGTTGCGTCCTTCCACGAAGAAGCCGAAGCCCTTCGCGACCTGACGGCCGGCCTTGAGGCCCCATATCGCGTAGCCGTCGACGTAGAGGGTGTTCGCCATGTCGACCGGGTAACGCTGCAGCGACCACTCGAGCGTCGGTCCGACGTACCAGCCGGGCGCTGGCAGATACAGGAGCTCGGTGCGCAGGAACTGCGGCGGGATGCCGGGCAGACGGTTGTCCCCGAACGACGCGTTATTGCGGAAACGGAAGTCGTTCCAGAGATAGGAGGTGCGGGACTGAATCTGATCCACCGTCACGACCAGGCCGAGCTCGATGCCCTGATGCATCGTGTCCGGCGCGTTGACGGTGCCGAGCGGCTGCCCGGTAGGGCTGTTGAGCGAGAGCAGCTCGTTCTTAAGCTCGCTGCGGTAGTACGCGAAGTCCCACTGCACCGCGGGCAGAAAGCCGCGAGTGCCCACCTCGAACGTCTTTCCGCTCTGCGCGCTGAGCGGCGTCACGTTCGGTCCGCCGGTGAGCTCGCCGAAGGTCGGTGGCTCGTAGCTGCCGCTGTAGTTCGCGAACACGTCGACCTGCGGCGACCACTTGTACAGCACCCCGACCTTGGGCGACACGCGGTCGTAGCGCTGGTCCACGCTCTGGTCCCCGTCCTGCAGAAACTTGTCTTCGACCTTGCGCTCGGCGCGCGTCGCCTGGGCGCCGAGGATGCCCACCCACTGCGGCGTGAAAGAGAACCAGTTCTCGGCGTACAGCACGTAGTTCGACGAGTCCTGCTTGAAATCGCCGGTGCGGGCGCCGGCCTGGCCCTGCACGTTGACGAACCGGTTGTCGTTCACGGTACCCCATTGCGGGATCAAGCCGACGACGAAGCGGTTCGGGTACCCGGCGAGCGGCGCCTCGGTGACGTACCGCAGGCTGAGGCCGTAGTCGTTGGACACCTGGTCGATCACCTGGAAGATGGGGTGCCACAGATCCTTGTACGAGTAGAACGCGGCCGCCTCGAGCACACCCTCGCCCATGCGGTACGCGGTCTTGTTCGCGATCCGGTAGAGGGGGAAGTCGCGCTTCTGCTGGCCGGCGAGGTTGCCGGCGTTCGCCTGGCGCGGGTTCGACTGCGCCTGCGCCTTCGTGAGCGTTCCCGGCAGCTGCGAGTCACTGTTGAGCGCAGTAAGGAAAAAGCGCGTCTCGAGGTCGGGGTTGATCCGCCAGCCGAAGTTGCCGAACACCCGGGCGTTCTCCTGCTGCGCCCAGTCGCGATAGCCGTCCTGCGTGGCGTAGGACGCCATGACGTTCCAGTCGAAGTTGTCCTTTACGCCGCCGTTCGAGACGAACCCCTTGTAGTAGCCCCAGCTGCCGAGCTCACCGCGCAGACGCAGCAGATCGGAGGTGTAGCCGGTGTTCGCCACGAAGTTGATCGCGCCGCCGAGCGTGGTCGCGCCGTACTGCAGCGCGTTCGCGCCGCGGAAGACCTCGATGTACTGCAGGCCGAGCGGCTCGACCGCCTGCATGTCGAAGCTGCCGTCGGCGAGATTGAGCGGCACGCCGTCCTGGAGCAGGACGATGCCGCGGCCGTGGAACGTGCGCTGGATGCCGGAGCCGCGGATCGAGATGCGCGCCTCGTCGGCGCCGAACCGCGGCTGCACGAAGACGCCGGGGGCGTACTGAAGCGCGTCGGACAGCGTCGAAGCGCGCCCAGTCTCGTAGGTGCTGCGGATCGACGATGGCCGCGCCGCCCGGCGTGAGGCGGATCTCCTGCTCGGCGCGGTGGATCGACGGGACGGTCAGCGACTGTTCCGGCTCGGCCTGGACGACCACCGGCGGGAGCGGCGTGGGCTTGTCGGCGCTCTGGCCGTGGGTGGTGCTTGCTGCGACAGCGAGGGCGGCGGCGATCGGACGCAGTTGCCGAGGCATGCTCTGCATGGTTCTCTCCCCTGAAAAGGCGTCTCCGGCACCGCGTCGCGGCGCCGTACGGCTCAGCTGCGAGGTTCAGGAGAGGAGAGCGGGGGGTGCGCGCGGGCGATGCGCGCTTTGCGGATGAGCGAGTGCAAGCGCCGGCGGGCCCGCGGACTCGACCGCTGCGGTTCCGGCGCGAGCATGGAACGCGAGCGTCGCGGGCGCGACGAGCGCCCCGAACGCGGCGCCCGCGCAGACGTCGCAGAAGCTTGACCCCGAGGGCGCGTGCTCGGCAGGCACGGGTGCATCGGACGACGCGCGGACGAGGCCGGCGCCCGTGCAAATCTCGCCGAATCCGGCGCCGGCAGCCATGCGGCGCTGGATCTCGCCGTGGGCCGCGAAACCGAGCTGCTGCGTGAGCCAGCCGAGCGCGAGCAACCCTATCGCGAGGCGCCGTCGCCAACGCGGGAGTGGGGCACTCATCGGACCGGTCTCATGGCGAGAGCGGAACTCTACCAGCGATCGGCCGCTTCTAACACGCGGCGGCCCTGCCTTCGCCCATCCGGCACGCGAGCGCGAACGCGTTGCGCATCGCGCCGACGTTCGCCTTGCCCTGGCCGGCGATGTCGTACGCGGTGCCGTGGGCGGGCGTGGTGATCGGGATCGGGAGCCCGCCCTGCACGGTCACGCCGCGCTCGAAGCCCATCAGCTTCATCGCGATCTGGCCCTGGTCGTGGTACATCGTGACGATGCCGTCGTACGCGCCGCCCCGGGCGCGCACGAAGATCGTGTCGGCGGGGAACGGGCCGTCGGCCGGCCAGCCGCGCTCGCGCGCGGTCCGCACGCCGGGCTCGATCACCTCGATCTCCTCGCGGCCGAAGTTGCCGCCGTCGCCGCCGTGCGGATTCAGCGCGCAGACCGCGAGCTTCGGCGCGCGCTTGCCTGCGCTCTGCAGCCCGCGGTAGAGGAGGCCGATCCCTTCGGCCACGCCGTCGACGGTCAGCATGCCCGCGACGTCCTTGAGCGGGACGTGCGAGGTGATGCGCGAGGTCCACAGCCCCTCGAGCACGTTGAACTCGACGCACGGGCCGGTCCAGGCGAGCACCTCGGCGAACCAGTGCATCTCGTCGGGATGGTTCATGCCGCCGGCGCGGAGCGCGCCCTTGTTGAGCGGTGCGAAGCACAGCGCGTCCGCCATGCCGCCGCGCACCAGCGCGACGCCGGTCGTCAGCCCTTCGAGCATGAACGCGCCGTTGTCGCGGGTCGCCTGCCCGAGCGGGAAGGCGGGCGCGTCGAGGCCGCGCCACTTGACGAGCGCCGGGTTGCCGCCGCCCTCGGTCACGTCGTAGTGAACGCCGGCCGCGCGGATGCCCTCGTCGATGCTCGCGCGGCTCGCGATCAGGAGCACCTCCCCGCGCTCGGTCGCGTCGGAACGCCGCGAGCAGGCGCGCGACGAGCTCCGGTCCGACGCCGGCGGGATCGCCGATGAAGAGCGCGATGCGGGGCTTCATTGCCGGACCGCGGGATACATAGTGTGGGATCCCTTTGGGATGGCCGGGCAGGGTGCCATAGCCGGGACCGAGGGTCCAGCGCCGTCGCGGGACGGGCCGCTTCCACAAAGCTTCCCCGATTGCGGTTTACGCTTGCGGCATGAGCGGATCAACTTCGGCCGGGTCCGGGTTCGGCCGGCTGCAGGCCAAGCTCTTCCTCGCGATCGCGGGCGCCAACGCGGTGCTCGCGGCGATCGCCTACCTCGTCTTCAGCGCGAGCTTCGACCGCGGGCTGGCCGAGACGCTCGGCCGCGCGGACCAGGCGCGGCTCGAAGCGTTCGCGGTCGCGCTCGCCGAGGGCTACGGCCGCGAGCGCGGGTGGCGGTGGCTCGCCGATGACCGCGACCGCTGGACGGAGCTCTCGCGCGAGGCGCTCGGCCTGCCGCGCCGCCCGCCGAGCGAGGGCGCCGCCCCGCCCGCCGGCAGCCCGCGCGAGCTGCCGCTGACGGTGAGCTCGCGGCTCCTGCTCTTCGACGCCGACCGCAAGCTCGTCGCGGGCCCGCCCGAGCTCGCGGAGCGCGCGGAGCTGAAACCGATCGTCCGGGACGGGGCGGTGGTCGGCTACCTCGGTGCCGTGCCGCGGCGGGAGCGGATCGATGCCCTGGAGCGCGTGATCGCCGAGCAGCAGCGCTGGCAGTTCGCCGCGATCGCGCTCGGCATGCTCGGCGCGGCGCTCCTTCTCGGCGCCGGCCTCGCGCTCTGGCTGACGCGGCGCGTGCGCACCATCGCGCGCGGCGCCGAGGCGCTGATGCGCGGCGACTACGCGGTGCGGGTGCCCGACGCCGGCGGGGACGAGCTCGCGCACCTCGCGCGCGACTTCAACGCGCTTGCGGCCACGCTCGCCGCGACGCGACGCGCGCGCAGCCAGTGGATCGCGGACATCGCGCACGAGCTGCGCACGCCGCTCGCGGTGCTGCGCGGGGAGATCGAGGCGCTCCAGGACGGCGTGCGTCCGCTCGGGCCGGAGAGCCTCGGCTCGCTCGCCCAGGAGGTCGGCCACCTCGGCCGGCTGGTCGACGACCTCCACACGCTGTCGCTCGCCGACGTGGGCGCGCTCACCTACCACAAGGAGCCGCTCGATCTCGCCGAGCTGGCCGACGAGGCGCTCGCGGTGCAGCGGCGCGCGCTCGACCAGAAGGGGCTCGCGCTCGAGCTCCACCTCGAGCGCGGAGCGACGGTGCTCGCCGACGAGACGCGCCTCGCGCAGGTGTTCGGCAACCTGCTGCAGAACACGCTGCGCTACACCGACGCGCCGGGGAAAGTGGCGGTCGCGGTGCGGCGCGAGGGCGAGCGGGTGATCCTCGACTGGCAGGACTCCAGCCCGGGGGTGCCGGAGGCGGACCTGCCGCGGCTCACCGAGCGGCTCTTTCGCGTCGACCCTTCGCGGAGCCGCGCCGGCGGCGGCTCGGGGCTCGGGCTCGCGATCGTGAAGGCGATCGTGGAGGCGCACGGCGGCACGCTCGTCGCGCGCGCGAGCCGGCTCGGCGGCCTCGCGCTCGAGGTCGCGCTGCCGGCGGCGCGGGGCACGCATGGCTGACCGGATCCTGATCGTCGAGGACGAGCCGAAGCTCGCCGAGCTCCTGCGCGACTACCTCGTGCGCGAGGGCTACGAGGCGACGGTGCTCGACCGCGGGGACGCGGTCGAGCCGTGGGTGAAGGCGAACCCGGTCGACCTGGTGCTGCTCGACCTGATGCTCCCCGGCAAGAGCGGGCTCGACGTGTGCAAGGGGCTGCGGACCTTCTCCGACGCCGCGATCGTGATGGTGACCGCGCGCGTGGAGGAGATCGACCGGCTGCTCGGCCTGGAGCTCGGTGCGGACGACTACATCTGCAAGCCGTTCAGCCCGCGCGAGGTGGTGGCGCGGGTGAAGGCGGTGCTGCGGCGGGCGAAGCGCGCGCCGGCGCCGGTGGAGACGAACGTCGCGCTCGACGAGGGCGGCTTGCGGGCGCGCGTCGCCGGCCGCGACCTCGACCTGACCGCGGTCGAGTTCCAGCTCCTGAAGACGCTCGTCGCGCAGCCGGGGCGGATCTTCTCGCGCGACCAGCTGATCGACGCGATGTACCGCGACGCGCGCGTCGTGTCCGACCGCACGGTCGACAGCCACGTGAAGAAGCTGAGGAAAAAGATCGCCGACGTGCTGCCCGACCGCGAGATCGTGCACTCGGTCTACGGCGTCGGGTACAAGTACGAGTGGTAGCGTCCGCCGCTTACGTTCCGCCGACGTAAGCCGCCACGTCCACCGCGTCGATCTGCTCCGGCGCCAGGAAGCGCCGGGCGTACTCCAGGTAGACGCCGGAGGAGAGGAATAGCTCGAAGAGCTCCGGGTCGACGTGGTTGTCCTTCCGCATGAACCCCATGATCTTGATCGCTTCCGACAGCGTCTTCGCCTTCTTGTAGGGCCGGTCGGCGGCAGTGAGCGCTTCGAAGATGTCGGCGATCGCCATCATCCGCGCGACCGGGCTCATCTCGTCGCGCTTCAGCCGCTTCGGGTAGCCGGTGCCGTCCATCTTCTCGTGGTGGCCGCCCGCGATCTCGGGCACGTTCCGCAGGTGCCGTGGAAACGGCAGCGCCGAGAGCATGATGATCGTCTGGATCATGTGCTCGTTGATCTTGTAGCGCTCCTCCTCCGACAGCGTGCCGCGTCCGACTGACAGGTTGTAGACCTCGCCGCGGTTGTAGAGCAGTTCGGGCGTCTTGACCCGGAACCCCCAGCGGTTGCCGTCGTCCATCCGGTCCTCGCGCCGGCGTTCGATCAGGTGCTCGGGCTTGTCGGCGAGGAGCGGCTCGACCGCCGGCAGCGGCGCGGCGGGCGAGCGTTCCTTCCGTTTCCGTTCCTCGTGCGCGATCCCGATCCGGTCGTCGAGCGTGCGCGTCCAGGTGCGCGCGGCGATCGCCTTCAGCCGCGCGACGCGCTCCGGCGCCATGAACTCGCCGCCCTCGTTGCACTCGGCGACGAACGCGAAGTCGGCGTCGAGCGCGCGCCACTCGGCCTCGAGCATCGCGCGCAGGGCCGTCCGGTCGCCGCCCTCTGCGACCCGCTTCCAGTACGCGATCTCCGCGTCGCGCTTGAGCACCTCGAAGCGCATCCGCACCTCGTGGATGCGGTCGCAGATCGTCTCGAGCTTGGTCGCCTTGTCGACGACGAACTCGGGCGTGGTGACCTTGCCGCAGTCGTGCAGCCATGCGCCGAGGTGGACCGCTTCCCATTCCTCCTCGGAGAGGTCGAAGTCCTGGTACGGCCCGCTGCTCGCCGCGCAGGCCGCGCGGGCGAGCATCTTCGTCAGCTCGGGCACCCGCGCGCAGTGACCGCCGGTGTACGGGCTCTTCGCGTCGATGGCGGAGGCGATCAGCCGGATGAACGCCTCGAACAGCGCCTTCTGCGCCTGGAGGAGCTGCTTCGTCTCGAGCGACACCGCCGACGCCCCGGCCAGCGCGCCGACGAAGTCGACCAGCTCCGGCCCGACGCCCGCGCGCTCGGGGCAGAGGATGGCGACGACGCCGAGCAGCTCCCGTCGGCGGTTGGCGAGCGGCGCGACGACGAGCGTTGCGCGCTCGTCCTTGAACGCGATGAGGAGCCGGTCGAGATCCGCGGTCGCGGCGTCGCCGCGGCGTACGGGGAACGCCCGCGCCACCCCTTCGCGCACGGCTTGCGCGACCGGGTGGTCGTCCCGCGCGAGCGGTATCGGCGACAGTGTTCCGTCGCCGACCTCGCCTCCCGCGACGCGCACCGCCGCCGGGTTCAGGCTCGCGCCGTCGTCCGCGACGAGATAGAGCACGCCGCCCTGGGCGCCCGCCGCCGCGATCGTCTCGTCGAGCAGGCGCGGCATCAGCCGGTCGAGGTCCGGCGCCGCGGCGACCGCCGCGCTGACGTCGAGGAATCGCCGGATCGTGCGTTTCATCTCGTCCATCGTGCCGGCGAGCTCGTCGACTTCCTTCACGATGGAGGCGACCTGCACCGGCCGCGAGAACTCGAAGCGCCGGATCGCGTTCGCCTCGCCGACGAGCGCCCGCATCGGACGGGCGACCGCGTTCGCGGCGAGCAGCGCGAGCGCGAGCGCGACGGCGAGCACGAGGCCGGTCGTCGCCGCGGAGTCGCGCGCGATCGCGCGCGCTTCGTCGAGCAGCTCGTCGAGCGGCGCCGCGAAGACGAGCCGTGGCGCCTCGCCGGCGCCCTGGAGCGGCAGCGGCGCGATCAACGTGCGCCAGAGGCGGCCGCCGACGTCGAGGTCCGCGGTCTGTGGCTCGCGCACGGACTCGATCCGGCCGGCGAGCGCGGCGAGGACCGGCGCGCCGAGCTCCGCGAGCGGCACCTGCACCGGCGCCTCCCCTGCCGCACCCGGCCGGAGGGCGCGCGCCGCGTCCGGATATGCGGTGACGCGGCCGGCTGCGCTGACGATGGCGATCTCGGTGCCCGGCGTGATCCGCTGGCGCGCGAGCGCGTCGGAGATCTCCCGCAGCGTGATGTCCGCCCCGACCACCGCCTTGCCGCCGGCCCCCCGGCGCGCCAGCGTGATGCCGACCTCGTGGGTGGTGAAGAAGACGTAGGGCGGGATCTTGATCTGGCCGTCGGTCGTCGCCGCGGCGCGATACCAGGGCCGCTCGCGCGCGTCGAACGTCGCGTACTCGGGACGGGGTTGCGTCGCGAGACGCCCGAGGCCGGCGTCGAGCCAGATGAAGGTGCCCGCGCCGCGTTCGAGGCTCTGCGCGAGATAAGCCGCCCTGTCGGGCGCGCCGAGCTGCTTCCGCCGCTCGGGGGCATCCGGGCACGGGCCGTACCAGGAAGAAGTCGCCGTTGGCGTAGCCGGCGTAGATCGCGGAGAGGTGCGGGGAGACCGCGAGCGCCTCGCGCAGGAGCGGCAGCGTATCGAGGCGTTCGTCGAGAGTCCGGGCGGTGGCGATCCGCGTGTGCGCGAGCACGTCGATCAGCGCTTCCCCCGGCGCCACGATCTGCCGCACCTCGTGCGTCGTCTCGCGCGCGACGCGGTCGAAGAGATCGTCGGCGGCGCGCGTGAGCATCGCCGCGCTCCGGTAGTAGGCGAGGCCGCCGATCGCGAGCCCGGCGACGAGGAGCAGGGCGACGAACAGCGTGGCGATGTGGACGGCAAGCGGATACCGCCGGCGCGAATCGCCGGCGGCGGAGACGGCCTTGACCATGGTGCGCTCCCGAATGCGGACCGGCGCGAGTGTAGCGGTTCGGCGTTGTATGCTCACGCACCCGACGGAAGGAGCGCGCCATGCTGATGTCGTCGCAGGACTACCGCGAGTCGCTCCGTCGCTACCGGCCGCGCGTCTACGTCGACGGCCGCGCGGTCGAATCGGTCGCCGACGAGCCGGCGCTCGCGCCGGGGGTGAACGCGCTCGGCCTCAGCTACGACTTCGCGCTACGCGAGCCGCTCGCACCGGTGATGCGCGCGCGCGGCGGGGCGCACGACATCAACCGCATGAACGCGGTCCCGGCGTCGAGCCAGGATCTGCTGAACAAGCTCGAAGCGGTACGGCTCCTCTGCCAGGAGACCGGCTGTGCGCAGCGCTACCTCGGCGGTGATGCGCTGGCGGCACTGCGCCAGGCCACCCGCCGCATCGACGCCGACAAGGGCACCGACTACGCGGCGCGGCTCGCGGCGTACCTCGAGCGCGTGCACGCCGAGGACCTCGCGCTCGGCATCGCGATGACCGACGGCAAGGGCGACCGTCGCTTCCGCCCCCACGAGCAGGCCAATCCGGACAGCTACGTGCACGTCGCCGAACGACGGCCGGACGGGATCGTGCTCGCCGGCGCCAAGGCGATCATCACCGCGGCGCCGTACGTGCACGAGCTGCTCGTCATGCCCTGCCGCAACATGACGCGCGCGGACGCCGACTTCGCCGTCTGCTGCGCGGTGCCGCTCGACGCCGACGGCCTGACGATCGTCGCGCGGCCGGCGGGACGTCCCGGCGAGAAGGCGGCGAAGTTCAGCGCGCGCTACGGCCAGTCGACCGGGGTGGCGATCTTCGACCGCGTGTTCGTGCCGTGGGAGCGCGTGTTCCTCGCCGGCGAGTGGGAGCACTCCGGGTTTCTCACCTACAGCTACGCGACGCATCACCGCCACACCTGCATCGCGGCGCGAGCGGGCTTTGGCGACCTCCTGATCGGCGCCGGCGCGCTGATGACCGAGGCGAACGGTATCGACCTCGACGCGGCGCCGAGCCTGCGCGAGGCGATGGTCGACCTGATCAAGATCGTCGAGGGCTTCTACGCCTGCGGCGTTGCGGCGTCCGTCTATTGCACCGCCGACGAATCCGGCGTCGCGGTGCCGGAAACGGTGTTCGCGAACATCGGCAAGCTCCTCCTCGCGACGCAGATCTACGACATGCACCGGCTCGCGCACCACGTCTCGGGCGGGCTGATCGTGACCTTGCCCGGGCCGGAGGAGGACCACAACCCGGCCACTGCGGGGCGGCTGTCGGAGCTGCTCGGCGCGCGCTCCGACATCCCGTACGCGCAGCGGATCGAGGTCGCGCGGCTGGTCGAGGACCTCACCGCCTCGTACCAGGGCGGCTGGTACTCGGTGATCTCGCTCCACGGCGGCGGGTCGCCCGAGGCGATGAAGATGGAGATCTGGCGCAACTATCCGCTCGGCAACAAGGTGGACCTGGTCGAGCGGCTGCTCGAGCGCGGGGTGCTGTCGGACGAGGTGCGCGCGATCACGCGGAACCGCCAGCCGGGGCGCTGCTGCGTCGCGGGCTGCCAGGTGCCGCCGGCGCCGCAGATGGCGGCGCTGCCGGAGCCGAAGCCCGGGCGCACGAAGCCCGCGCCGAAGCTCGTGCGGTCGCGGAAGACCTGATCTCTTCTACACGCGGTAAAGCGTCCGCCGGTCGCGCCGGAAGACGATCGGCTGCGCGAGCGGGTCGGCGAGCGGCCGCCCGAGGCTGATCCGGCCGGAGCCGTGCAGCAGCGTCTCGCCGCAGACGAGGTGGATCTCCTCCGGCGAGCCGTCGAACATGACGTAGGTGCCGTTCGCGCTCTGGTCGACCAGGCGCACGCGCGTCCCGTCGAGCTCGATCGTCGCGTGCTGGCGCGAGACGAGCAGATCGGCCACCGCGAGATCGTTGCCCGCGTCGCGGCCGAGCTGCACCCGCGGCCGCACCCGGTCCACGGTGATCATGCCGCAGGCGGCCGAGAGCACGAGCGCGCCCTCGTCGATGGGGGTCTCCTTCCGCGGGACGAGAATGCGCGTGGTGACCTCGCCCGGATCCTCCTGCCACACGATCTCGTACACCGTCGAGTCGCGCTCGTCGCCCTTCAGGCGCGTCGTGTACGCCGCACGTGCTATCGCCGCGGTCGCGACCGACAGTCCGTCGACGACCGCCTGCGTGGCGAGGATCTGCTCGGCGCGTGCGGTCGCGGCGAGGTAGGCGGCGACGTTGACGACCGTGCCGTAGATGTCGTCGCCGTCGGCGATCACCGGCCCGTAGCTGATCCCGGTGTGGATTTTCAGCGAGCCGCCTTCCGCCGCCGGCGCGCCGGCGATCTCCGCGTGCAGCGCGCCCATCGCCAGCACCGCGCGCTCGGGACCGGAGAAGGCGCACATCACGCCGTCGCCGAGCGTCTTGACGAGACGGCCGTCGTAGCGCGGCACCAGCGCCCGGGCGCGCGCCGTGAACCCGCGGCTCAGCTCCGACGCGGCGGCGTCGCCGAGCTCCCGGTACAGGCGCGCGCTCGACGCGATGTCCGCGAACGCGATGGCGAGGTTGCGGGTGTCCCGCACTGCAAGCGCTCCCCGAGAAGATTCCTCCCGGCGGGTATCTTATCGGGTCTCGGGCTCGAAGCACGTGGCGCGACGCCGACATGTCGCGCCGGCGCGACTGTTCGCGCCGACCCTCGCCGGCCGCGCGAGCGACCCATTTGACAAATGTTTGCAGGGCCCGCGGGCCGGGCGGCGCAACCGGTACGCTACGCTCGGTTCGAGGATGTCCCGCGTGCAGACGCTCTCCACCCCATCCGCCGGTTCCGCCCCGAGCGCCGATCTCGGCGCCGGCACGGTCGTCGCCGCGGCAGCGGCGGCGGCGGTCGCCAGCGGCGCGGCCCTCGCGTCGCTCACCTACGGCTGGAGCTACACGATCGCCGCGCTCGTCGGCGCCACGGCCGCATCGGCGCTCGCGTGGGCCGTCTGGCGGCGCTGTCCGGCCGAGCGGATCGCCGACCGCGGCGCGCTCCTGCTCGCGATCACGCTCGCGCTGGTGCTCTTCGCCGTGTGCGCGGCCGACGTGCTCGACTGGCGCCCGCTCGGCATCGACGATGCGACGGCCGGGCTCGCGGTCGGGTTCGCCCTGCTGGTCGCGATGCCATGCCGCTACGCCCTCAACCGCGCCGACGTCATGCCGAGCGCCGCCGGCGTGACCGTTACCGCGCTCGTCGTCGCGCTGCTCGCCTGGGCGATCCTGCTCGACGATCCGCCGCCGGCCCGCTTCGATGACGCCGGGGAGGCCGCGCTCGTCCAGCTCCCGGCGCGCGCGACGGCGGTGCTCGTCGGGGGGCTCGGGTATCTCTACGCCCTGCGGCGGGGCCTCTACGGCACCGCGCTCATTCTTCTCGTCGTCGTCGGCGCCGCGTGCACCGGCACCTGGACCGCCGGCCGGATGGGGACGCTCGCCGCGGTCTGCGCCGGCGCTCTGGCGATCGCCGCCATGCTCCCCGCGCTCGTCCTGCGGCGCCGGGCGGACGCCGGCCGCCCGCTCGTCACCCCGGAGCCGCTGCTCGTGCCGGTCGCCGCGCTCGGCACCGCGGCGTTTGCCGACGGCTTCCACGATGCCGGGTTGATCGTCATCGCCGCGGGGCTTGCGGGGTGGTGGTTCTTCCTCCGGCGCCGCGCCCGGCGCGCGGCCGGCGGCGAGTTCGTGCCGGTGAGCGGCCCGCAGCTCCTCCTGCGGCTCGGCCTCGCCGCCGGTCTCGCCGCGACCCTCTACGCGCACGCGCTGCTCATCGACGCGACGCGCTCGAACTACACCGGGCCGATGCTGCTCGCCGAGCTGCGCAGCCGCGGTCTCTACACGGTGTCGGACTACACGTTCGCGCGGGCGCTCGTGCGCGACCAGTACCTGTGGCGCGACGAGGTTCCGGCGCCGGTGCCCGTCGCGGCGCCGTCGCCGGAGCGCCTGATCGAGGCGTGGCGCCACAGCCGCGACGGGTGGAGCACCGCGATGCCGCTCGCCCGCGACCTCCGGCGCGAGGCGCTCGAGGCGCGGGGTTACGGCTTCCAGCTGCGCGCCGACGCGGACGGCCGCCTCCGCGTCATCGACGTGGTGAGCGGCTCGTCGGCGCACGCGGCGGGGGTGCGCCGCGGCGACGTCCTCCGCGCGGTCGACGGCGTCGCGGCGGACCGGCTCCACGCGGCGCCCGCCGGAGCCGCGCGGCGCCTCGAACTCGTCGCCCCGGACGGGGCGGTGCGCGAGGTGACCGTGCGCGAGGCGCGCTACCCGATTTCCAGCGTTGCGGCCGAGGCGGTGGTAAAGGCGGGCGGGCGCCGCGTCGGCTACGTCGCGCTCCGGCACTTCAGCGCGACGACGCGGCAGGAGTTCGAATCGGCCGCGCTCCGGCTGCGCGGCCTGCGGGTGGACGACCTCGTCCTCGACCTGCGGCTGAACGGCGGCGGCAGCCTGCACGCCGCCGGAGAGGTCGCGAGCGCGATCGCCGGCCGCCGCGTGGACGGCCGGACGTTCGTGCGGATGGTGTACAACGAGCGCCACCGCGACAGCGACCAGGAGTCGGTGTTCAGCGCGCCGGCGTGGGGCGGGCTCGGGCTCGCGCGTCTCTTCGTGATCACATCGGCGGAGACGTGCTCGGCGTCCGAAGCGCTGGTCCAGGGCCTCGCGCCCTACGTCGAGGTCGTCACGATCGGCGGCACGACCTGCGGGAAGCCGGTCGGCTTCCATGTCGTCCGCTACGGCGACGTGTCGTACTGGGTGGTCACTTTCAAGGACCTCAACGCGCGCGGCGAAGGCGACTACTACGGCGGGCTCGCGCCGACGTGCCCGGCCCCGGACGACGCCGCGCAGCCGCTCGGCGATCCCGCGGATCCGGGCTTCAGGGCGGCGCTGCATTACATCCAGCTCGGGCGGTGCCCGCCGCCGGGCGGCTGAGCGGCCGGCGGGCGCCCCGGAAAAACTCCTCACCCGCCGGCATCCCGGCCCGAGCCCGGAGGTCCCGGGCCACGCTTCTTGCTTATCCCTACCTGTGGCCCGACCGGGCCGGGGAGCGCGTGTTGCTCAGGTTCTTTCGCTATTCGTCCTTCGTCGGGCTGATCGCGGTCATCGCCGTGACCGTGGCGCTGTCATGGTTCTACCGGCGGCTGGCTTTCGACGCTCTTGTCGAGACCGAGACGCGGGCGAACGTCGCGCTCACCAAGGCGTTCGCCAACTCGATCTGGCCGTCGTATGCGGCGTTCGTAGGCCAGGCCGGGAAGATCCCCGCCGCCGAGCTGCCGCAACGGAACGAGATCCGCCGGCTCAACCGCGACCTGATGCTGCTCGCCCGCGGCCTCGACGTCGTCAAGGTGAAGATCTACGACACCAACGGGCTCACCGTCTTCTCCACCGACTTCCGCCAGATCGGCCAGGACAAGCGCGGCAATGCCGGGTTCCGTAGCGCAGTCGCGGGTACGACGGCGAGCGAGATCACGTTCCGCGACCACTTCGACGCCTGGGAAGGCGAAATCACCGACCGCAACATCATCGCCACCTACGTCCCGGTTCGCGTCCGCGACGAGGTGCCGGTAGCGGCGGTGATGGAGGTCTACTCGGACGTCACGCCGCTGGTGACGAAGCTCGAGCGCACGCAAGGCCAGATCGTGAGCGGCGCGATCGGCGCGCTGTCCCTGCTCTACCTGCTGATGCTCTGGATGGCGGGCCGCTCCGACCGCATCCTGCGCGAGCAGGAAGCGCAGCGCGTCGCGAGCGAGGCGCGCGTCCGCTACCAGGCGTATCACGACCCGCTCACCGGGCTACCCAACCGCGCGAGCTTCGTCGAGCACCTGGAGGAGTCGATCCGGCGCTCGAAGCGCTTTGACTGGTCGCTCGGCCTGATGTTCCTCGACCTCGACCGCTTCAAGCGGGTGAACGACAGCCTCGGCCACGAGGCCGGCGACGAGCTGCTGCGGGTGGCGGCCCGCCGCCTCCAGGGCTGCATCCGCGAGTCCGACCTGCTGTTCCGCATGGGCGGCGACGAGTTCACGGTGCTGCTCGAGAACGTGAAGGGCCCGGAGGAAGCGGCGGCGGTCGCGGCCCGGATGATCGCGGCGCTCGCCGAGCCGGTCGAGCTCAAGAACCACGAGCTCACCGCCACGGTCAGCATCGGCATCGCCCTCTACCCGAAGGACGACGAGACCGGGGAGCGGCTGGTGAAGAGCGCCGACACCGCGATGTACCGCGCGAAGGAGCTCGGCCGCAACCGCTATGCGTTCTTCACGCAGGAGATGAACGACCGCGTCGAGAGCCAGATGCACCTCGAGGCGGGGCTGCAGCGCGCGGTCCGCAACGACGAGTTCGTCCTGCACTACCAGCCGCGGGTGTCGGCCGCGACGCGGGGCGTCGTCGGCGTCGAGGCGCTGCTGCGCTGGCAGCATCCCGAGCGCGGCCTCGTTCCGCCCGGCGACTTCATCCCGCTGCTCGAGGAGTCGGGGCTCATCGTCCCGGTCGGCGCCAAGGTCATCGCGGCGGCCTGCCTGCAGAACAAGGCGTGGCAGGACGCGGGGCTGCCGCCGATGCGGGTGTCGGTCAACATCTCGTCGCGCCAGTTCCGGAGCGAGTCGCTCGAGGAGACGATCCGCGCGGCGCTCCACTCCTCCGGGCTCGCGCCCGAGTGGCTCGAGATCGAGCTCACCGAGAGCCTGCTGGTCGAGAACAGCGAGCAGGCGGTGGCAGTCATGGAGCGGCTGAAGGCGATCGGCGTGGCGATCTCGATCGACGACTTCGGCACCGGCTACTCCTCGCTCGGCTACCTCAAGCGCTTCCCGATCGACTCCCTCAAGATCGACCGCAGCTTCGTCAAGGATATGCGCACCAGCGCCACCGACGCGGCCATCGTCGACGCGATCTCGGCGCTGGCACACAGCCTCGGGCTCGGGCTGGTCGCCGAGGGCGTGGAGGACGCCGGCCAGGCCGAGTTCCTGCGCGCGCGCTACTGCACCGAGTTGCAGGGATATCTCTTCAGCCGCCCGGTGCCACCGGAGCAGATGGCCGACGCGGTCCGCAGGCTCGCGCCGGCCCAGGATCGTCTCGTCGAGATGGCCTGAGCCAGTCGCCCGTCCCTCACGGGCGGGACGACGCATCGCCTCGTCCCTGATGTCGGGCTCGGGCGACGGCGATTGTGCTGGCCTTTCCCGCTGACGCACGGTAAAGTCGCGGCCTTCACGGCCGACGCCCTCGGCCACCCTCCGCCAAGGTGCCTCGTGCGCGTCATCCTGGTTCACATCCGCGATCCCCAGTTCTACGCCATCCCGTCGGAGCGCCGCTCGAAGAACGGCCGCTTGCAGGTGATGGGCTTCCCGCCGATCGGCATCATGTCGCTCTCGTCGGTGCTGAAGCGCGCCGGGCACGAAGTGTGGATGTTCGACCAGGCGAATCCCGAGACGCCCAACGAAACGATCGTCGCGGAGATGCTGCGCATCCGCCCGCACCTCGTCGGCCTGAGCTTCCTTTCCACCACCAGCTATCCGTACGCGAAGATCCTTGCGCGCCAGCTCCGCGCGGCGGACGCGAAAGTGAAGATCGCGTTCGGCGGCGTGTTCGCCTCGCTCAATGCGCCGCTCGTCAAGATGCAGGTGCCCGAGGTGGACTTCGTCTGCCGCGGCGACGGGGAGCAGCTGCTCCTCGACCTGCTCGACAATCTCGACGAACCCGGGCGCCGTGCTCGGCGTCACCTGGCAGGAGGACGGCAAGGTCCGGCACAACGCCAACCGGCCGCTCGAGCGCAACCTCGACCAGTGGCCGTTTCCGGACCGCGCGAGCCTGCCGCTCGACTTCATCGAGTCGATGCCGCTCGACGTCCCGTGCGTCCTGTCGCTCGAGCGTTTCACCACGATGCAGACCTCGCGCGGCTGCCCGTGGCCGTGCGTGTTCTGCGACATCCCGGTGTTCAACGAGGGCAAGTGGCGCTCGCGCAGCCCGGAGCACGTGATCGCCGAGTTCAAGCACCTGCAGGAGCAGGGCTACGGCGCGGTCTACTTCGTCGACGACCACTTCCTGCTGCAGCCGAAGCGCATCAACGCGATCTGCAAGGGCATCGCGGACAACGACATCCGCATCCAGTGGGGCTGCGAGGGGCGGGTCGACTCGGTCTGCATGGACCTCTTCCCGGCGATGGCGAAGGCGCACTGCCGCACGCTGATGTTCGGCATCGAGAGCGGCAGCCAGAAGATGCTCGACCGGCTGAAGAAGGAGCAGACGCTGGAAGAGGTGAAGACCGCGGTCGCGAACGCGAAGCGCTCGGGAATCGAGATCGTGCACGGCTTCTTCGTCGTCGGCATCCCGGACGAGACGGAAGCGGATCTCCGCCAGACCTTCGAATTCGCCTCGCAGCTCCCGATCGACACGTTCGGCTTCAATCGCCTGTGCGTCTATCGCGGCACGCCGCTCTGGCACGAGTACGTGCAGCGCGGCCTGGTGAACGACGCGCAGGACTGGTACAAGTACTTCAAGTGCTCGGAGATCGACCCGACGATCCTGTCGGGGGAAACGATCCACCGGATCCGCTCCGAGGGCCTGCGGAAGCTCATTCTCTACAAGCTGTTCCGTTACCCGCGGCAGACGTTCACGCTGCTGCGCCGCTTCATCCGGTACATGCCGCTCCGCGACGTGGTGTACCTGATCATCAAGCCGTTCCTCGGCAAGAAGCAGGGCCCGACCAAGGCCGAGGTGCTGACGCGCGCGGTGGAGCACGCCGACGTCAAGAGCGCGGCCGCGGATCTCACGCAGCTCAGCGACGACGCGCTGGAGGAGGCGATCCAGAACGCCCGCGCCGAGCGCGCGCAGATCCAGGCCCAGGCGGAGCGCGAGCGGATCGCGGCCTGACGCCCCGCGCCGGCTCGAGCCCGGCGCGTGCTATCTCCGCCCGACCACCTTCGCCAGCGCGGGAAAGTACTCGGCGCCGAAGCCCGCAGCGATCGTTTCACGCAGCAGCTCGCGCGCGTTCTCCGCGCCGCTCAGGTGCAGGCCGCACTCCGCGGCGAGCTCGAGCGCGTAGCCGACATCCTTCAGCATGTACTCGGCCGAGAACGCGCGTTCCGGAAACGCGCCGGGCAGCAGCGCCTTCATGCCGTGATTGCGCAGGGCGAAGCTGTCCGCCGATCCCTTGGCGAGCACGTCGAACAGCGTGGCCGGATCGACGCCCGCCGCTTTCGCCACCGCGAGCGCCTCGGCGAGCGCGACGACGTTCTGCGCGAGCACCATGTTGTTCATGAGCTTCGCGAGCTGGCCCGCGCCGGGACCGCCGCAGTGGCTGACGTCCGAGCCCATGCACGCGAGGAGCCCCCGGATGCGTTCGAAGGTCGCCAGCGGGGCGCCGACCATGATCGAGAGCGTGCCCTGCGCCGCCGCCGCGCGCGTGCGCGCGACCGGCGCGTCGGCGAACTCCACGCCGCGCGCGGCGCAGCGCCCGGCGAGGTCGCGGGCGAGGCGGACGGGCGCGGTGCTGAGGTCGACGACGCAGCTGCCGGCGCGGAGGCTCGGCAGCAGCGCGTCGCACACCGCCGCCACTTCGGTGCCGCCCGGCAGCGACAGGAACACGACCTCGGCTTCGCGCGCGAGCGCGTCGACCGACTGCGCTGCGCGCACGCCGTCGGCGGCGAGGCGCCGCACCGGCGCGGGATCGAGGTCGAACGCGGTTACCGGGGATCCCGCCCTTCACCGCAAGGTTGCGGCACATCGGCTCGCCCATGACGCCGAGGCCGATGAAGCCGGTGGGACCGGACACTGCCCTCGCGCCTCAGTCGATCTTCGCGCCCGAGTCCTTCACGAGGCGCGCCCAGAGCTTCGCGTCCTCCGCGAGGAATGCGGCGAACTCCTCGGACGAGCGGGAGGCGGCGGTCTCGGTGCCCTCGCGCGCGAACATCTGGCCGACCTCGGGCTGCCGCAAGCCGATGGCGGTCGCGTCGAACAGCCGCTTCACGACCTCCGGCGGCGTGCCGGCCGGCACGAAGAACCCGTACCAGAACGAGATCTCGTAGTCGGGCAGCCCCGCTTCCTCCATCCCGGGTAGGCCCGGCACGAGCGGCGAGCGCTACCGGCTGGTGATCGCCAGCCCGCGCAGGCGCCCGGCCTGCATCTGCGGCAGGACCGACGGCGGGGTGGCGAACGTGACCTGCGTGTCGCCGGCAAGCACCGATTGCACCGCGGCCCGCCGCTCTTGTACGGCACGTGCACCATGTCGACGCCGGCGACGCGGTTGAAGAGCACCGCGGCGAGGTGCGGCGCCGAGCCGTTGCCCGAGGACGCGAAGTTGAGCTTGCCCGGTGCCTTCTTCGCGGCGTCGATCAGCTCGCGCACCGAGCCGACGCCGAGCGACGGATGCACCGCGAGCAGGAGCGGCGATGCGCAGACCTTGGTGATCGGCGACGAGGTCGGTCTCCGGCCGGTAGCCGATCTTCGGGTTCATCAGCCGGGTTGACCGATGATGCTGCTCGGGCTCGCGATCAGCATCGTGTAGCCGTCGGGCGCGGCCTTGGCGACGATCTGGGCGGCGATGCTCGAGCCCGCGCCCGGGCGGTTCTCGATGACGATCGGCTGTCCGAGCGCGCGGGAGAGCGGGTCGCCGAGCGCGCGGGCGACGAAGTCGGCCGCGCCGCCCGGCGGAAAGCCGACGACAGCCTTATGGGCTTCGTCGGGTACTGCTGGGCGTGCGCGAGCGACGCGGCGAGCGCGACGACGAGCGCGGCGAGAATCCTGCGAATCGGCATCTCCCTCGTGAACGGTTTACTGCGGCGGCTTGACGCCGTCCTTGCTGACCTGGATGCGCAACGCCGTCATCTTACCGTCGGGAAAGGACTGCGCGGCGACGAAGACGTACTCGCCGACGGCGAGATCCGCGCGGCTCCCGGGCACCGCGCGCACGAGCGGGATGCCCTCGGGCACGGCGATCTTCTGCATGCCGTCCTTGTACTTGAGCGTGAGCTCGCGCTTGCCCGCCGCGGCGACGGTCGCCTCCACGTTGGCGTTCGTCATCGTCGACTCCGGCAGCAGGTCCCAGGGACCGTGGCCGGTCGGGATGTTGGGCGGGAGGTAGTGCACCTCGACCGCGACGAGCGAGCCGTCGGGACGCTTCATCCCGGTCACGCCGACGAGGTCGCCCTGCTTGATGTCCTCGAACTTTACGGCCTTGGCTACGGCGACGGTGGCGTTTTCGACCAGCTGCAGCTTCAGATCCTGGCCCTCCCGGGACTTCACGGCGAGCACGTTGCCGTCGAAGCCGGTGATCGTGCCGCGAATGCGCGTGGCGGTTTGCGCGTCGACCGCGCCGGCGACGACGAGCGCGCCGCAGAGCAGGGCGATCCGGACTCGGTTCATGTTTCCTCCTGGTTGGGGTGGGATTGCGCCGCGGCTCGCGGCCCTCCGGCAAACACCGTGCCCCGCGCGCGCATTCCCCGGGCCGCGCTACACCGGCCCGAGCGGCGGCTCGTCCATCAGCGCCACCTGCTCGCGCAGCTCCAGGATCCGGTCCTGCCAGTAGCGCTGCGTATTGAACCACGGGAAGGCGGCGGGGAACGCCGGGTCGTCCCAGCGCCTGGCGAGCCACGCCGAATAGTGGATGAGCCGCAGCGTGCGCAGCGCCTCGACGAGCGCGAGCTCGCGCCGGTCGAGCTCGCAGAAGTCCTCGTAGCCGGCGAGCACGTCGGACAGCGCCTTCGTCATCGCCGCGCGGTCGCCCGACAGCAGCATCCACAGATCCTGCATCGCCGGTCCCATGCGCGCGTCGTCGAGATCGACGAAATGCGGGCCGGCGTCGCTCCAGAGGATGTTCCCCGAATGGCAGTCGCCGTGCAGGCGGATCGGGCGCACGTCGCCGGCGCGGTCGTAGCAGCGGCGCACGCCGTCGAGCGCGAGGTCGACCACGCTCCGCCACGCCGGCAGGAGATCCGGCGGGATGAAACCGTGCCCGAGCAGCCAGTCGCGCGGCTCGTCGCCGAAGGCGGCGATGTCGAGGGCAGGGCGCTCCGCGAACGGCTTCACCGCGCCGACCGCGTGGATGCGGCCGATGAAGCGGCCGATCCACTCGAGCGTGTCCGGATCGTCGAGCTCCGGCATCCGGCCGCCGCGGCGCGGATAGACCGCGAAGCGGAAGCCGCCGGACTCGTGCAGGGTTCTTCCTTCGAGCTCGAGCGGCGCGACCACCGGGATTTCGCGCTCGGCGAGCTCCAAAGCGAACCCGTGTTCCTCCAGAATCTGCGCGTCCGTCCAGCGCGCAGGGCGGTAGAACTTCGCCACGACGGGCGGCCCCTCCTCGAGGTAGACCTGGTAGACGCGGTTCTCGTAGCTGTTCAGCGCGAGCAGCCGCCCGTCGCCGCGCACGCCGGCCGACTCGAGCGCGTCGAGCACCGCGTCGGGCGTGAGGCCGGAGTAGGGGTGCGCGGTCATCGCCGCCGCGCGAGGTAGAGCGCGAGCGCCGCCGCGGACGCGACGATGCCGACCGCGCAGACGCCGAACCACCCGAAGCGGCTCCACGCCAGGCTCGCGAGGAACGCCCCGGTCGCGTAGCCGCCCCAGCCGTGCACCGCGAAGATCGTGTTCGAGCGGCTGCGGGTCTCGGCGTCGACGCCGGTGACGAACGCCTGGTTCGCGACCATCGCTGCGCGGAGACCCGAGTCGAGGAGCACCGCGCCGACGACGATCGCGGCGATCGTGAGCACGCCGAAGGCGAACGCGAGGTAGGCGGCCATCACCAGCGCGATGCCGGTGGTCACGACGGGACGCACGCCCCGGCGGTCCATCCAGCGTCCGGCCGGGCGCGCGATGAGGATCCCTGCTGCGCCCGGGATCCCGATCAAGCCGGCGGCGACCGGGCCGAGCCCATGCACCGCGGCGATCATCAGCGCCAGCGTCGCCCAGAAGCCGCCATAGCAGGTGCCGAGCAGGTACTGCACCCCGGAGGCGCGCCGCAGATCCGCCCGGTTGCGCACGAGCTCCGCCAGCGAGCGCATGAGCGTGCCGTACGCGAGCCGGGTCTTCGGCGGCACGCTCGGGCAGCGCGCGAGCATCGCTACGAGCATTGCGAGGAGCATCGCCGCCGAGATCACGTACATCCAGCGCCAGCCGAGCTCGGCGGTGACGACGCCGCCGCCGATGCGGCCGAAGAGGATGCCGAGGAAGAGCCCCGAGAGCACCGTGCCCACTGCGCGGCCGCGCTCGCCGGGCGCGGCGAGCTCGGACACGAGCGGCACGACGTCCTGCGAGAGGCTGGCGCCGATGCCGCAGACGAGCCCCGCCGCCACCAGCAGCGGCAGCGACGGCGCGGCGGCCATCGCGACCATCGCCAGGATCAGGCAGGCGAGCTTGCCGAGGATCAGCCGGCGCTTGTCGAAGCTGTCGCCGAGCGGCGAGAGGAAGAGCGTCCCGGAGAGAAACCCGGCGAACGAGAGCGTCGGCACCCAGCCCACCTCGGCCGCCGTCGCCCCGAACTCGCGCGCGAACTCGGGGAGCATCGGCGTCTGGAAATGGATGGTCCCGGCGATCGCGAACATGAACACCGTCAGCAGGACCATCAGGCCGCGGGTGCTCCGCGGACCGGACTCGCTCACTCGCTCGCCCCCTTCGACAAGGGGGCGTAGCTTACCGCCGCCGCGGCCCGCGGCTCGGCATCGCGCGCGCCTCGTTCACGCGCAGCGGGCGGCCGTGCAGCTCCTTGCCGTTCAGGCCGGCGATGGCGGCGAGCGAGTGCTGCTTGCCGGGCATCTCCACGAAGCCGAACCCCTTGGACGTGCCGGTGAAGAGCTCGCGCTTCACCTCCGCCGATTTCACTTCGCCGAACGACTTGAACAGCGCGACGAGCTCGTCCTCGGTCGCCTCCGGCGCCAGGTTGCCTACGAAGATGTCCATCTCGGGCTCCTCTTTTGTGGTGTATGGAACGGATTCTGGGGCAAGCTCAGCCCGCGCGCCGCGTCGTGCCGCGCAGCAGCGCCGGAACGTGCGGTTCGCTGCGGGCCTGGCCGGCCGGACGCGCCGGAGCGACCGGCCGTGCCGGAGCGGCGGGATGCGCGGGCGCGGCTGCATGGGCGGGCGCGGCGGAGTGCGCGGCGCCGATCGGCCGCATCTGTGCGGCGTGACGGGGCGCTGCATGCGTGTTGCCGCGGCGGTGCTGCGCATCCGGCGCGGCGTGGTTCCGCCGTTGCTCGCCGTCGTGCGTCCGGCGGCCCGGCTGCTCGCGCCGGGCGGGCGGCGTCTGCGGCGCGGCCGCCGCGCCCGGCTCGAAGCCCGGAACGGCTTCGCGCACGAGCTGCCGCTTGAGGAGCTTCTCGATGTCCTTGAGCAGCCCGTTCTCCTCCGGCGCGACGAGCGAGATCGCCTCGCCCGTGCTGCCGGCGCGGCCGGTGCGGCCGATGCGGTGCACGTAGTCCTCGGGCACGTGCGGCAGCTCGTAATTCACCACGTGCGGCAGCTCCTCGATGTCGAGGCCGCGCGAGGCGAGGTCGGTCGCGACGAGCACGCGCACCGAGCCGTCCTTGAAGCCGGCGAGCGCCTTGGTGCGCGCGCCCTGGCTCTTGTTGCCGTGGATCGCCGTCGCCTCGACGCCGTCCTTGCAGAGCTGCTCCGCGAGCCGGTTCGCGCCGTGCTTGGTGCGCGTGAACACCAGTACCTGGTGCCAGTCGCCGGTGAGCACGAGGTGCGCGAGGAGCGCGCGCTTGCGCGTCTGCGCGACCGGATGGACGCGCTGCGCGACGAGCTCCGAGTCGGCGTTCCGCCGCGCGACCTGGACCTGCGCCGGATCGTGCAGCAGCGACTCGGCGAGGCTGCGGATCTCGTCCGAGAAGGTGGCCGAGAAGAGCAGGTTCTGCCGCTGCTTCGGCAGGACCGCGAGGATGCGGCGGATGTCGCGGATGAAGCCCATGTCGAGCATCCGGTCGGCCTCGTCGAGGACGAGGATCTGGACCTGCCGGAGGTCGACCGTCTTCTGCTGCAGGTGGTCGAGCAGGCGGCCGGGCGTCGCGACGAGGATGTCGACGCCGCGCCGGAGCGCGTCGATCTGCGGGTTGATGCCCACGCCGCCGTACACGAGCGTCGACCTTAGCGGCAGGTGCTTCCCGTAGGTGCGGACGCTCTCTTCGACCTGCGCCGCAAGCTCGCGCGTCGGCGTGACGATCAGCGCGCGGATCGGGTGCTTCGCCGGCGACGGGCTGTTGTTGGCATGCACCGCGAGGCGCTGCAGCATCGGCAGCGTGAAGCCGGCGGTCTTGCCGGTGCCGGTCTGCGCGCCGGCGAGGACGTCGCGGCCGGCGAGGATGAACGGGATGGCCTGCGCCTGGACGGGCGTGGGCTCGGTGTAGCCTTCGCCGGTGACGGCGCGAACGAGCTCGGGTGCGAGGCCGAGCCTCGCGAACGAATCGGACAAGAAAATCTCCTGGATCGGCCTGCCGCGGCACTACGCCGCAGAACCGGTTCAGGCAGATGCGAACTGCTGTTGAGGGTTTCGAGGGAGTTCTAGAACCCGGCGGACCGGGGCGACAACCGCGAATGGGCGGGAGCGCCGACCGGATGAGGCACTCCCGAGATCCGCCGCGGACTATACAGGGTTTCGGTTCCGCCGTCGACCCGGGCTACCATTGCCGCCAGACCTACGTCACGAATCGACCACATGCCCCTCCGCAACGGCCGCACCGCTTTCCTCGAGCTCCTCGTCGACGAGGGCGTCACGCATCTCTTCGGCAATCCGGGCACGACCGAGCTCGCGATCATGGAGGTCGTGCCCGACTTTTCGCAGCTCAAGTTCGTCCTCGGCCTGCAGGAAGCGATCGTGATCGGGATGGCGGACGGCTACGCGCGCGCCTCGGGCCGGCTCGCCGCGGCGAACGTCCACGTCGCGCCGGGCCTCGGCAACGCGATGGGTGCGCTCTACAACGCGAAGTTCTCCAACTCGCCGATCATCCTCACCGCCGGCCAGCAGGAGCAGGGCCACGGCCTGCTCGAGCCGCTGCTCTACGAGCCGCTGGTGCCGATCGCGCAGCCGCTGGTCAAGTGGGCGGTCGAGGTGACGCGCGTCGAGGACCTGCCGCGCATCCTGCGGCGCGCGGTGAAGGTCGCGCTCACGCCGCCGACCGGGCCGGTGTTCGTCAGCCTGCCCGGCGACGTCCTCGAGCAGTCGGCCGACATCGACCTCGGCCGGCCGGTGCGCGTCGATGCGAAGGTGCGGCCGACCGACGAAGCCCTCGCACAGCTCGCCGAACGGCTCGCTCGCCGCGCGCAATCCGGTGATCGTCGCCGGCCAGGAGCTCGCCGCGCACGACGCTTTCGCCGAAGCGGCCGAGCTCGCCGAGCTCGCCGGCGCGGCGGTCTACGGTTCTTCGGTCGCGTACGGCGCGCAGTTCCCGACCGCGCATCCCGCGTACATGGGCAGTCTGACGCGCAACCAGAAGCAGGTACGCGCGACGCTCGAGCCGTACGATCTCCTCGTCTGCCTCGGCGCGGATCTCCTCCGGATGTCGGTCTACAGCCCGGTCGAGCCGCTGCCCGAGGACCTGCCGGTGGTGCACGTGAGCGAGCGCGGCTGGGAGCTCGGCAAGAACTACCGCACCGACGTCGCGATCCAGGCGAACGTGAAGGAGACGCTGAAGGCGCTGCTGCCGCTCGTGCGCGCGCGGCGCGCGCCCCAAGCCGCCGCGCGGCTCGCGGCGCTGAAGGACCGCAACTGGACGGCGCAGCGCGCGAAGGCGGCAGTCGCCGCGATGGGCGAGGCGGAGACGACGCCGATCGACCCGCGCTTCCTGATGCTGCGGATCAGCGAGCACCTGCCGAAGGACGCAGTCGTTGTCGAGGAAGCGCTGATCTCGTCGCTGTCGCTCCCGGGCTTCCTGCCGGTCCGCGAGCCGCGCGCTTGGTACGGACTCGCGAGCGGCGGCCTCGGGTTCGCGATGCCCGGTGCGATCGGCGCGAGCCTCGCGCTGCCCGGGCGGCCGGTCGTGGCGGTGGTCGGCGACGGCAGCGCGATGTACGGCATCCAGGCGCTGTGGACCGCGGCGCACCTGAAGCTGCCGGTGACCTACGTCATCGCGAACAACCGCAGCTATCGCATCCTGAAGGAGCGGCTGGTGTCGATGCGTGGCTCGGACAAGTTCGTGGGCATGGACATCAAGGATCCCGCGATCGACTACGTCGGCCTCGCGCGGGCGATGGGCGTCCCCGGCCGGCGAGTGACCGACCCGAACGACGTCGCGCCGGCGCTGCGCGAGGCGGCCGAGAAGGGCGGGCCGAGCCTGATCGAAGTGGTCGTCGCCGACGGGTTCGGGGGCTGAGCACGATGCTGACGAACGTTTTCGACGCGTTACCCGACCCGAATGCGGGTGAGGCGTTCGACGTGCTGCTTGCGCGGCCCGGGCTGAAGGTGGAGCGGATCGTCTCGCACGGGCACGCGAGCCCGCCGGGGTTCTGGTACGACCAGCCGCAGGGCGAATGGGTGCTCGTCGTCGCGGGCGCGGCCACCCTGCGCTTCGAGGACGAGCCCGCGCCGCGCGCGCTCCGCCCCGGCGATTGCGTCGACATCGCCGCGCATCGCCGCCATCGGGTCGACTGGACCCACCCGGACGAACGGACGGTCTGGATCGCCGTCCACTACGAAAGCCCCTCGACATGACACGCATCGACAGCCTCGACGCCCTGCGCACGCGCCTGCGCGTCTTCGTCGCCGAGCGCGACTGGGATCAGTTCCACAACCCGAAGAACCTCGCAATGGCGCTGGTCGCCGAAGCGGGCGAGCTGGTCGAGCATTTCCAGTGGCTGACGCCCGCGCAGGCCGACCACCTGCCGCCCGAGACCCGCGTCGAGGTCGAGCACGAGATCGCCGACGTGCTGATCTTCCTGGTCGAGCTCGCCGACCGGCTCGGCGTCGATCCGCTCGCCGCCGCCGAGCGCAAGCTCGCGCTGAACGAGAAGAAGTACCCGATCGAGAAGGCGCGGGGCAGCGCGAAGAAGTACGACAAGCTCTGAGCGCGGGTGCTCGCCTACCGGCACTACTTCCACGCCGGCAACTTCGCCGACGTCTTCAAGCACGCGCTGCTCGTGCGACTGCTCGCCGCGGTCGCCGCGAAGGACAAGCCCTTCTTCTATCTCGACACCCACGCCGGCGTAGGGCGGTACGACCTCGCGCATGCGTGGGCGCAGAAGAACGTCGAGTTCCGGGACGGCATCGGGCGGCTTTGGGAGCGCAGCGACCTGCCCGCCGCGCTGGCGCCGTACATGGAGGCGGTGCGGGCGGAGAACCCGGACGGGAAGCTGCGCTTCTATCCCGGCTCGCCAGCTGATCGCTCGCCGCTTCCTGCGGGCGGGCGACCGGATGGTGCTGAGCGAGCTGAACAAGACCGACGTCGCCGAGCTCGGCGCAGCTCTTCGCGCGGGACAGGCAGGTCACGGTGCATCTCATGGACGGCTACCAGGCGCTCAAGGCGCAGCTGCCGCCGCAGGAGCGTCGCGGGCTGGTGCTCGTCGACTCGTCGTTCGACCGTGCCGGCGAGCTGCGACGCGTCGCCGACGCGCTCGCGGCCGCGCACGAGCGCTGGGCGACCGGCATCTACGCGATCTGGTATCCGCTGATGGAACCGGCGGCGATGCGCGGCTTCGAGCGCGACATCGTCGCGACCGGCATCCGCAAGATCCTGCAGCTCGAGCTGTCGCCGCGCCCCGACAGCTGGACCGCGACGGCTGCGCGGCTGCGGGATGCTCGTCGTCAATCCGCCCTATCGCTTCGACGCGGAAGCGCAGGCGATCGTCGCGGCGCTCGCCGCGTCGCTTGCGCCCGACGGCGCGCATCGATCGCGCTTGCTCGTCCCCGAATAATCGCATCGCCGGCGCGCGTCGACGCGCGAATCGCGGTTGACATCGGCGCCGGATTCGCTTATGCTGATGTCATATTATGACAAGGGCATAGCGGGCGGCAGGTCGTCCGCGCGAGCCCTGCGGCGCGCGAACGGGCGCGCGCCTCCATCGCTCGATCGAGCAGAAGGGGGAAAGCATGAGCACGACTCTCGACCGTCCGCGCGGGATCACCCGGCGCGATTTCCTCGGTACGATCGGCGCCGGCGCCGTCGCGCCCGCGTTGCTGTGCGGCGGCGGCGCCGCGCACGCGCAATCCGATGGAGCAGTCGCTGGAGAAGTATGCTGCGCGGCCGGCACGTCATCCGCCCCGACCGCTTCGGCCGGCTGTTTCCCGATCTCCCGCCGTTCGCGGCGCCGAGCCCCGGGCTCGAGGCGGCGCTGCTCGAGCTCGGCAAGAAGGGCGGCATGATGGACGCGAAGGACAACCTTGCCCTCGGGCCGGTCAAGTTGATCACCGAGCCGGAGCAAAGCCCGGACAACCGCGACAACCCGAACACCACCGCCGGCGTCACGTTCTTCGGCCAGTTCCTCGACCACGACTTCACCTTCGACCTGAACTCGCGCCTCGGCGAGCCCGCCGTCCCGCAGGACTCGCCCAACCAGCGGACGCCAGCCCTCGATCTCGACCCCGTCTACGGCGGCGGGCCGAACCGCAGCCCGGAGCTCTACGAGCGAAGAGGGCGGCGGGTGGGTCCCAAGCTGAGGATCGAGAGCGGCGGGCTGTTCGAGGATCTGCCGCGCACGCCGGCCAACGTCGCGATCATCGGCGATCCGCGCAACGACGAGAACATGATGATCGGCGGGTTTCACGCCGCGATGATCATGTTCCACAACAAGGTCGTCGACCTGCTCGCCGCGCGCAACCGCCGCGACGAGCCCGACGAGATCTACCGGAAGGCGCGCCGGATCGTGACCTGGCACTACCAGTGGATCATCGTCAACGAGTTCCTGCCGGCCGTGATCGGCGAGAACCGGGTGGCCCGCCTGCTCGCGAGGCGGGAGCGGGTCTTCCCGTCCCAGGTGCCGTTCATCCCGGTCGAATTCCAGGGTGCCGCGTACCGGATGGGCCACAGCATGGTGCGCCCGTCGTATCGCGCGAACTTCAACGGCGATCGTCGGCGCCAACCCCGACACCGGCGCCCCGCCGTTCTTCGGCATGATCTTCGACCCCGCCGGCGAGGGGCAGGCCGACCCGGTGGATCTGCGCGGCTTCACCCGCGCGCCGCGGCGCTTCATCGGCTGGCAGACGTTCTTCAAGTTCGATGACGTGAACTTCCGGCCGAACAAACTCATCGACACGAAGATCTCCACGGCGCTCTTCAATCTGCCGCTCGCGACGATCCCCGGCGCGCAGGCGACCGCGAGTCGCCCACTTCGTTGCCGCAGCGCAACCTGCTCCGTCACGTCACGTGGGGCATCCCGTCCGGGCAGGCGATCGCGGCGCGAGCTCGGCGTCGCGCCGCTCACGGGCGACGACCTCGACAGGACCTCCCGCGACCCCGGACTGGCGCGATTCCACGCCGCTCTGGTTCTACATCCTCAGGGAGGCGCAACTTCAGCACGACGGATTGCAGCTCGGCGACGTCGGCGCCGACATCGTCGGCAGGGTTTTCGTCGGGATGCTGCAGCTCGACCGCGATTCGTATCTCGCGGAGGCCCCGCGTTGGCGGCCGACGCTGCCCGACAAGGCCGGCAACGTCGGCGAGCAGTTCGAGATCACGGATTTGCTCACCCTCGCCGGGGTCGTCGATAGGACCCGTCCAGCGACGGCGGCCGACGCCGGATAACCGCTGATCAAACGCCCCCGGCAGCGCCGGGGGCGCCAAGAAAACGGCCCCGCGCCGGCGCGAGCCGGCCGAACGGGGCCAAGAGGTGGTGGGCGACGCTTTGCCGGTACTTGTGAATCGCCCCGGAATCTGTCGATCAACCCGGCGATTGCGGCGGCCCCGAGGGAGCGAGGGGGATCGGGACGCCACGCGCACACGATACTTGGGGCGGTGGCTCAGGGCGTGAGCCTCTCCCGAGGATTTTTCGCCCGTGGCAGACTCGGCGCCGCTCGTGTCTCACCTGCGGCGCATCCTCCACCTCGACATGGACGCCTTCTTCGCGGCGGTCGAGCTGCTGCGGCGTCCGGACCTCAAGGGCCAGCCGGTGGTCATCGGCGGGCGCGGCGACCCGACCCGCCGGGGCGTCGTCTCGACCGCGACCTACGAGGCGCGGAAGTTCGGCATCCGGTCGGCGATGCCGCTGCGCACCGCCTACAAGCTCTGCCCCGCGGCGGTCTTTCTTCCGGTCGACTTCGCCGAGTACGAGCGCTACTCGGACCTCTTCAAGGCCGAGATGCGCCGGGTGTCCCCGGTGATGCAGAACCGCGGCATCGACGAGGCGTTCCTCGACCTCACCGACGTTCCCGGAGCGAGCGACGAGATCGCGCGCCGGATCAAGCGCGCGATCTTCGACGCCACCGGCCTCACCTGCTCGATCGGCATCGCGCCGAACAAGCTGCTCGCGAAAATGGCCTCCGAGCTCGACAAGCCGGACGGTCTGACGATCATCGGCGACGGCGACCTCGAGCGGCGCATCTGGCCGCTCGACGTGCGCCGGGTGCCCGGGGTCGGCCCGAAGACCGAGGCGCGGCTCGCGGCGATCGGGATCCGCACGATCGGCGAGCTCGCGGCGCTGCCGGTCGAGCGGCTGGTCGAGGCGTTCGGCCGCTCGTACGGCGCGTTCCTGCACGAGGCCGCGCACGGCATCGACGACGACCCGGTCTACGTGCACCTCGAGCCGCGCAGCCGCAGCCGCGAGACGACGTTCCAGGAGGACGTCGGCGACTGGCAGGCGATCGCGCGCACGCTCGCGCGGCTCGCCCGTGACGTCGCCGACGACCTGCAGGCCGAGGGTTACCGCGGCCGCGCGATCGGCATCAAGGTGCGCTTCGCCGACTTCGACACGCACACGCGCGTGAAGACGCTCGACGAGCCGACCGATTCCGCCACCGCGATCCGCCGGGCGGCGTTCGAATGCCTCGGGCGGCTCAAGCTCGACCGCCGGGTGCGCCTCGTCGGGGTGCGCGTGGGCGAGCTGAGCCGCTCGTAGCCCGGGGTGGCCGCGAGCGGGCAGATCGATTACCCTCCGCGGTTTCGCCGCGAGCGAGTAAGGAAGCGATGAGCACCGCCAGCGACTACGTCCAGCCCGGAAAGAGCCAGTGGATCGGCAAGCCCGTTCGCCGCCTCGAGGACCAGCACCTCATGACCGGCCGCGGCAAGTTCACCGACGACGTCAGCCTCCCGGGGCAGGCGTACGCCGCATTCGCGCGCTCGCCCCACGCGCACGCCCGCATCGTGCGGATCGACACCGCCGCCGCGCGCGGCGCGCCGGGCGTGATCGCGGTGATCACCGGCGCGGACCTGATCGCCGACGGCGTCGGCCAGATGCCGTTCTCGCAGATGCACAAGCGGCCGGACGGCTCGCCGATCACGGCGCCGCCGCGCTATCCGCTCACCGCGGACGCGGCGCGCTACGTCGGGCACCCGTTCGCGATGGTGGTCGCCGAGACGCGCAACCAGGCGAAGGACGCCGCCGAGCTGGTCGAGGTCGAGTGGGAGGAGCTGCCGGCGGTCGCCGACGCGGTCTCGAGCGCCCGCGCCGACGCCCCGCAGCTCTGGCCGGCGGCCTTCACGCCGGAGTACGGCAACCTCGCCGCGTACTACCACCGCGGCGACAAGGCGGCGGCCGACGAGGCGTTCGCCAAGGCGCACAAGGTGGTGTCGATCCGCATCGTCAACAACCGGATCGTCTCGAATCCGATCGAGCCGAAGGCCGCGGCCGCGCAGTACGACGCCGCGACCGGCACGCTCACGCTTTGGTGCCCGACGCAGAACACCCACGTGATGCGCCAGCAGGTCGCCGAGGCGATCCTGAAGATGCCGGTGGAGAAGCTCCGCGTCGTGACCGGCGACCTCGGCGGCGGCGTTCGGCACGCGCGTCTGGCCGTATCCGGAGTACGCCGCGGTCGCGTACGCGGCGCGGAAGCTCGGCCGCCCGGTGAAGTGGCTCGCCGACCGGTCGGAGACGTTCGTCTCGGACAACCATGGCCGCGACCACGTGTCCGAAGCGTCGCTCGCGATCGACCGGGAGCACCGCTTCACCGCGCTGCGGATCCGCACCTACGCGAACATCGGCGGCGTCATCTCGAACTTCGGCGCCGCCGTCCCGGCGATGTCGGGCGCGCGCACGCCGACCGGCGTGTACCGGATCCCGGTGCTCGACCAGGAAGTGCGGATGATGTTCACCAACACGACGCCGGTCGACGCCTACCGCGGCGCCGGGCGTCCGGAGGCGGGCTACCTCATCGAGCGCCTCGTGAGCCGCGCCGCGACGGAGCTCGGCGCCGATCCGGTCGAGCTGCGGCGCAAGAACTTCGTCCGGCCGCAGGACATGCCGTACACGAACGCCGCCGGCTACACCTACGACTGCGGGAACTTCGCGGGCGTGCTCGACAAGGCGCTCGCCGCTGCCGACTGGAACGGCTTCCCCGCGCGCAAGGCCGACGCGAAGAAGCGCGGCAAGCTCGCCGGGCGAGGGCTGGGCTGCTACGTCGAAGTGACCGGCAGCGCGAACCTGAGCGAGACGGTCGAGGTGACGGTCACCGGCGACGGGCGCGTGATCCTGATCTCCGGCACGCAGTCCATGGGCACGAGCCTGTGGACCGCCTACGCGCAGATCCTCGCCGAGCGGCTGGGGGTCGCGCCCGAGGCCGTCTCGATCATCCAGGGCGACACCGCAGTCGTGAAGACCGGGGGCGGCAGCGGCGGCTCGCGGTCGCTGCAGGTCGGCGGCAGCGCGGTGCTCGCGGGCGCGAACGCGACCGTCGACGCCGGCCGCAAGCTCGCGGCCGGCGCGCTCGAGGCGGCCGAAGCCGACATCGAGTTCCGCGCCGGACGGTTCGTGATCGGCGGCACCGACCGCGGCATCGGCCTCTTCGAGCTCGCGGCGAAGCAGCCGGGTGCGAAGATCGTCGTGTCGGCCGCCGAGACCGCGAAGGACCAGACGTGGCCGAACGGCTGCCAGGTCGCGGAGGTGGAGATCGAGCCCGAGACCGGCATCGTCAAGGTGGTGCGCCACGTCGCGGTGGACGACATCGGAAGAGTCATGAACCCGCTGATCGCCCACGGGCAGATCGAGGGCGGGATCGCGCAGGGGATCGGGCAGGCGCTCGTCGAGCAGACGGTCTTCGACGCGAACGGCCAGCTCCTCACCGGCTCGTTCATGGACTACGCGATGCCGCGCGCCGACGACGTGCCGAACTTCGACTGCCGGTTCGACGAGACGACCCCGACCGCGCTGAACGTGCTCGGCGCGAAGGGCGCCGGGGAATCGGGCACGCACGGCGCGGTGCCGGCGGTGGTGAACGCGGTGATCGACGCGCTGTCCGAGCTGGGGATCCGCGAGATCGAGATGCCGGTCACGCGCGAGAAGGTGTGGCAGGCGATCCGCGCGGCGGGCGGCGGCCGCTAGGCTACTTCCGCAGGAACCACAGGATCAGCGACAGCACGACCGAGACGATCAGCCCGGTCACGATCGGGAAGTAGAACGAGTATCCCTCGCGCTCGATGTGGATGTCCCCGGGCAGTCGTCCGAGGCCGAGCTTGGCGATCAGCGGCCAGGCGAGGCCGAGCACGATCAGGACGACACCCGCGATGATCAGCCAGCGCGCCATTGGCCCTGTCGCCTGCCGCTACGGCACGATCCGCTCTTCCCGGAACTGGGTGAGCAGCCGCACCAGCATTTCCTCGCTGTCCACGACGGCGTGGAAGCCGAACTGGCGCGCCTTGACGGTGCTCGTCATCACGTCCCAGTCGCAGCCGAACACGTAGTCGCCGAACGGCCACGCGACCAGCTCGTCGAACCGGTACGGCTTCAGGCCGTGCTGCGCGACGAGCTTCTCCCAGAGCGGCGCCTTGTCGGCCATGTGCGCGACGAGCGAGATTGTCTGCACGTCGCCCGTCGGCATCCCGAACACCCCCGCGATCTTCGGCCACACGTTGCACCAGCGGAAGTAGTCGCCGTTCGTGATGTTGAACGCCTGGTTCGCGCAGGCTCGCTCGGTCGCCGCCCAGTGCAGCGCGTTCGCGAGATGCGAGGACTCGGTCACCTGGTAGACGGAGCGGAAAGCGCCCGGCTTGCCGGGGAAGCGGAGCGGCAGCCCGTACGCCTTGCTGATCGACGCGTACACCGCGATCACCGACAGGATGCTCATCGCCGTGCCGGGCGAGAAGCCGCAGAGCGTGTGCGGCCGGATCTCGGTCCAGCTCCAGCGCTTGCCACGCTGGAACGCGGTGAGCCAGTCGATCTGGTCGAAGTAGAAATCCGGCGGCAGGTGGCGCGGATCGTCCTCGCGCGCCGGCGTCTTGAAGGGGCCGAGGTGCGCCCCGTAGTACTTGTTGCCGGTGACGAGCACGACGCGCTCGAGGCCGCTCGACGCCCGATCGATCGCCGTCACGGCGTTGACGAGCATGCCGAGGTTGGGGGCAACGTTGCTCGCTGCGTTCGCCGCGGCACCCGCCGGCGGCGCCTGGAACGCGGCGTAGAAGACGTGCGTCGCTTCCTTCAGGCCGGCGAGCTTCGCCTCGGCGTCCTTCGGGTCGGTCAGGTCGACCGAGATGTAGCGGACGCGCTCGCGCGGCTCGCCGGTGCGGCGCGACAGACCCACGACCTGCCAGTCGGGCAGGCTCGCCAGCTTCTCGACGACGTAGCGCCCGATGACGCCGAGGGCGCCGACGACGACTGCGGTGTTCATCGCTGTCCTCCCTTCACCCACGAATCCCGCAGCGTCACCGCCCGGTTGAACACCGGCCGGCCCGGCTTCGAGTCGCGCGAATCGGCGACGAAGTAGCCGTGCCGCTCGAACTGGAAGCGGTCTTCCGCCTTTGCGTCTCTTAGTCCGGGCTCGAGGTACGCCGTGACGACCTTCTTCGAATCCGGGTTGAGGTCGTCGAGCCAGCTGTGCTCCTCCGGCGTCTCGACGGCGTGCGCCTTGCCCGAATCGTCGACGGCTTCGACGTGCGCGGCGTGCGCCGAGCGGGCGGCGGCCTGCACCTCGCCGCGGCCGCGGCTGGACCCGGGAAACGGCACCGCGAACAGCCGGTCGTAGAGCCGCACCTCCGCCTCGTACGCGTGCTGCACGCTCACCCAGTGGATGTTGCCCTTCACCTTGTAGGCGTCCGAGCCGGGCGTTCCCGACCGGGAGTCCGGCAGGTACTCGCAGTGGACGGCGGTCACCTTCCCGCTCGCGTCCTTGTCGGCGCCGGTGCACTTCACGACGTAGCCGTAGCGGAGCCGCACCATGTTGCCGGGGTAGAGCCGGAAGTAGCCCTTAGGCGGCGACTCCATGAAGTCCTCGCGCTCGATCCACAGCTCGCGGCCGAACGGGAGCTTGCGTTTCCCCATCTCCGGCTTCTGCGGGTGCACCGGCGACTCCATCTCCTCGACCTTGTCCGCGGGATAGTTGTCGATCACGAGCCGCAGCGGATCGAGCACCGCGGTCGCGCGCGGCGCGCGCTCGTTGAGGTCCTCGCGCAGGCAGTCCTCGAGGATCGTCATGTCGATCCACGAGTCCGCCTTCGACACGCCGATCCGCTCGGCGAAGAGCCGGATCGCCTCGGGCGTGAACCCGCGCCGCCGGAACCCCACGATCGTCGACATCCGCGGGTCGTCCCAGCCGTCGACGTGGCGGTCGGCGACGAGCTGGATGAGCCGCCGCTTCGAAAGCACGACGTAGGTCAGGTTGAGCCGCGCGAACTCGATCTGCTGCGGCAGCGGCCGCGCGAGCAGCCCGAGCTCCGCGAGCCGCTCGTTGATCCAGTTGTAGAGCGGCCGGTGGTCCTCGAATTCGAGCGTGCAGATCGAGTGGGTGATGCTCTCGAGCGCGTCCGAGATGCCGTGGGTGTAGTCGTACAGCGGATACACGCACCACTTTTCGCCGGTGCGGTGGTGGTGGGCGTGCCGGATGCGGTAGGCGACCGGGTCCCGCAGGTTGATATTCGGCGACCGCATGTCGATCTTCAGCCGCAGCACCCGCGCGCCGTCCGGGAACTCGCCTGCGCGCATGCGCCGGAAGAGCTCGAGATTCTCGGCCGGGCTCCGGCTCCGGTAGGGACTGTCCTTCCCCGGCTCGGTCAGCGTCCCGCGCGCGCGCCGGATCTCGTCCGCGGTCTGGTCGTCGACGTACGCCAGCCCGTGCTGGATGAAGGCCTCGGCGAACTCGTAGAGCAGATCGAAGTAGTCGGAGGCGTAATAGAGGTGCGGCCCCCAGTCGAACCCGAGCCAGCGCACCGAGTCGAGGATGGAATCGACGTACTCCTGCTCCTCCTTGGTCGGGTTCGTGTCGTCGAAGCGCATGTGGCACGCGCCGCCGTAGTCGCGCGCGAGCCCGAAGTTGAGGCAGATCGACTTCGCGTGACCGATGTGAAGGTAGCCGTTCGGCTCGGGCGGAAAGCGCGTGCGGATGCGCGCCGAGTCCTTCGGTGCGCCCGCCTGCGCGCTCGCCGGGCCGGGCTTGCCGCGCCAGGTGCGCGACGCGTACTTGCCGCTCGCGAGATCCGACTCCACGATCGCGCGGATGAAATTGCTCGCGGCGGGAGGCGCTTGCGACATCGTTCGATTCTACCGCAGCGCCGCAACGCTTCCCCCGGATATAGTCCGCCACCATGTTCGATCTCATCGTCCGGCGCGCCCGGCTGCGCGCCGGCGGCACGCGCGACATCGGCATCGCCGGCGGACGGATCGCGGCGATCGCGGAGCGCCTCGACCGCGACGCCGGCGAGGTCGTCGACGCGGCCGGGCGGCTCGTCACCGAGTCGTTCGTCAATCCGCATCTCCACCTCTGCAAGGTCTGGACCGCGGCGATGATCGACGACGCCGCGATGCAGGCGTACCACGGCGACGGGATGGCGAACGCCGCGAGCGCGATCGACCTCGCCGCGCGGGTGAAGGCGAATTACGACGAATCGTGGATCACGCCGAACGCGCGGCGCGCGGTCGCGCTGGCGGCGCGGCATGGGAACCTGCACATCCGCGCGCTCGCGGACGTCGACACCAAGGCGCGGCTCGAGGGCGTGAAGGCGCTGCTGAAGGTCCGCGAGGAGTTCCGCGGGATCGTCGACGTCCAGGTGGTCGCGTTCGCGCAGGACGGGATCGTGCGCGAGCCCGGCGCCGAGCGCCTCCTCCGCGAGGCGATGGCGCTCGGCGCCGACGTCGTCGGCGGCATCCCGTGGATCGAAGCGGACGACGCCGACAGGGCCGAGCACGTCCGCGTATGCTTCGACCTCGCGCGCGAGTTTGACGCCGACGTATCGATGCTCCTCGACGACGCCGGCGACGCGCAGCTGCGGACCCTGGAGCTGATGGCGCGTGCCGCGATCGCGCGGGGCTGGGAGGGACGGGCGCTGGCGCATCATTGCCGGGCGATGGCGCTCTACGACGATGCGTATCTCGCCGAGCTGGTGCCGCTGCTCAAGCGCGCGCGGGTGCCGGTGGTCACCGATCCGCACACCGGCCCGCTGCACGCGCGCGTGCGGGAGTTGCTGGCGGACGGCGTCACCGTCTGCCTCGGACAGGACGACATCTCGGACGCCTACTATCCGTTCGGGCGCAACAACATGCTGGAGGTCGCTTTCCTCGCCGCCCACCTGCTGTGGATGACGACGCGCACCGACATGGAGCGGCTCTACGACATGGTGACCGTGGACGCGGCGCGCGCGATCAACCTCGCCGACTACGGCCTCGCGGTCGGGAGCCGGGCGAACCTCGTCGTGCTCGACGCTCCAGACGTGCTTGAAGCGCTGCGCGACCATGCGCCACCCGCGCACGTGATCAGCCACGGCAAGCTCGTCGACGCGGCCCGGATGCGGGCGCTCGCGGCCGCATGAAGCCCGCACCGTTCCGGTACGTCGCCGCGGAGTCGCTGCAGCGGGCGCTGATCGCGAAGGCCGCCGGGGGCGACGACGCCCGGTTCCTCGCCGGCGGCCAGAGCCTCGTCCCGGCGATGAACTTCCGCCTGGCGCGGCCGTCGATGCTGATCGACGTCAACCCCCTGCGCGAGCTCGACTATGTCCACGCGACGGCGGACGGCGCGCTGAGCATCGGCGCGTTGACCCGCCATCGCACGCTCGAGCGCGATCCACAGGTCGCCGCGCACGCGCCGCTCGTAGCCGAGGCGGTGCGCCACGTCGCGCACCCGCAGATCCGCAATCGCGGCACTCTCGGCGGCAATCTCGCGCACGCGGACCCGGCCTCCGAGCTGCCGGCGGTGATGCTCGCCCTCGGCGCGCGGCTGCGCGCGCGGTCGGCGCGCGGCGAGCGCTGGATCGAAGCGGCGGAATTCTTCCGCGGCCCGCTGACGACGGCGCTCGGTCCCGAAGAAATGCTGGTGGAGATCGCGCTCCCCGCGCGCGCCCCCCGGTCGGGTAGTTGCTTCCTCGAGGTGGCGCGGCGGCGCGGCGATTACGCGCTGCTGGGCGTCGCCGCGGTCGTGACACTGGGAGCCGACGGCACGTGCACCGCGGCGGAGATCGCGCTGTGCAACGCCGGGCCGACGCCGGTGCGGGCGGCGCGGGCGGCGGCGGCGCTCGTCGGCCGGCGCCCCGGCGAGCGCGAGCTCCGCGACGCAGCCGCCGCGGTGGGCGGCGAGATCGACCCGCCGGGGAACGTGCACGCGAGCGCGGCGTTCAGGCGCCATCTCGCCACGGTGCTGACTCGTCGGGCGCTGGAAGCCGCGGCGAGGAAGGCGGTGGAGCGATGAGCGGCGAACGAGTGCTCGTGACGACCACGGTGAACGGCACGCGGCAAGAGCGCGCGGTCGAGCCGCGGATGCTGCTCTCCGACTTCATCCGCCACGAGCTCGGGCTCACCGGCACGCACGTCGGCTGCGAGCACGGCGTGTGCGGCGCCTGCACGATCCTCGTCGACGGCCTGCCGGTGCGCTCGTGCCTGATGTTCGCGCCGCAGGCGACCGGCGCGGTGATCGAGACGGTCGAGGGCCTCGCGCGGGGGCCGACCGGGCTCGACCCGCTGCAGGAGGCGTTCCGGGACGCGCACGGCCTGCAGTGCGGCTACTGCACGCCCGGCATCCTGATGACGATGAAGGCGTTCCTCGCGGAGCACCCGTCCCCGACGGAGGACGAGGTCCGCGAGGCGCTATCGGGCAATCTGTGCCGCTGCACCGGCTATCAGCACATCGTGGATGCGGTGCTGCTAGCGGCGAAGCGGGGGGGCGGCCGATGAGCACCCGCCAGTTCGGCGCGCCGGTCAAGCGGAACGAGGATGCGCGGCTCCTCGCCGGACGCGCGCAGTTCATCGACGACGTGAACCTGCCCGGGATGCTCCACGCGGCGTTCCTGCGGAGCCCGTACGCGCACGCGCGGCTCCGGTCGATCGACGTCGCGCCGGCGCTCGCCCGCGAAGGGGTCGTCGCCGTCTACACCGCAAAGGACCTCGGCGACTACTGGCGCCCCGGCCCGGTCATCGTCCCGGCGCCGCCGGTCGCGGGCGCCGTGTTCAACGAGCGGACGCAAGTCCCGCTGGTGAAGGACAAGGCGCGTCATGTCGGCGAGCCGGTCGCGATGGTCGTCGCGACGAACCGGTACGTCGCCGAAGACGCTGCCGCGGAGATCGCGGTCGACTGGGAGCCGCTGCCGGTCGCAGCCGAGCTCGCGGCGGCCGCGGCGCCCGGCGCGCCGCGCGTCCACGACGATCTCCCGGACAACGTCGCCGCGCAGGTCCGGCAGACGAAGGGCGACTACGCCGCGGCGGCGAAGCGCGCCCACCGCGTCATCAAGCGCCGCTTCGCCTACGACCACGGCTGCGCGCAGCCGATGGAAACGCGCGGCGTCGTGGCGCAGTGGGACGCGGGGAGCGAACGGCTCACCGTGTGGGACACGACCCAGGCCCCGATCGCGATCCGCAACGGGCTCGCGGGCATGCTCGGGCTCTCCGAGCGGCAAGTGAGGGTGGTCGCGCCGTTCATCGGCGGTGGCTTCGGGCCGAAGATCATGCTGTTCTACCCGGACGAGGTGCTCGTACCGTGGGCGGCGGTCCGGCTCGGCCGGCCGGTGAAGTGGATCGAGGACCGCGCCGAGCACTTCGTCGCGACGACCCACGAGCGCGGACAGATCCACGACGCCGAGATCGCGCTCGCCGCCGACGGGAAGATCCTCGGCATCAAGGACGTCTTCCTGCACGACACCGGTGCCTACGACCCCTACGGCCTCACCGTGCCGATCAACAGCCAGTGCACGCTGCTCGGGCCGTACGTCGTGCCGAACTACGACAGCACGTTCACCGCGGTCTTCACCCACACCCCGATCGTCACGCCGTACCGCGGCGCCGGCCGCCAGCACGGCGTGTTCGTGATCGAGCGGCTGCTCGACATCGCCGCGCGCGAGCTCGGGATCGACCGCGCGGAGATCCGGCGCCGGAACTTCATCCCGCCGGACGCTTTCCCCTATTCGAACGAGATCATCTACCAGGACTTCACGCGGCTCTCGTACGACAGCGGCGACTACGCGCCGATGCTGGCGAGGGCGCTGGAGCTCGTCGGCTACGAGCGGTTCGTCCGCGAGGAGCAGCCGCGGCGCCGCGCCGCGGGCGAGCACGTCGGCATCGGCGTCGTGTGCTACGTCGAGGGCACCGGCATCGGGCCCTACGAGGGCGCCAAGGTGCAGGTGCAGACGAACGGCAAGGCGTCCGTGCTGACCGGCATCGGCACGCAGGGGCAGGGCCACTTCACCAGCTTCGCGCAGATCGTGGCCGACCAGGTCGGCGTCGGCGTCGCCGACGTCGAGGTGATCACCGGCGACACCGACCAGTTCTACTGGGGCGCCGGCACGTTCGCGAGCCGCGGCGCCGTCGTGGCGGGCAACGCGGTAAGCCAGGCGGCGGTCGCGGTGCGGCGGAAGATCCTGCGGACCGCGGCGGAGCATTTCGAGTGCGCCGAGGCCGACCTCGTCATCGCGGACGGCCGGGTCGCGATCGCCGGCGTGCCCGGACGCTCGGTTGCGCTCGGCGAGCTCGCGGTGATGGCGAACCCGATGCGCGGGGCGGTCGCGGCGGGCACCGAGCCGGGGCTCGAGGCGACGAGCTACTTCGGCCCGGAGAGCGGCGCGACCTCGAGCGGCGTGCACGCGATGATCGTCGCTATCGATCCGGAGACGATGATCCCCGAGATCCTGAAATACGTCGTGGTGCACGACTGCGGCACGCTCATCAATCCGCTGATCGTCGAAGGGCAGGTGCACGGCGGCGTCGCGCAGGGGATCGGGAACGCGTTCTACGAGCAGCTCGTCTTCGACGGCGAGGGGCAGCTGCTGAATGCCACCCTCGCCGACTACCTGCTGCCGACGGCGCTCGACGTGCCGCGCATGGAGCTCGCGCACACCGTCACACCCTCGCCGCTGAATCCGCTCGGGATCAAGGGCGTCGGCGAGGCCGGCGCGATCCCGGTGGGGCCGCTGTTCGCGCAGGCGCTGGAGGACGCCCTCGGGCTGCCGGAAAAGGGCGTCGAATTGCTGGAGATTCCGCTCAGTCCGAACCGGCTGTGGGAGCTGGCGGGCGGGCGGGGATGAGGCAACACGAGCGGTGAGCGAAGGGTCGGTAGAAGAACGCGCAACCAACCAGAAAAGGAGGGAAAGCCATGGCAACAAACGTGTCGGGCTACCTGCCCAACGACCGGCCGGAGGCCGGAAGGCTCGTCCTGCTCGGCCTGCAGCACGTCGTCACCATGTTCCCGGCGACGGTGCTCGTCGCGCTGCTGTGCGGGTTCCACCCGAGCACGGTGCTGCTCGGCGCCGGCGTGTCGACGATCGTCGCGCTCGTTCCTCTCGAAGCGCGGCATCGGGAAGTTCATCCCGCTCTTCTACGGCTCGAGCTTCAGCTACATCGCCGCGTATCTCGGCATCGCGCAGGCGGCGGGGCACAAGGTGCAGTTCGGGGTGCCGGCCCCGGACAAGGTGATCGCGCTCATGCAGGCGGGCATCATCTGCACCGGGTTCCTCAACGTCATCGTCGGCCTCCTGATCAAGCGCGTCGGCAAGGCGAAGCTCGACCGGGTGCTGCCGCCTGTCATCACCGGCTCGGTCGCGTGCGTGATCGGCATCGGCCTCGCGAAGGCCGCGCTCGACATGTCGCTCACCGTCGTGCCCGGCTACTGGGGCATCGCGCTCATCACGCTGGTCGCGACGATCGCGTTCTCGTACCTGCTCCAGGGCCGGGGCTTCATCGGCATGCTGCCGATCCTGCTCGGCGCGATCGTCGGGTACGGGCTGACCCTCGTCGTCGCGCCCGACCAGATCAGCTTCGCCCAGGTGGCCGCGGCGCCGCTCGTCGCCATGCCGCACCTGACGGCGCCGAGCTTCTCGGGCCCGCTGCTGCCTGACCGCGATCTTCTCGATCAGCATCATGGCGCTCGCCACGATCCCCGAGTCGACGGCGCACCTGTACCAGATCAGCCTCTACGTCGACCGGCTTGCCGAGGAGCAGCGGCGGGAGAAGTACCACCTCGACCAGCACGTCGGCTTCAACCTCGTCCTCGACGGCATCGGCGACGTGCTGCACGGCCTCTTCGGCGCGACCGCGGGCACGAACTACGGCGAGAACAACTCGCTGATGGCGATCACCCGGAACTACTCCGGGCCGGCGCTGTTTGCGGCGGGCGTGATCTGCATCCTGCTCGCGTTCGTCGGCAAGCTGTCGGCGTTCGTCGCCACCATCCCGGTGTTCGTGAGCGGCGGGCTCGCGATCTACCTCTTCGGCGTGATCGGCATGCAGGGCATCGCGCTGATGCAGGAGCACAAGGTCGAACCTCTTCGACCCGCTGCAGCTCGCGGTCGGGGCGTCGATCCTGGTGATCGGCATCGGCGGCAACATCGGCTTCGAGGGCGGCTTCCTGCCGATCAAGATCGCCGGCGTCTTCCCGCAGGGCCTGCCCGCGATCGCCACCTCGGCGGTGGTCGGGATTGTGCTGTACGTCGTGTTCTCCGCGCTCAGGAAGGAGCCGGTGACGCGCGACACGGCGAGCGTCGCGCCGATGCCTTGACGCGCTCGCGGCCGGCGGTTCAGCCGCCGGCCGCCAGCCGGGCGAAGACGCGCTTCATGGCGTCGAGGCGCTCGAGATAGGCACGGACGTCGTGGTCGCCGCAGCGCTGGCCGTCGGTCAGCCTGAGACCGCGGCGCGCGTACGCCTCGCCCGCACCGGCGCCGCACAGATGGATTACCGCGGCGAGGTCCTGCTTCTGGCGGAGCGTCGCCGTGCCGATGCGCTGGCGCGCGAGGATCCCTGCGACCCGCACGTCCAGATAGGCGGAGGTCAGCTCGACCGCGTGGCTCGGCACGACGCGGAAGTAGAGGCCGTTGAACCAGCACGCGCCCGCGTCGTGCCACGCCCCGGTCTCCGCCACCGCGTGGTCGCGGATGCAATAGCGCTTCGCCTCGGCGAACGTTCCGTCGGTGATCTGGTACATGCCGACGGCGCTCGAGGCCGGGCGGTACACCTCGAACGGTTCCGGCGTCGGCCGCCACCGCCAGTACGTCCGGGCGACCGGGTTGCCGGTGGCCTCGACCTGCGCGAGCGCGGCGAGGAATTCGGCCGTGATCACGCTCGTCGCGTGCGCGCGGAAGATCGGTCGCATACGATCGCCAGGTCTCGGGCGGGGTCTTGTGGAGCACGCCGCTCACCGGGAAGAAAAGCTCGGTGGGTTTGCGGACGACCTGGACCAGCGCGTTGGCGGCGAACCACAACGCGACGACGGCGATCGCGCCGATGCCGATCCGCGCCGGCAGCGGGAGGGCCCGGAACGCGCGCAGCGCCCGTCGGCGTGTCGCGGGCCGCGGCCAGAGGCGGAAGCGGCGGCGGCGGGTTCTAGAACGGAGCGGGCTTGAAACGTGGCTCAGCGGGAAGACCTGAATTCGCCGCCCAGACCAGCGGCGGACCGGCGCCGCGGGCTGCATACGCGATGCGCGTGCCGTCGCGGCTCGTGCGGAAGCGGGTCTGCTGCGCAGGCATGGAATGGGGCTAGAAGGCTGCGCTCAATCATAGCGGTTCACACGAAACCGATCTTGCGCTTCATCTTGGGCTCCGGCGGTCGCATCAGCTCGCGTATCGCATCGAACACGGCTTTGAACTGGCGGTCGTAACGGCTCTCCAACTCGTCCAGCCGTTTCGCGAGGTCCTTGTGCGAGGCGACCATCTCCCGCAGGCGCGCGAACGCGCGCACGACCTCGACACTCAGCTCGACCGCGCGCCGGCTGTTCAGGACATTCGCCGCCATGATGGCCCCGTGCTCGGTAAAGGCGTAAGGGCGCGCCGAGGCGAATCGGAGTCGCGCGAGGTGGTCACAGTTTGTGACCACCTCTGACTTCTCGGCGGCCGACAGTCGAAACGCGAAATCCGCGGGGAACCGGCGAGGGTTCCGTTTGACCGCCTGGTTCAGCGCCTTGGTCGGCACGCCGTATACCGCCGCCAGGTCGGCGTCGATCATCACCCGCTCGCCGCGCACGAGAATGATGCGCGTCTCCAGCGGGCGCGCTGGCATCGACGTGGTTCGAGTTACGCTTCCCATGCCGCCGATTTTCCGCCATCGGCTGGCTCACCCGATGAGCTTTCCGGCAATCATGATCACTGCTAGATTCGGCGCTACCCCATGAGCACTGCCGCAGCCACCCAGCGCCTCCGCATCGGCATCGACACCGGCGGCACGTTCACCGACATCGTCGCGGTGGACGGCGCGTCGGGCCGGGTCGCGGTCACGAAGGTCCCGAGCACGCCGGCGAACCCCGCGCTCGGGCTCGTCCAGGGCGTCACGCGCATCCTCGGCGAGACCGGGCGCTCGGCGGCGGACCTCGCCGGCCTGGCGCACGGCACGACGGTGGCGACCAACGCGCTGCTCCAGGGCGAGATCGACTCGCTCGGCCTGGTCGTCACCGCGGGCTTCCGGCACCTCCTCGAGATCGCGCGCCAGTCGGTACCCGAGGGCTACGGCAACTCGTACTTCTGGGTGAAGCCCGAGCGCATCGTCCCGGTGGAGCTCGTGCGCGAGGTCGGCGGGCGGCTCGACTTCCGCGGTGCGGAGCTCGCACCGCTCGACGAGCGGAGCGCCCGGCTCGCGGCGCGCTTCTTCCGCGAGCGGGGCGTCCGCGCCGTCGGCGTCTGCCTCATCCACTCGTATGCGAACGACCGTCACGAGCGCCGCGTGCGCGAGCTCTTCCGCGAAGAATACCCGGAGTGCGCGGTGTCGCTCTCGTGCGACGTGCTGCCCGAGTACCGCGAGTACGAGCGCGCGATGACGACGCTCGTCGACGCGTTCGTGAAGCCGCACATGGGGCGCTACCTGCAGCGCATCCACGACGAGCTCGGGCCGGACCTGCGATCGAAGCCGTTCCTGGTGATGCAGTCCTCGGGCGGCGTGATCTCGAGCGAGCAGGTCGTGAACAAGCCGATCACCACCGCGCTGTCCGGGCCGGCGGCAGGCGCGCTCGGCGCCGCGGTGGTCGCGAAGATCGCCGGCTTCGAGGATCTGGTTACGCTGGACGCTGGTGGCACCTCGACCGACCTGTGCCTGATCGAGGCCGGCCGTCCGAAGGTCACCAACGGCGGCTCGGTCGGACCGTTCCCGGTGCGTATCCCGATGATCGACATCAAGACCGTCGGCACCGGCGGCGGCTCGATCGCCTGGATCAGCCGCGAGGGCCATCTCAAGGTCGGTCCGAAGAGCGCCGGCGCGGTGCCGGGGCCGATGTGCTATCCGGACGGAGGCGACCAGCCGACGATCACCGACGCCAACCTCGTGCTCGGGCGGATCCCGCCGGCGCTGATCGGCGGCGGCATCAAGCTCGACGCCGAGCGCGCGCGGAGGGGCATCGCCGATCTCGGCAAGCGCCTCGGCAGCGGCATGGGCGTCGAGCAGCTCGCCGAAGGCATCATCGAGATCGCGAACTGGAACCAGGCGAACTGCATCCGCCAGATGACGATCCAGCGCGGTATCGACCCGCGCGGACTCGCGCTGCTCTCGTTCGGCGGCTCGGGCCCGGCGCAGTCGCCGGCAGTGATGGAGCTCCTCGGCATGCAGGCGTGCATCGTCCCGCTCAACCCGGGCAACCTCTCCGCGTTCGGCCTGCTCGCGGTCGACTGGCGCACCGATCACATCGCGACCCGGGTCACCCACGAGGACGCGCTCGACCCGGCGGGGCTCGCCGACCTCTATCGCCAGCTCGAGGCCGAGGCGACCACAACGCTCGCGCACGACGGGATCGATCCGCGCAACATCCGCGTGGTTCGCGAGGCCGACGTGCGCTACGTCGGGCAGTCGATGGAGGTGCGGGTGCAGGCGCCGGGCGGCGCGATCGATGCGGCGTTCGTCGCGGCACTGGTGGACTCTTTCCACGCCGCGCACGAGAAGGCGTTCGGCTACGGCTATCGCGGCAAGCAGAAGGTGGAGCTCGTCAACGCCTGCGTGTCGGGGTTCGGGCTGATCGACCGGCCGGCCCTGCCGATGCTCGCGGGCGGTGCGCCGGTCAAGCCGCGGACCGCGAGGCGCGCGTTCTTCGGCGGCGCCTTCGTCGAGACGCCCGTCTACGATCGCGCCGCGCTTTCCCCCGGTGCGCGGATCGACGGGCCGGCGGTGATCGAGGAGTTCGGTTCGACGACCGTCGTGTTCCCCGGGCAGACGCTGACGGTCGACGCGTACGGCATCATGATCGTGCGGAGGCAGTGATGGCGGCGATCCTCAGGCCGCAACCCGCGGAAGTCGATCCGATCGTGCTCCAGATCGTCGAGGGCACGCTCAACTCGATCGAGGCGGAGATCGAGTACGCGATCGAGCGCACCGCGCGCTCGCCGATGATTCGCGAGGCGCACGACTACCGCGTCGGCCTCTTCGATCGCCGCTGCCGCAAGCTCACCGGGCGCTCGTACTCGGCGATGCCGAACGCGGTGGTGCGCGACTACCCGCCGGAAACGATGCGGCCGGGCGACGTTTTCCTGATGAACGACACGTACCTCACCGAGGGCTCGATCGGCCACCTGCCCGACATCTGTTCGACGGTGCCGGTGTTCCACCGCGGCGAGGTGGTCGCCTACATCCAGGCGTTCGGCCACCACGACGACATCGGCGGCCGCGTGCCGGGGTCGATGCCGGGGACGGCGGTCACGGTGTTCGAGGAGGGGCTCGCGATTCCGCCGATCCGGATCTACCGCGAGGGCCGGCGGAACGACGAAGTGTTCAGCATCCTCCGGCGCAACACGCGCGTGCCGGAGATGCTCGAGGCCGACCTCGACAGCGAGATCGAGGCGATCCGGATGGGCGCGCGGCGGATGGAGGAGCTATTTGATCGGTTCGGCCGGGACACGGTCGAGGCGTGCTTCCAGGCGATCCTCGACAAGTGCCGTGACATCTATGCGAACGAGCTGCTGTCGAAGATCCCCGACGGCGAGTACGCCTGGGAGGACTTCGTCGAGCACGACGGGGTCACCGACCCGAGCCTCCACCGGCTCGCGTTGCGCGTCGTCAAGAAAGGCGGGCGGCTCACGCTCGACTTCAACGGCACCGCGCCGCAGTCCTCCGGGCCGATCAACTGGCCGGCCGACTACGCCGATGGGGCGTTCCTGATCAAGTGGATCGCGCCGATCCTGCGCAACCTTGCCGACACGCCGGAGCGGGCGGCGGAAATCCACGTCAACGAGGGCGTGTGCGAGGTCTTCGACGTGATCTTCCCGCCGAAGGGGACGCTGATCACGCCCGAGTGGCCGGCGGCCACCAATGCGCGCTCGTTCGTGCTGCTGCGCTCGCTCGGCCTGCTCGCCGGCGTCGTCGCGCAGGCGACCGGCGGGCGGATGCCGGCCGACCAGGAGACGATCCGCTACACCGGGTTCTACGGCGCCGACCTCGAGGGCCGGAGTTTTCTCTCGCGCGAGGTGATCGGCGGCGGCTCGGGCGGGCGGTACTACGCCGACGGCAACGACGCGATCCACATCGTGCCCGACTCGCGGAACCAGCCGGCCGAGTTCACCGAGAATCGCTTCCCGGTCATCGTCGAGCGGCTGGGTCTGAGCATCGACTCCGGCGGCGCGGGCAAGCACCGCGGCGGGCTCGGGTACGACAAGCACTACCGCGTGCTCGTGGACTGCCACACGATCGTGACCGCCGACCGGGTGCGGCTCGGCTGCTACGGCGTCGCGGGCGGCAAAGCGGGCGAGCCGTTCTGCGTGACCGTCGACCTGCACGGCGCGGCGAAGGCGCTCGGCGGGCTGGTCGACGGCGAGCCGGTGAAGGCGGGGCAGGTGGTACGGGTCGTGACGACCGGCGGCGGCGGCTGGGGCGATCCGCTCGAGCGCGCACCGGACCTGGTTCTGCGCGATGTCGTCCAGCGGAAGGTGTCGCCCGAAGCGGCGCGGCGCGAGTACGGCGTCGTGCTCGTCACGCGCGACGCGGAGGTTGAGACGGCCTACACCGTCGACGCCGCGGTCACGGCGAAGCTGCGCGACGAGCTGCGCGCCGCGCGTAACGGCCCACTGCCGCTGATCGACCGCGGCCCGGGGTACGACAAGATGCTGCGGGGCGAGTTTGGACCGCGGGTTTAGGAGATACCGATGGCAATCGAAGTCGCAAAGGTCATCCTGAAGAGCGTCCAGGACGCCTCGGGCCTCGAGGAATGCATCCGCGCCGGCAAGTTCGCCGCCGATGAGGTGGTGGCGGTGATCGGCAAGACCGAGGGCAACGGTGGGGTGAACGACTTCACCCGCATCCTTGCCGACCAGGCGTTCCGCGCCGTGCTGATGAAACACGGCAAGCGCTCCGCCGAGGCGGTGAAGCAGATCCCGATGGTCTGGTCGGGCGGCTGCGACGGCGTGATCACGCCGCACGCGACGGTCTTCGCGGAGACACCGAAGACCGGGCCGGCTTCGAACGCGCGGCTCGCGATCGGCACCGCGATGAGCCCGCAGATCTTCCCGGAAGACATCGGGCGGCCGGCGATGGTCGAGAAGATTGCCGCGGGGGTCCTTGCCGCGATGAAAGACGCCGGGATCGCCGACCCCAAGGACGTGCACTACGTGCAAACCAAGACGCCGCTGCTCACGATCGACTGGGTGCAGGACGCGCAGCGTCGCGGGAAGACGGTCGCCTGCGAGGTGCACGACTCGATGGGCGTGTCGAACGGCACGACTGCGCTCGGCATCGCGGTGGCGCTCGGCGAAGTCAAGTCTTACAAGGCCGAGGACGTCTGCAAGAATCTCGAGCTTTACTCGTCGGTCGCCTCGTGCTCGTCGGGCGTCGAGCTGGACGCCGGGCAGATCGTGCTCCTCGGCAACAAGGCGGGCGCTGGTGGCCGCTACCGCATCGGCCACTCGGTCATGAAGGATGCGCTCGACATCGACGGTATCTACGACGCGATCCGCAATGCCGGCCTCGATCTGCCCGAGCGGGCGCGCGCGGAAGATCTGAAGGGGCGGCTGGTGAACTGCTTCCTGAAGTGCGAGGCGGACCACCGCGGCGTGCTGCGCGGCCGGCGCCAGATCATGCTCGACGACTCCGACGTGCACCACCACCGCCACGCGAAGGGCGCGGTGGGCGGCGTTGCGGCCGCCGCGATCGGCGATCCGGCGGTGTTCGTGTCGGTCGACGCGATGCACCAGGGCCCGCACGGCGGCGGGCCGGTGATCGCGATCATCGACGCGGGCGAGTAGGGCGGCGGGCTAAACCGCGCGTCGCGCGTCGCGGATGGCCTTCCAGACCTTGCCTTGCGTGAACGGCATGGCAATGCCGGCGGCGCCGAGCGGGCGAAGGGCGTCGCGCATCGCGCTGGTGATCGCCGCTGGCGCGCCGATGGTGCCCGACTCGCCGCAGCCCTTCGCGCCAAGCGGGTTGTGCGTGCACGGCTGCGTCTCGTCGGTCTCCGACACGAACGCGGGCGTGTTGTCCGCGCGCGGCATCGCGTAGTCCATGAACGACGCGGTGAAGAGCTGGCCCGTGGCGCGGTCGTAATGCGTGCCCTCGAACATCGCCTGCCCGATGCCCTGTGCGGCGGCGCCGTGCACCTGGCCTTCCACCACCATGGGGTTGATGACCGTGCCGATGTCGTCGACGCAGACGTAGGCGACGAGCCGCGTCACGCCGGTCTCCGGGTCGATCTCGACCTCGCAGGCCTGGGCGCCATTCGACCAGGTGAGGTTCACCGGGTCGAAGAACGCGTTCTCGTGCAGCACCGGCTCCATCCCGGGCGGCAGGTTGTGCGCGTAGGTCACCGCGCGCGCGACTTCGGCCCAGGTCAGACGGCGGTCGGTGCCCGCGACACGGAACTCGCCGTGGCCGTCGACGACGAGGTGCTCGACATCGTTCTCCGCCGCCTCCATGAGGTGCGCGGCAGCCCGGCGCGCCTTGGCGATGATCTTGTCCGCGGCCATGACGATCGCCGAGCCGGCGATGACCATCGAGCGCGAGCCGAAGGTGCCGGTGCCATACGGCACGCGGCCGGTGTCGCCTTCGACCAGCTCGATCATGTCGAGCGGTACGCCGAGGCGGGACGCGAGCACCTGCGGAAACGTCGTGGCGTGCGCCTGCCCGTGGCTGTGCGTGCCGCACATGACGAGCAGGCTGCCGTCGGCGGCCACGCGGATGTCGGCGGAATCGAAGAAGCCGGCACGCGCGCCGAACATGCCGGCGTACTTCGACGGCGCGACGCCAGAGCTCTCGACGAAGTAGCAGACGCCGAACCCGCGCAGCAGTCCGCGCTTCGCGGCCGCTTCGCGGCGCGCGGGAAAGCTCGCGTGGTCGGCGAGCTCGAGCACGCGCTCGAAGAGCTTCCGGAAGTTGCCGGTGTCGTAAGTCGGTCCGACGGCCGTCGTGTACGGCATCGCCGTTGCCGGAATGAAGTTCTTGCGTCGCAGCTCGATGCGGTCGAAACCGAGCCGCGCCGCGGCTTCCTCGACCAGGCATTCGAGGACGTAGCAAGCCTCGGGGCGCCCGGCGCCCCGGTAAGCGTCGGTGGGCACGGTGTTGGTGAAGAGGACGCTCACGTCGGCGGCGATCGCCGGGATCCGGTAGGGGCCGGACAGGACGCCGGTGTAGACAGTAGTCGGGACGGCCGCGCCGACGGTCGAGATCTGGGCGCCGACCGCCGCGAGCGTCGTCACCCGCAGGCCGAGGAAGCGCCCGTCGGCGTCGAGCGCGAGCTCGGCGCGAGTGGCGTGGTCGCGCGCCTGGTAATCGCTGACGAACGCCTCGCTCCGCGTCGACACCCATTTCAGCGGCCGCCGCAGCTTGCGCGCGGCCCACGCGAGCGCGGTTTCCTCGGGGTAGTGCTTGCCCTTGGTGCCGAAGCCGCCGCCGACGTCCGGCGCTACGACCCGCACCGAGGTCTCCGGAATGGCGAGCTGCTCGGACACGAACTTCCGGATGTGGTGCGGCACCTGTGTCGCCGAGTAGATCACGACCTCGTGGCCGTCGAGCCCGCGGGTCGGCGAGGCGATGGCCGCGACCGCGCGCGGCTCGAGCGCGGCGCAGGCGATGCGGTGGTTCACGAGCTCGACGGCGACGACATGCTTCGCTTTGGCGAAAGCTTCCTCGGTGGCGGCGACGTTGCCGCGCTGGAAGCGCACGACGAGGTTGCCGGGGGCTTCCGGGTGGAGCTGGGGCGCGTCGGGGTTCGCCGCGTCGCGCACGTCGACGACGGCCGGCAGCGGCGCCCAGTCGATCGCCACGAGCTCCGCCGCGTCGAGCGCCTGATCGCGTGTTCCGGCGATCACGAGGGCGACCGCCTCGCCGACGTGGCGCACGCGCTCGCGCGCGAGCGTCCAGCGCGGCGGGTCGCTCATTTTCGTGCCGTTGGCGCCGGGGATGCGCCACAACGGTGCCATTGGCCCCACACCGTCGGCGGCCATGTCGGCACCGGTGTAGACGGCGACGACGCCGGGCGCAGCCGCGGCGGCCTGCGTGTCGATACGGTCGATGCGGGCATGGGCATGCGGCGAGCGCACGAACGCGCAGGCGAGCTCGCCTTGGAACACGAGATCGGCGACGAACTGTCCCTGCCCGACGAGAAAGCGCAGGTCTTCGCGGCGGCGCACCGGCGCGCCGATACCTTCGGGATGCATCGGGATCGACTCGTGGGGGATGCAATCGACGGGGGTCATTATATGATCCCGTCTTGTCCGGACAATAGGCGCCGCGCCGCTGGCGCGGACATTGCTGACCGTACGATACGCATCACACCGAGGAGGGAGGGAGAGCATCCATGCAAGCACTGAAGCGTTTCATCGTCCCGCTGGCGCTCGTGGCGTCGACCGCCGCTGCGCCGAACGCCTTTGCGCAGGACAAGGTCAAGATGGGGCTCTTCATCGCCTCGTCGGCGATGCCTTACTTCATCGCGCGCGAGCGCGGCTATTTCGCCGCCGAGAAGCTCGACGTCGAGGGCATTCCCCTCGCCACCCACCCGCTGATCGTGCAAGGGCTCGTCAAGGGCGATCTCGACACCGCGTCCAACCTGCTCTCGCTCGAGGGCGCGAACATCAACGTCCTGCGGCCGGGCACGGCGAACTACTTCTCGGTCAACTGCCAGAACACCCAGTACCAGCTCGAGGCGTTCGTGGTGTCGTCGAAGAACACGACGATCAAGACGCTGAAGGACCTGAAAGGCCAGCGGATCATGTCGGCGCCCGGGCCGGGCAACCTGTTCGTCGCGAAGGGCGTGCTCAAGGCGATCGGGCTGGAGGAGGGCCGCGACTACACGATGCAGGAGCAGCCGATGCCGCAGCACCTCCCGGGCATCCAGTCGGGCCAGTTCGAGGTCGCCTACTCGCTCGAGCCGGTAGTGAGCATGATGGTCCACCGCGGCGTCGGGCGGAAGCTGGAGGCGGGCGTGATCGCGACCCACATGCTCGGGCGGCCCGACGCGTGCGCGGTGCTCGCGGGCGGCGTCATGAGCGACCGCTTCCTGAAGGAGCGGCCCCAGGTCGCCGAGCGGTTCGCGCGCGCGTGGGCGAAAGCGCTCAAGGACGGCAACGAGGATCCGAAGGCGCGCGACCTGCTCTCGGCGCACATGAACACTGCCCCCGAGATCGCTCAGACGGTGCCCCTCTCGCGCTACTACATGGTGCGCGACTTCTCGCCGGCGCAGGTCGCCGATTTCCAGAAGCTAGTCGATCTGGCGACCGAGGCGGGGATCGTGAAGAGCAAGATCGACGTCAAGACCTTCATGAAGACGTTCTGACCGCGGCGTGGAGCGCACGATGCGCGAGCGGTTCGGCGCGCTCACCCCGGCAGTGGGAGCGGTCGGGTTCGTCGCCCTCTGGTGGCTCGTCTACCAGACGGGCTGGATCGACCCGGTCCTGCTGCCCTCGCCGGGGGAGTCCTTCAAGGCGATCTGGGACGGCTTCGTCGGCGGCGCGCTCGTCAGGGACTCCCTGATCACCGTCCGGCGGACGCTCATCGCGTTCGCGATCGCGGTGGCGGTCGCCGTGCCGCTCGGGATCGTCCTCGGGTCGTCGCAGCGCCTGTACAGCTCGGTCGAGTTCGTGATCGATTTCTTCCGCTCCACGCCCGCTTCGGCGCTCTTCCCGCTCTTCCTCGTGATCCTCGGCGTCGGCGAGGGCACGAAGGTGGCCGTCGCCGCGTTCGGTGCGGCGCTGCTCATCCTGTTCAACACCGCGTACGGCGTGATGAACGCGCGGAAGACGCGGCAGGCGGCGGCGCGGGTGATGGGCGCATCGCGCGCTCGGGTCATGCTCGACGTCACCCTGCTCGAGTCGCTGCCGCAGA
>CAWHBL010000031.1:0-91220 GCA_963827555.1 uncultured beta proteobacterium
AGCAGGCCCTCGCCGGCGCCGATCACGTCTTCGAGCACACCTTCCGCACGCAGCAGGTCATGCACACGCCGCTCGAGCCGCTCGTGTCGGTGGCGGAGTCGCGGGAGGACTCGCTCACCATCCACACCGCGTCGCAGAGCCCGTCGTTCGTGCGCATCGAGATCGCGCGGCTCCTCGGCTGGCCGGAGAACCGCGTCCGCGTGCGCGCGCCGTTCCTCGGCGGCGGGTTCGGCGCGAAGCTCTACATCAAGCTCGAGGCGCTCGTCGCGGTGCTCGCGCTCCTCACGCGCCGGCCGGTGAAGGTCTCGCTCACGATGGAGGAGCAGTTCTTCACCATCACCAAGCACGCCACGACGTTCCGGATCAAGAGCGGCGTGTCGAAGGACGGCCGGATCACCGCCCGCGAGTGCGAGGTGTGGTGGAACGGCGGCGCCTATGCCGACATCGGCCCGCGCGTCACGCAGAAGTCGGGCTTCACCGCGCCCGGCCCCTACGACATCGAGCACGTCGCGATCGACTCGTACGCGCTGTATACCAACCTGCCGCCGGCCGGCGCGCTGCGGGGCTTCGGCATTCCGCAGCTCGTGTGGGCGTACGAGAGCCACACCGACATGATCGCGCGCGCGCTGAAGATGGATCCGCTCGCGTTCCGGCGCAAGAACCTGCTGTGCGACGGGCGTCCCCAGGCGACCGGAACCCTCATGCAGGACGCCGCGCTCGGCAAGGTGCTCGACCGCATCGAGGCGCTGATGGACTGGGCGCGGCCGTTCGACCGCGGCACCGGCCCGGTCCGGCGCGGCCGCGGCCTCGCGATCGGCTTCAAGGCCTGCGTCGCGCCGACGACCTCGCTCGCGATGGTGACCCTCAACGCCGACGGTAGCTGCATCGTCTACTGCGGCACGGTCGACATGGGCCAGGGCTCCGACACCGCGATGGCCCAGATCGCCGGCGAGGTGCTCCGCATGCCGGCCGAATCGATCACGGTCGTCCACTCCGACACCGATGCGACGCCTTACGATATGGCGACGCTCGGGTCCCGGTCGCTGTTCCACATGGGCAACGCCGTCCGCTTCGCGGCGGAGGACGCGCGCTCGAAGCTGCGCGCGCTCGCGGCGGAGGCCGGGCTGCCGCCGGACGCCGACCTGCCCGTCGGCGACGTCTTCCGGAAGCGCTACGGCATGCAGGCGGGCAACGTGATCGGCACGGCGAGCTTCATCCCGAGCTACACCCCGCCCGACTACGCGACCGGGCTCACGCCGAACGCGACGCCGTTCTGGATGGTCGGCGGCGCGGGCGTGGAGGTGGAGGTGGACACCGAGACCGGCCACGTGCGCATCGCGCGGCTGGTGAACGTGGCCGACGTCGGCACGCCGATCAACCCGAAGATCGTCGCGACGCAGATCTCGGGCGCGTCGATCATGCAGCTCGGCTTCACGATGTTCGAGAAGATGACCTTCGACGCCGGCCAGCTCCGCAACGCCTCGCTCGCCGACTACAAGATCCCCGGCTTCCACGACCTGCCGCGCGAGATGGTGAGCGAGGCGGTCGACGCCGAGCAGCGCACCGGACCGTTCGGCGCGAAGGGCGTCGGCGAGTCCGGCACGTTCGGCGTGTCGCCGGCGATCGCGAACGCGATCGAGGACGCCGTCGGCGTCCGGTTGACGTCGCTCCCGCTCAACGCCGAGGCGGTGTATCGCGCGCTGCGGGCCGCGCGGAACGAGCCGCTGGGGGATGACTGAAATGAAACCGACGCCGCGGGCGGCGCTTTCCTGGCTTCGGGGAGCACGCGGGGGACCTTGCCCCCTCGTATCCTGACCTGCATGGCCGAGATACGCACGATCCGCTTCCGCCTGAACGGCGAGCCGGTCTCGGCTCACGTCGGCGCGCACGAGAACCTCGTCGAGGTGCTGCAGGGGCAGTTCGGCCTCGGCGGCGCGCGCGAGAGCTGCGGTCAGGGTCTGTGCGGCTGCTGCACCGTGCTCGTGGACGGACGCGCGGTGTCGGGCTGCCTCTATCTCGCCGCCTTCGCCAACGGCGCCGAGGTCACGACCGTCGAGCACGCCGAGCGCGGCGAGGGCCTGGACGCGGTGCAGGAGGCATTCATCGAGGCGGGCGCGTTCCAGTGCGGGTTCTGTACCCCCGGGTTCGTGCTCATGACGCGGCAGCTCCTCGATGCGCATCCCGATCCCGACGAGGATGCGATCCGGCACTATCTGTCGGGAAACCTGTGCCGCTGCGCGGCGTATCCCGAGATCATCGATGCGGTGCAGCTCGCGGCGAAGAAGCGCCGGATGCAGCCGCCGAAAAAGGAGGAACGGTAATGCGTGTACTCGTTGCGGCTCTCTCTGCGGCGTGCCTGTCCCTGTCGGTCGCGGCGCCCGCGTTCGCCCAGGACTATCCGTCGAAGCCGGTCCGGATCCTGGTGCCGTTCGCGCCCGGCGGCGCGGTCGACACGACGGCGCGGATCCTGACGACGAAGATGACCGAGCGCCTCGGCTGGCAGTTCGTGGTCGAGAACCGTCCGGGCGGCAACGGCTTCATCGCCACCACCGCCGCGGCGAAGTCCCCGCCGGACGGCTACACGCTGCTGATGGCGCACACCGGCGAGTTCTCGGTCAACCCGGCGCTGTTCAAGGAAGTTCCGTACGATCTCGACCGCGATTTCGTCGCGATCACGATGGTGAGCGACGGGCCGATGCTCTATCTCGCCAACAGCCAGGCGCCGTTCAACAGCCTGAAGGAGCTGGTCGCGGCGGCGAAGGCGAAGCCCGGATCGATCAGCTGGTCCTCCGCCGGCAACGGCAGCATCAACCACCTCGCCGGAGAGTGGCTGGCGCAGGCGGCCGGGATCAACCTGGTGCACGTGCCGTACAAGGGCGGTGCGCCGGCGGCGACCGCGGTCGCGGCGGGCGACGTCCAGTTCGGCGTCATTGCACTCCCCGGCGCCACGCCGCACCTGAAGTCCGGACGCGCCAAGGTGGCGGGTATCACGACCGCGCGGAAGTGGGGCCCGGAGCCGGCGTGGAGCACGCCGCGCGATGCCGGCCTCGACGTCGACGCGTCGATCTGGTCGGGGCTGTTCGCGCCGAAGGGCACGCCGCAGCCGGTGGTCGACCGGGTGAACGGCGAAGTGCGCAAGACCCTCGAGCAGCCCGACGTGCGCTCGCGGCTCGGCGATGCCGGCTTCGAGGCGGTCGGCATGTCGCAGGCGGATTTCCTCGCTCGCATCCGGAAGGACCTCGAGCGCTACCGCGCGATCGTGAAAGCGGCCGGGGTCAAGGCCGAGTAAGGCGTTGCCGGGCAAAGCGGCCTCGGAGGCAGCGGTCACCGCGATCCGCGGCCCGGCGCTCACGTTCACCGGCGATCCGTTCCAGCAGGGGCTCGAGCACACGCTCGTCTACGAGCCGGACGCCATCGTCGCGATGGCGGGCGGCTCGATCACCCATTTCGGCCCGGCGAAGCGCGTGCGCCCGCTGCTGCCGCGCGGGACGAAGGTCGAGGACTACGGCCGGCGGTCCCTGATCCTCGCCGGGTTCGTCGATTGCCACGTCCACTTTCCGCAGGTGCAGATGATCGGCGCCTATGGCGGGCAGCTCATCGACTGGCTGGAGAAGTACACGTTCGTCGCCGAGCAGCAGTACGGCGACCGGCGGCACGCCCGCGAGGCGGCGCGCATCTACATCGACGAGAACCTGCGCAACGGCATCACCACCGCGGCCGTCTTCTGCACGGTCCATCCGGAGTCGGTCGACGCGCTGTTCGAGGCGGCGGCGAAGCACGACTTGCGCATGATCGCGGGCAAGGTGCTCATGGACCGCAACGCGCCGGAGAAGCTGCGCGACACCGCGCAGCGCGGCTACGACGAGTCCAAGGCGTTGATCGCGAAATGGCACGGGCGCGGGCGGCTCGCCTACGCGGTGACGCCCCGGTTCGCGGCCAGCAGCACGCGGGCGCAGATGGAGGCGGCGAGCGCGCTATGGCGGGAGTCGCCGGGGACCTATCTGCAGTCGCACATCTCGGAGAACCGGCGCGAGATCGCCTGGGTGATGGAGCTGTACCCCGATCGCAAGGGCTATCTCGACGTCTACGACCACTACGGCCAGCTCGGCCCGCGCGCGATCTACGGCCACGGCATCTGGCTCACCGAGGACGAGCTCGCGCGCTGCCACGAGACCGGGACCGCGATCGCCCACTGCCCGACGTCGAACTTCTTCCTCGGCAGCGGCTGCCTGAACCTGGGCGTCACGTCGAAGAAGGAGCGGCCGGTGCGCGTCGGGCTGGCGACCGACCTCGGCGGCGGCACCTCGTTCTCGATCCTGCGGACGATGGGCGAGGCCTACAAGGCGGCGCAGCTCGCGGGTTTCTCGCTCCCGGCCGGGCACGCGTTCTACCTCGCGACGCGCGGCGCGGCGCACGCGCTGTACCTCGACGACCGGATCGGCAGCATCGCGCCCGGCATGGACGCCGATCTCGTCGTGCTCGACCTCGAGTCGACGCCGCTCATCCGCTACCGGATGAAGCACGCCGCCGACCTGCACGAAGCGCTGTTCGTGCAGATGACGCTCGGCGACGACCGCGCGGTGCGGGCGACGTACGTCGCCGGCCGTCGGGCGTACGAGCGCCCCGCCTGAGGCGGCGCTACAGCAGCGAGTCGGCGAGCCGCGCCGAGTTCTGCACCACCTGCTGCCCGAGCGGCCGCGCCGCCCAGGCCGCCGGGTCGAGCACGCGGCTCGCGGCGATGTAGCGCGCCTGCACGGTTTCCAGCGCACCGACGACCCGCGCGTCGTACACGAGCAGGCTGGCCTCGCAGTTGAGCGCGAACGAGCGGATGTCGATGTTGGTCGAGCCGATCAGCGCGACCGACCGGTCGACGGTCATGTGCTTGGCGTGCAGGAAGCGCGGCTCGTACTCGTGGATCGCGACTCCCGCCTCGAGCAGCCGCTCGTAGTAGGAGCTCTGCGCGAGCTGCGTCAGCCGCTGGTTGGACCGGGCCGACACGATGAGCCGCGTCTCCACGCCGCGCAGGCTGGCGGTGGCGAGCGCCTGCAGGAACGCCTCGTCCGGGACGAAGTACGGCGTCGTGATCACCACCCGCTCGCGCGCGGCGTGGACCAGCGCGACGAGCGTCGTCTGGGCGTTCTCGCGGCCGTAGCCGGGCCCGCTCGGCAGCATCTGCGCCGCCGACTCGCCCGCCGCCGCGATCCGCGGGAAGTGCCGCTCCGCGTGCGCGACCTCGCCGGTCTCGAAGTAGCGGTCGGCGAGAATCACCGCCTGGAGCTGCGCGACCACCGGACCTTCCACGCGCGCCACCAGCTCCTCGTTGGGGCAGCCGGGGATGAACTCCGGCTCGACGACGTTCTGCGAGCCGACGTAGCCGATCGCGCCGTCGATCACGGTGAGCTTGCGGTGGTTGCGCAGGTCGAACCGCGCCGTCCCGCGGCGGAAGAGCCCGACCGGGAGCAGCGGGATCACCTCGACGCCGGCCGCGCGCAGACCCGGGCCGAGACGCGCGAGGCCGCGCTTCGAGCCGACGGCGTCGGCGAGCACGCGGCAGAGGACGCCGCGCCGGGCGGCGCCGGCGATCGCCGCGGCCACGCGCCGGCCGGTCGCGTCGTCTTCGAAGATGTAGGTGAGGAGGTGAACGTGGTCGCGGGCGCCGTCGATGTCGGCGACGAGGCGGTCGATCGCGCCGCGGTAGTCCGCGAGCAGCTCGACGCTGTTGCCGCCCCAGACCTCGAAGTCGCCGAGCCGCGCGGCGAGCTCGGCGGCGCGCTGGGCGAGCGGGTCGAGCGGCGGAGGCGCGACCGGCCGCTCGGCGCGCATCTCCGCCTGCGCCTCCCGGACGTAGCGCGACGCGCGCACCTGCTCCTGGATCCGGCGCTGCGGATAGTAGATGCGGCCGAACACCCAGTAGACGACGAGGCCCACCACCGGCCAGAAGAACACGAGCAGCAGCCACGTCCGCGCGGCCGCCGGCGTGCGCCGCTGCGGCACGTAGACGAGCATCGCGATCCGGATCACCCATTCGGCGGCGATATAGGCCGTGGTCCAGCTCAGCATCGTCCCCTCCCGGTGCAGGCGGTAAACTCGCGGCGCTATTGTCGTCGCAAAGAGCGCGCATGAGCTCCAGACCGTTCCGGGTCCTAGGTCTCCAGCAGATCGCCATCGGCGGTCTCGACAAGGCGCGCCTGCGGCGGCTGTGGGTCGATGCCCTCGGGCTCCCGGTGACCGGCGACTACCGCAGCGAGCGCGAGAACGTCGACGAGGACATCCTCGCGCTCGGCGCCGGCCCGACCAGGGTCGAGGTCGATCTCATGCAGCCGCTCGACCCGGCGAAGAAGCCGGCGGTGCACGAGACGCCGCTCAACCACGTCGGGCTCTGGATCGACGACCTGCCGGCCGCGGTGGCGTGGCTGACCGCGCAGGGCGTGCGCTTCGCGCCGGGCGGGATCCGCAAGGGCGCGGCCGGCCACGACATCTGCTTCGTCCATCCGAAGGCGAACGACGAGTTCCCGATCGCGGGCGAAGGCGTGCTGATCGAGCTCGTGCAGGCGCCGCCCGACGTGATCGCGGCGCTCGCGCCGGACGATTGACCGGGCGTCGCAGCACGGTCTTAGCCGTGCGCGCTCGCGCGGCCGCGCTGCGCTCGCGGCGGGCGCCGCGCACGCCTTCGACGAGTCGGCCGACGGCGAGCGGAGCCGCGAGCCGCCGCCGGACGAGAAGGTGGCGTGGAAGCTCACCACGACCTACTACTCCACGACGAACGAGACCGGGCGCGGGCGACGTCAACCTGCGCGGCGTCTACGGGCCGCATACGGCGTGGGTCGGCTACTACGACCAGCCGGGCGAGTTCCGGCAGGCGCGCGTCGGGTACGAGTACACGGTCCGGCTGCCGGCGGCGCAGGCGGTGCTCTCGGCGCAGTACGCGTCGCAGGGTTTTTTCGGCGGCAGCGTCGCCGCGGCGGTGGGCGGCGAGGTGTACGCCCTGATCGGCGTCTCGCGGACCAACGAGAAGCCGTACTTCAACCTCAACTTCGATCCGAACGACGCGTGGATCTTCGGCGTCGGGGCGCGGCTGCCGCACGACACGAGCTTCCTCCTGTACCAGGTCCGCGGCGAGTGGGCCGCCGCCGGGCAGCAGGTCACGCACGCGGTGTACCGGACGAAGCCGACGCCGGAGACGCGACTCGGCATCGACCTCGTTCTACAAGTCCGGCCCGCTCGACGGCGAGGACGGCGGGACGGTGCGGACGGCGGGGGCCTCGGTTGCCCTCGACTACCGGGCGTGGTTCGCGCGGCTCACCTGGGATCCGAAGGTGAACTTCACGCCGAACGACATGGTGCGGGTGGCGGTGGGGGTGCGGTTCTGACCGCCAGCCCCGCGCGTCGCGGCGCTAGTTCTCCAGCTTGATGTTCGCCGCCTTGATGAGCCGGCTGTACTTTTCCGACTCCTGCTTGATGTACGCCTTGAACTCGTCCGGCGTCGAGCCCGAGACGATGAACCCCTGCTCGCCGAGGCGTCTTGGCCACCTGGTCCGACTTCAACGCCTTCGCGACTTCCTGCTGGATCTTCGCGATGAGCTCGGGCGGCATCTTCGCCGGGCCCCAGAGCCCGTACCACGACACCATCTCGAATCCCTCGCAGCCCGGACTCGGCGACCGTCGGCACGTCCGGCAGCGACGGGATGCGCTTCGCGCTGGTCACCGCGATCGGCCCTGAGCTTCCCGCTCTTGACGTGCGGCATCGTCGAGGGCAGCGCGTCGACCATCGCGCTGATGTGCCCGCCCACCGCGTCGGTGAGCGCCGGCGCGGTCCCCTTGTACGGCACGATCATGAAGTCGAGCTTGCCGTCGTACTTGATCGCCTCCTGCGCGAGATGACTCGGCCGACCCGACTGCGGAAGTGCCGAAGACGTACTTCTTCGGCTCAGCCTTGATCGCGGCCATGAATTCCTTGAGGTTCTTCGCCGGAACGCCCGGGATTGACCGTGACCAGCAGCGGCACCGCGCCGAGGTTGCGTGATCGGCGTGAAGTCCTTCTCGATGTCGTAGGGGACGTTGTTCATCAGCAGCGGCGCCGCCACGAACGTCGAAGCCTGCACGAGCAGCGTGTAGCCGTCGGCGGGCGACCTTGGCGACCGCGTTGCTGCCGATGGTCCCGTTCGCTCCCGGCCGGTTGTCCACGATGAACTGCTGACCGAGGTTCTCGGAGAGCCGCGCGGCGATCACTCGCGCCACCGTATCCACCGTTCCCCCCGGTGGGTAGGGAACGACGATCCGCACGACCTTGTTCGGATAACCCTGACTGGATGCGAGGGTCGAGAACGCCAGGGCGGCGGCCGCGATGAGCATCTTCACGAATGTCTTCATGACCTTTCCTCTGTTCCTTTGACCTCCGGCGGCCGACGGCGGAGCGGATTTCAGCTCCGCCGCCGGCGTCGCGCCTCGGGCGGTCCGTCAGTTCACGCGGCCGCGGCGCGCCTCGGCTTTCTTGACCACCGCCTTGCCGAGACCGGCCGAGCGCATGGCGTTCGCGATCTCGATCTCGGCACCCGGCTCGAGCGGCAGCAGGGGCGAGCGGACGGTTGCGTGTTCGAGGATTCCGCGCTCGACCAGGCGCGTGCTTGAGCGCGACCGTGCCTTCCATGTGCGACCCGCGGTGATACACGCTCTTGGTCACCGGGAGCAGCCGGTCGTGGAGCGCGCGCGCCTTCGCATAGTCCTTGGCCTTGCCCGCCGCGATCATCTCGATGAGCGGCTCGGGGGCGATGCCGCCGTAGCCCACCAGCGCGCCGTCGACGTCGAACATGGTGTGCAGGAGGTACTCGTCGTGGCAGGTGAGGATCTGCAGGTCCGGACGCTCGCGGCGGATCACCGGGATCTCGGTGTCCCACCGGCGCATGTTGCGCACGCCGTTCTTCATGGCGAAGACGCCCGGCTGCGCGGCGATCTCGAGCTGCGTCTCGAGGTTGTACGTCGCCTTGGTCGCGTCCGGGTACTGGAAGAGGATGAGCGGCAGGCCGCTCTCTTCGTAGATCGCGCGGTAGCGGTCCTGCGGCGCGCCCTTCTGATAGCCGAAGCGGAGCCACCCGTGGGACGGGTACACGAGACCGGCAGCGGCGCCCGCCCTGACCGCGCGCTTCGCTTCCTCTGCGGCGACCTGGGTGCCTTCGAGCGTGATGCCGGCGATGACCGGGATCTTGCCGTCGACCGACTTGACGAAGCTCTGGATCACCGCGGCCTGCTCGTCGGCGCTGAGAAAGGTGCCCTCGCCCGCGTGGCCGAGGACTACCAGGCCTTTCACGCCGTCGATGCTGCCGAGCCAGGAGCCCAGGCGCTGGATCGCGGCGTGGTCGACGGCGCCATCGCGCGTGAACGGCGTGACGGGTGCGGGGGTGAGGCCTCTGAGGTCGAGTGCTTTCATGATCATTTCCTCCAGTTTCCGGATCAGTGGGTGGTGGGCGGCTCGATCCTGGACGGCTGCGTTCATTCGTTGATGCGGGACCGAGTGTAGGAAGCCTGTGAGTCATGCCGGAAGACGCAGAACGGACATTTCAGACATACTGCACAGCGTATAACTACGCGCGAGGCATGCTATGGACTACGGTGCCTGGAAGCTCTTCATCGAGGCGGCAGAGTTGGGCAGCCTCAGCAAAGTGGCCGTCGCATACGGGACGAGCCAGCCGCAGATCAGCCGGCAGATCAGCGACTTGGAGCGTGAATACGGCGGGCGCCTGTTCCAGCGCACCGGCCGCGGGGTGGCGCTGACGGAGCTGGGGCAGCGGGTCGCTCCCAAGATCCGCGCGTGGCTGGCCAGCACGGAGCAGCTCGCCAATGACGTTCGTACTTCGGCCGGGACGCCGATCGGCACCGTGCGACTGGGCAGCCTGCCTTCCACTGCGCACCCGCTGGTGACGACGCTGTACTACCGGCTGAAGAAGCAATATCCGCTCGTCCAGCTTGCGGTGCGCGAAGGCCAGGGCGCCCAGCTCGAGACCTGGCTGGAGGACGGGAGCGTCGACCTCGCGATCCTCTTTCGATCGAGCCCGTCGCCCAGGAACGGCGACGCTTACCTCGTCGAGACGCCGACCTACCTGGTGGGTGCAGAGGGCGACGAGCTCACTTCGCAGCCGACGGTTCCGTTCTCGACGCTCGACAAACTGCCGCTCGTGCACTTCTGCCGGCCGAGCAGCTGGCGCAATCGCCTCGAGCAGCTGGGCGCCGAGCACGGCATCTCGCTGAACATCGTGCTGGAAGCCGACTCACTGAGCCTGCAGACGCAGGTCGTGTCCGACGGGGGCATCTACGCCCTGCTGGGACCGTACGCGATCGCCGCTGCGTCGAGGACTTGCCGCCTGCAATCGTCCAGGATCGTCAGTCCCGCCGTGACGCGGCATATCGCGCTCGCGATGTCACGCCACGGCGAGCTGACGCTCGCCTGCCGGACCGTGATGCAGATAGCGAAGGAGATCGCGAGCTCGGGAGCGTCCGGATTGCCGGTCGCGTAACTCTTACTGGAACTCGACGATCGGCTGATCCACCGCCAGGCTGTCGCCGGCCTTCGCGAGCAGCTTCTTCACCACCGCGTCGTTCTCGGCGCGCAGCACGTTCTCCATCTTCATCGCCTCGATCACCGCCAGCTTCTCGCCGGCCTTGATCTCCTGGCCGGGGCTGACCGCGAGCTCGGTGAGGAGCCCGGGCATCGGCGAGAGCAGGAACTTCGAGAGGTCCGGCGGCGGCTTGTCCGGCATCAGCGCCTGCATCCTCGCCGCGTGCTCGGTGAGCACGAGCAGCGAGGCCGCAACGCCGGCGTGGACGAGCCGGTACTTCATCCCGGCGCGCTCGAGGCGGACGTTGATCCGCCTGCCGTTCAGGGTGCCCGAGAACAGCGGCTCGCCGAGCTTCCACCCCGAGAGGACGGTGAACGAGTTGCCGCCGAAGAACACTTCCTGTCCGCCCGGGATCGAACGGACGCGCACCGGGTAGGTCGCGCCGCGCAGATGCACGACGCGCGCGTCACCCACATCGCGCTCGTGACCGGGTACCTGCCCGGCGATCCGCGCCGAGCGCTCGGCGTAGCGCCAGTGCACCGCCGCGGCGACGCTGACGAAGAGGCTCGGGTCCTCGAGCGGCGCCGCGGACGGTGCGTAGCCCTGCGGGAACTCCTCGGCGATGAAGCCGGTGTTGAACGTCCCGGAAGCGAACCGCGGATGCCGCGCGACCGCGGCGAGGAAGGCGATGTTCGTCGCCGGCCCCCGCACCACGAAAGCGTCGAGCGCCTCGGCGAGCCGCGCCCGCGCCTCGTCGCGGTTCGTGCCGTGGGCGATCAGCTTCGCGATCATCGAGTCGTAGTACATCGACACTTCGCCGCCCTCGAAGACGCCGGTATCGACGCGCACTTCGCCGGTCCGCTCCGCCGGCGGGCGGAACTGGACGAGCCGCCCGGTCGAGGGCAGGAAGCCGCGCGACGGGTCCTCGGCGTTGATCCGCGCCTCGATCGCCCAGCCGCGGAGCGGGATCTCGTCCTGCCGCGAACGCGAGCTTCTCGCCGGCGGCGACGCGGATCATCAGCTCAACGAGGTCGAGGCCGGTGATCATCTCGGTCACCGGGTGCTCGACCTGGAGGCGGGTGTTCATCTCGAGGAAGTAGAAGCTGCGGTCGGCGCCGACGACGAACTCGACCGTTCCGGCCGAGCGGTACTTCACCGCCTTGGCGAGCGCCACCGCCTGCTTGCCCATCGCGTGGCGCGTGGCCTCGTCGAGGAACGGCGAGGGCGCCTCCTCGAGCACCTTCTGGTGGCGGCGCTGGATCGAGCACTCGCGCTCCCAGAGGTAGACCACGTTGCCGTGCGCGTCGCCGAGCACCTGCACCTCGATGTGCCGCGGCTCCTCGATGAACTTCTCGATGAACACCCGGTCGTCGCCGAACGCCGCCCGCGCCTCGTTCTGGCAGCTGACAAAGCCCTCCCGGGCCTCGGCGTCCGAGCGCGCGACCCGCAGACCCTTGCCGCCGCCGCCCGCGCTCGCCTTGATCATCACCGGGTAGCCGACCTTCTTCGCCACCTCGACCGCGTGCGCCGCATCCCGGATCACGTCGGTGTAGCCGGGAATCGTGCTGACCTTGGCTTTCTCGGCGAGCTTCTTGGAGGCGATCTTGTCGCCCATTCCGGCGATCGCCTCGACGTTCGGGCCGATGAAGACGATGCCCGCCTTCTCGAGGGCCTTCGCGAAGCCCTCGTTCTCGGAGAGGAACCCGTATCCGGGATGCACGGCCTCGGCGCCGGTCTGCCGGCAGGCGGCGATGATCTTGTCGATGACGAGATAGCTCTGCGCCGAGGGCGCCGGGCCGATCGGCACCGCCTCGTCCGCGCGCGCGACGTGCAGCGCGTCCTTGTCCGCCTCCGAGTACACCGCGACCGTCTTGATGCCCATGCGCCGCGCGGTGCGGATCACCCGGCAGGCGATCTCGCCGCGGTTCGCGATCAGGATTTTCTTGAACATCTCAGAGCGGGATATTGGCGTGCTTGCGCCACGGGTTGGCGAGCTGCTTGTCCTTCAGCATCGCGAGCGACCGGCAGATCCGGCGGCGCGTCTCGCGCGGCATGATCACGTCGTCGATGTAGCCGCGGTGCCCGGCGATGAACGGATTGGCGAACTTCTGCCGGTACTCCTCGGTGCGCTCGGCGATCTTCTGCGGGTCGCCGAGGTCCTTGCGGAAGATGATCTCCACCGCGCCCTTCGGTCCCATGACCGCGATCTCGGCCGACGGCCAGGCGAAGTTGACGTCGCCGCGCAGGTGCTTCGAGCTCATCACGTCGTAGGCCCCGCCGTACGCCTTGCGCGTGATCACGGTCACCTTCGGCACCGTCGCCTCGGCGTAGGCGAACAGGAGCTTGGCGCCGTGCTTGATGATCCCGCCGTACTCCTGCGCGGTTCCCGGCAGAAAGCCGGGCACGTCGACGAAAGTGATGATCGGGATGTTGAAGCAGTCGCAGAACCGCACGAACCGCGCGCCCTTGATCGAGCTCTTGATGTCGAGGCAGCCGGCGAGTACCAGCGGCTGGTTCGCGACGATGCCGACCGGCGCACCCGCCATCCGCGCGAACCCGACGACGATGTTCTTCGCGTGCTCGGGCTGGATCTCGAAGAACTCGCCCTCGTCGGCGACCTTGAGGATCAGCTCCTTGATGTCGTAGGGCTTGTTCGGGTGGTCGGGGATGAGCGTGTCGAGCGACGGGATCTCGCGGTCGGCCGGGTCCTCGGTCGGCCACACGGGCGGTTTCTCGCGGTTCGAGCCGGGGAGGTAGTTCACCAGCCGCCGGGTCATCATCAGCGTCTCGACGTCGTTCTCGAACGCGCAGTCGGCGACGCCGGACTTCGTCGTATGCGTGACCGCTCCGCCGAGCTCCTCGTGCGTCACCTCTTCGTGGGTCACCGTCTTCACGACGTCCGGTCCGGTCACGAACATGTAGGACGAATCCTTCACCATCAGGATGAAGTCGGTCATCGCCGGCGAGTACACCGCGCCGCCCGCGCACGGCCCCATGATCACCGAGATCTGCGGGATCACCCCCGAGGCGAGGACGTTCCGCTCGAACACCTCGGCGTAGCCGCCGAGCGAGGCGACGCCTTCCTGGATGCGCGCGCCGCCGGAGTCGTTCAGGCCGATCACCGGCGCGCCGACCTGCATCGCCTTGTCCATCACCTTGCAGATCTTCTCGGCGTGCGGCTCGGAGAGCGCGCCGCCGAACACGGTGAAGTCCTGGCTGAACACGAACACGAGCCGGCCGTTGATCGTGCCGTAGCCGGTCACCACCCCGTCGCCCGGGATCTTCTGGTCCGCCATCCCGAAATCGGTGCAGCGGTGCTCGACGAACATGTCCCACTCCTCGAACGAGCCGGTGTCGAGCAGGAGGTCGATGCGCTCGCGCGCGGTGAGCTTGCCGCGGGCGTGCTGCGCCTCGATGCGCTTCTCGCCGCCGCCGAGCCGCGCCTGCGCCCGCTTCTCTTCGAGCTGGCGGATGATCTCTTGCATGGACTCTCTCCCCGAAAGCATGTTCGCGGCCCGGCCTGTGGCCGGGCCGCGGAGAATTCACGCGGCAGCGTTCATCACCTTGCGGCGTTCAACAACCTCTCCGCGGCCGCCGCCGGCGTCATCGTCCCATTCGCCACCGCCTCGCGCACCGAAGCGATCTCCTGCTTCACCGCGGGGTGCTGGTAGAACCGCGCGTGCAGCTCGTGCTCGACGAGCGCGGTCATCCAGTCGAGCGCCTGGCGCCGGCGCTTCGCCGCGAGCGCGCCACTCGCGGTCAGCGTGTCGCGGAAGCGCTCGCACTCGCGCCAGAAATCCTCGATCCCTTCCGCCTTCAGTGCGCTCAAGCTGACGACCGGCGCCGTCCAGAAGGTGGCCGGGGACCCCTTCCCTTCCCCCGTGACCTGCTCGTGCGGGCGCAGCATCGCGAGCGCGTTCGCGATCTGGGTGCGCGCGAGCTCGGCCGCTTTCGGGTCGATGTCGGCCTTGTTCACCGCCACCACGTCGACCAGCTCGACGATCCCGCGCTTGATCGCCTGCAGGTCGTCGCCCGCGTTCGGCAGCGCGACGAGGACGAAGCAGTCGGTCATGCCGGCCACCGCGATTTCCGACTGTCCGACGCCGACCGTCTCGACGATCACGACGTCGTAACCCGCCGCCTCGCACACCAGCATCGCCTCGCGCGTCATGTGGGCGACGCCGCCCAGCATGCCGCCGGAGGGGGAGGGCCGGATGAACGCGTTCGGGTCACGCGCGAGGCGCTCCATCCGCGTCTTGTCGCCCAGGATGGAGCCGCCGGAGAGCGCGCTCGTGGGATCGACCGCGAGCACCGCTACCCGGTGGCCGCGGCCGGTCAGGAAGAGGCCCAGCGTCTCGATGAAAGTGGATTTGCCGGCGCCGGGCGCGCCGCTGATGCCGACGCGAAAGCTCCGGCCGGCGTGCGGCAGCAGCGCCTCGAGCAGCTTGCCGGCCCGCGCCTGGTGGTCCCGCCGCGACGACTCGAGCAGCGTGATCGCCTTGGCGAGCGCGCGCGGCTCGTGCGCGAGCACGCCGTCGGCAAGCCGGCGGTCGGCGGGGTCGAGGCGGTCGCGCGTCGCGCGCGCGCGCTCGATCGCCCGCATCACACCGCGCCGGCGGCGACCCGCGCTTCCCGGATCGCCTTCAGCACCGTGCGCGCGGCCTCCGAGATGACCGTGCCCGGGCCGAATACCGCCGCGACGCCGGCGCGCGCCAGGAACTCGTAGTCCTGTTGCGGCACGACGCCGCCGACGACCACTACGATCTCCGGCGCACCCTGTTTCCTGAGCGCCTCGACGAGTTGCGGGACGAGCGTCTTGTGGCCGGCGGCGAGCGTCGACACGCCGATCGCGTGGACGTCGTTCTCGATCGCCTGCCGCGCGCCCTCCTCCGGCGTCTGGAAGAGCGGGCCGATGTCGACGTCGAAGCCGAGGTCGGCGAACGCGGTGGCGATGACCTTCGCGCCGCGGTCGTGGCCGTCCTGCCCGAGCTTCGCCACCATGATCCGCGGGCGGCGGCCTTCCTCGGCCTCGAACTTCTCGATGTCGGCCCTGAGCGCGTTCCAGCCGGCGTCGTGCATGAACGCGGCGCCGTAGACGCCCGACACGGTCTGGCTGGCGGCCTGGTACCTACCCCACACCTTCTCGAGCGCGTCGCTCACCTCGCCCACCGTGGCGCGGGCGCGGATCGCCTCGATCGAGAGCGCGAGCAGGTTGCCCTTGCCGGTCCGGGCCGCGTCGGTGAGCGCCGCGAGCGCCGCGTCCACCGTCTTCCGGTCGCGCTTCGCCTTGACCGCCTGCAGGCGTTTGAGCTGCGCCTCGCGCACCGCGGTGTTGTCGATCTCGCGGATCTCGACCGGCGGCTCCTCCTCGAGCTGGTACTTGTTTACGCCGACGATCACGTCCTCGCCGCGGTCGATGCGTGCCTGCTTCTCGGCGGCGCACGCCTCGACCTTGAGCTTGGCCCAGCCGGACTGCACCGCCTTGGTCATGCCGCCGATCGCCTCGATCTCCTCGATGGTCGCCCACGCCGCGTCGGCCATGTCCTGGGTCAGCTTCTCCATCATGTAGGAGCCGGCCCACGGGTCGACGACCGCCGGGATGTGCGTCTCCTCCTGGATGATCAGCTGGGTGTTGCGCGCGATCCGCGCCGAGAAGTCGCTCGGCAGCGCGATCGCCTCGTCGAACGAGTTGGTGTGCAGCGACTGCGTCCCGCCGAACACCGCCGCGAGCGCCTCGATCGCGGTGCGCACGACGTTGTTGTACGGGTCCTGCTCGGTGAGCGACCAGCCCGAGGTCTGCACGTGGGTGCGCAGCATCATCGAGCGCGGGCTCTTCGGGTTGAACGCCTTCATCATCCGCCACCACAGCAGGCGCGCGGCGCGCAGCTTGGCGACCTCGAGATAGAAGTTCATCCCGACGCAGAAGAAGAACGACAGCCGCCCGGCGAAGTCGTCGACGTCGAGCCCGCGCGCGATCGCCGCGCGCACGTACTCGCGCCCGTCGGCGAGCGTGAACGCGAGCTCGAGCGCCTGCGTCGCCCCGGCCTCCTGGATGTGGTAGCCGGAGATCGAGATCGAGTTGAACTTCGGCATGTGCCGCGCGGTGTGCTCGATGATGTCGGCGACGATCCGCATCGACGCTTCCGGCGGGTAGATGTACGTGTTGCGGACCATGAACTCCTTGAGGATGTCGTTCTGGATCGTCCCCGAGAGTTGATCCTGCTTCACGCCCTGCTCTTCGGCCGCGACGACGTAGCCGGCGAGCACCGGCAGGACGGCGCCGTTCATCGTCATCGACACCGAGACCTTGTCGAGCGGGATGCCGTCGAAGAGGACCTTCATGTCCTCGACCGAATCGATCGCGACGCCCGCCTTGCCGACGTCGCCGACGACGCGGGGATGGTCGGAGTCGTAGCCGCGGTGGGTGGCGAGGTCGAAGGCGATCGACACGCCCTGCTGGCCGGCGGCGAGATTGCGGCGATAGAACGCGTTCGACTCCTCGGCGGTGGAGAAGCCGGAGTACTGGCGGATCGTCCACGGCCGGACCGCGTACATCGTGGCTTGCGGGCCGCGCACGAACGGCTCGAAGCCGGGCAGGGTATTGGCGTAGGGCAGCCCCTTCAGATCGTCGGCGGTGTAGAGCGCCTTGACCTCGATGCCCTCGGGCGTGCGCCAGACCAGCTTCTCGGGCGAGCCGGCCGACTTCGCGGCGGCCTTCTCCCAGTCGGCGAACGTGGAGATCTTGGGGATGCGGTCGTTCATGGTCCGGCCTCCGGCTGGAGCGGCGGCGCTACGCGCTGGAATGTTGCGCCTATTTTACGGGCGAACAGGGGGTTACGGGCGACCGGCGGCCGAGACCGCAGCCCGCCGGCCGCGCCAGCGGAGCCAGGCGACGAGCGCGAGGCCGGCCACGAGCACGATCCCGAACACCCACTCCTCGACCCGCTTGAGGTCACCGAGCACGCGCGTCAACACCTCGCCGAGCGCGTAGCCGATCCCGGCGACGAGCGTCGCCCAGACGATCGCGCCGGCGAGGTTGAAGAGCCGCGAACCGCAGCCAGTGAACGCGGCTCATGCCGATCGCGATCGGGCCGACCGTCCGCAGGCCGTAGATGAACCGCACGCCGAGGATGAGCGGCGTGTCGTAGCGGTCGAGCAACCGCCGGACGCGCTCGGCGCCCGGCCGGAGCGCCGGCCAGCGCGCGAGCACGCGGTCGCCGGCGAACCGTCCGACGAGAAAGTAGATCTGGTCGCCGACGAAGCCGCCGGCGGCGGCGACGGCGATCACCCACGGCAGGGCGAGATAGCCGCGATGGGCGGCAACCGCGGCGAGCGCGAGGATCGTCTCGCCCTCGATGAGACTGCCGGCGAAGACGGCGGGGTAGCCCCAGTTCTGGATGAGCGACGCGAGATCCATACGATCGCCGGCGGGGGACTATACGGGATCGCCTGCGCTGGTTGCCCCGGCCACCGCGCGGCGGTAGAGTCCGCTCGCCTCCAGCCCGGGAAGGTCCGCCAAGTGCTCAAACCATCGCTCGTTCGCCTCCTTGCCGCCGCAACTGTCGCCCTGTCGATCGCCGGCTGCTCCACGTCCGCTTACACGTCGCTCGACAAGAGCTGGGTGGACCCGAAGCTCGCGGGCACCAAGTTCAGGAAGGTGCTGATCATCACCATCGCGAGCGACGAGTTCGCACAGGCGTACTTCCAGGAGGACATGGCCGCCGCCCTCCGCAAGCGCGGCGTCAACGCCTTGGCGTCGCAGGGCTATTTCACGCACCCCAGCCCGGCCGAGGACGCGCGATTCAAGCGGGTCATCGCGGAATCGGACGCCGACGCCGTGCTGCTCGCGCGGGTGGTGGGCGTGGACGAGAAGACCACGGTGACCGGCGGCTATCTGACCGGCCCCGGAGGCGCGCCGGTCGCGCAGGTCTACGGGCTCGGCAACATCGTCGCGTCGACCTGGGCGCCGACGCGCTACGTGCGTCCGGCCGACTACACGCAGGCCACCGTCCTCGCCGAGACCGTGTTGTACGAGACGAAGGGCAAGCAGGCGGTCTGGTCGGCGCAGACCTCCACGAAGAACGCCCAGTCGGGCGACCTCAAGCCCGCCATCGCGCAGTTCGTCGGCGTGCTGGTCGGGGCGATGGACAGGGATGGACTGTTCTGAGACCGTCGCCTCGCGTTCGCGAACGCCGGGAGAGAAGACATGAAGAAGTGGGTCTACAAGGCGCTCGACAGGTACCGGGTCACGAAGGGCAGGAGGTTCCGGCTGAAGGACGTCGACCCGGACGACACTTACGGGCTGGAGAGCGAGCTCAAGCAGGACTCGAAGGCGATTCTCCAGCAGGGCGTTCAGCAGCTCGCCGAAATGCAGGACAAGCTGTACGCCCAGGACCGCTGGGCCGTATTGCTCGTCTTCCAGGCGATGGACGCCGCGGGCAAGGACGGGACGATCAAGCACGTCATGTCGGGCGTGAACCCGCAGGGCTGCGAGGTCGCGTCGTTCAAGGCCCCGTCGGGCGAGGAGCTCGACCACGACTTCCTGTGGCGCTGCATGCCGTGGCTGCCGAACCGCGGGCACATCGGGATCTTCAACCGCTCGTACTACGAGGAGGTGCTGGTGGTGCGCGTGCACCCCGAGTTCCTCGCCGGACAGAAGCTGCCGCCGGAGCTGGTGACGAAGCGCATCTGGGAGGAACGCTACGAGGACATCAATTGCTTCGAGCGTTACCTGACCCGGAACGGCACCGTGATCCGCAAGTTCTTCCTTCACGTCTCGAAGAAGGAGCAGAAGAAGCGGTTCCTCGAGCGCCTGGACCAGCCCGAGAAGAACTGGAAGTTCTCCGCCGCCGACGTCCGCGAGCGCGCGCATTGGGACGAGTACATGGACGCCTACGAGGAGATGATCCGCGCCACCGCGACCCCGCATGCCCCGTGGTACGTCGTCCCGGCCGACAACAAGTGGTTCACCCGCCTCGTGGTCGCGGCCGCGGTCGTGGAGGCGCTGGAGAGCCTCGACCTCCACTACCCGAAGGTCGACAAGAAGAAGCGCGCCGAGCTGGCGGCGGCGCGGGAGCTGCTCATGCGGGAGGGCAAGTGACGCGCTAGACTCGCGGCGCAGGTCCGACCAAGGAGGAGCCTCCCATGCTTTCCGGAACCCTTCGCGCCATCCCGCTTCTCGCGCTCGCCGCCGCGACCGGCGCCTGGGCGCAGTACCCCACCAAGCCGGTCACGATGATCGTGCCGTTCGCGGCGGGCGGCCCGACCGACACCGTCGCGCGGTCGCTCGGCGTGGCGATGCAGAACACGCTCAAGCAGACGGTGCTGGTGGAAAACGTCGGCGGCGCCGGCGGCACGATCGGCGTGGGCCGGGTGGCCAGGGCGAGCCCCGACGGCTACACGATCCTGCTCTATCACATCGGCATGGCGACGGTGCCGGCGCTCTACCGCAAGCTCACCTTCGATCCGCTGAAGGACTTCGCGTACATCGGCCTCGTCAACGAGGTGCCGATGACGATGATCGCGCGCGCGAACTTTCCGCCGAACAACTTCAAGGAGTTTCTCGCGTACATCAAGGCGAACAAGGCGAAGGTGACCTACGGCAACGCGGGTCTCGGGGCGGCGTCGCACCTCTGCGGCCTCCTGTTCATGAGCACCATCGAGACCGACTTCACCACCGTGCCGTACAAGGGCACCGCGCCGGCGATGAACGATCTCCTCGGCGGCCAGATCGACTTCATGTGCGACCAGACGACGAACACCACCTCGCAGATCAAGAGCGGGAAGGTGAAGGCGTACGCGGTGACGTCGGCGAAGCGCGTGCCCTCGCTGCCCAACATCCCGACGATGCAGGAGGAGGGGCTGAAGGGCTTCGAGGTCGCGGTCTGGCACGCGCTCTACGCGCCGAAGGGAACGCCGCAGGCGGTGATCGACACGCTCGTCAAGGCGAACCAGGCCGCGCTCAAGGACGAGGGCGTCATCAAGCGCTTCGCCGACCTCGGCACCGAGCCGGTCTCGCCGGACAAGGCGACGCCCGCCTACCTGCAGAAGTTCATCGCGGCCGAGATCGAGAAGTGGGGCCCGATCATCAAGAAGGCGGGCCAGTACGCCGACTGACGTGCGGCGCATCGCCCGCGCGGCGCGCACTGCTCGCGCTCGCCGTCACGCCGCGCCGGCGTTCGCCGACGAAGCCCTCTGGTCGCAACTGCGCTCCGGGGGCTTCGTCGTTTTCATCCGCCATGGGCTGACCGATCCGGGCGTCGGCGATCCGCCCGGGTTCAAGCTGGGCGACTGCAAGACCGAGCGAAACCTGAACGCCGCCGGCCGCGCCGAAGCGAAGCGCGTCGGCGAGGCGTTCCGGCGGGAGAAGATCCCGGTCGCGCAGGTGCTCTCGAGCGAGTGGTGCCGCTGTCGCGACACCGCGCAGATCGCGTTCGGGAGCTACGAAGTGTGGCCGGCGCTGAACAACCTCTTCGGCCGGCCGGAGAACGTGGACGCGCAGCGGCGCGCGATGCTCGAGCGCGCCGGCCGCTTCCGCGGGCCGGGCAATCTCGTCCTCGTCACCCACGGCAGCACGGTCGTTCCGGTCGCCGGCGTGAGCCCGGCCACGGCGGAGATGGTGGTGATGAAGCCCGCCGGGGCGGGCAAGCTGGACCTGATCGGTCGGATCCCGGTCGCGCCGGGCTGATCAGCCGGCCAGGAACTCGGCGACCGGCGCGCGGATCGCGTCCGGGGCTTCCTCGGGAATGAAATGCCCGCAGTCGGCGGCGAACCCGCGCACGTCGTGCGCGTACTGCCGCCACACCTCGAGGAGATCCGGTCGCGTCCGCGCGCCGAGCGTGGCGGACCAGATCGCGAGCATCGGGCAGGCGATCTTTCGCCCCGCGTCGAGATCGGCGCGATCGTGCTCGTCGTCGAGCGTCGCGCCGGCGCGATAGTCGGCGCAGGTCGCGGCGATCACCGCCGGCTGCCGGAACGCGCGCTTGTACTCGTCGAGCGCGTCGGCGAGCGCCGCGGCGTCGCGCGCCCACTTGCGGCAGCAGTACTCGAGCCAGGCATCCGGATCGCCGCCGATCAGCCGCTCGGGCATGCCCCCGCCCTTGCGCGAGGAAACCCCAGTGAAAGGTGTTGATCGCGAACGCGCGCGTCGCACCCGCCCAGGCCGCCCCGGTCGGGATGATGTCCAGCGTCACGAGCCGGGTGACGGCCTGCGGGTGGTCGAGCGCGAGACGATAGGCGACGCGCCCGCCGCGGTCGTGGCCGACGACCGCGAAGCGCTCGTGCCCGAGCGCGCGCATCAGCGCGACGAGCTCGGCCGCCATCGCCCGCTTCGAGTAGTTCGAGCTGTCGGGCGCGGGCGGCGGCGCGTCGCTCGCGCCGTAGCCCTTGAGGTCGGGCGCGACGACGGCGAACCGCTGCGCCCATGCGGGCGCCAGGTGCCGCCAGATGAGGTGGGTCTGCGGATAGCCGTGCAGAAGCAGCACGGCGGGCCCGTGGCCCGCCGTGTGCACGCTGAAGGTCGTACCCGCGGCGGCGACTCGCGCCGCCGCGAAGCCTCGGATCATGCGCTCAGGCGACGCCGTGCTTCTTGAACCAGGCGAGCATGCGCTTCCAGCCGTCCTCGGCCGCCTCCTTGCGGTAGGTGTTCCGGTAGTCGGCGTGGAACGCGTGCGGCATGTCGGGGTAGACGTGGATGAGCGAATCCTTGTCCTTGCCGAACGCGAGCAGCCCGGCGCGCATGCGCTCGACCTGCTGGACCGGGATCCCGCCGTCTGCGCCGCCGTAGAGGCCGAGCACCGGCGCGTTCAGCTTGTCGGTGATGTCGAGCGGCGTCGTCGTGATCCCGGGCGGAGCCGGCGTGAAGTCGGCCGTACCACGCGACGCCGGCCTTGATCTTCGGGTTGTGCGCCGTGTACATCCACACCATCCGGCCGCCGCGGCACATGCCGGTGATCCCGAGCTTGTTCACGTTCGCCTTGGGCTGCTTGCCGAGCCAGGCGACCAGCGCATCGAGATCGGCGAACGCCTGCGCATCGGTCAGGGTGTTGGCCGAGGCGACCACCTGCTTGACGTCGGCGACTTTCGAGAGATCGCCCATCCGGAAGAACGGGTCGGCCGAGACCGCGAAATAGCCGACTTTCGCCAGGCGCCTGACGATGTCCCGCTGGTACTCGTGCAATCCGAAGACCTCGGGGATCACGATGATGGTCGCGAACTTGCCGGCCTTCTTCGGCGCGGCCCAGTACGCCGGCATCTCGCCGCCGGGGACGGGAACCTTCACTTCCCCGGTGTCCAGGCCGTCGGCCGGGGTCTTGATCGCCTGCTGCGCCATCAGCGGTCCCGCCGCGAGCGCGAAACCGCTCGCGGCGCTCGAGACGAGGAAGCCGCGGCGCGAGAACGGCACCGCCGGCATGAGGCTTTCGAGGTCGGGCTGGTCGAATTTGCTGCGGTCGTTCATGCGTTCCTCCGGGTGATTTGTGGTTTGCGTCCTGACGGCGGCGCCGCGAAGCGAACGGATTCTGCCAGCTTCCTATTCCTCGCGGCGGACAATCGGCCGCCGCGTCTGCGGCGGCGCGGCAAGAACGCGCTCAGATCGCGGCGAGGCGCGTCCGGTAGAAGGGCTGGCCGGGCCGGGCGGCGACCCGCTCTGCGAGGACTGCGCGCGCGGCGTCCCGCCGGCCGGCGCGAGTCGCGGCATCGACGAGGACCTGCGTGAAAAGGTCGCGCTGGGCGTGGCTGCCGCCGATCCGCCGCAGCCGTGTGCCGAGCGGCTCGAGCAGCTCGACGGCCCGCGCCCAGTCGCCCGCGCGGTACGCGACCAGGCCGTCGCAGAGATCGGCGCCGACCGCTGCGGCGACCGCGGCCGTGGTGCCGGCGCCCCCCGACCCGGCGGCGCGCACGGCGTGCGCCAGCTCCGCCGCGGCTTCCCGATCGCGCGCCGCGGCGAGCGCCAGCGCGTAGTGCGCGTCGATGAAGACGAGGATGCGCGCCGCGATCTGCCCGCGCGCTTTCGCGGCGACCGCGGCCCAGCGGTCGCCGACGTCGAGCCCGGCGAGCTCGAGCCGCTGCAGCAGCGCGGCATCGTTGCAGAGGTCGAGGTACTCGTCGGAGGCCGGGTCCCACACGCGCTCGTCGTAGAGCGCGAGCGCCGCCTCGGGCTCGCCAAGCCCGAGATGCATCAGCGCGAGGTGCCACCAGAGGTGGTAGCGGAAGTTGTTGCACGCGTCCCAGCGGCGTTCCAGCCCGCGGATCCACGCCACGCCCTCGCGCGCGCGGTCCTGCATCTCGAGCACGTGCGCGACGGCGTGCACCGCCCACGGATCGTCGGGATTCAGCTCGACGGCGCGCCGGCCGGTGCGCTCGGCTTCCGCGTATGCACCCGACTCCTCGAGCCCGAACGCGTGCATCCCGAGCACGGCGGGGTAGCCGGGCACCGATTCGTCCCACGCGCGCAGGGTGCGCGCGACCGAGTCGCGCATCGCCGCCGACTCGCCGCGGTAGAAGTGCAGGTAGTGCGCGAGCTTGAGCGCCACGACGTCGCGCGGCGCGTCGGCGAGGATCGCTTCCCACTCGCCGAGCGCGCCCTCGAAGTCGCCCCGGCACCAGGCCGCGAGCGCTTGCGCGTGCCGCCGCTCGCGCGCGGTCGCGCCGTCGAGCCGTTCGGTCGCGGCGGCCGACGCCTCGGCGGCCTTCGCGAGGAGCGTGGGCTTGCCCATGAGCAGGAAGAACGCGCCGCGCAGCACGTGCGCGAGCGGCATCGCCGGGTCGGCCTTGAGCGTCGCCTTCAGGCGATCGCCGGTGTCGCGGGCGAAGCCGAGGTAGGCGTCGACGGTGGCGTCGAACGCCGCGACCGCGTCGGCGTTCGCGGCGGTGAGCGGGAGACCCCGGCAGTCGGCATGCATGGCGCCGAAGAATCCGCTGCCGGCGCGGGCTTGTCAAACGCCCGCGCCGGGGACGCGGTGGCGCCGGGGAGCGGCGCTACTTCTTGACTTCGACCTGCCCCTTCATCGTCGGGTGCAGGCTGCAGATGTAGTCGAACAGCCCTTCCTTGTCGAAGCTGAGCGCGGCCTTCTGCCCGCGCAGCATCACGTCGGTCTTGCGGCCGGCGACCGAGATCTGGTGCGGGGAGTCGTCGGTGTTGATCCAGTTCACCGCCTGGCCGGGCGCGACGTTGATCTTGCCGGGCCCGAACACGAAGCCGGCGATGCTGACCTGCTGCGGGGCGGCGGCGGGCTTCGCCGCGGTCGCGGCCGGGAACGTGCCGTTCAGCTTCGAGAGCGTGATCACGTAGTCGAGCTTCTCGTGCGGCTTGTGGCAGTCGAAACAGGCCTTGATGTTGGCGTTCGCCTTCGGGTTGGGGCGCAGGTCGGGGGTGAACCCCGCGTACTCCCATTCGCCGTTCCGCCACTCCGCCGGGTACTCGGTACCCCAGCCGGTGCGCTTCTCCATGGCGACGACCCCGACGACGTCCTTCTTCTGGAAGCGGCCGTCCGGGCCCTTGATCGGGTTGCCCTGCGCGTCGGTCTCCACGCTCCACTGCACCATCGTGATCACCGCCCCGCTCGGGACCGCGCTTGCCCTTGCGCACCGCCTCGATCACCTCGGCCTGGGTGTAGAACTCGCGGTACTGCTTGATGTCCGGGCGGTCCACCGTCCCGTAGCGCTCGCCCTTCAGGTAGTTGTACGGCGGGGCGATCTTCTCGGGGCCGGCGAGGGCGGCGCCGGCGGCGGTACAGGCTAGAACGATGGCTGCGGTGCGGCAAATGCGGACTGTCATGGAACCCTCCTCCTGTGAAGCCGTCCTGTGAACCTGGACGTCCGTCGACGGTATACGCCCGGCCCGCGCGGCTGGATGCAGTGCCGTCCGACCCCGGGGGTCAACAGCGGGCGGTCGCGGGGAATTCCCCGCCGGCCGGCGCCGGTGCGGAGGAGAGGTTACGTCGAAGCGCCGATCAGCGCATGAGCGCGCGCGTGCCGACGATCAGGACGACCAGAAACAGGCAGCAGAGGAAGATGATCGCGGCGCGGCGCGCCTTCGCGCGCTTCTCCGCGGCCTCGAGGCGCTCGCTCTCCATCAGGGCCGCGATCCGCGCCCACTTGTCCTCCGCGGCCGAGGCCGGCTTCTGCGCCGCCGGGTGGTCCCAGCCGAGGACCGTCGGCGCGTCGAGCGGCGACTGTTTCCTTGCGGCCTCGCGCCGGGGGGCCGGCGCGGCGGTGCTGCCCCGGTGGGACGACGACCCGGCGAGCGCCGCGGTGTCGACGACCTCGCGCCGCTTCACCTTGGCGGCGACCTCGCGCCGCGCCGACTGCAGCAGCGCGCGCTCCTTCTCGCTCAGGCTCTTGTCGCTCATCGGCGGAATTGTGGGGTCCGCGGCGCGCCCGCGTCCATAGGCTGCCGGGGCCGGGCCGGGGCGGAATTCACGCCCCGCGGGCGTGCCTCAGCCTGCCGCCGGGCGGGCGTGGGCGCTTGCCTCGTCCTCCACCCGCTGCCAGATCTCGAGCGCCATCGGCGACTCGCTTTCCTCGAGCAGATGGCCGACCAGCCCGACCGCGCGGGCCATCACCCCGAAGCCGCGGACGATCTTGTCGGAGAAGCCGAGCTCGCAGCAGATCGGGCCGATCGCCCCGGTGGCGTTGATCGGGAGCGAGCGGCCGGAGACCCGCTCGGCCTCCGCGCCGATCCGCTTCATCAGCCCGACGTAGCTGCCCGCCAGGCCGTTCTCGGCCGCGAGCTCGAATAGGCGCGTCGTGCGTGGGTCGACCGGCTTGTGGATCGGATGGCCGAGGCCGGGGATGATCTCCTTGCGCGCGCGGTAGTCGGCCACCACCTGGCGCGCGATCTCGTCGAGCTCGGCGTCGCTCGCCGAACGCGCGCGGCTGCGGGGCAGCGCCGCGTAGAGCATGCGCGCCGCGCCCTCCATGCTGCCGACGAAGACCGTGCCGAGCCCGCACAGGCCGGCGGCGACCGCGGCCTGCAACGACTCGGGCGCGCCGGCGTACGTGAGGCGCGCGGCGAGCGCGCTCGGCGTGATGCCGTGCTCGACGAGCGTCACGAGGCACGCGTTGAACACGGTCGACTCCTGCGGCGTCGGCAGGCGCCCGGTGACCTCGAGGAACGCCATGTCGCCGAGGTTGATCTTCCCGAGCAGCTCGCCCGGGAGGTCCTTGCCGCGTACGACGATCCGATCGGGCGTGCTCCAGCCGAGGTCGCTGCGGATCGGCTTGCGCTTGTGTGCCATGCGGTGCTCCTGAACGCCTAGATCGGGTCCCAGCTGAAGACGTCGGCCGACACGTCGAGCGGGGCGAAGCTCGGCCGCAGCGCGGGCAGAGCCTGCTCGGCGATCGCCGCCGAGGTCCAGCCCTCGGCCCGGTGGACCGACCGCACCGGACGCGACTGGCTCATGACGAAGATCTCGTTCGCCCGGACCGCGAAGATCTGGCCGGTCACGTCCCTGGCCGCGTCGGACGCCAGGAACACCGCCATCGGCGCGATCTTGCCGGCCTCCATCCGCTGCAGCTTCGCCACCCGCGCCTTCGCTTCGGGCGTCTCCGCCGGGATCGAGGCGATCATGCGGCTCCAGGCGAACGGCGAGATGCAGTTCGATCGCACGTGGAACCGCTGCATGTCGAGCGCGATCGACTTCGACAGCGCGGCGATCCCGAGCTTCGCCGCCGCGTAGTTCGCCTGGCCGACGTTGCCGATCAGCCCCGAGGTCGAGGTCATGTGAACGTAGGCGCCGCTTTCCTGCTCGCGGAAATGCGTCGCCGCCGCGCGGCTCACGTAGAACGTCCCCATCAGGTGGACCTGGATCACCGCCTCCCAGTCCTCGACCGTCATCTTGTGGAACAGGCGGTCGCGGAGGATGCCGGCGTTGTTCACCACGCAGTCGACGCGGCCGAAGGCGTCGAGCGCCGACTGCACGATGCGGTTCGCGCTCGCCCACGTCGAGACGCTGTCGGTGTTCGCGACCGCGGCGCCGCCGCGCGCGCGGATCTCCCCGGCCACGCGCTCGGCCGGCCCCTGGTCGGCGCCCTCGCCCGCGAGCGAGGCGCCGATGTCGTTGACGACCACTTTCGCGCCCGCCGCGCCCATGGCGAGCGCGATCTCGCGGCCGATCCCGCCGCCGGCGCCGCTGACGATCGCAACCTTGCCTTCGAGCATCGTTTGTGCGTCCTGCCGGTCACATGAGGATGACGTCGAACTGCTCCTGCGTGTAGCTCGTCTCCACCTGCATCGACACCGGCTTGCCGATGAAGTCGCCGAGCATCGCGAGCGACTGCGACTCCTCCTCGAGGAAGAGGTCGATCACGCTCTGCGAGGCGAGGATGCGGTACTCGCGGGCGTTGAACTGCCGCGCCTCGCGCAGGATCTCGCGCAGGATCTCGTAGCACACGGTGCGCGCGGTCTTCACCACGCCGCGCCCGGAGCAGGTCGCGCACGGCTCGCACAGCACGTGCTCGAGCGACTCGCGGGTGCGCTTGCGCGTCATCTCGACCAGCCCGAGCTGGGTGAAGCCGTTCAGGGTCATCTTCACCCGGTCGCGCGCGAGCGCCTTCTGGAACTCGGCGAGCACCGCCGCGCGGTGGTCCTCGTTCTCCATGTCGATGAAGTCGAGGACGATGATGCCGCCGAGGTTGCGCAGGCGCAGCTGCCGCGCGATCACCTGCGCCGCCTCCAGGTTGGTCTTGAAGATGGTGTCGTCGAAGTTGCGCAGGCCGACGAAGCCGCCGGTGTTGACGTCGATCGTCGTCAGCGCCTCGGTCTGGTCGACGATCAGATAGCCGCCGCTCTTCAGCTCGACGCGGCGCGCGAGCGCCTTCTCGATCTCCTCCTCGACGTTGTGAAGGTCGAACAGCGGCCGCTCGCCGGCGTAGTGCTCGATCTTCGGCAGCACCTTCGGCACGTAGTCGGTCGCGAACGCCTGCAGGCGCACGAAGTTCTCGCGCGAGTCGACCAGGACGCGGGTCGTGTCCTCGTGCACGAAGTCGCGCAGCACGCGCTGCGCGAGCACCAGGTCCTCGTGCAGGAGCGCCGGCGCGTGCGAGGTCTGCGCGCGCTCGCGGATGTAGCCCCACAGCCGGCGCGAGTAGGCGACGTCGTTCGCGAGCTCGGCGTCGGAGGCGCTCTCGGCGACGGTGCGGATGATGTAGCCGCCGCGCTCGTCGGGCGGCAGGCACTGCTGGAGCTTCTCGCGCAGGAGCTTCCGGCCGCCCTCGTCCTCGATGCGCTGCGAGATGCCGATGTGCGAGTCCTGCGGCAGGTACACGAGGAGGCGCCCGGCGATCGAGATCTGCGTCGAGAGGCGGGCGCCCTTGGTTCCGATCGGGTCCTTGACCACCTGCACCATGATCGGCTGTCCCTCGGCGAGGACCTTCTCGATCGGGCGCGTCGTCGCGGCGGCCTCGCCGTTCTGGCGCTCCTCCCAGATGTCGGCGACGTGCAGGAACGCGGCCCGCTCGAGCCCGACCTCGACGAACGCGGACTGCATTCCGGGCAGCACCCGCACCACGCGCCCCATGTAGATGTTGCCGACGATGCCGCGGCTCGCGGTGCGCTCGATGTGCAGCTCCTGCACCACGCCGTTCGCCATCACCGCGACGCGCGTTTCCTGCGGCGTGACGTTGATCAGGATCTCTTCGGCCATGGGGGGCGAAGCTTAACCCGGAACCAGCCGGCCACCGCGGCGTCGCCGCGCGCGCCGAGCGGGCGCGCGCTAGGCGAGCCGCGACTGGAACTTGCGCAGCAGGCTCGCCGTCTCGTAGAGCGGCAGGCCCATCACGCCGGTGTAGCTGCCGAGGATCTCGGGAATGAACGCGGCCGCGCGGCCCTGGATCGCGTAGCCGCCGGCCTTGTCGTAGGGCTCGCCGGTCGCGACGTAGTCCAGGATCTCGGCGTCGCCGAGCTCGCGGAACCGCACCACGTTCTCGTTCACGATGACGTCGAGCGTGGCCTCGTGCTTGAGCACCACGGCGGTGAGGACGCGGTGCTCGCGGCCCGACAGCTCCTTCAGCATCGCGACCGCGGTCGCGCGGTCGGCGGGCTTGCCGAAGATCCGGTCGCGCAGGCACACGGCGGTGTCGGCGGCGAGCACCGGGAACCGCGGCAGGGTCCGCTGGGTCACCCGCAGCCAGCCCGCGTCCGCCTTCTCCTTCGCCACCCGCTGGACGTAGGCGTCGGGGGCCTCGCTCTCGTGCGGCGCCTCGTCCAGATCGCGCCCGCGCAGGCCGTGCTCCCGGAACAGCAGCACCTCGAACGGGACGCCGATCTGCTTCAGCAGCTCGCGGCGGCGCGAGCTGCGCGAGGCGAGGTAGATGCGCGGGAGGTTCGACGGCACGCTGCTCCCGCCCTAGAGTCGCATCGCGGGAAAGCTGCAGGCGGATTGGGTGGGAAGAGCAGGCTTCCCGCGGCCCCTTTGTTCCGGCATGGGGGGTACGCAGGGGGCGTCTTCCCTAGTTGGTGGTACGAGGGCCTGTTTGGTGGGCATCAGCCGGCTCGATGGTACGGATGATTATCGAGTATGGAGAGCGCCCGATAAAGCTGCTCCGCAAGCACTATGCGAACGATTGCATGGGGCAGCGTAAGAGTTGACAGCCGGAGCTGGAGATCGCCCGGGCGCTTGAGGGCGGGATCCAGCCCGTCGGGGCCGCCCACCAGGAACGCGCAGTCGCGCCCCTCGGCGAGCCAGCCCTCGAGGAGGCGGGCGAGGGCGGCGGTGGTCACGTCCCGGCCGCGCTCGTCGAGCACGACCCGGCGGCACCCGGGCGGCAGGGCCGCGGCGATCCGTTTCGCCTCGCCGGCGAGCGCCTGCGCGACGGTCCGGGTCGGGCCGCGCTTCTCCGGACGGACCGCGGCGAGCTCGAGACGGGCCTTGCGGGGAAAGCGCCGGGCGTAGTCGGCGAAGCCCTCGTCGACCCAGTGGGGCATCCGTTCCCCCACCGCGACGACGAGCAATCTCATCGGCTAGACGGTCGGTCGCGCGGCGGATTTCGGCTTCGGCCGGGCGCGCTTGGGGCGCGGTTTGGGTTCGCCCCACAGCTCCTCGAGGTTGTAGTACTCCCGGATCGCCGGCTGCATGATGTGGACGACGATGTCGCCGAGGTCGATCAGGACCCATTCGCCGGTGGCTTCGCCCTCGGTGCCGTAGACCTTGCCGCCGAGGGCCTTCGCCTTCTCCTGCACGCGGCTCGCGAGCGCCTTGGTCTGGCGCGCCGAGTCGGCGGTGGCGATGATGACGCGGTCGAACAGGCTGGAGAGGTGGGTGACGTCGAACGCCGCGATGTCGCGCGCCTTGACGTCCTCGAGCGCGGCGACGACCGCCTTCTGCTTCTTGCGGATGTCCATCAAGCGGTTCTTCCGTCCTCCGAGTAGAGCCGGTGCGCACGAATATAGGCGAGAACTTCCGGCGGTAGCAAGTAACGCGCGCTCGCCCCCGCCGCGAGCCTGCGGCGGATGTCGGATGCCGCGATCCCGAGCGGCGTCATCGGAAACGCGACCATGCGGCCGGCCGGCGCCGCACGCAAGCGCCGCGGCGTCGCCCGCGCGGCGGCGCCACTCCGCGGCGACCGCGGCCGGCAGGCTTTCGGGCGCGAGCGCGTAGCCCGGCCGCGCGCCGATCGCGAAATGCGCGCGGTCGAAGAGCTCGCGCCAGTCGCGCCAGGTGTCGAGCTTGTGGAGCTGGTCGGCGCCGATGATCAGCACGAGCGGCACCTCCGCTCCGAGCTCCGTTCGGAGCCGCCGCAGCGTGTCGATCGTGAACTGCGCGCGGTCGCCCAGCGCTTCGGCGTCGTCGACCGCGAACCGCGGGTTGTCGCCGACGGCGAGCCGCACCATCTCGAGACGGTGACCGGCCGGGCGTGGCGGGCGCGGCGCGGTGTCCGGGAGTTCCCGACGGGATCCAGCGGACGCGCTCGAGCCCGAGCTCTCCCGCCGCCTCCTCCGCCAGGCGCAGATGGGCGAGGTGCACCGGATCGAAGGTGCCGCCCATCAGGCCGAGGGGCGCGGGTGCGGGCACGCGACTCTACGTGGAGGCAGGGGGCCGCGGCCCCCTTCGACCCCCAAAGTCGGCGCCGCCCGTCACGTCTGGCGCGCGGCGGCGACCGGGAGGTCCCGCAGGCGCTTCATCTCGTCCGAGTCGAAGAGCTGCGGGTTGTCGAGGTAGTCGAGCAGCATCGCAGTCGCGTCGGCGCCCCAGAACAGGTGGTCGTCGACGACGAAGGTCGGCACGCCGAACACGCCGGCGCGGATCGCCTCGTCGGTGTTGTCGCGGAGCTGCGTCTTCACCGCTTCGCTCGCGGCGAGCACCTCCGCGCCGGGGACGCCGAGCGCGTCGCAGAGCGCTTTCCATTCGTCGTTCGGCGAGTGGCCCTGCGCCCAGACGAAGTCGAAGATCGTCTTGATCGTGTCGTAGGTGCCGCCGAACGCGATCGCGAGCCGCAGCGCGTGCAGCGAGTTGAACGGATGCCCCGGCGGGTACTTCATCGGGATGCCGTGCTTGTCCGCCTGCCACTGCGTGTGGCGGTAGGTGTGGATGCGCTTCGGCTCGATCTCGGCCGGCCCCTTGTGCTCGAAGTGCTTGAGCAGGCCGGCGAACAGCACCGGCTTCAGGTCGACGTCCGGGCGCTGGAAGATGTCCGGGTGACCGGCGAACTGGAGGTAGCTGAACGGCGAGACGAAATCGAAGTACCAGGCGAGCCGCGCCATCAGGACCTCACCTGGCCGGTCCCGAGCACGACGTACTTCTGCGACGTGAGCCCGGCGAGGCCGACCGGCCCGCGGGCGTGCAGCTTGTCGGTCGAGATGCCGACCTCGGCGCCGAGCCCGTACTCGAAGCCGTCGGCGAACCGCGTCGAGGCGTTCACCATGACCGAGCTGGAGTCCACCTCGCGCAGGAACCGCTGCGCGCGCGCCTCGTCCTCGGTCACGATCGCATCGGTGTGCTGCGATCCGTACTTCGCGATGTGGTCCATCGCCTCCTCCAGGTCGCGCACGATCCGCACGCCGAGCACCGGCGCGAGCCACTCGGTGTACCAGTCCTGCTCGGTCGCGGGCTTCATCTGCGGCGCGAGCGCGCGCGCCGCATCGTCGCCGCGAAGCTCGACGCCCTTGCCGCGGTAGATCTCCGCCAGCCGCGGCAGGACCTGCGGCGCGATCGCGGCGTGGACGAGCAGCGTCTCCATCGTGTTGCAGGTGCCGTAGCGCTGCGTCTTCGCGTTGTCGGCGATGCGGACCGCCTTTTCGACGTCGGCACGGTCGTCGATGTAGACGTGGCACACGCCGTCGAGGTGCTTGATCATCGGGATGCGCGACTCGTCCATCACGCGCTGCACGAGGTTCTTGCCGCCGCGCGGCACGATGATGTCGACGTACTCGTTCATGCGCAGCAGCTCGCCGACCGCCGCGCGGTCGGTCGTCTCGACCACCTGGACCGCGGCTTCCGGCAGCCCGGCGGTGCGCAGGCCCTCGCGCACGCACGCGGCGATCGCCCGGTTCGAGTGCCCCGACTCCGAGCCGCCGCGCAGGATGCACGCGTTGCCGGACTTGAGGCACAGCGCCGCGGCGTCCGCGGTCACGTTCGGGCGCGACTCGTAGATGATGCCGATCACGCCGAGCGGCACGCGCATCTGGCCGACCCGGATGCCCGAGGGCTGGGTGCGGAACTCGGTCAGCTCGCCGACCGGGTCCGGCAGCGCGGCGACCTCTTCCACGCCGCGCGCCATCGATTCAACCGACTTGTCGGCGAGGGTCAGGCGGTCGACGAACGCGGCGTCCTTGCCGCCGGCCTTAGCGCCCGCCACGTCCTTGGCGTTCGCCTCGAGGATCGCCGCCCGGTCGCGGCGAATCGCCGCGGCGACGGCGGCGAGGGCGCGGTTCTTGGTCGCGGTGTCGGCACGCGCCATCGCGCGCGCGGCCTCGCGCGCGCGGCGGCCCATCTCGTGCATCGTGCTGCGGACGTCCACGGGTGGGAAAATCCCCCAGAAAAACACGGAGATGATACTACCGGTTGCCGGCCGGCGCCCGGGGATCGGCGCGAGCGCCGCACCGGCGGCGGGCGCCCCGGTCGCGAGCGCCTCGATCGCGCGCGCCCGCGCCGCGGAGCAGCGACGCGCCACGTTGACGGGTGCATGCCCGGCACGCATACTGGCCGGGCCGCCACAGAACGTGAAGAGTTTGTCGCATCGCGCACGACGGCGGCGCCAGCCACCCGGTCGAGGCTTGCCGGTCAGAAGCCGGGCGATCCGAGCCGGTCAACAAGATCGAATGGAGGAGGTTTCATGAAGCGCAGAACGTTCCTGAAGGCGGCCGGCGCCGGCGTCACGGCAGTTGGCATCGAAGGCATCCTCACCGCGCACCGCGCCCCCGCGTTCGCGCAAGGCACCACGCTCCACATCCTGCGGTGGAACGACTTCATTCCGGCGGCCGACGAGATCTGGCGCAAGGAGTACGTGCCCGTAGTGGCGAAATCGCTCGGGATCAAGCTCAACGTCGAGACGATCAACGCCAACGACATCCCGGCCCGCGCCACCGCCGCGATCCAGTCGGGCAACGGTCCCGACATCATCATGCTGCTCAACAACTACCCCCACCTGTACGCCGACGCCGCGGTGGACGTGAGCGACATCGCCGAGGAGGTCGGCAAGGCGCAGGGCGGCATCTACGCGCTCCCGCAGGCGCTGTGCAAGGTGGGCTCGCGCTGGGCGGCGATGCCCTGGTCCACGGTGCCCGCGCTCATCGCCTACCGCAAGTCCTGGTTCGACGAGGTCGGCGCGAAGAGCTTCCCGACCACCTGGGACCAGTATCGCGAGGTCGGCAAGAAGCTCAAGGCGGCGAAGCGCCCGATCGGCCAGACGCTCGGCCACACCTTCGGCGATGCGCCGACGTTCACCTATCCGTTCATGTGGTCGTACGGCGGGCAGGAGATCGACAAGGCCGGCAAGGTGGTGCTCGAATCGAAGCAGACGATCGAGTCGGTGAACTTCATGGCCGGGTTCTGGAAGGACGCGCACGACGAGGGCGGCCTCGCGTGGGACGACACCAACAACAACCGCGCGTTCCTCTCCGGCGAGATCTGCGCCTCGCTCAACGGCGCGTCGATCTACGTCGCTGCGCTCCGGGGCAAGGACAAGTTCAAGACCGAGAAGGGCGCGCCGCTGCATACCGACATCCTGCATGCGCCGATGCCCAAGGGGCCCGCGGGGGACGCCCCGTACCACACCGCGTTCACCCACATGGTGATGAAGTACTCCAAGAACCAGAAGGTCGCCAAGGACTTCCTGCGCTGGGCCCACACCAAGGAGAACTACGAGAAGTGGTTCATCGTGCAGAAGGGCTTCGCGATCTCGCCGACGCGCGAGTTCGAGAAGCACCCGATGTGGAAGGAGGACCCGGTGATGCTGCCCTTCAGCAAGGCCTCGCTGACGGGCCGTGCCATGGGCTACGCCGGCGAGCCGAACAAGAAGGCGGCCGAGGTGTGGAACAAGTACATCATCACCGACATGTACGCCCAGGTCGCGAACGGCAAGATGAAGGCCGAGGAGTCGGTCAAGTGGGCCGCGGGCGAGCTGCGCAAGGTCTACGGCTGATCGTCGGGCCTTGAGGGATCCGGTCGTGGCGGGTGCGGGGGGCGCCGCGGGCGCGGCGCTCCCCGCCGACCGCATCGTCGTCTCGCGCTGGACGCGCCTGCTCGAGAATCAGCGCGTCCTCGCCGTGGCGCTGCTCGCGCCGGGCGTGATCATCCTCACCATCTTCATCGCCTATCCGTTCGTGATGGCGATCTGGTTCGCGCTGACCGACATCAGCGTCGGCGTGGCGGGCAAGTTCGTCGGGATCGAGAATTTCAGCAAGGCCTGGGAGGACACGATCTTCCAGACCGCGTTCAAGAACACGTTCTTCTACACGTTCTGGGCGACGGTGTTCAAGCTGTCGCTCGGGATGTGGCTCGCGCTGCTCCTCAACCGCCACTTCCGGGGCAAGCGGTTGATCCGCGCGTCGATGCTGCTGCCGTTCATCATTCCGACGGTGCTCTCGACCTTCGCCTGGCGCTGGATGTTCGACCCGACCTTCAGCGTGATCAACTGGTCGCTCTACCACCTTGGCTGGATCACCGACCGGATCCCGTTCCTGTCGAACGGCGACTACGCGATGTGGTGCGCGATCCTCGTCAACACCTGGCGCGGGATGCCGTTTTTCGCCATCACGCTGCTCGCCGGGCTGCAGACGATCAACCCGGATCTCCACGAGGCCGCCGCCCTCGACGGTGCGAACGCGTGGCATCGCTTCTGGCACGTCACATGGCCGCTGCTCCTGCCGGTGACGCTCGTCGTCGTCGTGTTCTCGGTGATCCAGACGTTCTCGGACTTCCAGCTGATCTACGTGCTCACCGGCGGCGGCCCGGCGAACGAGACGCACCTCGTCGCCACCTACGCTTACCAGATCGGCGTGGCCTCGGGGCTCCTCGGCCAGGGCGCGGCGATCTCGCTCTTCATGTTCCCGGTGCTGTTCGGAGTGGTGTGGGTGCAGCTGCGGTACCTGAAGCGGATGGAAGGCGCGTAAGCCATGGTCATCGAGCGCCGCTGGAAGAAGTGGTTTTACTTCTACATCCCGCTGGCGGTGTTCATCCTCTTCACGCTGTTCCCGTTCTACTGGATGGGGGTGACCGCGTTCCGGCCGGACCCGGAGCTCTACCGCTCCTGGCGCGCGGCGAACGCGACGCCGTTCTGGACGGTCGACCCGACGATCGAGCACTTCAAGGGCCTCCTCGAGAGCACCGAGTTTCTGCAATGGCTGTGGAACACGATGCTGATCGCCACGGTCTCGACGATCATCTCGCTCATCTGCGGGATGTTCGCCGGCTACGCCCTTGCGCGGCTCCGATTCAAGGGCTCGGAGTTCCTCGGCACGGCGATCTTCATCACCTACCTCGTGCCGCAGACGCTGCTCTTCATCCCGCTCGCCGACATCGTCCGCAACATGCACCTCGGGAACACGCCGTGGGCGCTGATGCTGACCTACCCGACGTTCCTGATCCCGTTCTGTACCTGGCTCCTGATGGGCTACTTCAAGACCATCCCGAAGGAACTGGAGGAGTGCGCGCGCATCGACGGCGCGACGCGCTTCGGCGCAATGGTGCGCATCATCTTCCCGGTGGCGGTGCCGGGGATCCTCTCCGCAGGGATCTTTGCGTTTACCCTGTCGTGGAACGAGTTCATCTACGCGCTCGTCTTTCTCTCGTCGGTCGATGAGAAGACGGTGCCGGTCGGGGTGGTGTCGGAGCTGATCCGGGGCGACATCTTCTTCTGGGGCCAGCTCATGGCCGGCGCGCTGCTCGGCTCGGTGCCGGTGGCGCTCGCCTACTCGTTCTTCGTCGAGTACTACGTCGCCGGCCTGACCGGCTCGGTCAAGGGGTAGCTGATGGCCGAGGTCGTCCTCACCGGCATCAACAAGTGGTACGACGGCAACGTCCACGCCGTGAAGGACGTCAACCTGCACGCGCGGGACAAGGAGTTCATGGTGTTCGTCGGCCCGTCGGGCTGCGGCAAGACCACGACCTTGCGCATGATCGCCGGGCTGGAGGAGATCAGCTCCGGCGAGATCCGGATCGGCGAGCGGGTGGTGAACGACCTGCCGCCGATGGACCGCGACATCGCGATGGTGTTCCAGAACTACGCGCTGTACCCGCACAAGTCGGTCTACGCCAACATGGCGTTCGGGCTGCAGATGCGGAAGTTCCCGAAGGACGAGATCGAGAAGCGCGTCCAGGCGGCAGCCGAGATCCTCGGGATCCAGCCGCTGCTCGCGCGCAAGCCGCGCCAGCTCTCCGGCGGGCAGCGGCAGCGGGTCGCGCTCGGCCGCGCGATCGTCCGGCACCCGCAGCTCTTCCTCTTCGACGAGCCGCTGTCCAACCTGGACGCGAAGCTCCGGGTGCAGATGCGCGTGGAGCTGAAGCGCCTCCACGAGCGGTTGGAGACCACCGCGATCTACGTGACCCACGACCAGGTCGAGGCGATGACCCTCGGCGACCGCGTGGTCGTGATGAAGGACGGGGTCGTGCAGCAGGTGGGCGAGCCGATGGAGCTGTACAGCCGGCCCGCCAACAGGTTCGTGGCCGGGTTCATCGGCTCCCCGGCGATGAACTTCGCCGAGGTCACGGTCGCGGAGTCGGGCGGCGGGCTGTGGGCCGAGACCGCCGGCATCCGGATCAAGGTTCCGCCCGCCCGCGCGGACGGGCTTGCGGCCGCTCACCGGCAAGCGCGCCACCCTGGGCGTGCGCCCCGAGGCGCTGCGGCTCGCCAACGGAGCCGACCCCGCCGAGTACGTCTTCGACGCGACGGTCGACGTCGTCGAGCCGCTCGGCTCGGAGATCCTGCTGAACATCACCGCGGGCGCGAACGCGCTCGTGGCGCGCGTCGACCCCGCCGTGACCGTGAAGATGCACGACCGCGTGCGCCTCGCGCTCGACCCGGCGAAGCTGCACTTCTTCGATCAGACGACCGAAGCGGCGCTCTAGCCATGAGCGGCGCGCGTTCCGCGTCGGGCTCGCGCCCGAGCTGCTCGACGCCGCAGGCAAGCCGACGTTCGGCGAGGAGCCGTTCGGAATTCTCGACGGCGCGCCGGAAATCGAGCGCGCGTGGCTGCCGGAGCGTTACACCGAGATCCCGGCCGCGCTCGCGCTCGAATACGACGCGCTCTATCTGACCCAGCAGCGCGTGACGCGCGCCTCGGTGGCGAACGTCGCCGCGGAGAGCCGGCTGAAGGTCATCGCGCGGCACGGCGTCGGGTACGACTCGGTCGACGTCGCCGCGATGACCGAAGCCGGCGTGATCGTGACCAACACGCCGTTCGCGATCAGGCGGCCGGTGGCGACGATCGCGATGACGTTCGTCCTCGCGCTCGCCGGGCATCTGTTCGCGAAGGACCGCCTGACGCGCGCCGGACGCTGGGACGATCGCACGGGCTACATGGGCACCGGACTCACCGGCCGCCGGCTCGGGATCGTGGGCGGGGGCGGGATCGGTCGGGAGCTGATTCCGCTCGCTCGCGCGTTCGATCTGCGCGTGGCGGTCGCGGATCCGTACGTCACTGCGGCCGATATCGAGAAGCTGGGCGCGACACTCGTGCCGCTCGACACGATGATGGCCGAGAGCGACTTCGTCGTCGTCGCCTGCCTCTTGAACGAGGAAACGCGTGCGCTGATCAACGCCCAGCGCATCGCTCTGATGAAGCCGACGGCGTACCTGATCAACGTGGCGCGCGGCCCGATCGTGCACGAGCCGGCGCTGATTGAAGCGCTGCGCGCCCGCCGCATTGCCGGCGCGGCGCTCGATGTCTTCACCAACGAGCCGGTCGAGAACGACAACCCCTTGCTCACGATGGACAACGTCATCGTGACGCCGCACGCGCTGTGCTGGACCGACGAGTGCTTCGGGAACATCGCGCGGGAGGGGTTTGGCGGGCTCGTTTCGCTGGCGCGTGGGGTGGCGCCGGCAAACGTCGTGAACCGCGCGGTGCTCTCGCACCCGCGCGTGAAGGCCTGGTTGACCGGTTGACCCCTAAGCGAAGCGCAGCCCGAGCCGCAGCAGCTCGTCCCAGGGGTTGCCCTTCGCGAGCCCCTTGATCGTCCGGTCGATCGCCGCGGCGTGCGCGAGTGCGCCCTCGAGCGCTTCGCGCGCCATGCGGCGCGCCGCCGCGCCGACGAGGCGCTGGCGCGCGTCGCCCCAGACGCGCGCCTCGCGCAGGAGGTCCGCGACATTGCGCCCCGTCGCGAGACCCGCCTGCACGCGCGCGACCGCGCGCACGTCCTCGGCCATCACCCACAGCACGCGCGGCGGCGCCTCGCCTTCGCCGGCGAGGCCGTCGAGCACGCGCGCGAGGCGCACCCTGTCGCCGGCAAGCATCGCCTCGGAGAGCTGCGACACCTCGAACCGCGCGACGTCGAGCACCGCGTCGCGCACCTGCTCGAAGGAGAGCTCGCCGGCCGGATGGAGCAGGGCGAGCTTCTGGATCTCCTGGTGCGCAGCGAGTAGGTTGCCTTCGACGCAGTCGGCGACGAACGCGAGCGCGGCCTCGCCGGCGCGCTGCTTCTGGCGCGCGAGGCGCGCACCGATCCACAGCGGGAGCTGTTTGCGGTCGACGGGAAAGACGTTGACCGTTACCCCTGCCGCGGCGAGCGCCCCGAACCAGGCCGAGTTCTGACCCGCCCGGTCGAGCCGGGGAAGGGTCACGAGCGTCAGGGTGTCGTCGGGGAGCCGTCCGCAGTATTTGCCGATCGCCTCGGCGCCGTCCGCGCCCGGCTTTCCCGAGGGGATGCGGAGCTCGATGATCCGGTGCGTCGCGAAGAGCGAGAGCGAAGCGGCGCTCGCCGCGAGCCGCCCCCAGTCGTAGCCACGCTCGACGAGGTGGACGTCGCGCTCGGTATACCCCTCGGCCCGGGCCTTGGCGCGGATCGCGTCCGCCGCCTCCAGCGCGAGCAGCGGCTCGTCGCCGTGGACGAGGTAGAGCGCCGCGAGGCCGCGCGCGAGATGAGTGTCGAGCTGGTCGGCGCGGACCGCGAGCGCCACGCTACTCGTCGTCTTCGGTCGGGACCGGCTTCGCCCGCGCGAGCCGGCGGATGATGGCCTGCACCATGTCCGAGCGCATCTCGGCGTAGAGCTGCGCTTCCTCGGTCTCCTTCGCCAGCACCTGGTCGTTGAACGTGATGTCGCGGGTGAGGACCACCGCGGTGGGTGGGACGAAGTCGAGGCCCTTCGGGCTCGAGACGCGATAGGCGACCCGGTAGCGGAGCTGGAACTCGCGTACGCGCCCCTGCGTGTTCAGCGACAGGATGACCTTCTCCTGCTGCTCGGCGAGCACCGTCAGCACCGCGTCGGCGCCGGTGACCTGCTGGGTGACCGTCGTGCGCTCGCTCGCGGCGGCGAGGTTGCGCCGGAGCTCGATCCCGAGCGGGGAGACCTGCGGCACGCTGATCGTCTCGAACGGAAAGTCCTGCTGGCCGCGCAGCTTGAAGCCGCAGGCGGCCAGGAGGCCGGTGAGGAGCACGATCAGCAGCAGGCGGCTCATGGGACTTCCTCCTACACCACGACGTTCACGAGCCGCCCCGGCACCACCACCACCTTCTTCGGCGGCTGGCCGTTCGTGTGCCGGCGCACGGCGTCGTTCTCGAGCGCGAGGCGCTCGATCGCCGCGCGGTCGGCGGACTTCGGCGCCCGCATGTGGCCCCGGAGCTTGCCGTTCACCTGCAGCACCAGCTCGATCTCGTCGGTCTCGAGCGCGGCCTCGTCGACTTCAGGCCACGCCGCGGTCATAATATCTCCAAGTCGCCAGCGAGCCGAAGCTCCTGCCACAGAACGTGAGCGACGTGCGGCGTGATCGGGCGACATGACTCGAAGCAGGATTCCGACAGCCCTCGTGAAGGAGTTCCAGTTTGGCGTTCAGCGCGAACTTAGGCTGACGAGGGTCTAGCGGCGTGATATCCACTGGGAGCTTCTCGAGCAGATTCAGGATCTTCATCCCGCCGACGCGACGGTGTTGAACTGCAGTCTCCCGCAGTCGTAGGTTGGCTTGACTCAAGATGCGGTGCAACTCTGCCGGCGCGTTATCCCGGCAGCGCCGAATCGCTCGGTTCGGTGCCAATCAGCTATGCGTGCATACGCCCTCTGCTGAACGAGATCGACGCCATGGTTCGCGGTCGTGCGCGAAATCCCAAACCCGCCGCAGGAACCGGTGACGAGCCCTCCACCCCCGCGTCCGACCACTCGAGCGTCTGCTCCGGCGGGCTGGTGAAGATGATGAAGAAGCGCGCGGTGTCGGCACCGTAGCGGTCGATCAGCTCCTGCGGGTCGACGCCGTTGCGGCTCGACTTCGACATCGTCGAGATCCCGGCGTAGTCGACCGGCTCGCCGTCGGCCTTGGCACGGGCGCCGGTGACCCGGCCCGCTTCGTCCTGGATGATCTCGAGCTCGTCCGGCGCGAAATAGGTGCGCTTCCCCTTGCCGTCGACGCGGAGGAAGACGTGGTTCAGCACCATCCCCTGGGTGAGCAGGTTCGAAAACGGCTCGTCGAACTTCACCAGCCCCAGGTCCCGCATGACCTTCGACCAGAACCGGGCGTAGAGCAGGTGCAGGATCGCGTGCTCGATGCCGCCGATGTACTGGTCGACGGGGAGCCAGTAGTCGACGCGCCGGTCGACCATGCCCTGCCCGGCGTCCGGGCTGGCGAACCGCGCGAAGTACCAGGACGAGTCGACGAACGTGTCCATCGTGTCGGTCTCGCGCCGCGCGGGCTCCGCGCACTTCGGGCACTTGACGTCGAGGAACGCCGGCGTCTTCGCGAGCGGGTTGCCGGTGCCGTCCGGCACGAGGTGCTCCGGCAGCCTCACCGGGAGCTCGGCGTCGGGCACCGGCACGTCGCCGCAGCTCGGGCAATGGATGATCGGGACCGGCGTGCCCCAGTAGCGCTGGCGCGAGATGCCCCAGTCGCGCAGGCGCCACTGCACCTGCTTGTCGCCGAGGCCCTTGGCCTTGAGATCGGCGGCGATCGCATTGGTGGCGTCCTTGTAGTTCAGGCCGTCGTACTTGCCGGAGTTGACGCAGACGCCGTGCTCCTTGTCGGCGTACCACTCCTGCCACGCATCAGTGCTGTAGTCCTTGCCCGGCACCGCGATCACCTGCTTGATCGGCAAGCCCGTACTTCTTCGCGAACGCGAAGTCGCGCTCGTCGTGCGCGGGGACACCCATCACCGCGCCCTCGCCATAACCCATCAGCACGTAGTTGCCGACCCAGATCTCGACCTTCTCGCCCGAAAGCGGGTGCGTGCAGAAGAAGCCGGTCGGCATGCCGAGCTTCTCCATCGTCGCGAGATCGGCTTCCATGACCGAGCCGCGCTTGCACTCCTCGACGAACGCCGCGAGCTTCGGGTTGTCGCGTGCCAGCCGCGTCGCGAGCGGGTGCTCGGCGGCGATCGCGTTGAACGTCACGCCCATGATCGTGTCCGCGCGGGTGGTGAAGACGCGCAGGAGCTTCCGCTCGCCGTCGATCTCGTAGGGGAAGCCGAAGTTCACGCCTTCGCTCCGGCCGATCCAGTTGGCCTGCATCAGCTTCACGCGCTCGGGCCAGCCGGGGAGCTTCTCCAGGTCGCCGAGCAGCTCCTCCGCGTAGCGCGTGATGCGGAGGTAGTACATCGGGATCTCGCGCTTCTCCACCACCGCGCCGGTGCGCCAGCCGCGGCCGTCGATCACCTGCTCGTTCGCGAGCACCGTCTGGTCGACCGGGTCCCAGTTGACGACGCCGGTGTGCTTGTACGCGATGCCCTGCTCGAGCATCCGCAGGAAGAGCCACTGGTTCCAGCGGTAGTAGTCCGGCTTGCAGGTCGCGAGCTCGCGCTCCCAGTCGATCGCGAAGCCGAGCGACTGGAGCTGCTGCTTCATGTAGGCGATGTTCTCGTACGTCCACTGCGCGGGCGGCACGCCGTTCGCCATCGCCGCGTTCTCCGCCGGCAGCCCGAACGCGTCCCAGCCCATCGGCTGCAGCACGTTGCAGCCGCGCATGCGGTAGTAGCGCGTGAGCACGTCGCCGATGGTGTAGTTGCGCACGTGCCCCATGTGGAGCTTCCCCGAGGGGTAGGGGAACATCGAGAGGCAGTAGTACTTCGGCTTGCCCGGCTCCTCCACCGCGCGGAACGCGTTCGTCGCGGCCCAGTGGGCCTGCGCCGCGCGCTCCACGTCCGCCGGGTCGTATTGCTGCTCCATGCGCGTCTAGGGCCTTGTACGGAAGGGCAAAATTATACCTGTGCAATACTCCCGCCCGGCGTACATCCGCGCGCGGCATGCGCGGCCGTACTTATGCTCGACCCGAAGATCGAGGAGGGAGGCCCGTGATGAATCGTTTCGCGCTGATCGCCGCGCTCGCGGCCGCGGCGTCCGCCGCGGTCGCGCAGGACGCGCCGAAGCGCGCTGCCCCGCCGCAGGCGGTGGTCGAAGCGGTGCAGATGCCGGCGTGGGTCGAGCGCGGCGGCGCGCGGGTGCCGCTCGCGCCGGGCATGGGCCTGCAGCCGAACGACGAGCTGCGCACCGGCGCCGACGCGCGCCTCCTCCTCAAGCTCGCCGACGGCAGCTCGGTGAAGCTCGGCGAAGCCGCGCAGCTCCGCCTCACGACGATCGCCACCCGGAAGGACAACGTCTTCACGTCCGCGATGAACGTCCTCCAGGGTGCGTTCCGGTTCACGACCGACGCGCTCGCGCGGACGCGCCGGCGCGACGTGACGGTGACCGTCGCGACCGTCACCGCCGGTATCCGCGGCACCGACCTGTGGGGCAAGGCCGCGGCCGACCGCGACATCGTCTGCCTGATCGAAGGGCGGGTCGAGGTGTCGCGCCAGGGCGACCCGACGGTCACGATGGACCAGCCGCTGTCGTTCTACATCGCGCCCCGGGGGCAGCCGGCGCTGCCCGTCGCGCCGGTCAATCCGGATCAGCTCAGGCAGTGGGCGGCCGAGACCGAGATCGCCGACGGCAGAGGCGCGGCGCGCCGCGGCGGGCGGTGGAAGGTCGTGCTCGCTTCGGGCGAGTCGGAGAACGAAGTCCTCGGCGTGTACCAGGCGGTGCGCGCCGCGGGTTACGCCGCGGAGCTCCAGCCGCGCCGCGTGCAGGGCCGGCGCGCCTACGACGTCCGCATCGCGAGTCTGCCGTCGCAGGCCGAGGCCGAGGCGCTCGCGAGCCGGCTCGCCGGGCAGTACGGCGTGTCGTCGCCGCGCGTGACGCAATAGGCCGCAGGTAGAATCGCGGCTGCGTTCCCGCAGTCGCGAATGCCCAGCCTCCTCGACAACCTCAACCCCGAGCAGCTCCAGGCCGTCACCCTCCCGAGCCAGCACGCGCTGATCCTCGCCGGCGCGGGCTCGGGCAAGACACGCGTGCTCACCACGCGCATCGCCTGGCTCATTCAGACCGGCAACGTCAGCCCCGCGGGCGTGCTCGCCGTCACCTTCACCAACAAGGCGGCGAAGGAGATGCTCGCGCGCATCTCGGCGATGCTGCCGGTGTCGACGCGCGGCATGTGGATCGGCACCTTCCACGGGCTGTGCAACCGGCTGCTGCGCGCGCACCACCGCGACGCCGGACTGCCGCAGGGCTTCCAGATCCTCGACTCGCAGGACCAGCTCGCGCTGGTAAAGCGGGTGATGAAGGGGATGAACGTCGACGAGAACCGGTTCCAGCCGCGGCAGGTGCAGTGGTTCATCAACGACCAGAAGGAAGAGGGCCTGCGGCCGAACGAGGTCGCGCCGGGTCACGACGAATTCAGCCGCCGCGCGCGCGAGATCTACGCCGCCTACGACGAGCAGTGCCGCAAGGAGGGCGTCGCCGACTTTCCCGAGCTGCTGCTGCGCTGTTACGAACTGCTGCAGCGGAACGAAGTGCTGCGGACGCACTACCAGGCGCGCTTCCGCCACATCCTCGTCGACGAGTTCCAGGACACCAACCGGCTGCAGTACCGGTGGCTGAAGCTCCTCGCCGGGCAAGCGAACGCGCTGTTTGCCGTCGGCGACGACGACCAGTCGATCTACCGGTTCCGCGGCGCGAACGTCGGCAACATGGCCGACTTCGAACGCGAGTTCAAGGTCGGGAACGTCATCCGGCTGGAGCAGAACTACCGCTCGCACGGCAACATCCTGAACGCCGCGAACGCGCTCATCTCGCACAATCGCCGGCGGCTGGGGAAGAACCTGTGGACCGCGGCGGGCGAGGGCGAGCCGTTGCGCCTGTACGAGGCGCAGACCGACGGCTACGAGGCGAACTGGATCGCGGAGGAAGTGCAGGCGCTCGCGCGCGACGGCTTCGCGCGCCGCGAGATCGCCGTCCTGTACCGCTCGAACGCGCAGTCGCGGGTGATCGAGCACGCGCTCTTCTCGGCGCGCATCCCTTACCGGGTCTACGGCGGCTTGCGGTTCTTCGAGCGCCAGGAGGTGAAGCACGCGCTCGCCTATCTGCGCCTCCTCGCCAATCCCGACGACGACACGAGCTTCCTCCGCGTGGTGAACTTCCCGGCGCGCGGCATCGGCGCACGCTCGGTCGAGGCGCTGCAGGACGCGGGCGCCGCGCGCGGCGTGAGCCTGTGGCAGGCGGCGGCCGGGCTCGCCGGCAAGCCCGCCGCTGCGGTCGGCGCATTCGTGAAGCTCGTGACCACGCTCCGCGAGAGCACGCAGGGGCTGCCGCTGCCGGAGGTCGTCGAGCACGTGATCGACGCGAGCGGTCTCGTCGCGCACTACAAGGCCGAGCGCGACGGCGCCGACCGGGTCGAGAACCTCGCCGAGCTGGTCAACGCCGCCGCCGCGTTCCAGCAGGACGAGGCCTCCCTCGGCCAGTTCGCCGCCGACGCGGCGGGATCCGACGCGCCGGCGCCCGATCCGCTCAACGCGTTCCTCGCGCACGCCGCCCTCGAATCGGGCGAGGGCCAGGCGGCCGAGGGGGCCGACGCGGTGCAGCTGATGACGGTGCACTCGGCGAAGGGGCTCGAGTTCCACGTCGTCTTCATCAGCGGGCTCGAGGAAGGGCTGTTCCCCCACGAGCAGAGTGCCGCCGAAGACGACGGTCTGGAGGAGGAGCGCCGCCTGATGTACGTCGCGCTGACGCGGGCGCGGACCCGGCTCTACCTCTCGTACGCGCAATCCCGCCTGCTGCACGGCCAGACGCGCTACGGTCTCGCCAGCCGCTTCGTCGACGAGCTGCCGAAGGAGGTGCTGAAATGGCTCAGCTCGCCCGCCCGGCCGCGGCTCGACGAGAGGGCGTGGCGGGCGGAGGAGCCCCCGCCGCGGCTCAAGATGGCGAAGTCGCGCGCCGAATCGCTGCCCTTCCGCATCGGGCAGAGCGTGGTCCATCCCAAGTTCGGCGAAGGCGTCGTCATCGAGTACATCGGCCAGGGCCCGCAGATGCAGGTGCACATCAACTTCGGCCGGCTCGGCCTGAAGCGCCTGATGCTCGACCAGGCGCCCCTTACACCGGCGTAATGTGGCCGTCCGCGTTGCCCTGACGCTGCGCGGCCCCGTATACTCGCAGCCCGAGCGCGGGCGTCCGCCGCCCGCGCGCACCTACCCCAGCATTCCCCGAAGGAGACCGAATTGAAGCCCGTTATCCCGGCAGCGCGCCTGGCGCTCGCCCTCTCGTTCGCAGCCCTTGCCGCCGCCGCGTCCGCCCAGACGGCGCCGGCGGAATCGAAGGACTACACCCCGCAGGTCGGCCAGTCCGGCAAGGACGTCGTCTGGGTGCCGACGCCCGACGCGCTCGTCGAGCGGATGCTCAGGATGGCCCGCGTCGGGCCGAAGGACTACGTCATCGACCTCGGCTCGGGCGACGGCCGCACCGTGATCGCGGCGGGGAAGCTGGGCGCGCGCGCCATGGGGATCGAGTACAACCCCGACATGGTCAGCCTGTCGATCAAGAACGCCGAGAAGGCCGGCATGGGCGACAAGGTCAAGTTCATCAAGGCCGACATCTTCGAGACCGATTTCAACGAGGCGACCGTCATCACGATGTACCTGCTGCCGTCGCTGAACGTCAAGCTGCGGCCGAAGCTGCTCGACATGCGGCCGGGCACGCGGATCGTGTCGCACGCCTTCAACATGGAGGACTGGCAGCCCGACCAGACCGTGACGGTCGAGGGCCGCGACGCGTACCTCTGGATCGTGCCGGCGAAGGTCAACGGGTCTTGGAAGCTCACCGTACCGGCCGGGAGCGGCGAGGAGTCGTATCAGCTCGCGCTCGCTCAGCAGTTCCAGCGGCTCAACGGCGGCGCAAACGGCGGCGGCAGGTCGTTCGACCTGATCGACGCGAAGCTGACCGGTCCGGCGGTGAAGTTCGCTTTCGTCGACGCCAACGGGCTGAAGCGCGAGTTCAACGGCCGCGTGAGCGGCGGGAAGATGGAAGGCACCACCCAGACCCAGGGCGGTACGCCGGTGAAGTGGACCGCGGTCCGCGGCGGGTAGTCGCGTAGTTCAGTTCAGCAGCAGCGCGCCCTCGGCGACGACCCAGTAGCGCGCGAATCGCCCGGCGGCCTGGAACGCCGCCGCGGCGACCCAGTTGAGCCTCAGCCAGCCGGCGGCGACGCACAGCGCGTCGCCGACGAACGGCGCCCAGGCGAACGCGAGCGCCGCCGGGCCCCACTTTCTCACCTGCTCGATCTGTCGCAACGGCTTCCTCGTCGCGAGGAACCGCCCGATGAGGTAGCTCGTCATTCCGCCGAGGGTGTTGCAGACGGTGGCGACTCCGAGCGCCGCCCAGTGCAGGTCCGGATGGAGCTTGAGGACGGCGACGAGCACCACCTCCGAGCTCAATGGAACGAACGTCGCCGCGAGGAATGCCGCGAGCGCGAGCGAGCCGAGACTCGCTTCGGCCGTCAGCCAATCGAACAAGGACTCGGACGGGTCATCAGGCCCGCCTCGTGGAGCACTTCCTCGCGCGCGTTCTTCTGCAGCAGGTCGTGCAGGAAAAACCCGCTAACGCCGAGACCGAGCAGCATCACGGCGAGCAGGCTGAGGTTGAACTTCAGCCGCAGAGACATGCTTGTTCTCCCAATTCTTCTTGGTCGGAAACTCCCGGAGTCGGACCATAACGGGGCGTAGCGCCCACTTACAGGGACTACTTGGCGATACGGCGGGAGCGCGGCGGGCGGATGCGGCGCGCCGCGGGCCCGGGCGCAATAGGTCACACGCCGGCCGCGCGGGAGCGGTATTTCTGCCTCCTGCTAGAGTAGCGCCCCGAGGCCGGGGGAGCCTCGTCCGGATGGCCATCGACTACCTCGAACGCATCCTGAACTCGCGGGTCTACGACGTCGCCGTCGAGACTCCGCTCGAGTTCGCGCCGAACCTCTCGGCGCGGCTCGGCAACCGGCTGATGCTCAAGCGCGAGGACATGCAGCCGGTGTTCTCGTTCAAGCTGCGCGGCGCCTACAACAAGATGGCGAACCTGCCGGCGCACGCGCTCCGGCGCGGGGTGATCGCGGCGTCGGCCGGCAACCACGCGCAGGGCGTCGCGCTCGCGGCGCAGAAGCTCGGCTGCCGCGCGGTGATCGTGATGCCGGTCACCACGCCGCGGATCAAGGTCGAGGCGGTCGCGGCGCGCGGCGCGGAGGTGGTGCTCCAGGGCGACTCCTACAGCGACGCCCGCGAGCACGCGCGCCGGCTCGAGCGGCGACTCCGGCTCGCGTTCGTCCACCCGTTCGACGACCCGGACGTGATCGCCGGCCAGGGCACGGTCGGCGATGGAGATCCTGCGCCAGACGACCCGGCCGATCCACGCGATCTTCGTCGCCATCGGCGGCGGCGGGCTCATCTCCGGCATCGCTTCGTACGTCAAGCGCCTGCAGCCGGAGATCAAGGTGATCGGGGTGCAGCCGGTCGACTCCGACGCGATGAAGCGCTCGATCGCGGCCGGGCGGAGAGTCGTGCTGCCGCACGTGGGGCTGTTCGCCGACGGCGTCGCGGTGAAGCAGGTCGGCAGGGAGACCTTCCGCATCGCGCGCGAGCTCGTGGACGACATCGTGCTCGTCGACACCGACGAAACGTGCGCCGCGATCAAGGACGTGTTCGAGGACACGCGCTCGATCCTCGAGCCGGCGGGCGCGCTCGCGATCGCCGGGGCGAAGGCCTACGTCGAACGCACGCACGTCCGGGACAGGAAGCTGGTCGCGATCGCCTGCGGCGCCAACGCCAACTTCGACCGCCTGCGGTTCGTCGCCGAGCGCGCCGAGGTCGGCGAGCACCGCGAGGCCATCCTCGCCGTCACGATCCCCGAGCGCCCGGGCAGCTTCCGCAAGTTCTGCGTCACCCTCGGCGCGCGCAACATCACCGAGTTCAACTACCGGATGGCCGACCCGGTCGAGGCGCACGTCTTCGTCGGCGTCGAGGTCCGGGGTCGCGAGGAAACCGCCCGTCTGCTGCGGACGCTCCGGCGGCACGGCTTGCGGACGCTCGACCTCTCCGACAACGAGATGGCGAAGCTCCACGTGCGCCACCTCGTCGGGGGGCACGCGCCGCTCGCGCGGGACGAGCTCCTGTACCGGTTCGAGTTCCCCGAGCGGCCGGGCGCGCTGATGAAGTTCCTGTCGCACATGCGCTCGGACTGGAACATCAGCCTGTTCCACTACCGCAACCAGGGCGCCGACTACGGCCGCGTCCTGGTCGGCATGCAGGTTCCCCGCCACGCGATGCGCGAGTTCCGGGCGTTCCTCGCGAAGCTCGGCTACCCGTACGTCGACGAGTCGCGCAACCCCGCCTACCGGCTCTTCCTCGGCTGATGTCGCGCCGCACCTGGGGCATCGACGAGAAGGTGCGCAAGTACCTGCTCGACCACTCGCTGCGCGAGCCCGCGGCGGCGGCCGAGCTGCGAGCGGCGACCGCGAAGCTGCCGTACGCCGGCATGCAGATCTCGCCGGAGCAGGGCCAGCTGATGGCGCTGCTCGTGCAGGCGATCGGCGCGCGGCGCGCGATCGAGATCGGCACGTTCACCGGGTACAGCGCGCTGTGGGTCGCGCTTGCGCTGCCGGCGGACGGGAAGCTCGTCTGCTGCGACGTGAGCGCGGAGTGGACGGCGGTCGGGAAGCCGTACTGGGACAAGGCGGGCGTCGCCGGGAAGATCGATCTCCGCATCGCGCCGGCGATGGAAACGCTCGACCGGCTGCTCGCCGACGGCGGGGCGGGCGCGTACGACTTCGCGTTCATCGACGCCGACAAGACCGGGTTACGACGGCTACTACGAGCGCTGCCTGCGGCTCCTCCGGCCCGGCGGGCTGATCGGGATCGACAACGTGCTGTGGGGCGGGGACGTGGCCGATCCGAAGAAGCGCAGCGCGGACACGCTCGCGCTCCGCGCGCTGAACAAGAAGCTGCATCACGACGAGCGCATTTCGCTCTCGATGCTGCCGGTCGGAGATGGGCTGACGCTCGCGCTGAAGCGCTGACGCGAAGGAGCGATCTGGGGGGGTGCCGCGGCACGACCGGGCGGGGAAGCGGACGGCGGCAACCGTCCTTGACGTATGTCATTCGACTGATTAAAGTGACATACATGGAAAAGACCCAGGTCTACCTGCGAAAGGAAGAGCTCGACGCGCTGCGCAAGGCGGCGGCCCGCTCGGGCCGGAGCGTGGCGGAGGTCGTCCGCGACGCGATTCGCAAGGTGGTGCTCAAGCCGGGGGCCGCAGGCGGCCCGGTCGCGATCTGGGACGGCGAGCCCAAGCGACCTCCGTCGATCACGACAGCGTTCACGACGAACCCTGATGCGGCAGGGCGAAGCCGCCTTCGTCGACAGCGGGGCGTGGATCGCGCTCGCGCTCTCCCGCGATCCGTTGCACGCGCAGGCCCGCGAGCGGTGGGACGACCTGCACCAGGCGGGCGCGAAGCTGCATACCTCCGTCCCCGTCGTCATCGAAACGTTCACGTTCCTCGAACGCAATGCCAACCGAGACGTGGCGCTCTGCTGGAAGGATTCGATCTACAAGCCGGGCACAGCGAAGATCCTTGCCTGTGAGCTGGGCGATCTCGAGCGGTCGTGGGAGTACTTTCGCCGCAAGGACCTGTACAAGCTCTCGGCCGTCGACGCAACGAGCTTCGTCATCATGAAGCGTGCGCGCATTCGCCTCGCCTTCACCTTCGATCAGCACTTCTCGGTGGTCGGATTCCGGCTGGTCGCGTAGCCGCGCGCGAGATCCGTGATCACGGCGGCCTTCCATGCGCGCCGGAGAAACGGTCTTCAGTCGAGCTTCGCCCCGGAGGCCTCGACCGCGGGCGACCATTTGCAATTTCGCTACGATGTCGACGTCGCCAAAGTACCCCGGGTCCAGCTCGTCCGCGTAGCAGACCGGAGAGCTGAGCGTGCTCGCGCTCGCCGGCGAGCGGCGCGCCGAGGAACTCGAGCCGGCCGCCGTCGCGCCGGTAGACGCCCGCGCTCGGTCACGACCCAGTCCATCGGGATGTCGTAGGGCTGCGGGTAGATGGTGTCGAGGTGCGCGAGCTCGTGGGCGATGCCGATCACGGTCGGGGGCCGCGGCGCCGCCGCGAGCGTCCGGTCGAAGAATCCTCCGCCGTACCCGAGCCGGTAGCCGGCGTCGTCGAACCCGAGCATCGGCAGCAGGACCGTATCCGGCTGCACCTGGCGGCTGTCGGCCGGGTAGGGGATGTCGTACACCCCGCGCTCGAGCGCGCACGCCCGGGTGCCACTCCCGGAAGATGAGCGGCGTCTTCGGGGCGACCACGACCGGGCAGCGCGGTGACCGCGCCGCGGTCGCGCAGGCGCCGCGCGAGGAAGCGCGCGTCGTACTCGTTCTTGTACGGCCAGCAGAACGCGACGATCCCGCGCGCGAGATTGGGGAACCCGCGCTCGAGATGGCGGTCGATCGCCTCGTGATGGCGGGCGAGCGTGTCGGCCGGCAAAGCGACACGCGCGTTGAGCAGACGCTCTCGCGTTGCGCGGCGCCAAGGCTTAAGCTCGTCGGGCGTCATCGGCGGTGGGAAGCGCGGGGGAGAGCGCGGGTCGTGCTATTCTTCGCGTCTTGCATGAGATTTGTTGGTATAAGATGTTAATTATGCTGAGAATTTCGGCCCTGTGCCTCGCTGCCGCGACGGCGCTGGGGGCGAGCGTCGCGCAGGCGCAGGCGCGGCTCACGCCGGAGCAGCACTACCTCGCCGCGCGCGAGGCGTACGCCAAAGCCAACGCCCCACTGCTTGCGACGCACGCGAGAGCGCTGAAGGGCCACATCCTCGAACCATACGCCGAGTTCTGGCAGCTGCGGCTGCGCCTCGAGCAGGCGGCGCCGGGCGAGGTGAGCGACTTCCTCGGCCGCCACGTCGGCACCCTCGTCGCCGAGCAGCTCCGCCGCGAGTGGCTGATCGTCCTCGGGAAGCGGCAGCAGTGGGAGCTCTTCGACGCCGCGTTCCCGAACCTCGTGGTCGACGACCCGGAGGCGAACTGCTACAGCCTGCAGTCGCGCTGGCGCCGGGGCGACGGTTCGGCGATCGACGAGTTCCGGCGCGTGTGGGCGAGCCCGCGCGAGCTGCCCGAGGGCTGCGTGCCGATCGCCGAGAGCGAGATCCAGGCCGGCAAGCTCACCACGCGCCACGTCTGGGAGCGCGCGCGCCTCCTCCTCCTGGCGGGACAGGCCGCCCCGGCGAAACGGACCCTCGACTACCTGCCGGCGAACGAGCAGCCCGACGACCGCACGCTCGACTCGATCCGCTCGCAGCCGGCGAAGTTCATCGAGCGCGCCGACAAGCTCGACCTCAAGCGGCGGGCGAACCGCGAGCTCCTCCTGTACGCGTTCGCGCGGCAGGCGCGGCTCGAAGTGTCGCTCGCCGCGAGCCAGTGGACGAAGAAGCTCCAGGAGCGGCTCCCGCCCGAGGACCAGGCGGTGGTATGGGGCCAGCTCGCCACGCAGGCCGCGCGGAACCACGACGCCGCGGGCGCGTCGAATGGTTCGCCAACGCCGAAGGCGCGGCGCTCGCCGACGAGCAGCTCGAGTGGCGCGTACGCGCGGCGCTTCGCGCCGGCGACTGGTCCGACGTGCGCGCCGGGATCGAGAAGATGACGCCGCTCGCGCGGAACGACCCGGCGTGGACCTACTGGCAGGGCCGCAGCTTGCGCGTGACCGGGGCGAAGGCGGAGGCCGACCAGTCCTTCGCCAACATCGCCGGCGAGCACAACTTCTACGGCCAGCTCGCGCTCGAGGAGCTCGACCGGCCGCTCGCGATCCCGCCGCGCGGGCACGTACCGACGCCGGAGGAGGTGAAGGACGCAGCGGCCAACCCCGGCCTGCAGCGCGCGGTCGCGCTCTTCCGTCTCGACACGAGCGGCCTGCGCGCGGACGCGGCGCGCGAGGTGCGGTTCGACGCGGTGCGCGAGTGGAACTGGTCGCTCCGCGGCATGGACGACCGCGAGCTCCTCGCCGCGGCCGAGTTCGCCCGGATGAACGAGCTGTGGGACCGGGCGATCAACAGCGCCGACCGCACGGTGGGCATGCACGACTTCCAGCTCCGGTTTATCGCGCCCTACCGCACCGCGTTCGGCGAGCAGTCGCGCGCGCAGGGGCTCGAGGAGTCCTGGGTGCTCGGGCTCGTGCGGCAGGAGAGCCGGTTCATCGTCAACGCCCGCTCGTCGGCCGGCGCGTCCGGGCTGATGCAGCTCATGCCGGCGACCGCGCGCTGGGTCGCGAAAAAGCTCGGCATGCGCGACTTCACGCCGGCGCAGGTGAACGAGGTCGACGTCAACATCGCGCTCGGGACGTCGTACCTGCGCTACGTGCTCGACGAGCTGGAAGGCAGCCCGGTGCTCGCGGCGGCGGCTTACAACGCCGGCCCCGGGCGTGCGCGCAAATGGAAGGCCGACCGGCCGCTCGAAGGCGCGATCTACGCCGAGTCGATCCCGTTCAACGAGACGCGCGACTACGTGAAGAAGGTAATGTCCAACACGATGTACTACGCCGCCATCTACGGCAGCGACACGCGGTCGCTCAAGTCGCGCCTGGGTACGATCCCGTCGCGCCATGCCGGCGAAGGTTACGCGCCGACGATCACCGGGCAGGCGACGGTACAATAGTCTGAAGTCCCCGCGCCGCCTCGTTCGGGGCGGGGCGGTCTCCTCCTCCAGCCATGGCCAGAGTCTGCATCCTCGGCGGGTCCGGCTTCGTCGGCCGCCACGTCGTCGAGAAGCTCGTCGAGCTCGGGTGTTTCGTCGTCGTGCCGTCGCGCCGGCGCGAGCGCGCGAAGCATCTCATCACGCTGCCGACGGTCGACGTCGTGCAGGCCGACATCCACGATCAGGCGACGCTCACGCGGCTCGTCGCGGGCTGCGACGCGGTCATCAACCTCGTCGGCATCCTGCACGGCCGCCGCGGGCAGCCCTACGGCCCGGACTTCGCGCGGGCGCACGTCGAGCTGCCGAAAAAGGCGATCGCCGCCTGCCTCGCCGCGGGCGTGCAGCGGCTGGTTCATATGAGCGCCCTCAAAGCCGCGCCCGATGCGCCGAGCGAGTACCTGCGCTCGAAAGCCGACGGCGAGGGCGCGGTGGTCGCCGCGCGCGGGGCGCTCGGCACGACCATCTTCCGGCCGTCGGTGGTGTTCGGGGCCGAGGACCGGTTCCTCAACCTCTTCGCCGCCCTGCAGCGTTTCGTTCCGGTGGTCTTCCTCGGCTCGCCGGACGCGAAGTTCCAGCCCGTCTACGTTGGCGACGTCGCCCGCGCCATCGTGACGAGCCTCGAGGACCCGGACTCGGCGGGCCGGGCGTACGACCTCGCCGGCCCGGCCGTCTACTCGTTGCGGGAGCTGGTGGAATACGCCGGCAAGCTCGCCGGCCATCCGCGGCCGATCATCGGCCTCGGACCGCGGCTGTCGTACCTGCAGGCGTGGGCGATGGAGTTCGCGCCGGTGAAGCTGCTGAGCCGCGACAACTATTACTCGATGAAGGTGGACAGCGTGTCCGGCGAGCCGCTCCCGTTCGGGCTGCACGCGACGCCGCTCGAGGCGGTCGCGCCGGTCTACCTGCAGGGTTTCTACCCGCGCTCGCGCTACAGCGTGTTCCGCTACTACGCCGGCAGAAAGGCCCGGGAAGTATGAGCCGCCCGACGCTCGTCATCGCGAACAAGAACTACTCGTCGTGGTCGATGCGCCCGTGGGTGCTGCTGCGGAGCCTCGGCATCGACTTCGAGGAGGTGCAGCTCAAGTTCGACTCGGACGCGTGGCGCGAGAACATCGCCCGACGGTCGCCGTCCGGGCTCGTGCCGGTGCTGTGGCTCGACGGCGAGCCGGTCTGGGACTCCCTCGCCATCGTCGAGACGGTCGCCGAGCGCTTTCCCGAGAAGACGGTCTGGCCGCGCGATCCGCGGGCGCGGATGGTGGCGCGCTCGATCTGCGCCGAGATGCACTCCGGCTTCCGCGCGCTGCGCAGCGCGATGCCGATGAACATTCGCGGCGAGCATCCGGGGAAGGGCATGAGCCCCGACGTCCAGCGCGACATCGACCGCGTCGTCGCCAACTGGAGCGGTGCGCGCGAGCGGTTCGGGCAGGCGGGCGAGCTGCTGTTCGGCGGCTTCACGGCCGCCGACGCCTTCTATGCGCCGGTGGTGAGCCGGTTCGCCACCTACGCCGTGAAGCTGCCGCCGGTCGCCAGGCGCTACGCGGACGCGGTGCTCGCGCTGCCGGCGGTGCGGGAGTGGAGCGAGTCGGCGCGGGCGGAGACGGAGTTCTACGCTCCCGACGAGCCGTACGCCGCCGCGCCGCGCTAGGGCGAGGCCCGATGAAGGTCTACCAGGTCGGCGGCGCGGTCCGCGACGAGCTGCTCGGCCTCCCGGTCAAGGACCGCGACCACGTGGTCGTCGGGGCGACGCCGGAGGAGATGGAGCGCCTCGGCTACCGGCCTGTCGGCAAGGATTTCCCCGTCTTCCTCCATCCCCAGACCCATGAGGAGTATGCGCTCGCTCGCACTGAGCGCAAGACGGGCCGCGGCTACAAGGGCTTCACCGTCCATGCTGCGCCAGACGTGACGCTCGCCGACGACCTCGCGCGCCGCGACCTCACGATCAACGCGATCGCCAGGGACGAGGCGACCGGCGACCTGATCGACCCCTTCAACGGCGCGGCGGACCTGAAGGCCGGCGTGCTGCGGCACGTCGGCCCGGCGTTCGCCGAGGACCCGGTCCGGATCCTGCGCGTCGCGCGCTTCGCAGCGCGGTTCGGCTTCGCGATCGCACCGGAGACGCTCGACCTGATGCGCCGGATGGTCGCGGACGGCGAGGCGGACGCCCTGGTGCCCGAGCGGGTATGGCAGGAGTTCGCGAAAGGTCTGATGGAACCCGCGCCGCGGCGGATGTTCGACGCGCTCGAGGCTTGTGGCGCGCTCGAACGCGTGGCGCCGGAATGGCGCCGCCTCGATGCTCGCCGCGCGCTCGCCGCGCTCGACCGGGCGGCCGCGCTCGGCTACCCGCTGCCAACGCGCTACGCCGCGCTCTTCGCTGGCGCACCCGTCGACGCCGCCGACGAGGCGTCGGCCCGCCTCCGCGCGCCCGCCGACTGCCGCGACCTCGCGGTGCTCGCTGCGCGCTGGTCGGGCCGCGTGCGCGAGGCACGCCGCCTCGATGCCGGGGCGCTCGTCGAGCTATTCGAGCGGGCCGACGCGTTCCGGCGGCCGGAGCGTTTCGCGGCGCTCCTCGACGCGTGCGAGTGCGATGCGGCGGCGGCCGGCGATGCCGACCCGGCGCGGCGGGCCGTCATCGAACGCGCACTCGCGGCGGCGCGCAGCGTGGACGCCGGCGCGATCGCGGCGACAGATCCGGCCGACGTCGCCGCCGCGGTGCGCGCGGCGCGCGTCGCCGCGGTGGGCGCGGCGTGACGCGCGCCCTCGCCGCCATTCCTCCGTCATATCCGGCCCGGCCGGCTCGGCTACAATCGGCGCGCCGATGAAGTCCTCACTCGCCGTGCTGGCGCACGGCCTCCGCTGCAACGTCCTCGCCGGTGCCCGTCTCGCCGCGTTCCTCCGGGTGGGGCCGCTCGATTTCCGGGTCTCGCCCGCCGACTTCGCGGTGCTCGTCGCGTTCGTCGGCGCGGTCGCGTTCGCGGCGAGCTTCGTCCGGGGCGGCTGGCCCGGCTACTTCAACGCCGCAGCGGTGCCGCTCGTCCTGGCCGAGATCCCGCTCGTGCTCGCAGCTTGCGTCCTGGTCGCCGCCATCCTCGGCCGGCGCGAGCTCGTGCTCGGGCTCGGCACTGCGCTCTTCGCCCTCGATCCGACGTTCGCGGTCGCAGCCGTCGTGCTCGGATTCGCGCTCGACGCGCTGCCGCCGGACGTCGGCGTCGCGATGGGCTTCGCGTTCCTCGGTTGGGGTCTCGCCGCGACGTTGCGCGCGCTCCTCGTGCTCGCCGGCTGGCAGGGCGTGCGGACGGCAGCGGCGGCCGGGGTGCTCGCGGCGCTGTTCGCGGGCTTCGTCGAGGTCATGCCGCGGGCCGAGCTGTGGGTGCATCGCGACCTGGAGGCCGAGCGCGCGGCGGCGCACCGCGCCCTCGATCACCGACGAGCGGTTCTTCCACCGGCAGCAGAAGCTGCTCGACGAGGCCCTCGCGCGGCCTTCAGCCCGAACGGCCCGGGGTCGAGGACCTGTACTTCGTCGGCGTCGCCCCGTACGCGTCGCAGGACGTATTCGCCCGTGAGCTCGCAGCGGTGCGCAAGCTCTTCGACGAGCGGTTCGGGACGGCCGGCCGCTCGATCGCGCTCGTCAACAGCCCGGAAACGCTCAACGACGCGCCGATCGCGACCGCGACCAACCTGCGCGCGACGCTCGAGCGCATCGGGCGCCTGATGAACCCCGAGGAGGACGTGCTGTTCCTCTTCATCACCACCCACGGCGACGAGCGGCACGAGCTCGCGTTCGAGCTGCCGCCGCTCGCGCTCCAGCAGCTCACTCCCACGGCGCTGGCGCGGAAGCTCCAGGACTCCGGCATCAAGTGGAAGGTGCTGGTCGTATCGGCGTGCTATTCGGGCGGCTTCGTGGAGCCGCTCAAGGACGCGAACACGGTCGTGATCACCGCCGCCGACGCGAAGTCGACCTCGTTCGGCTGCGCGGCGGGCCGCGACTTCACCTACTTCGGGCGCGCCTACTTCGGCGAGGCGCTCGGCCGGACCTTCTCGTTCACCGAGGCGTTCGAGGCGGCGCGGGCGAGCGTCGGCGAGCAGGAACGCGCGGAGCGGCTCGCGCCCTCCAGCCCGCAGATCTTCATCGGCAACGCGGTACGGGAGAAGCTCGTCTCGATCGAGCGCCGGCTCGCGATGCCGCGCTAGGGCGGCGCAGGAATGGCGCTCGCCCGGATGGTCGCCGCGGCGGCGACGGTCATCGCCGTGAGCGCCGCGGCCGCGCAGGACAACCGCTTCGCCCGCGCGGACACCGACCGGAACGGGCTGTTGTCGCGCGCGGAGGTCGACCGCGGCCTGCCGGGCATCGCGCCCCGCTTCAACGACATCGACCGCAACCGCGACGGCAGCCTCTCGCCCGACGAGCTGCGCGCCTGGTCGGCAAGCCGGCGCGCCGAGGACCGCAAGAGCGAGGGCGGTTTCGCCGAGCACTTCCGCCGCGCGGACGCGAACAGCGACGGCGCGCTCACCCGGGCGGAGGTGGACAAGGCGCTGCCGCGCCTCGGCTCCAAGTTCGACCGCATCGACGCGAACCGCGACGGCAAGCTCACCCAGGACGAGCTGCGGCGGTACTTCGACTCGCTGCGGGCCGCGCGCGGGAAGACGCCGCCGTCCTAGTCGTCCACGACCCGAGGGGGCAAAGTGCCCCCGCGTGCTCCCCGAAGCCAGGAAAGCGCCGCCTTCGGTGTCGGTTTCATCTTGGTCGTGCTCACAGCAGCCGCGCGATCGCCGTCAGCGCGAGCGACAGGAGGAGCGTGGTCGTGAACGGCAGGAAGTAGTCGCGTCCCTTCACGCGCACTTTCACGTCGCCGGGCAGCCGGCCCAGCCCCAACCGCGCGAGCCACGGTGACAGCACCGTGAGCACCGCCAGCGCCACCGCCAGGGTCACCAGCCACTTCAGCACGGGATGAGCCGAATCATTGGGCTTTGCAATCGATTGTATTAGACTCGCGCGCGCTCAAGACCAGGCGACGAGGAGCAGGGAATGATCGAGCTTTATACGTGGGGCACGCCGAACGGCCGGAAGGTGTCCGTCATGCTGGAGGAATGCGGGCTGCCGTACAACGTGCACCGCATCGACATCGGCAAGGGCGACCAGTTCGCGCCGGAGTACCTCGCGATCAACCCGAACGGCAAGATCCCGTCGATCGTCGACCCCGACGGTCCCGACGGCAAGCCGATCGCGATGATGGAGTCGGGCGCGATCCTGATCTACCTCGCCGCGAAAACCGGCCGGTTCCTGCCGGCGTCCGCGCGCGACAAGTACGTCGCGCTGCAGTGGCTCATGTTCCAGATGGGTCACGTCGGGCCGATGTACGGCCAGGTGCACCACTTCCTGCGCGCGGCGAAGGTCGAGGTGCCGTACGCGATCGAGCGCTACGTGAAGGAGAAGGACCGGCTCTACGGCGTCCTCGACCGGCGGCTCGGCGCGGCGCGGTTCCTCGCCGGCGACGAGTACACGATCGCCGACATCGCGACCTATCCGTGGGTCGCGCGGTACGAGTGGCACAAGACCGACCTCGCAACGTACCCGAACGTGAAGCGCTGGTTCGATGCGATCGGCGCGCGCGGCCCGGTGCAGCGGGGCATGGCGGTCCCGGGGTAGATGCGAGGAGGTGCCTTGCGCTCCGCGCTCTCGGCGCGGCTCGAGATCCTGGAGGCGCGGCCCGAGGTCGAGACGGTGCGGCCGCCGCTGCTCTTCATCCACGGCGCGTTCGCCGGCGCGTGGACGTTCGCCGAGCATTTCCTGCCGTACTTCGCCGCGCACGGTTTTCCTGCGTACGCGCTCAGCCTGCGCGGTCACGGCGGGAGCTACGGCCGGGAGGCGCTGACGTGGGCGAGCCTCGCCGACTTCGTCGAGGACCTCGAGGAGACGATCGAAGCGATCGGCGAGACGCCGGTGCTCGTCGGGCACTCGATGGGTGCGGTGGTCGTGATGAAGTATCTCGAGCGCGCCGAGGCGCCCGCCGCGGCGCTGATCGCGCCGGTGCCGCCGCAGGGCCTGCTGCCCGCTTCGCTCACGCTCGCGATCGCGCGCCCCGGCCTGCTCATCGAGCTCAACAGCCTGCTCGCCACCGGTCGCGCGTCGATGGAGACGATGCACAAGGCGCTTTTCGCCGGCCCGGTGCCGGCCGAGAAGATCGTCGAGTACTACCCGCGGTTCCAGAGCGAGTCGCAGCGGGCGATCTGGGACATGACGTTCTTCGACCTGCCGGTGAGCTGGCGGATGCGGCGCCCGCCGATGCTGGTGCTGCTCGCCGAGCGCGATGCGCTCTTTCCCCTCGAGCAGTCGCGCACCGGCTTCGCCGCGATCGGCCTCCGGACCGAGGTGCTCGAGGAAGTCGGGCACGCGGTCGTGCTCGAGCCGGCATGGCAGCACGCCGCCGACCGGCTCGTCCGCTGGCTGACCGGCGGCGGCTAGCCCTTTCTGGCGGAATGGAACAAGGGCAGGGTGGAAAGGGAAGAGTCCCACCCCTTCCTCGACCCCCTTGTAGATCCCCCGAGTCAGCTTTTCCGCGCGTATTTCTGCAGGAACCCGAGGATCTCGTCGAGCCGCAGCTGCGGCTCGGTGGGATTGGGCCGCGTTCCGACCACGCGGTTCATCCACGCCATGTTCTGCTCCATGCGCGCGACCACCGCCGGCCACTCGGCCGCGGTGTGCCGGCGCGGATCGGGCAGCACGTGGCACTGGCCGCAGGCGAGCTTGAACGACTGGCCGGCGGGCTGCTCGAGCTCGGGGTAGCGCTTCGGGTCGATCGCGCGCTGGCCGTGCTTGCGCAGGTACGCAACGAGGACCTTCTCCTCCTCGTCGGTCGGCGCCTGCACGCCCGCCATCATTTCCTTCATCAGCTCGCCCAGGTTCCCCTTGCCTTTCATCCGCACCACCATGCGGTCGACGACGCCGGGCCATTTCTCCGGGTTGTGCATCGCCGGATTGGCGAGGTTGTGGCACTGCACGCAGTACTGGACGACGAGCTGCGCGCCGCGCGAGCTCGGCTCGGGGAGCTGCGAGGGTTCGAAAGTCGGGGGCAGGATGCGCTCGAGGAGCGGGCCGTGGGGGCTCGCCTCCCAGCGCGACCGGGCATCCTTCACCGCCTGGTCGAAGTCGGTGACCGGAGCCGCGTACGCGGCGAGCACGATGGCCGCCGCGGCGAGGCCGGTCATGGACCGCAGGTGCATCATTCGATTATAGCGATCGGTCGCGGCCGCCCGGGCTGTAAGCCGCGGGCAGCGGTGGCCGACCAACGCGGAGGAAACGCCCCATGACCCCGGAGAACTTCGACGCAATCATCATCGGCACCGGCCAGTCCGGCAAGCCGCTCGCGGGGGCGCTCGGCCAGGCCGGCTGGAAGACGGCGGTCATCGAGCGCAAGCACGTCGGCGGCACCTGCATCAACTATGGCTGCACGCCGACCAAGACCATGGTCGCGTCGGCGCGCGTCGCCCATCTCGCGCGCCGCGGGCAGGACTATGGGGTCCACACCGACGGCGACGTGCGCGTGAACATGGCCGAGGTTTACCGGCGCAAGCAGGGCGTGGTCGAGGAGTTCCGCAACGGCGGGCAGCGCTACCTGGAATCGACGCCGAACGTCGAGCTCGTCTTCGGCGAGGCGAGCTTCGCCGATGCGAAGACGGTGAGAGTCGCGCTGAACGCGGGCGGCGAGCGCCTGCTGACCGCGCCGAAGATCGTGATCAACACCGGCGGCCGGCCGGCGGTGCCGCCGATCCCCGGACTCGCCGACGTCCGCTTCCTCGACTCGACGAGCATCATGGACCTCGAGACCCTGCCGTCGCACCTCGTGGTGCTCGGCGGCGGGTACATCGGCCTCGAGTTCAGCCAGATGTTCCGCCGCTTCGGCGCGCGGGTGACGATCGTGAACCGCGACGACCGGCTGATTCCGCGCGAGGATCCGGACGTTTCCGCCGAGGTCGAGAAGATCCTCGCCGAGGACGGCATCGGGATCGTGAACCGCGCCGGCGTGACGCGCGTGGAGGGCAAGAGCGGCGTGCAGGTGCTGCTCGACACGCCTGCCGGGCCGCAGCGCGTCGAAGGGAGCCACCTGCTCGTCGCCGTCGGCCGCGTGCCGAACACCGACCGGCTGAACCTCGCCGCCGCCGGGCTCGCGACCGACAAGCCCGGTTTCATCCCGGTGAACAACCGGCTGGAGACGAGCGTTCCCGGCATCTACGCGATCGGCGACGTGAAGGGCGGGCCGGCGTTCACCCACATCTCGTACGACGACTACCGCATCCTGCGCGCGAACTGGCTCGAGAACGGCGCCGCGACGACCGACGGCCGGCTGGTGCCGAACACGATGTTCATCGACCCGCAGCTCGCAACCGTCGGGCTGAACGAGACCGAGGCGGCGAAGCGCGGCATCGCCTACAGGGTGGCGAAGATACCGATGACGTACGTCGCCCGCGCGATCGAGATGGGCGAAACGCGCGGCTTCATGAAGGCGATCGTCGATCCGCGGTCGGGCGAGATCCTCGGCTGCACGATCCTCGGCGTCGAGGGCGGCGAGCTGATGTCGATGCTCGAGATCGCGATGCTCGGGAAGGTGCCCTACCCGGTGCTCCGCGAGGCGATCTTCGCCCACCCGACGCTCGCCGAGTCCCTCAACACTCTCTTCGGCTACGTGCAGTAGGTCCCACGAGGAAACCGATGCCGCAGGCATCGCATTCCTGACTTCGGGGAGCGCGCGGGGCGCCCCTGCCCCCTCGTAGCGTGAAACTACAGCGCCGGGCGCCGGTCGCCTGACCGGAAGGCGGTGAGGCCGTCGGCCACGCCGCGCCCGAACGCGATCGCCTTGAAGAGCTCGCCCATCTCGGACGGGCTGGTGAGCTTGTTGGCGGCGGCGGCGAGCGGCAGATACCGCTGCGCGTCGTCGGCCGGGATCCGCGACATCACCTCGGTCAGCCCGCAGTTCACGAGCAGCTGCGCCTGCGCGGTGTAGCCGAGCACGTCCGCGCCGGCCGCGCGTGCGGCCGCGGCGACCGCGGTGAAGTCGACGTGGGCGGTGATGTCCTGCAGGCCCGGCAGGAAGAACGGATCGTCGTGCGCGCGGTGGCGGTAGTGGCACATCAGCGTGCCGCGATTCCGCTGCGGGTGGTAGTACTCGCGCCGCGGGAAGCCGTAGTCGACGAAGAGCGCGACGCCGCGCTCGATCGTGCGCGCGAGGCTGGCGACAAACGCGCTCGCGACGAGCCCGAGCTCGGTGGTGTAGCCGTCGGGCAGATTCAGCGCCCGCGCCGCGCGCGCGAGCTCGCCGGCGGCGGGGCGGTATGCCCATTCGAACGCCTCGCCGGCGCCTACCGCGACCCCTGCCTCCTCGATCGCGCCGGACCGGGTGCGCACGACGTGGACCGGCATCGCGTCGAGCACCTCGTTGCCGATGACGAAACCGGACACCGCAGGCGGGAGGCCGTTCAGCCAGGCCACGCGCTCCATCAGGTGCGGCACGCGCGCGGCGAGCGTGTCGCGGCTCCGCGCACGCAGCTCCGGCGAGAGCTCGACGATGAGGTAGCGCCGCGGCAGGTGTCCGAGGCGCTCCAGCTCCTCGAGCAGCGACGCGGCGAGCGCGCCGGTGCCGGCGCCGATCTCGAGCACCTCGTCGTCCGCGCCGGCAAGCGCGTCGGCGGCCGCGCGCGCCAGCGTGTGACCGTACAGCGGCGCGAGCTCCGGCGCGGTCGTGAAGTCGCCTTCCGCGCCGAGCTTGCGGGCGCCCGCCATGTAGTAGCCGAGGCCGGGCGCGTAGAGCGCGAGCTCCATGAAGCGCGCGAAGCCGATCCAGCCGCCGGCGCGCGCGATCTCGCCGCGGATGTGCGCGGCGACGCGCTCGCTGTGCGCGCGGGCGTCGGCGGACGGCTCGGGGAGGGCGGTCATTCTGGCGGGGGAAATGGTGCGCGCATCGAGTAGAATTCGCAAATACACGCCCTCTCCCACGTGCCGGGGGCAAGCGACAAAGCGTGGCGAAGGAAGCGCTCTCAGGCAAAGTGTGCCTCATCACCGGCGGCGCGAAACGCGTCGGCGCGGCGATCGCACGGCGGCTGCACGCCGACGGCGCGAACCTGATGCTCCACTACCATTCGGCGAAGGCCGAGAGCGTCGAGCTCCAGCGCGCGCTCAACGCCGCGCGCGCGAACTCCGCCGCGACGGTGCAGGCGAACCTGCTGAACGCCGCCGAGCTTCCCGAGCTGGTGCGCACGACCGTAACCCGCTTCGGGCGGCTCGACGTCCTGGTCAACAACGCGTCGACCTTCTACGCGACGCCGATCGGCGAGATCAAGCTCACCGACTGGGACGACCTCGTCGGCACCAACCTCAAGGCGCCGCTCTTCCTCGCGCAGGCGGCCGCGCCGCATCTCAAGACCGCGGGCGGCTGCATCGTGAACATCACCGACATCCACGCCGAGCGGCCGCTCAAGAGCTACGTCGTCTACAGCATCGCCAAGGGCGGGCTCGCGGGCCTCACCCGGACGCTCGCGCGCGAGCTGGGGCCCGAGATCCGCGTCAACGCGGTCGCGCCGGGACCGGTGCTCTGGCCCGAGGACGGCTCGTTCGACGAGCTCGCGCGCCAGCGCGTGATCTCGAGCACGCTGCTCAAGCGCGCCGGCGAGCCCGACGACGTCGCGGCCGCCGTCTACTACCTCGTCGCCGAGGCGCCGTACGTCACCGGGCAGGTCATCGCGGTCGACGGCGGGCGAAGCGTGAACCTGTGAAGAGGCTCGTGCTGGCGCTCGCGCTGGTGCTCGCGGCCGGTCTCGCGCCCGCAGCGGCGGCACCGGACGACCAGCAGCCGATGTTCGGCGATGCCGACCGCGACGCCGATCCGGTCCTGCGCGCGATGGACCGCCTGTTCGTGGCGGCGATCGTTGCGCGCTATGGCGATCGGCGCGAAGGCAGCACCGCTATGGCGCGCGACGCGTGGCGGCTCCTGCGCGGCAACGACGCCGCGGGGGCGATGCGCCTCTTCAACGAAGCCTGGGTCGTCGACCCCTCTTACTACGACGTCTACTGGGGCTTCGGCGCGATCCTGCAGGAGCGCGGCGAGCTCGACGCGGCGATCGCGATGCTCGAGCGCGCGAACGCAATGCCGGACGTCCATGAGTCGAACCGCGCGCCGCTCCTCGGCGACCTCGCCAACCTCTATGCCCTGAAAGCGGCGAGCCTCGCGCCCGGCGCAGCGGTCCGCGGCGAGTACTTCGAGCGCGCCAACGCGATCTTCGTGCAGGCGACGAGCATCGACCCGGCGAACGCGCAGCCGTGGGTGCAGTGGATCGTCGGGCTGCTGTACCAGGCGCGCTATGACGACGCCTGGACGAAAGTCGCCGCCGCGCGCGAGCGCGGGCACCAGGTGCCGGCACCGGTGCTTGCCGCGCTGCGCGCTCGCTCGCCCGAGCCTGCCCGCTGACGAGGTCGAGCCGATGAACGCTCCGACGGCAAAGCAGGTCCGCAAGACCGCCTACGAGGCGGGCAAGCTCGAGAAGCGCCTGCGCCGCCTCGCCGGCCAGGCGATCGCCGACTACGACATGATCCGCGCCGGCGACCGCGTGATGGTGTGCCTCTCCGGCGGCAAGGACAGCTACGGTCTGCTCGACATCCTGCTCAAGCTGCGCGAGGCCGCGCCGCTCGATTTCGAGATCGTCGCGGTGAACCTCGACCAGCGTCACCCCGGGTATCCGGAGCACGTCCTCCCGGAGTACCTCGGCCGGCTCGGCGTCCCGTTCCGGATCGAAGTGCAGGACACCTACTCGGTCGTGAAGCGCGTGATCCCCGAGGGTGCGACCATGTGCGGGCTGTGCTCGCGGCTGCGGCGCGGGGTGCTCTACCGCGTCGCCGGCGAGCTCGGCGCGACGAAGATCGCGCTCGGCCACCATCGCGACGACATCCTCGAGACGTTCTTCCTCAACCTTTTCTTCGGCGGCAAGCTGAAGGCGATGCCGCCCAAGCTCGCCTCCGACGACGGGCGTCACGTCGTCATCCGGCCGCTCGCGTACGTGCCCGAGGAAGACCTGGCGGCGTGGGCGGAAGCGCGGCAGTTCCCGATCATCCCGTGCAACCTGTGCGGGTCGCAGGAGAACCTGCAGCGCGCGCAGGCGAAGCAGATGCTGCGCGAGTGGGAGAAGCGCTTTCCCGGCCGGATCGAGAGCATCTTCCGCGCGCTGGCGAGCGTCGCACCGTCGCATCTTCTCGACCGGACGCTTCACGACTTCGCCGGAGTCCGCGCGACCGGCGCGTCCGATCCGCACGGCGACCGGGCGTTCGATCCCGACACCCCCGCACCGGGGCCGGCATCGCCGCAAGGGGATTGAATCACCTCGATGCACGTATACTCGCGCCCGCCCGAGCGGCCCGCGGGCCGCGGTTCAAACGAAAGGAGAACGCATGCGAAACGGAATGAGGACTGCGATCGCCGCGCTGGCGACGCTCGCGATCTCGACCTCGGCGTACGCCCAGAAGGCGGAGCACTACCAGATTCGTCACGCCGCGGATCTGGCTGCGGTCTGCTCCACCCCGCCGTCGGCACCGGACTACGCCACCGCGATCGCCTTCTGCCACGGGATCCTGGTCGGCGCCTGGGGCTACTACGTGGCGTCGACCGCGCCCGCTCGACCGGGAGATCTGCTCGTCGGACACGACGCTCACTCGCGCCAAGGTGGCGGACGCCTTCGTCGCATGGGTCAGGGCGCGCCCGCAATACATGCAGAGCAGCGCGGTCGACACGCTGTTCCGGTTCGCGGCCGAGACCTATCCGTGCAAACGGTAGCCGCGAACATCTGACTCGAGGAGATCGAAATGAACCGCAAACAGATCATCGCCTGCGGCGCGGCCGCCACGCTCCTGCTCGGCAGCTGCGCGAATCTGAGTGACACGGAGCAGCGCACGCTCACCGGTGCCGGGATCGGTACCGTCGCGGGCGTCGCGGTGGGCGCGATTACCGGCGACTGGTGGTGGGCAGCGGCCGGGGCGGCCGCCGGGGCGGCGACCGGGTACCTGGTCGACCGGAATAAGCAGGCGCAGCAGCAGGCCTACGAGCGGGGCGTCCAGAGCGGGTAAGCAGCAGGCGACCCAGCAGAAGCAGTAGGGGGCGGCGCGAGCCGCGAGCGCCTCCCCGGGACGCGCATTCGTCCTGGGGATCCCTGCGTGCTCGCCGCGACCCTCTGAGTCATTGAGCAGTGGGCTTGCCCGGCTGCACGATCCGGGATCATCAACCCCGGATTGTCAAACTCAGTTTGTCATGGCATTCTCGGCGCATGAACTGCGCCGAGCACCTCGTCGCCCTCTTCGGCAGCCAGGCCGAGGTCGCCCGCCGCCTCCAGCTCGACCGGGCGGTGGTGAACAACTGGGTGAAATCGGGCTACGTCCCGTCGCGTTGGGCGATGGAGATCGAGCGCGTCACGGCGGGCCGCATCGCGGCCGTCGACATCCTCAACGAGGCGGCGGCGAAGAAGCCGGTCCGCGTGAAATCCCGGCCCGAGGGCGCGTTCCTCGGGCCGTCCATCCCAGGGAGCGACACCATGGAAGACTTTGCACCGGCGAAGCGCATCTCCTCGTTCCACCCGCCGCAGCGCACGCTGATGGGCCCGGGCCCGACCGAGATCCACCCGCGCGTGCTCACGACGATGAGCCAGCCGGCGATCGGCTATCTCGACCCGATCTTCGTCGAGATGATGGAGGAGCTGAAGAGCCTGCTCCGCTACGCCTACCTGACGAAGAACCCGCTCACCTTCCCGATCTCCGGCCCCGGCTCGGTCGGCATGGAGTACTGCTTCGTCAACCTCGTAGCGCCCGGCGACAAGATCGTCGTCTGCCGCAACGGCGTGTTCGGCGGCCGGATGCTCGAGAACGTCGAGCGCTGCGGCGGCGTACCGATCGTCGTGGACGACGAGTGGGGCACGCCCGTCGACCCGAACAAGGTCGAGGACGCGCTGAAGAAGAATCCCGACGCGAGAGTCGTGGCGTTCGTGCACGCCGAGACCTCGACCGGCGTCCAGTCCGACGCGAAGCTGCTGACCGAGATCGCGCACAAGCACGACGCGCTCGTGATCGTGGACGCTGTCACGTCGCTCGGCGGGTCGCCGGTCAAGGTCGACGAGTGGGGCATCGACGCGATCTACTCGGCGAGCCAGAAGTGCCTGTCGTGCACGCCGGGGCTCTCGCCGGTGTCGTTCTCCGACCGCGTGGTCGACTACGTGAAGTCGCGGAAGGACAAGATCCACAGCTGGTTCATGGACATGAACCTGCTGCTCGGCTACTGGAACGCGAGCACCCGCACCTATCACCACACCGCGCCGACCAACTCGCTCTTCGCCCTGCACGAGTCGCTGCTGCTGATCCGCGAGGAAGGGCTGGAGGATTCCTGGGCGCGCCACCAGCGGCACCACACCGCGCTCCGCGCGGGCCTCGAGGCGATGGGCCTCAAGTTCCTGGTGAAGGAGCCGCACCGCCTGCCGCAGATGAACGCGGTGCTCTGCCCCGAGGGCGTGGACGAAGCCGAGGTGCGCAAGACCCTGCTCGAGGAGTTCAGCCTCGAGATCGGCGCGGGCCTCGGGCCGCTGAAGGGGAAAATTTGGCGTTTCGGCATCATGGGCTACTCGTGCCGCCCCGACAATGTCATGCTCTGCTTGGCGGCGCTCGGCTCGGTGCTCTCCGACATGGGGTTGCCGGTGCACGTGGGCGACGCCGAGGCCGCCGCGCATCAGGCCTACGCCTCGATGCACGCGAAGGCTGCCCAGCTCAAGCAGCAGAAGAAGGAGCGCGCCGCAGCGTAGGCCTTCCGCCGCGGCGCGGGGAGGGGTGGGAAAGGTGGTCGACCCGGCTTCGACGCGCAAACTCGCGGTCCTCTTCGCCGACGTCAGCGGCAGCACGACGCTCTACGAAAAGCTCGGCGACCGCGCCGCGCTCGCGGCGGTCGAATCGGTGCTCGAGATCCTCAAGCGGGCGGTCGCCAGCCAACCGCGGCCGCGTCGTGAAGACCATCGGCGACGAAGTGATGGCGGTGTTCGACACCGCCGACCTCGCCTTCCAGGCGGCGGTCGACATGCAGACCCACACCGACGAGCTGCCGGCGATCAACGAGGTGAAGCTCGGCATTCGCATCGGCTTCCACGCCGGTCCGGTGCTCGAGGAGCGCGGCGACGTGTTCGGCGACGCGGTCAACACCGCCGCGCGCATGGCGGGCCTCGCCAAGTCCGGCCAGATCATCACCAGCGGGCCGACCGTGGACGCGCTGTCGCCGACGCTGCGCGAAGGCATACGCGACCTCGACGCGCTGCCGGTGAAGGGCAAGCTCGACGAGATCCGCGTGTCCGAGGTGCTGTGGCAGGACGGCGGCGAGACGACGATGATGGCGCCGCGGGGCACGGGGCTCGCGGCGGCCTCGGCGGTCCTCCGCCTCGAGCACGGCGGCAAGGTGCTGCGGATGGAGCCGGGCGGGAAGTCGACGTTCGTCGTCGGGCGCGATCCCGGCAACGACGTGGTCATCGCCGACAAGATGGCCTCGCGCGTGCACGGGCGGATCGAGCGGCGCCGCGACCGCTTCTACTACGTCGATCTAAGCACCAACGGCACCTACGTCACGAACGAGGGCGACAGCGAGCTCGTCATCAAGCGCGACCAGATCATGCTGCGCAGCCGCGGCCGGATGAGCTTCGGCCACTCCTCGGCCGACGCCGAGGCGGAGGTCGTCGCGTTTTTCCTGGAGTGAGCGAGGGCCCGGCGGGCCCGCGCTCAGATCATCAGCTTCTTCAGCGTGTCGGGGTTCTTCACCACCGACTTCAGCCGCGCCGGCGGCGCGCCGTAGAGCTGCGCGGGCGGATTCGCCTCGAGCCGGCCGGCCACCGCCGGGTCGGCGCAGGCCTTGTCGAAGTTGACCGCGATCTCCGCGCCCGAGCTCGCGCCGAGCTGGAAGCACTGCAGACCGAGCTTCGCGTTGAGCGGCTTGAGCACGCCCGCGGCGACGACGTCCTGAGCGGCGCCCGAGCCCGAGAGAACCATGTCGTAGACCCTGCCGCCGGACCGGGGCGTCGCGGCGAGCACGCTCGGCAGGCTCACCAGCTCGCGCCCGAGCACCTGCTCGGTGATCGAATCCGGCAGTCCCTGGAACGTGAGCCGCACGGTCTGCCCGGTCTGGTTGAAGTGCGCCAGGAAGAAGTCGCGCGTGAACTCGTCGGCGATCTTGGTCCCGATCGCGGCGAGCGCCTCCTCCTGGCTCGCCCAGCTGCCCGCCGCCTTGGGCAGCGTGTTGTTGAAGTAGATCTCCTCGCCGGTCTCGCGGTCGACCGCCTTCACCGTCCACGACGACAGCGTGAACTTGTTGATCGTCAGGCCGGACGCGGCGAGCTTCGCCGACAGCTTCTTGATTCGCGCCTCGCCGACGACGGTGAAGTCGGGCGTCTTCGCCTTGTCGCCGGTCGCCGTGCCGTCGTCGGACCAGGTGCGGAAGCCGAACGACTTGATGCGCTCCTTCAGCAGGTTCTCCGCGATCGGCGAGTTCTGCGCGGCGCCGTCGGGTTGATCGGCGTCGCGCACGGTCACCCTTACCGCGACCCTGGGGTCGCCGTTCTGGCGGATGAAATCGATCCGCTCGTCGCGGGACATCTGGTTGAGCGACTTTTGCAGCGCCTTCACGTTGACCACCGCCTTGGTGGTGAGCGACATCAGCCCGTCCTTGCCGAGCTGCGGCTCGCTTTCCTGCACGACGTTGGTGATGTAGCTGGCGCTCTTCGACAGCAGCTTGTCGCGCAGCGCGTCGTAGTTCTTCGCGAGGGAGGCGCTGTCGAGATAGAGGCCGAGCGCCTTCTCCACCGCCTGGCTCTTAGAGTCGGCGCGAAGGTCCGACTGCAGCAGTGCCTTGTCGGCCTGGTATCGGGTGTCGCTCGGATCGACAAGGCCGAGCGCAGTCACGAGCACGGTACCCGGCGCGGTCGGCGGCGCTGCCGCGACCGGTGCGGCGGGCGGTGGCGGCGGCGCGGCCGGCGGTTCCGCCGCCTGCGCCGGCGGTGCCGTCGCTACGGGCGGTGCGCTCGGAGTGCCCGGCCGCCCCGACAGCATCATCCAGGCTGCAATGGCGATACCGAGGGCGGCGATGCCGCCGACGATCGCGATCGCCAGCCCCTGCGAGCGGGCCGGCCTGGCGGCCGGGGCCGCCGGCGCAGGCGCCGCCGGCTGGCGCACGGTGCGGATCGTGGACTGGGTCGGATCGGTCTTGATGTCGATCGGCGCCTGCGCCGCGCGCTTCGTCATCGTCGCGGTGCCGACGACCGTCGCGTCGGTCGCGGCCGGCGCTTCGCGCCCCTCGACCGCCGCCTTGATCGCCTCGGCGAACTCGCGCGCGGTCTGGAACCGTTCGTCGGGCCGCTTCGCGAGCGCACGCTTGACGACGCCGTCGAACGGCCGCGGCACCTGCACGTTCAGCGTCGACGGCGGCAGCGGGTCCTCCTGGAGGACCTTGTGCATGATGGTCGTGGCCGAGCCGGAGAACGGCTTCTCGCCGGTGAGGAGCTCGTACAGGATCACGCCGGCGGAGAAGAGGTCCGAGCGCCCGTCGACCGTCTGGCCCATGAACTGCTCGGGCGACATGTAGCTCGGCGTGCCGAGGATCATGCCGGTCTGCGTCAGGTTCGACTGCTCGATGCGCGCGATGCCGAAGTCGGCGACCTTGACGGTGCCGTCCTCGAGGATCATCACGTTCGCCGGCTTGATGTCGCGGTGGACGACGCCGTTGCGGTGCGAGTAGTCGAGCGCCGCGAGGAGCTCGCCCATGATGCGCGCGAGCTGCGGGGTCGTGAACCGCGTGTGCTGCTCGAGGTACTCCTTGAGCGACCGTCCCTTCACGAACTCCATCGCGATGAAGGTCGTGCCGGCGTCCTCGCCGAGCTCGTACACCGCGACGACGTTCGGGTGCGTGAGCCGGCCGGCGGCCTGCGCCTCGCGGCGGAAGCGCGCGATGATCTCCGGCGCGTCCTCGCCGCCGAGCTGGTCGGCGCGGACGGTCTTGAGGGCGACGACGCGCTCGATCGCGGGGTCGAAGCCCTCGTAGACGACGCCCATCGCGCCCTTGCCGAGCTCGCGGCGGATCGTGTACTTGCCGAGTTTCGCTGGGGAGGTCATCCGAGTGCTCCTCAAAACGCGGACGCCGGCGTCCGAGCCGGCGTCCGAGCGGCTTGCAGCCGTTCAAGCGCCCTACTTGTACTTGTTGTCGATCTCCCAGACCGTCTTCTGGATCAGGCGCTGGACCATCGTGTCGAGCGTGACGCCGCCCTGCTGCGACTGCGAAACGCCGAGCACCGAGGTGCTCGTCGCGCCGACCTCCATCTTCTCCTCGGTGTAGCCCTGCGCGACCTGCTCGGTGGTCTCGGCGTTCATGATCTTGTAGCGCATGCCGATCACCCACACGCCGGTCGTCTCGCCGGTCTGCACCGAACCGACCGCGGTGCCGCCGATCGCGCCCGCCTGCGCGCCGCCGCGCGAGCCGGAGAACGCGCCGAGGATGCCGGCGATCTGGCCGAGCGGCCGGCCGTCGAAGCCCTGCTGCGCGGCGGCGACCTGCTCGGTCTTGAGGATGTCGAACTTCACCACGTACTTCGTGGTGCGCAGCTTGCCCATGCCGAGGTAGCCGCGCGCCTTGTTCGGGTCGCCGAGGTTGTAGGCGAGGGTGAACTCGTTCAGCAGCGGCCCGAGGTTGGAGCGCTCGAGCACCTGGAAGTTGGCCTTCGAGAGCTCGATCTCGGCGAAGTCGGCGATGTTGTTCGACTGGAACTTCTGGACGAACGTCGCGTTGTTGCTCTTGATCTCGCCCGGGATCACGACCAGCGCCGGGCCCTGCTTGGACGCGTTCGTGTACTCGATCGGCCGGTAGATCGTCCGGTCGGCCGCCTCGTTCGCCCGCTGCGAGGTGCCCGAGCCGGCGTTCGGATTGGCGCTGCTTTCCGCGCCCCAGGTGGGCTGGGCCTGCGCGGTGCCCGCGGCCGCGAGGCCGCCCAGGATCAGAGCCGTAAGACCGACGCGTAGCGTGTTCATGGCTGGTACCTCCGCAAAAGTTCGTTCTTCACCCGTTCAGGCGCGCCCGCGTTCGCCGCCGGGGCGCGCTCACTTCTTCGCCTTCGCCGAAGCACCGACGTCGGCGTTCCGGCAGTAGTCGCTATAGAGCTTCGACACGACCTCGTCCGCCTGCTCGTTGAGCAGCGTCAGCGCCATGGCGCGCACGTCGGGCCCGGCGTACGACGCCGCGGCCGCCGACGCGTCGGCGACGTGCTTGCCGTTCGAGGATGCGAGCGAGAAGCCCATTCCCACCGAGACCTGGTTGACGCGCAGCACCGGATTCACGGTCGCCTGCGACGTGATCAGCCCGCGCAGGACGAACGCCGCGCCGAGCCGGCGCGAGGCGGAAAGCGCCTTGTCCGGGTCGTTCTTGAAGTACGCGTCGATTTCCGCCTGCGCGATCTGCTTGCGGATCTCCTCGGGCGTATAGGTCTGCAAGCCGAGGCTCCGCAGCCGCCCGTTGATCACCTGGAAGTGCGGGCCGTAATTCTGCTGCTGCGCGAGCACGACGCCGTTCGACTGCTGCTCGCCGATGATCAGCATGATCTTCTTGTCCCTGATCGCCTGGCGGCACGGCGTGGAGAGGTTGGTGGCGACGCGGTTCTGGCGCGCCGCTTCGGCGGCGGCCTGCTCGCGTGCGCTTTTCTCCTGATCCTGCGAGAAGCTGAAGCCCTGCTGCGCGGCGGCGCCGAGCGGCAGGAACACGGCGATCAGCGAGCGCAACGCGCGCGTAACGCGTGGCCGAACGCCGGAAGACATGGTGACTGACGAGCCCTCCCCGGACCGAAACGCTATTACATCGCATCCCGCGCTGCCATAGCCATCTTTTACTAGCCCGATCGGCTACGGGTGCGCGTCGAACCCTCGACAGACTTCAGGGCCGGAAGATCACGGCCGGCGGCACGGAGCCCGGCGGCTGGATGTAGGTGCCCTGAGGCGTCGGTACGGCGTAGCCCGTCCCGCCCGGCCCCACGATGACCGCGCCGCCGCGCCTGGTCGGCGCGATGATGGTCGACCCCTGATGTCGGGACCGATGATGGTCGTTCCCCCGACGGGGTTCGGGCGTACCAGCGTCGTCCCATAGCCGGGCTGGACGATCGCCGTCCCGCCGGCGTTGTTCGGGACGATGTAGGTGGGCGGATTGCCCGGCGTGACGACGCCGGTCCCCCAGCTGTTCTGCGGGGTGATGACGTAGCCCGGCATCACCTGGCCGGGCGAGACGATCACCGCGCCGGTGCCGCCGGCGGGCGCGCCCACCGGGGCGCCGACGACCGGCGCGCCCACGAGCGGGGCCCCTGCGGCCGGCGCGCCGACGGCCGGGACGCCGATCGAAGCCGGTGCCCGGGAGCGCCGGTGCCATCGGATCCGGGACCACCGTGACGCCCTGCGCCAGGACGGCCAGCGGCAGGGCGCCGACGAGAGCGACGAGACTTGCGAGTGGGGTGACGAGCTTGCGCATGGCAGCCTCCGCAGGATGCGGAGCCAGCCTACGCCTCGCTCCGCGAAGCGGCAAGCGCGGGGCGCGCGCGTGCCGGAACAGCGGCACGCCGGGGCTTGGCAATATTCACCTACCGCCAGCCGCCGCGTTCGACCCAGGCGGCGATGCCCGCGCCGCCGTCCGGCCGGGCGATGAGGTGTCCCTGCGCCTCGTCGCACCCGAGACGCCGGATCATCGCGAGCGCATCGGCGCTCTCGACGCCCTCCGCCACGACCCGCAGGCCGAGGTCGTGGGCGAGGTTGATCGTCGAACGGACGATCGAGGCGTCGCGCACGTTGGCGAGCATCCCGCCGACGAACGAGCGGTCGATCTTCAGCGCCTCGAGCGGAAGCTGCTTGAGATACGAGAGCGACGAAAAGCCGATGCCGAAGTCGTCGACGCTGAAGCCGATGCCGAGGGCGTGCAGGCGCCCGATCGTCTCGAGCGCGCGCTGCGGGTCGGTGGCCATCGCGCTCTCGGTGATCTCGAAGCCGATCGCTTCGCCCGGCACCGCGTGGCGCTCGAGGATGCGGCGCGTTTCGGCGACGAAGCCCTGGTCGATCAGCACCCGGGTCGAGAGGTTGACCGCGATCCGCAGGCGCAGGCCGCGCGCCTGCCAGGCGCGCCACTGCCCGGCGGCGTCGCCGAGCACCTTCAGGGTCAGGCCGCGGATGTGGTCGCCCATCTCCGCGAGCGGGATGAACTCGTCGGGCGCGACCTCGCCGTACTGCGGGTGGCGCCAGCGCGCGAGCGCCTCGACCCCCGCCACCGACCGGTCGGCGAGCCGCGCGATCGGCTGGTACTCGACGTACAGCTCGCCCTTCGCCACCGCCTCGCCGAGCGCGTTCGCGAGCGCGAGCCGCCGCGGCGAGTAGCGGTCGAGCGCGGCGTCGTAGACCGAGGTGCGCAGGCCCTTCCGCTTCGCCTCGTACATCGCGATGTCCGCGCAGCGCATCAGCGTCGAGGCGTCGAGGCCGTGCGTCGGCGCGATCGACGCGCCGACCGAGGCGTCGATCCCGAGCCTGAGGCTCCCCACCTCGAACGGCTCGCGCAGGCTCGCGATCACCTCGTTCGCGATCGCGGCGGCGGCGTTCGCGTCGCCGCAGCGGCTCACGATCACCGCGAACTCGTCGCCGCCGAGGCGCGCGAGCTCGCCGCCCCGCGCCGCGAGCAGCGGCTGGAGGCGCGGGCCGATCAGCTTCAGCAGCTGGTCGCCCGCGAAGTGGCCGAGCGAGTCGTTGATCTCCTTGAAGTGGTCGAGGTCCATCATCATCAGCGCCAGGCCCTCGCCGGTCCGGCGCGCCACTTCGAGCGCGGTCCCCAGCCGTTCGGCGAGCCACTTGCGGTTCGGCAGGCCGGTGAGAGAGTCGTGGCGGGCCTGGAACTCGAGCGCCTGCACCGCCTCCTTGCGCCGGGTGATGTTGCGCCACGTGCTCCACAGCGCGACCGAGCTGGCCGTCGACCGTGACGCCGATCATGGATCCGAGGAGCCACAGCGTCGCGCCGTCGACGCCGACCAGGTCGACCTCGTACTCGCTGAACCGGTAGCCGGCGCGGATCCACTCGGCGAGGATCTTCTCGGCCGCCTCGGGCCGCACCAGCGACTCGAGCGTACGGCCGACGAGGCGCTGCGGCGACGACGCGCCGAGGAGCTTCGCGAGCGAGGCGTTCGCCTCGGCCACGACGCCGTGGCGGCGGATGTGCGCGACCTGCTCCTCGAGGCTCGCCTCGAGCGCGACCGGCGGCGAGATCTCCACCCGCAGGATGCCCTCGGTCGAGAGGCTCACGAACGTGCGGTAGCGCTCTTCGCTTCGCCCGAGGCGGTCCGCGAGCCGCGCCCGCTCGCCGGCGTCGAGCGCCATCGCCACGAGGTCGGCGATCGACGCCGCGTAGCTCTTCTCGTCGAGCAGCCACTGCCGCGGCGGCCCGACGTGCTCGTGGCACACCACCCCCACCAGGCGCCCGTCGTGCCGGACCGGCGCCTCGAGCATCGCGCCGATGCCGAGCGGGGCGAGGTAGTCGGCGGCGAGCTCGATGGTGCGCGGGTCGCGGTGGGCGTCCGAGACGGCAACGGAGCGGCCGGTTTCGAGCGCGCGGAAGTAGGCCGGGTAGGCCGCCGCCTCGAGCGACGCGCCGGCCATGTGCTGGCGGAGGCTGCGCCGGTAGAGGTTGTGACAGCGGATATGCGCGCGCGACTCGTCGAACAGCCACACGCTCGTGCGCTCGATCTCGAGCGTCCGCCCGGCGACCTCGGTGATGCGCCGGAACGCCTCGTCGACCGGGAGCTGGGTGATCGGGTCCTCGGCGAGGAGCTGGAGGAGCCCCGCCTGCTGCCGCCGCATGCGGCGCTCGGTCACCACCGTTGCCGGCACTTCCTGCATGGTGCCGACGAGACGGACCGCCTGGCCCACGGCATCGCGGAGCACCCGGCCCTTGGCGTAGAACCAGCGCGCGACGCCGCCCACGTCGACGCAGGCGGAACTCGAGGTCGGTCTCGTTGCCGTTCGCGGCGACGGCGCCGACGGCCGCCTCGACGCGTACGCGATCGGCCGGCAGCAGGCGGTGGAGGAAGGTCTGGCTCGCGCCGTCGAACCCGCCGGGCGGATAACCGAGCAGGGTCTCGAGGTGGGGGGAGAGGACCAGGTCGCCGGTGGCGAGGTGCCACTCCCACAGCCCGATGCCGCCGGCCATCAGGGCGGTCTGGACGAACGCCTCGGGCGAGCCACCGAGGACGTCGGGCGAGAGGCCGGGGCCTCGGGGCTGGGTCAAGGTGAGGCCTCGGCCACTGGGATTCCCCGATTTTGGAGCGCCCGTGCAGGACCCGACACTAGACCGTTCGGCCTACCGTCCGCCCGGCCGCGGTCGCCCAGCCCGCGCGCCGCGGGCCGGGGGCGTCAGCGCGTGCGCTTCGTGCGCTTCGCCTTCGCCGGCTGCTGCGGGAGCGGCAGCGCCGTCTGATACTTGACCTGCTTGAGCGCGAAGCTCGACTTGATGTTGCCCACGCCGGGCACGCGCGACAGGAAGTCGAGGATGAAGCGCTCGAACGCCGGGACGTCCGGCACCACGACGCGCAGCAGGTAGTCGGCGTCGCCGGTCATCAGATAGCACTCCATCACCTCCGGCCGGGCGCGGATCGCCTTCTCGAACGCCTGGAGCGCCGGCTCGATCTGCTTCTCCAGCGTCACCTGCACCAGCACGCTCACCGTGAGCCCGAGCTTCACCGGGTCGAGCAGCGTCACGTAGCGGCGGATCAGCCCGCGCTCCTCGAGGCGCCGCACGCGCGCGAGGCACGGCGACGGCGAGAGGTTCACTGCGCGTGCGAGCTCGACGTTCGAGAGCCGCGCGTGGTCCTGCAGCCGGTCGAGGATCGTCCGGTCGATGGCGTCGAGGGGTTCGTCCGGCATGATCGTCGATCCTGAACGTTAGTTGCAGCAGATTATGCTGTGAAAGGCCGGGTCTTGCAGGTGTTTCGGAAGCACATGCTCCGGCCGGCGGACTATCATCCATCGTCTCCGTTCGCTTCCGGCAGGTCCGCCATGACCCAGCTCTACGAAGTCGCGCCGTGGGCGTTCTGGCGCGTCACGCCGCCCGACCTCGACCCGGTCGAGACGCGCGAGTGGCTCGAGGCGTTCGACGCGCTGGTCGCGGCGGAAGGGCCGGATCGCGCGACGTTCCTCCTCAAGCGGCTCCTCGACCGCGCGCGCGCGCAGCGCGTGAAGCTGCCGCCCGTCTTCAACACCGCGTACAAGAACACGGTCGCGCTCGAAGACCAGCCGCAGTTCCCGGGCAACCTCGAGGTCGAGCAGCGGCTCGCGTCGATCATCCGCTGGAACGCGCTCGCGATGGTCGTGCGCGCCAACCGGGAGCACGCGGAGCTCGGCGGCCACATCGCGAGCTACGCCTCGGCGGCGGACCTGTTCGAGGTCGGCTTCAACCATTTCTTCCGCGCCGGTCTCGCGGGCGACCTGGTGTATTTCCAGCCGCATTCCGCGCCGGGGGTGTACGCGCGGGCGTTCCTCGAAGGGCGGCTGAGCGAGGAGCACCTCGAGAACTACCGGCGGGAGGTCGGCGGCTACGCCGGGGAAGGGACCCCGGCGTTCCCCACTTCCCAGCCCTTGGCCCACAAGGGCCATGGGCTCTCTTCCTACTGCCATCCGTGGCTGATGCCCGACTTCTGGCAGTTCCCCACCGGGTCGATGGGCCTCGGCCCGATCAACGCAATCTACCAGGCGCGGTTCATGCGCTACCTCGAGAACCGCGGCATCCTCGCCACCGCCGGCCGCAAGGTCTGGGCGTTCGTCGGCGACGGCGAGATGGACGAGCCCGAGTCGCTCGCCGCGCTATCGCTCGCCGCGCGCGAGGGCCTCGACAACCTGATCTTCGTCGTCAACTGCAACCTGCAACGGCTCGACGGGCCGGTGCGCGGCAACGGCTCGGTGGTGCAGGAGCTCGAGGGCCTGTTCGCCGGTGCCGGCTGGAACGTCGTGAAACTCATGTGGGGCTCGGACTGGGACACGCTCTTCGCGCGCGACAACGACGGCGTGATCCTCCGGCGGCTGCACGAGACGGTCGACGGCGAGTTCCAGACCTACGCCGCCACCGACGGCCGCTTCAACCGCGAGCACTTCTTCAACAAGTATCCGGAGCTGAAGGCGATCATCGCGCACATGTCCGACGAGGACATCGACCGCCTGCGCCGCGGCGGTCACGACCCGGTCAAGATCTACGCCGCCTACCGCGCCGCGGTTGCGCACAAGGGCCAGCCGACGGTAGTGCTCGCGAAGACCAAGAAAGGCTACGGCATGGGCCACTGGGGCCAGGGCAAGATGGGCACCCACCAGCAGAAGAAGCTCGACGACGACGCGCTGAAAGAGTTCCGCGACCGCTTCGCGCTGCCGCTCTCCGACGACGACGTCGTCTCGCTGCGGCTGTACAAGCCCGCCGACGACTCACCCGAGATGAAGTACCTGCACGCGCGCCGCCAGGCGCTCGGCGGTTTCCTGCCGGCGCGCTCGTCGCAGGGGCCGGCGCTGGTCGTGCCGCCGGACGCCTTCGCGCGGCTCCTCGAGGGCACGCGCGACCGCGAGCAGTCGACGACGATGATCTTCGTGCAGCTGCTCGCGCAGCTCCTGCGCGACCCCGCCGTCGGCAGGCACGTGGTGCCGATCGTCGCCGACGAGGCGCGCACGTTCGGCATGCAGTCGCTCTTCCGCCAGATCGGCATCTACTCGTCGTCGGGGCAGCTCTACTCGCCCGAGGACCACGACGAGCTGCTCTACTACAAGGAGGCGAAGGACGGCCAGATTCTCGAGGAGGGGATCACCGAGGCCGGCGCGCTGAGCTCCTGGATCGCGGCCGCGACGAGCTACAGCTCGCACGGCGTGCCGATGCTGCCGTTCTACATCTTCTATTCGATGTTCGGCTTCCAGCGCGTCGGCGACCTCGCGTGGGCCGCGGCCGACTCGCGCGCGCGGGGCTTCCTGCTCGGCGCCACCGCCGGCCGCACGACGCTCTCCGGGGAAGGCCTGCAACACCAGGACGGCACGAGCCACCTCATCGCTTCAACCATTCCGAATTGCCGCGCCTACGACCCGTGCTACGGCTACGAGCTCGCGCTGATCGTGCAGGACGGGATGCGCCGGATGCTGGCAGCGCAGGAGGACGTCTTCTACTACGTCACCGTGATGAACGAGAACTACGCGCACCCGGCGCTGCCGGCCGGCGCGGAAGAGGGGATCCTCCGCGGGATGTACCTCCTGCAGCGGCGCGACGGCGCGGCGGTGCAGCTCCTCGGCAGCGGCGCGATCCTGCGGGAGGTGATCGCGGCGGCCGAAACGCTCGAACGCGAGCACGGCATTGCCGCGAACGTCTGGAGCGTCACGAGCTGGACCGAGCTGCACTGGGACGGGATGGCGGCGGAACGCGCGCGGCGTCTCGAGGGGGCGTCGACGGCATCGTGGGCGGAGCGCTGCCTCGCGCCGACCGCAGGCCCGATCGTCGCCGCGAGCGACTACGTGCGCGCTGTGGCCGATCTCGCGCGGCCCTACGTGCCCGCCGGCCGGGCCTACACCGCGCTCGGCACCGACGGCTTCGGGCGGAGCGACACGCGCGCGAGCCTGCGCGCGTTCTTCGAGGTCGACCGGGAGGCGATCGTGGGGGCGGCGCTCGCCGCGCTCGGGAAGAACGTCGCGCGCGCGGTCCCGGCGCCGCCCTGGCTGCGCTAGGCGGCCGGGGGTCCCTTCAGCTCGACCACGTTCCCCTCGGGGTCGTGCACGTACATCGACGGCCCGGTGCCGTCGGCGCCGAAGCGCTGCCCGATCTCGCCGACGCGCGCCCCGTTCGCCTCGAGGTGCCGCACGATCGCCGCCTGGTCGAACGGCTCGACCCGCAGGCAGACGTGATCCATGTTCCGGCCTTCGGCGCCGGGCGCCGCCCCGCCGACGCGGCCGAGCGGCCCGTCGACCGGCACCAGGTCGATCTGCGAGCGGCCGGCGCGCAGGTGCACGAGGCCGAGATCGTCGCGGCGCCGCTCGACGGTGCAGCCGATGACGCGGCAGTAGAAGTCGATCATCCGCTCGAGGTCCCGCACGCGCAGGACGACGTGGTCGATCTCGCGGATCGTGATCATCGTCGCGGCACGTGCTGTCCGTCGACGTGGGCGGACGTCCCGTAGTGCTCGCGCAAGAGGTCGCGGCCGAAGTCGCCCTCGAAGTCGCGCCACACCGAGTGGATGTGATTGCCGCCCGAGTTGTCGAACTCGATCAGGAACGTCGGCCCCTGCACGCGGTAGTAGTGCGGCTTCCCGCGCGCCGCCGGGCCCGCCCAGGCGAAGCGGATGCCGTCGAGCCCGGCGGTGCGGATCTTCGCCAGCCGCTCCTCGGCGAGCTTCGGCTTCATCGTTCCCGCGTAGACCTCGATCAGCGCGAGCAGCTGTTTCTGCTGCGCCGGCGTCAGCTTCGCGAAGGCGAGCCCGCGACCCTCCAGCGGGTCGGCCTTCGTGCGGTTGCGGCTCACGATGTCGCCGTACGGCGCCTCGTCGACGACCGCCTCGCCGCGTTGGGCGGCGGTCAGCGAGTCGAGAAGCGTGCGTGCAGTGTCTTCCTCGGCGGCGAGCGCGCGGGCGCCCTTCTTCGGCCCGCTGCGGACCTCCGCCGGGTTCGCGCCGAGAAACGTGGGCGTCGAGGACACGAACCGCCCCTTGATCACCGCAATGTGCAGCGAGACGTGGTGGCCCTCGACCCGGACGCCCCACGGCGATTCCTTGCCGGGATCGCCGAACACGAGAAACCAGTAGCGCTCCGGATCGCGCTCGTCCCAGCGCTCGATCTCCCGCAGCACGGCCTCGAGCGCGATGATCGACTGCACCTTGAGATAGCCCTCGCCCGAGAGAAAGCTGCGGAGCACGCCTTGAGCCGCCTCGCGCTGCGCCGGCGACATCTCCTGCAGCGGCATCCCCGGGCGGCCGCCCGGCGTGTAGCGCCACGTCGTGCGATCGCGGCTCTGGAAGGCCGCCTTCGCCCCGAGACGCCGGTCCTCGGGCAGCGCGGCCAGGAAGCCGTTCGCGGCGCTTGCGACTCTCGGCGATCAGGCGTTCCCGCGCTTCGTCGGCGGCGGCCGGCGCGATCGACGCACCTGCGATGGCGAAGGCGGAGAGGAGATATCGGATCATGCGTGTTCGCCCGGCAGCGCCGGCGCGTCCTCTTTGAGGTCGATGCCCGTCAGCCGGCGCAGCCGCGCCGCCGTCATCAGATGGTAGAGCTTGTGCGCCGCGAGCGCGTAGCCGAGGCCCTCCGGGCGGATGTTGGAGATGCAGTTGCGCTCGGCGTTGGTCCGGCCCGGCGACGGGTCCCAGGTGAGATAGACGCCGAGACTGTCGGGCGCGCTCAGGCCGGGGCGCTCGCCGATGAGGACCGCCGCGAGGTCGGCGCCAAGGAGCGTCCCGATCTCGTCGCCGATCGCTACCCGGCCCTGATGAACGACGCAGACCGGCGCGATCCGCCAACCGTCCAGCCGCGGGCGCAGCGCATCGAGGAGCGGTAGCGGCGTGCCGCTCGACGGCCAGCGCCGACAGCCCGTCGGCGATGATGAGCACGACGTCGTGCGCCGCCGGTCCTCGCGATTCCAGCGCGACCTTCGACTCGTCGCTGAGGATGCGGCCGAGGTCGGGACGTTGGACGAACGCGTTGCGGTCCGGCGCCGCGCTGCGCAGCCTGAGCACGTCCCAGCGGCGCTCGCGGAGCGCGGCGCTCGACCGCGTCGCCGTCGAGCTCGCGCTGGACCGCATCGCGGGCGCGGGCGTGCGCGAGCTGGAAGTCGAGCAGCGGCCCGGTCGGGATGCTGCCGCCGGCGCGGCCGAGGGCGATCCGGGCCGGGGTGAAAGCGCGCAGCCCCCGCCACGGATCGGGACGGGTGGAAGGCGGCTTCGCCACGCGATCAGGCATCGGCAAGTGCGAGCAGCGGGTGGTGCGGGTTCGCCCGCGCGAGCCGCGTGCCCGCCTCGAGAATCCCCATGCGGCCGAGCCAGTCCTCGAACTCCGGCGCGGGTCTCAGTCCGAACGCCTGGCGCAGGTAGAGCGCGTCGTGAAACGACGTGCTCTGGTAGTTCAGCATCACGTCGTCGGCGCCCGGGACCCCCATGATGTAGCTGACTCCCGCCGCGGCGAGCAGCGTGAGCGCGGTGTCCATGTCGTCCTGGTCGGCGTCGGCGTGATTGGTGTAGCAGACGTCCACGCCCATCGGCAGCCCGAGCAGCTTGCCGCAGAAATGGTCCTCGACGGCGGCGCGCACGATCTCGCGCCCGTTGAGGTATTCCGGGCCGATGAACCCGACCACGGTGTTCACGAGGAGCGGCTCGAACGCGCGCGCGAAACCGTAGGCGCGCGCCTCCACCGTCTGCTGGTCGACGCCATGGTGGGCGTTCGCCGAGAGGGCGCTTCCCTGGCCGGTCTCGAAGTACATCACGTTCGTGCCGGTCGTTCCGCGCCCGAGCGCGCGCGCGGCGTCGTTCGCCTCCGCGAGGAGGCGCGCGTCGACCCCGAAGCTCGCGTTCGTCGCCTCGGTACCGCCGATCGATTGGAACACGAGATCGACCGGCGCGCCGCGCTCGATCGCCCGCAGCGTTGTGGTGACGTGCGTGAGCACGCACGACTGCGTCGGAATCCGGTGCGCGGCGATGATCCCGTCCAGCATTACGAGGAGGCCCGTCACCTGCGCGAGGCTGTCGGTCGCGGGATTGATGCCGATCACCGCGTCGCCACATCCGTAGAGCAGCCCGTCGAGGATGCCGGCCGCGATGCCCTTCGGGTCGTCGGTCGGGTGATTGGGCTGGAGGCGCGTGGCGATCCGCCGGGCGAGGCCGAGCGTGTTGCGGAACCGCGTGACGACCTCCGCCTTCCGCGCCGCGATCACCATGTCCTGAATGCGCATCAGCTTCGATACCGCCGCGACCATCTCGGGCGTGAGCCCCGGCGCGATCCGACCGAGCACCGCGGTGTCGGTCTCGTAGGCGAGCAGCCAGTCGCGGAAATCGCCGACGGTGAGATGCGCGATCGGCGCGAACGCCGCCGCGTCGTGCCGATCCAGGACGATGCGCGTCACCTCGTCCGTCTCGTACGGCACCGCGGGCTCCGACAGGAACGCCGCGAGCGGGACTTCGGCGAGGGCCATCTGCGCCGCGACCCGCTCCTCGGCGGTCGCGGCCGCGAGGCCGGCGAGCGAATCGCCGGCGCGGGCCGGAGTCGCCTTCGCAAGGAGCGTCCGCAGATCCGGGAATCGGTAGGTGACGGCGCCGACCGTGTGAGCGTAGCCCGGCATTGCCTCGAATGTCCGACCGGGGGATCGGTCCCGCCGATGGTAGCGCCGACCGGGTCCGCGCGCCGCGCGGGCGCTTTTCTTCGGCCCGCCCGGAAATTCGGAGCGAAGCTCAGGCGTTTCGCTGTCCGGGGTCCAGGAAGGATCGAAGCGGGTCGACCAGCGCCTGCGGCCGATCCTCGGGGAAGAACAGCTTGGCGCCGGGCACCTCGACCAGGCGCTCGACGCCCGGGATGGCTTTCTTCAGCCAGTGCGCCCATTGGACGCCGAAAAAAATGTCGTCGAGCGCCCACACGATGAGCGTCGGCATGCGCAACTTGCGCAACAACGGCTCGATCGCCACGGTCTGCCTGTTGTCGAAGGCCAGCCAGTAGCGATGGAAGTTGTCCCGGCTTTGCTCGCTGGCGCGCAGCGGATCGATGTAGACGCGGTATACCTCGTCGGTGAGGACGCCGGGATCGGCATACGCCCGCGCGAAGCGCGTGCCCCTGGCTTCCGGATCATCGAGGTACTTCGCGTAGGCATCGACCAGGACCCCTTCCCGGGCCGCCTCGATCTGAGGCGCGATCGCGTGGGGCGGCCAGTTGTCGTGCACGTCGCAGTTGGTGAGCGTCAGCGTGCGCACCCGTTCGGGGTTGTGGGCGGTGAAAATCTGTGCAATGGCGCCGCCGCTGTCGTTCGCCACGAGGTCCACCTGGTCGATGCCGAGCGCATCGAGGAACTGGACCATCATCCTCGCCTGGGCCGTGAACGAGACGTCGTGCGCCGGTCCGATCTCGGTGTACCCGAGCCCCATCAGGTCGAGCGCGATGCAGCGTCGAATAACCCGCAATTGCGCGATGACGTGGCGCCAATGGAATCCATTCAGCGGCACGCCGTGAATGAAAAGCGCGACGGGCCCGTTTCCCTGCTCGATGTAGGCAATGCGGCCCGAATCGGTATTTGCGTAGCGTCTTTGCGAATGGAACGCGGCAGCGTCCATGGCACCCCCGGTCGGTTTCGACAGGGATCAGCCTAGGCGGCGGCGGGCGTTCGCGCTGTCACTATCTTGCGCACTTCCGCGGCCGCCCTGCGGCCTGCCTTGCGGCGCAGCTCGACCGGCGTCATTCCGAACAGCGCGCGAAAACGCGCCGTGAAGTGGCTATGGCTCGCAAAGCCGGTCTCGTGCGCGATGGCGGAGAGGTCCGCGTTGGTGTCGAGCACCGCGTCCAGCGCTTTGGCGAGGCGAGCGCGTAGCACATACCGGTAAACGGACGCGCCCGTTTCCTCGCGGAACACATGGGCGAGGTGCCAGGGCGAGACGCAGGCCAGAGCGGCGAGCGCATCGAGGCTCCATTTGCGATCGGGGTGCGCGCACACTGCCTCCATGACGCGTCCGACCTGCCGCAGGCGGCGGGCCGAGCGTGCGCCATGCGCCGAGCGGTTCCAGGCCCGGCCGTCCTTGCGGGCGGCGTGCAGGGCGGCAACCAGCAAGCCGGCGCCAACCTCCTCCACCTCCAGCGGGTCCCATTCGCCGCCTGCGAGTCGCCGCCAGAGCAGGCTGCGGGTGAGGAGGATCCCCGGCGCAAGCGGTACGCACGACTCGAAGGCGGAGAGGTCGAAACCATCCCCGGACATCGCTTCCGGCGCCAGCCGCGCCAGGGCGGCCGCGGAGAACCGGAGCGTGAGGCACTCGTCCCCGGTTTCGGCCGGAAGGCTCATCCGGTAGGGTCTGTCGGCCGCGACGAAGACCGCGTGATTCGGCGTCGCGATCGCATGCCTGCGTGGGCCATCGTGCATCGCAAACACGCCCGCGAGCGGCAGCACCAGAACGTTCACGCTCTGGCGGTCGATCTCGCCGTGCCTCTGCAACGACGGGCGGGCCCGCGCGTGGACTGCCTGCAGCAACTCGCCATCGAACAATGTGCGCCGTACGACCTGCATGTCGATATCGTTCGGTCAATCCTGGTGTGAAGCCTAACGTGCCGCGCCGCTCGACGCGAGTGGGGACGGCCAGTCGGAACGGGCATAATCGCGCGCTTTCGCCCGCCCGGCCCGTTATGTCCGCCCGCACCAGCACCTGGCTGCTGCTCCTCGCGCTCTTCGGCGTCGCGGTATCCCTCGGCGCGGGGCACGTCTCCGCGCGGCTCGCGTTCGCCAGCGGGGTGAACGTGATTACCGCGGCGACGGTGCGCTCGGTTTGCGCCGGGCCTGCTGCTCCTCGTGCTGCTCCGGTTGCGGCGCGAGGCCGTGCTGCCGCTCCCGCCGACGTTCAAGTCGACCATGGTGCTCGGCGTGCTGATCGCCGCGCAGACGGTGTGCATCCAGGTCGCGGTCGCGCTGATGCCGGTCACGCTCGCGATCCTGGTCTTCTATACCTACCCGTTCCTGACCGGCGTCGCCGCGAGCCTGCTCGGCGACGAGCGGTTCACGCCGCGGCTCGCCATCGCGCTTGTCGCGGCGTTCGCCGGGCTCGCGCTCGTGCTCGGCGTCGAGCCGCAGCCGGTGAACCCGTGGGGACTCGCCGCCGCGCTCGGCGCGGCGACGACCTTCAGCGCCGCGATGGTGCTGACGCCGCGGCTCGCACCCGGCTTGAGCACGCCGCTGCGCACGTTCTACATGCTTGCGACCACTGCCGCGATCTTCGTCGCGGCTCGCCGCGGCGTCGCGGACGTTCGGTTGGCCGGTGGACGCGCCCGGCTGGATCGGGCTCGCGGGACTCACGGTCGGCTACGCGCTCGGGATCATCGGGCTCTTTCTCCTGCTGCCGCGCCTCGGCGCGGTGCAGACATCGGTGGTCCTCAACCTCGAGCCGGTGGCGGTGGCCGGCATCGCGTGGCTGGCGCTCGGTGAGGCGCTGACGCCGCTCCAGATCGCCGGGGCGGTGATCGTCGTCGCGACGATCATTTCCTTCCAGGCCACCGGGCGGCGACGCTAGGATGGGGGCTGCGCGATCTCGCAGGGGAGGAAACCAGTGGCCAGTGCATCGAACATTCTCGTGTCGAACCTCGAGCTCGTTCCCGGGCGGAGGGTGAAATCGCATCTCGGCGTGGTCCAGGGGAGCACGGTGCGCGCGAAGCACGCCGGCAAGGACATCCTCGCCGGGCTGAAGAACATCGTCGGCGGCGAGCTGAAGGCGTACACCGAGCTGATGCAGGAGGCGCGCGAGGAGGCGGTCCAGCGCATGCTCGCCCAGGCCGCCTCGGTCGGCGCCAACGCGGTCCTGAACGTGCGGTTCGCGACGACGTCGATCACCGCCGGCGCGGCCGAGATCCTCGCCTACGGCACCGCCGTCGTGCTCGAGTGAGCCGGCGATGGAGCTCTTCCTCGAGCACTTCGACCTCATCCTCTTCGTCGTCCTGCTCGCGCTCGGCTACTCGATCGGGCGGATGAAGGAGCGGCGGCACTACCAGTCGATCCGCCGCCGCGAGCGCGAGCTGGCCGGGGTGCTCGCGTTCGGCATCCGCTTCCCGCCGGACCCCCACACGCCGCGCGAGTGCGTGCTCGTCACCGGCTCGGTGGTGGTCAGCTCGGACTACTTCAAGCAGTTCGTGGCCGGCCTCCGCACGCTCATCGGCGGGCGCATGGCGGCCTACGAGACGCTGCTCGACCGCGCGCGTCGCGAGGCGGTGCTGCGGATGAAGGCCGACGCGGCGCGCCACGGGGCGAGCCTCATCCTGAACGTCAAGGTCGAGAGCACCAACGTCGGCGGCGGGATGCGCGGCGGCGTGCCGGCGATGGAGGTGTTCGCCTACGGGACGGCGCTGAAGCCGGCGCCGGTCCAGCGCGAGGCGCCGCGTGCGGTTTGAGAACCCGCGCCCCGACGAGACCGTCAACTACAGCACCGAGCACCCGCTCAAGGAATTCGCCTGGCTGCTCGCCGGCGTCGGCGCGATCGTCGCGGCGGCGGTGGCGCTCGCCGGCTATTTCGCCGGCGAGCTCGCCGCGCGCGTGCCGTTCCGGGTCGAGAAGGAGTACGCCGGACGGGCTCACCCGTTACTGGGAAGAACAGCGTCTGACGCCCGAGGCGGCGGAGGCGCGCGCAAGCTTGCGCGCGCTCGGCGCCCGCCTCGCGGCGGTCATGGCGCTCCCCGCGGGCATGGACGTCACGTGCACTACGCCGACGAGAAGACGGTGAACGCGATGGCGACCCTCGGCGGGAACGTCGTGTTCTATCGCGGCCTCGTCGAGCGGCTGGAGAGCGAGGACGCGGTGGCGACGGTCCTCGCCCACGAGATCGCGCACGCGAAGCTGCGTCACCCGGCGTCGGGACTCGGGCGCGGCGTCGCGGTGGGCATCGTCCTCAGCCTCGTGTCGGGCGGGATGGGACGGAGCCTTGCCGGCGACCCGGTGCAGGCGGCGGGGATGCTGCCGCTGCTCAAGTACAACCGCGACCAGGAGCGCGCCGCGGACGAGGAGGCGCTGGCGGCGGTCGCCGCGGTCTACGGCCACGTCGGCGGCGCGCGCGAGGTCTTCGCCGTCCTCGGCAAGCTCGGCCGCGACGAATCGACGCGCGTCGGGATCCTCGAGACCCATCCGCTCGGCTCGGAGCGGCTCGCGCGCGTCGACGAGCTCGCGCGGCTGCGCGGCTGGGCGCCGGACGGGCCGGTCCGCGAGCTGCCGCCCGCGCTCGCGAAGCTCAAGGCCGCGAAGCGGACCGAATGAGCACGACGCGCCCGCCCGCGGGGGGCGCCACCGGCCGGGCGGCGCATTCCGAGTGGCGCGGCGCCGCACTCGGCGTGCTCGCCGCCGCGTTCGCGTTCAACCTCCTCGGGCGCGGCAGCGGCGAGACCTACACCGTCTTCCTCCTGCCGCTCGAGCGCGAGTTCGGCTGGTCGCGCTCGCAGCTCACCGGGGTCTATTCCCTCTACCTGCTGGTGGGCGGCTTCCTCGCGCCGTTCGTCGGCACGCTGTTCGATCGCGTCGGCCCGCGCGCGGTGTACGCGACCGGGCTCGCGTCGATCGCCGCGGCGTATCTTCTCGCGAGCACGCTCTCCAGCCTGTGGCAGTTCTATCTCTACGCCGGCGTGCTGGTCGGCGTCGGGGTGGCGCTGGTCGGCATGGTGCCGGCGTCGGGGCTGCTCACGCGCTGGTACCACGCGCGGCTCTCGGCGGCGATCGGCATCGCGTTCTCGGCGGTCGGCTGCGGGGTGCTCGTGTTCGTTCCGCTTACTCAGCTGCTGATCGCGCATCTCGAGTGGCGCACCACGTACCGCGCGCTCGGGCTGCTGATGCTCGTGGTGCTGCCGCTCGCGGTGTTCGCGCTGCCGTGGCGGACGTTCGCCGCCGGGCATCCGGAGCATCACCGCCGGACGCGCGAGCGGCGGCAGGGTGAGGGCTGGACACTGCGCGCCGCCATCCGCACCCGGGCCTACTGGGGCATGGCGGCGATGTTCTTCTTCACCGCGGTCGGCATGTTCACGATCATGCCGCAGACCGTCGTGTACCTGATCGACGCCGGTTTCACACCGGTCACGGCGGCGACCGCCTTCGGCGTGACCGGGATGCTGTCGGTCGCCACGCTCGCCGGCATCGGCTTCGTGGCGGCGCGGTTCGGCTACCGGCGCACGATCACCGTGAGCTTCGTCGGCAGCAGCATCGGGCTCGCGATGCTGTTCGCGCTCTCGTACTACCCGGCGGTGTGGCTCCTCGTGGTGTACGCGCTCGTGTTCGGCGCGTGCCAGGGCGCGCGCGGCCCGATCATCTCGGCGATCTGCACGACGAAATTCGCCGGGCCGCGCGTGGCGACGATCTACGGCACGGTGTATGCGATGAACTCGCTCGGCGCCGCAGCAGGGTCGCTCCTCGGCGGCGTGCTCCACGACCTGACCGGCGGCTACGGCGCCGGCTTCGCGTTCGCGCTCATCGCGCTCGCGACGGCGGCGACGCCGATCTGGGTCGTGCGGGAGCTGCGCGAGTTCCGCTGACGGGTCGCGCGCCCTAGTTCGCGCCCAGCCGCTTCAGCGCGCGCTCGTAGTAGCCGAGGTCCACGTACTTTTCCGGCGCCGGCGGCTTGCCGCCCCACTGGCCTTCGATCTCGGCGCGCAGGGCGAGCACGGTGCGGAAGCCGTCCATGTCGAACCGTGCGTCGCGCGCGAGGCCGAAGCCCGGGACCATGATCTGTTCCACCGTCTGCTCCGCCACCTTCGGGTCGAGCTTGAGGCGCGCGGCGAGCGCCGCCGCGCCGGCCGACCGGTTGGCCGGGTCCATGGCGATCCGGCTCGACTCGATGTACGCGGCGATGTAACGCTCGAGGGCGTCGGCGTTCGCCTGCGCCCAGGGGCGCATGACGAACGCGCCGGTGGCCTGGTAGGGGCCGATCAGGTCGCGCGAGCGGCCGAGGCTCTTCAGGCCCTTCTCCCGGACGGTGATCGAGAACGGCAGGTTCACCATCCCGGCGACGAGCTCCGGATTGGACGCCATCGCCGCCGACCGCTGCGCCGTGCCGCCGACCGGGCGAATGGTGTAGTCGCGGCCCTCGACCAGCCCGTTGTTCTTCAGGATCTTCTTCGCCACCAGCGCGTACGCGGTGTTCGGCGCGTCCACCGCGACCGCCTTGCCGCGGATGTCGGCGAAGCTGCCGATCTCCGGGCGGACCATGAATTCGTTCATGCTGGCGTCGCCGCCCATGACGATGACCGCGTCGCGGCCTGCCGCCTCGACCATGGCGACCGCGTTGTCGACCGCGGCGTGCGCGATCTCGAACTTGCCCTCCGCG
>CAWHBL010000032.1:0-11504 GCA_963827555.1 uncultured beta proteobacterium
TCGTAGTAGCCGAGATCCACGTACTTCTCCGGCGCCGGCGGCTTGCCGCCCCACTGGCCCTCGATCTCGGCGCGCAGCGCGAGCACGGTGCGGAAGCCGTCCATGTCGAAGCGTGCGTCGGGCGCGAGGCCGAACCCGGGGATCATGATCTGCTCGACCGTCTGCTCCGCCACCTTCGGGTCGAGCTTGAGGCGCGCGGCGAGCGCCGCGGCGCCGGCCGCCCGGTTGGCCGGGTCCATGGCGATCCGGGCTCGATTCGACGTACGCGGCGATGTAGCGCTCGAGGGCGTCGGCGTTCGCCTGCGCCCAGGGGCGCATGACGAACGCGCCGGTGGCCTGGTAGGGGCCGATCAGGTCGCGCGAGCGGCCGAGGCTCTTCAGGCCCTTCTCCCGGACGGTGATCGAGAACGGCAGGTTCACCATCCCGGCGACGAGCTCCGGATTGGACGCCATCGCCGCCGACCGCTGCGCCGTGCCGCCGACCGGACGCACGGTGTAGTCGCGGCCCTCGATCAGCCCGTTGTTCTTCAGGATCTTCTTCGCCACCAGCGCGTACGCGGTGTTCGGCGCGTCCACCGCGACGACCTTGCCGCGGATGTCGGCGAAGCCGCCGATCTCCGGGCGGACCATGAACTCGTTCATGCTGGCGTCGCCGCCCATGACGATGACCACGTCGCGGCCTGCCGCCTCGACCATCGCGACCGCGTTGTCGACCGCCGCGTGCGCGATCTCGAACTTGCCCTCCGCGAGCCCGGACCGCTGCTCCTGGGAGTTCGGCGTGTTCTGGAGCTCGATCTTCAACCCGTGCTTGGCGAACACGCCGCGCTCGAGCCCGATGAAGATCGGCAGGTTCTGCGAGCCGGGAAAGACGTTCACCCGGAGCGTCGTCTCCTGCGCCATCGCGATCCCCGCCGCTGCGGCGAGCGCCGCCGCGAGCACTGCTCTTGCCGAGGTTTTCATTCCGGCTCCTCTCCGCCTCATGCCAGCACCGCCTTCACCCGCTCCGGCGTGAACGGAATGTCGCGCAGCCGGCGACCGGTCGCGGCCGCGAACGCATTCCCGATCGCCGCCGCCGCCGGGCCCTGCGATCCTTCGCCGACGCCGAGGTAGCGCTCGGCCGGACGCTGGATCACCTCGACCTCCACCGCCGGCACCTCGCTGAAGCGCAGGATCGGGTAGTCGGACCAGCTCTTCGTCTTCACGCCCGACCGGTCGAACTTGAGGGCCTCCTTCAACGTCCAGCTCGCCGACTGGATGATGCCGCCCTCGATCTGGTTCACCACGCCGTCGGGATTGACTGCGAGCCCGGCGTCGACCGCCGACCAGGCGCGCGTCACGCGCACGATCCCGCTCGCGCGGTCGACCTCGACGTCGGCGACCACGGCGCAGTAGCAGGCGAGGTTCTTGTACTTCGAGAAGCCGATCCCGCGCCCGCGCAACGTGCTGCCGGTGCCGCGATCGCCGAGCGCGCCGGCGCGCCAGCCGCTCTTTCGCGCCGCGGCTTCGATCACCGCCCGCGCGCGCTCGTCGCGCAGGTGCTTCAGGCGGAACTCCACCGGGTCGGCGCCCGCCGCCGCGGCGGCTTCGTCCATGAACGACTCGAGCGCGAACACGTTCGCGTAGGCGCCCAGCGTCCGCAGCGCCGAGGTCCGCAGCGGCGCGTCGGGCAGGTAGTGCTTGACGATCCGCTGGCTCGGGAACTCGTAGAGCGGGATCGCGTTCCGGTCGGAGCCGCCGGCCGGCTGCGGAACGTCGGCCGGGAACGTCGGCGGCGTCGGGTTCGCCACGTACCACGCCGCGAGCAGGTTCGCGCCCTCGGGGCCGCTGCCCGGCCGCGTCGTGTGCGGATAGCTCCACAGCTCGTGCTGCCAGTCGACGATGCGGCCCTCCGCGTCGAGCGCGGCGCGCATCTTCATGATCATCGCCGAGCCGAACGGCTCCCACATGAACTCGTCGTCGCGCATCCATTGCAGCCGGATCGGCTTGCCCGGGACAGCGCGCGCGACGAGCGCCGCGTCATAGGCGACGTCGTCGGCGCCGTTCTGGCCGTAGCAACCCGAGCCTTCCATGTGGATGCAGGTGATGCTCGCCGGCGCGACGCCGAGCGCGCGCGCCATGTCGCCGCGCAGCGGGAACACGCCCTGGCTGTGGGTCCACACGGTCAGCTTGCCGTCGGCGCTCTGCGCGACCGCGCACGACGGGCCGATCGACGCGTGCAGCTGATAAGCGCGGGTGTAGCGCGCCTCGATCCGCTTCGCGGCGGGCGGCGCGCCCGGCGCCGTCTTCTCGTTCACGACGCTGTCCCGGGACGGCAGCCCCGGATCGGGCCGGTCGAAGGTGTCGGCGAGCGTCGTCGGCAGCTCCGGCCGCATCCAGACCGCGGCGCTCCGCAGCGCTTCGCGCGCCTTGATCGCCTGCTCCTCGCGCGCGCAGACGACGGCGACGAAGTTGCCGTCGCGCACCACGGCGACGACGCCGGGCATCGCCTTCACGGCCCCGGCGTCGAGGCTCACCAGCTCGGCGCGCGGCGCCGGCGGCCGCACGACGCGCGCATGCAGCATGCCGGGGAGGCGCAGGTCCTGGACGTACGCCGGGCCGCCGGTGAACTTCGGCGGGATGTCGCGGCGGGCGAGGCTCTGGCCGACGTACTTGTACTCGCCCGGCCCTTTCGGCTTCGCCTTGGCCGTCGCCTCGCGCCGGAGCATCGCGTCCGAGGTGACCTCCCAGTACGTCGCCTGCTTGCCGCCGGGGGCGGCCATCGTCCCGTCGGCGACTTTCAGGTCGGCCGGCGCGACGCCGAGCCGGGCCGCCGCGGCGCCGAGCAGCAGCTCGCGCGCTTCGGCGCACGCGAAGCGGACGGCGGTGCCGCTTTGCTCCATCGAGAGACTCCCCGCGGTCACGCCTTCGTTGGGCGTCCGGGAGGTGTCGCCCGTCACCATCTCGATCCGCCGGTAGTCCACGTCCAGCTCGTCGGCGGCGATCTGGGCGAGCGCGGTCGCGATGCCCTGGCCGAGCTCGATCTTGCCGGTGAACACCGTCACCGTCCCGTTCGGGTTGATGCGCAGCCACGACGAGAGCAGGCGGTTGTTGTTCAGGCTCCCGGGCAGCCGCGCGGGCGTCGCCGCGCGCCTGGCCGAGCGCCAGTCTCGGGCGCGAGCGCGATTCCGACGACGAGGGCCGAGCGCCGATCTTGAGGAACTCGCGGCGCGACGCATCCTGCAGGCGGGCGGTCATGACACCGCTCCCTGCGATGCGCGCATCACGGCGCGTACGACCCGGTTGTGGGAGCCGCAGCGGCAGAGGTGGCCGTCGAGCGCGCGCTTCACCTCGGCCTCGGTCGGCTTCGGGTTGCGCGCGAGCAGCGCCTGCGCGGCCATCACCATGCCGTTGCCGCAGAAGCCGCACTGGCAGGCCTGCTCCTGGATGAAGGCGCGCTGGAGCACGCTCGGCTTGCCGGTCGTGCCGAGACCCTCGATAGTCGTGATCTGGCCCTTGGCGGCGACCGCGACCGGCAGGACGCACGAGCGCTGTTCGCGTCCGTCGACGAGCACGCTGCAGGCGCCGCACTGCGCCTGGCCGCAGCCGTACTTGGCGCCGTTCAGCTCGAGGTCATTGCGCAGGACATAGAGCAGGGGGGTGTCGGGCTCGACGGTGACCGACCGGGTCGTGCCGTTGACCCGCAACGCGAACGTTGCCGGCATCGGACTCCTCCTAGGGATGGGCGAGCCTGTAGCGGATAGCTCGCCGCGGCAAGCATAGGCTTCGCCCGCCGCGTTGTGAAGCGCGCGCGTCCGCCGCGGTGCAGCGGGAATCAGGGCCGGCGCGCCGCCGCGCTCCGTCGCGCGCCAGCGCCGGCACGGCGTGCCGCGCGCAGCGGCCGGGCCCCCAGCCCCGCGAGGTACTGGTCGACCATCCGCTCGGCCTCGCGCGCGAGCGGGAAGTACTTCGGCTCGAGCAGCCAGTTGCTGATCAGCCCGTCGACGAGCGCGTGCAGCCCCACCGCGGCGCTGCGCGCGTTCACGCCCGCGGGCAGGAGGCCGCGCCGGATCGCGTTGCGGACGCCGCGCTCGATCTCGCCGAGGCAGTCGGCGCGCATCTCGACGTAGCGGTCGCGGACGCTCGCCATCTCGTCCACGTACTCGCACTTGTGGCAGACGATCTCGAACACGCGCCGCGTCTGCGCGTCGTCGGTGGTCTTGCGGAGCACGGTGACCATGCAGCGGCGGACGTAGCCGAGCGGATCGGTGAGCGCGTCGTCGCCCGAGCGCCCGACCATCTCCTCCATCGGCAAGGTCACGCGCGCGAGCATCGCGGCGAAGAGATCGGCCTTGTTGCGGAAGTGCCAGTAGATCGCGCCGCGCGTCACGCCGGCCGCGGCGGCGATGTCCTCGAGCGACGGGCGCGACGCGCCGCGGCGGCTGAATACCCTTTCGGCCGCGTCGAGAATGCGGTCGCGCGTCGCCAACGCCTCCGCTTTGGTGCGTCTCGCCATCCTTGCCCACCATTTCCCTGCAACGTGTAGTGGCTCTCGCACCGGTACAGTGCCGGCGCGTCGCGTTCACACAACTTCACGCGCGCACTCGGACTTTACATACATTCACCCATGTATGTAAACTGCCGCGTTCAAGAACACTCGGGCGGCGCACCGCGCCGCCCGTCACCAGGGGTTCCACAATGACGCGCTACACGTCCGAGTCGCTGCGCGCGTCCGCGCAGCGCATCGTCCCGGTCGCTCCTCGCCGCGGCGCTCGCCGCCTGCGGCCAGGCGGGCAGCGAGCCGCCCGGCCAGATGCCGCCGCCCGAGGTGGCGGTGGTCGAGGCCGAGGCGAAGCGGCTGCCCGTCGCCTACGAGTACACCGGCCAGACCGCCGGCTACCGCGAGGTCGAGGTGCGCGCGCGCGTCACCGGCATCCTGCTCAAGCGCAACTACCGCGAGGGCGAGTCGGTCAAGCGCGGCCAGTCGCTCTTCCAGATCGATCCCGCGCCGTTCCAGGTCGCGTACGCGCGCGCGGAAGCCGACCTCGCGACGGCCGAGGCGCGGCGGGCGCAGGCCGGGCGCGATGCCGAGCGGATGAAGGCGGTGATCGACATCAAGGCGGTGAGCCGCAAGGAGTTCGACGACGCGGCATCGGCCGCGCAGATCGCGGCCGCGGAGGTGAAGAGCGCGCAGGCGCGCGTTGCCGAGGCGAAGCTGAATCTCGACTGGACCCGCGTCGAGTCGCCGATCAACGGCGTCTCGAGCCGCGCGCTGCGCTCGGAGGGCACGCTCGTGTCGGGCCCGGACGTGCTGCTCACGACGGTGACGCAGACCGACCCGATCTACGTCATCTTCGGCATCCCGGAAAGCGAGCTCCTGCGCATCCGCCGCGACGTCGACGCGAAGCGCCTCCAGCTGCCCGCCGACGGGCGGTTCGACGTGACGGTCGCGCTCGCCGACGGGAGCGTCTACGGCAAGGCCGGCAAGGTGGACTTCGCCGACGTGCGGGTGAACACGAACACCGGGACGGTGGAGACCCGGGCCGAGCTGCCGAACCCCGCCGGCGGGCTCAAGCCGGGGCAGTTCGTGCGGGCGCGGCTCGCCGGCGCCGTGCGCCCGGCCGCGATCACCGTGCCGCAGCGCGCGGTGCTCGAGGGTCCGAAGGGCAAGTTCGTCTACGTCGTGAACGCGGAGAGCAAGGCCGAGCAGCGTCCCGTGGAGGTCGGCGAGTGGGCGGGCGAATCGTGGGTCATCGACTCGGGCCTCGCGCCGGGGGACAAGGTGATCGTCGACGGCGTGATGAAGATCGGCCCCGGCGCGCCGGTGCGCATCGCCGCGGCCGGACAGGCCGGTGCCGCCAAGCCGCCCGCGCCCGACGCGGCGAAGAAGGCGGCGCCAGAAGCGGCGAAGAAATAGGGGCCGGCCATGTTCTCCCGCTTCTTCATCGACCGGCCGATCTTCGCCGCCGTCCTCTCGATCTTCATCGTCATCGCCGGGCTCGCCGCGATCCGCGTGCTCCCGGTCGGGCAGTACCCGGAGATCGCGCCGCCGGTGGTGACGGTCCGCGCGATCTATCCCGGCGCCTCGGCGACGACGCTCGAGCAGACCGTCGCCGCGCCGCTCGAGAACGCGATCAACGGCGTCGAGGACATGCTGTACATGAGCTCGACCTCGGCCTCCAACGGCGCGGTCGAGATGCAGGTCACGTTCAACATCGGCGCCGACGTCGACAAGGCGGCGCTCAACGTCAACAACCGCGTGAAGCAGGCCGAGGCGCGGCTGCCGCTCGAGGTGCGCCGGCAGGGGGTCACGGTCGAGAAGGGCTCGTCCGCGTTCCTGCAGGTCATCGCCTTCTCCTCGCCCGACAGCCGCTACGACGGGCTCTTCATCTCCAACTACGTGACGCTGAACGTCCTCGACCAGCTGAAGCGCATCCCGGGCACGACCAACGTCCAGATCTTCGGCGCGAAGGACTACGCCATGCGGATCTGGCTGAAGCCGGACCGCCTGTCGCAGCTCAAGCTCACCACCGCCGAGGTGACGCGGGCGATCACCGAGCAGAACGCGCAGTTCGCCGCCGGCCGGATCGGCCAGGCGCCGACGAGCGGGACGCAGGAGCTCGTCTACACCGTCACCACCAAGGGCCGGCTCGCCGAGGTGGCGGAGTTCGAGAACATCGTCGTGCGCTCGAACCCCGACGGCTCGAACCTGCGCCTCAAGGACGTCGCGCGAGTCGAGCTCGGCTCGAAGGACTACGAGTTCATCGGCCGCGTGAACGGGCGCGAGGCGACGCTCGTCGGCATCTTCCTGCAGCCGGGCGCGAACGCGCTCGCGGTGGCGGAGAACGTGAACGACGTGGTCGCCGACCTCGCCACGCCGGTTCCCCGACGGCCTCAGCCACTTGGTCGTCTACGACACCACGCGCTTCGTGAAGGTGTCGATCCGGGAGGTGGTGGTCACGCTCGCCGAGGCGATGCTGCTCGTGCTGCTCGTCGTGTACCTCTTCCTGCAGAGCGCCCGGGCGACGCTCATCCCGATGCTCGCGGTCCCGGTCTCGCTGATCGGCACCTTCGCCGGGCTGCTCGCGCTCGGCTACTCGATCAACACGCTGACGCTGTTCGGCATGGTGCTCGCGATCGGCATCGTGGTGGACGACGCGATCGTCGTGCTCGAGAACGTCGAGCGGATCATGCACGAGATGCACCTCTCGGCGCGCGAGTCGGCGATCAAGGCGATGCAGGAGGTCACCGGCCCGGTGATCGCGATCGTGCTGGTGCTGTGCGCGGTGTTCGTGCCGATCGCGTTCCTCGGCGGCCTGACCGGCGAGCTGTACCGCCAGTTCGCGGTGACGCTGTCGATCGCGGTGGTGATCTCGGGCATCGTCGCGCTGACCCTGACGCCGGCGCTGTGCGTGCTCATCCTGAAGCGCGGGCGGACGACGCCGAACCGCTTCTTCCGCTGGTTCAACGACTGGTTCGGCCGGGTGACCGGCGCGCTACGCACGCGGCGTGACCTGGATGATCCGGCGCTCGGCGGTCGGGGCGGTGCTCTTCCTCGGCATGGTCGCGATCACCGTCGGGCTCTGGCGGATCACGCCGGGGTCGCTCGTGCCCGACGAGGACCAGGGCTACTACATCGCCGCCGTCATCCTGCCCGACGGCGCCACGCTCGAGCGCACCGACCGGGTCGTGAACGAGGTGGTCGACATCATCAAGTCGAACCCGTACAACGAGTCCGCCATCGCGTTCACCGGCTTCGACTTCCTCGGCGGGGCGTTCCGCAACAGCGCGGCGACGATCTTCGTCACCCAGACGCACTGGGACGAGCGGCCGGTGCCGGTCCAGGCGCTGGTCGGCGAGCTGTGGGCCAAGACCGGCCACATCAAGGAGGCGCTCGTGCTCGCCTTCGCGCCGCCGCCGATCTTCGGCCTCGGCAACGCCGGCGGGTTCGAGTTCTACATCCAGAACCGCGGCGAGGGCGGCTCGCAGCGGCTCTCGGAGGTCGCGCAGAAGTTCATCGGCACCGCGCAGAAGGACCCGGCGTTCGCGCAGATCAACACGCTCTGGCGCGCCAACACGCCGCAGCTCTACGTCGACGTGGACCGCGAGCGGGCGAAGGCGGTCGGCGTCCCGCTCGACGACCTGTACGGCACCGTCGCCGCGACGATCGGCACCTACTACGTCAACGACTTCAACCGCTACGGCCGCACCTGGCAGGTGCTGATGTCGTCGGAGTCGCGCTTCCGCAAGCGCCCCGACGACATCGGCGAGGTCTGGATGCGGAGCGAGAAGGGCGACATGGTCCCGCTCGCGGCGCTCGCCGACATCCGCTACGCCTCGGGTCCCGAGACGCTCGACCGCTTCAACAACCTGCCGGCGGTGAAGATCCTCGGCGCCGGCGCGCCCGGAACGAGCTCGGGCCAGGCGATCGCCGAGGTCGAGAAGGTCGCGAAAGAGGTGCTGCCCGCCGACTTCTCGCTCGACTGGAGCGGCGCGTCCTACCAGGAGAAGAAGGCCGGCGGCACCTCGGTGCTGGCGCTCGGGCTGGCGGCGGTCATGGCGTTCCTGATCCTCGCCGCGCAGTACGAGAAGTGGTCGCTGCCGTTCTCGGTGCTGCTCGCGATGCCGTTCGGCACCTTCGGCGCGCTCGCCGCCGTCTGGCTGCGCGGGATGTCGAACGACGTGTACTTCCAGATCGGACTGGTCACGCTCCTCGGCCTCGCCGCGAAGAACGCGATCCTGATCGTCGAGTACGCGTCGATGAAGCACCACGAGGGGCTGTCGGCCGCGGCCGCGGCGGTCGAGGCGGCGCGGCTGCGCTTCCGGCCGATCCTGATGACCTCGCTCGCGTTCATCTTCGGCGTGCTGCCGCTCGCGCTCTCGACCGGCGCCGGTGCGGGCGCCCGGCACGCGGTCGGCACCGGCGTCGTCGGCGGCATGATCGCGGCGACCTTCCTCGCGATCTTCTTCGTGCCGCTGTTCTTCCGGCTCATCACCGACCGCCGCTTCCGCGAGCCGCGCTCGAGCGAGGACATCCTGCGCGAGGCGCAGCACGCGCGCGAGGCCGCCCTGCGGACCGCGCACACCCCGCAGCATCACCCGGTCGCGCCGAAGGGAGACGGCCATGCGTAGGGCCGTCGTCCTCGCCGCCGCGCTCCTCGCCGCGTGCTCGTTCGCGCCGAAGTACGAGCGGCCGGCGAACGAGCTGCCGGACGCCTGGCGCGGCATGCCCGGGCAAGGGGCGCTCGGCGCGCCGACCGACCGGTGGTGGACGGTGTACGGCGATCCGACGCTCGACAAGCTCGTCGAGGAGGCGCTCGCCAACAACCAGGACATCGCGCTCGCCGTGGCGCGGGTCGACGAGGCACGCGCGCTCGTCGGGGTGTCCGAATCGCAGCTTTGGCCGTCGATCGATGGCAACGTCGGCGCGAACCGCAGCCGGACCTCTTCGCGCACCGACCTGTTCTTCCCCGGTTTTCCCGTGTATCGCACGAACTATCGAGCGACGCTCGACATGTCGTACGAGATCGATTTCTGGGGCCGGATCCGCAACGCGAACGCCGCCGCCCGGGCCGACCTCCTCGCGACCGAGGGCGCGCGCGACACCGTGCGGATCACGCTGGCGACCGACGTGGTGCAGTCGTACTACGCGCTGCGGTCGCTGGACGAGCAGGTCACCGCGACCGAGCGGTCGCTCGACCTCCGCGCGCGCGCGCTCGAGCTGCAGCGTAAACGCGCCGACGCGGGCCTGATCGCCGAGCTCGACGTGCGCCAGATCGAGGCCGAGGTCCAGGGCGCGCGGGCGCTGCTCCCGGCGCTGCAGCGGCAGCGCGACGCGGAAGAGGCGGCGCTCACCGTGCTGCTCGGGCGCAGCCCGCGCGCGATCATCCAGGAGACGACGGTGGCGCGTTCGCCGGACGACCCGCGCCAGCCGGCGCTCGTGGCGCCCTCGGGGCTGCCCTCCGAGCTGCTGCTCCGGCGCCCCGACCTCTACCAGGCCGAGCAGCAGCTGATCGCCGCGAACGCCCGCATCGGCGTGGCGCGGGCGAACTTCTTTCCGCGCATCTCGCTCTTCGGCCTCGTCGGCACCGAGGCGGCGTCGCTCTCGGATCTTTTCACCGGGCCGGCCGGCATCTGGACCATCGGCGGCTCGCTCGCCCAGCCGATCTTCCAGGGCGGGCGCCTGCGCGCCGAGAACGAGGCGGCGGAGGCGCGCCAGCGGCAGGTGGTGGCGCAGTACCAGAAGACGATCCAGAACGCGTTCCGCGAGGTGCGGGACGCGCTGACGGCGCAAACGCGGACGCGCGAGGTCTACGAGGCCGAAGGCGCGCGCATCGTCGCGCTGCGCGAGGCGCTCAAGCTTGCCGTGGCGCGCTACGAGGCCGGGCTCGAGAGCCAGCTCGCCGCGATCGACGCCGAACGGCTGCTGCTGCTCGCGGAGCTGAACCGCGCGGAAGCGCTGCGCCAGCAGCGCGCGGCCACGGCCGACCTCTTCCGCGCGCTCGGCGGCGGGTGGACGGTGCCGGAGACGCGCCGCCGGAGGTGTCGCAGGCGGGAGAGTCGAAGTAGCCGGGGCCGGGGCTATACTCCCCGGCCCATGAGCGGCTACCGCACGATCGAAGTCCGGCGCCTCTCCGGCGCGCTCGGCGCCGAGATCCACGGCGTCGACCTGGCCCGCGCGCTTCCCGACGAGACCGTGGCCGAGATCCGGCGCGCGTTCCTCGAGCACCTGGTGATCTTCTTCCGCGACCAGTCGCTCGCGCCGGCCGAGTTCATGGCGTTCGCGCGGCGGATGGGGCAGCCGATCGAGTATCCGTTCGTGAACGGGATCGAAGGCTTCCCCGAGGTGATCGAGGTGAAGAAGCTCGAGCACGAGCGGCAGAATTTCGGCGGCATCTGGCATTCCGACACCGCCTACCTGGCGCGATCCCGCCGATGGGCTCGATGCTGCTCGCGCGCGAGGTCCCGCCGCACGGCGGCGACACCGAGTTCGCGAACCAGTACCTCGCCTACGAGACGCTGTCGGCGGGGATGAAGCGCATGCTCGACGGCCTCGTCGCGGTGAACGCCTCGACGAAGGCCGACGCGACGCGCACCCGCGAGGACCGGCTGAAGACCGACGGCCGGAGCGACGCCCGCGAGGAGTACGTCGCCGAGCATCCGGTCGTCCGCACGCACCCCGAGACCGGCCGCAAGGCGCTGTACGTGAACGTCGGGCACACGGTGCGGTTCAGGGACATGACCGAGGCGGAGAGCGCGCCGCTGCTCGAATTCCTCTTCCGCCACCAGGTGCGGCCGGAGCTCACCTGCCGGTTCCGCTGGGAGGTCGGCTCGCTCGCGTTCTGGGACAACCGTTGCGCGCAGCACAATCCGATCAACGACTACCACGGGTTCCGGCGGCTGATGCACCGCATCACCCTCGCCGGCGACACTCCCCGCTAGCCCGCGGAAGCTACGCCGGGAAGGTCAGGTCGTGGGGGTGGCGTCGAGCGCGCCGCGGAGGAGGGCCGCGGTGATGCCGTCGAGGG
>CAWHBL010000033.1:0-25903 GCA_963827555.1 uncultured beta proteobacterium
GGTGTTTGCTAAGGTCGGTGGTAATCACCGAGGAGGGTCCGCCAATGTCCAGGTTCGGTTCGCTGTCGGCTGTTCTTTTGCTGCTCGCTGTGGCGATTTCCGGCCCGGCGGAAGCCGCGGATCCGGTCAAGATCCGGTTCGTGCTCGACTGGAAGTACCAGGGGCTGCACGCGTGGTACTTCCTCGCGCAGGACAAGGGCTACTACAAGGCCGAGGGCCTCGACGTGGTCATCGACCAGGGCGAGGGCTCGGCTGCGACCATCACCAAGATTGCCGGCGGCGCCTACAACGCCGGCTTCGGCGACATGAACGCCATCATCCAGCTCGCGGCCGCGAAGCCGCAGGACGCGCCGGTGATGGTGTACATGTTCTACAACAAGGCGCCCTTCGTGATCATCACGAAGAAGGGCAGCGGCATCACGAAGCCGCAGGACCTCGAAGGCAAGACGGTCGGCTCGCCCCCGGGCGCCGCGGCGCTCAAGCTGTTCCCTGCCCTGGCGAAGAATGCGGGCGTCGACAACAAGAAGATCCAGTGGGTCAACATGTCGCCCCAGCTCCAGGAGCAGATGCTGCTGCGCGGCGACGTGCAGGCGAGCCTCGCCTTCATCAACACTTCCTGGTTCAACTTCAAGCGCGTCAACGTCGACCCGGAGAAGGACCTGACGTGGTTGTTCTACTCCGACTTCGGGCTCGATCTGTATTCGAACGGCATGATGGTCTCGAAGAAGCTGGCGCAGGAGCAGCCCGAGGCCGTGAAGGGCCTGCTCAGGGCCGTCAATCGTGCGGTACACGACGCGATCGCGAATCCGGACGCGGCGGTGGACGCGATGCTCAAGCGCGAGCCGCTCCTCGACCGCGCCACGGAACGGGAGCGGCTGCTGTTGACGGTCAAGTGGCTGATCGCGACGCCCGAGGCGCGCGAGATCGGCGTCGGCGACGTGCGCGACGAGCGCCTCGCGGCGGCGATCAAGCAGGTGGCCGAGTCGTACGAGCTGCCGCGCACTCCCGCAGCCGGCGAGGTTTACAGCCGCGCATTCCTGCCGCCGCGTGCCGATCGGATCTTGAAGTAGCCGACCAGGAGACGGGACCATGCTCTTTCGCAAGCTTTCCCTGGCGTGCTTGCTCGTGGTGTGCGGCCTGGCCACGAGCCAGGCGTGGGCGCAGGCGCAGCCGCCGACCAAGGTCAAGTTCATCCTGAACTGGAAGTACTACGGCCCGCAGGCCTGGTTCTTCGTCGCCCAGGACAAGGGCTACTTCAAGGCCGAAGGGCTCGACGTCGAGTTCGACCAGGGCGACGGCTCGCCCGGTGCGCCGACCAAGGTCGCGGCCGGCGCCTACGACGCCGGCTTCGGCGATCTGCCGACCGTGATCCAGCTCGCGGCGCAGCGGCCGGTCGAGGCGCCGATCGGCGTCTACATGATGTACAGCAATCCGCCGTACGTGATCGCGGTGAAGAAATCGAGCGGCATCGTCAAGCCCAAGGACCTCGAGGGCAAGACCATCGGCGGCCCGGCGAACGACGGCGCGCTGAGGCTCTGGCCCGCGTTCTCGAAGACCGCGGGCATCGATGCCTCCAAGGTCAAGATCGAGAACATGACGGCGAACCTGCGCGAGCAGATGCTGCAGCGCGGGCAGATCGACGCGGCCTTCGGCTTCCTCCAGACGATCTGGTTCTCGGCCAAGGCGATCGGCATCGATCCCGCCAAGGACCTGCACTTCATCTTCTACGCCGATCACGGCCTGCCGCTGTATTCGAACTCGGTGGTGGTGTCGAAGAAGCTGGCGAAGGAGAAGCCGGAGGCGGTGAAAGGCCTGGTGCGCGCGATCAACAAGGCCTTCCACGAGGTGCGTGCGAATCCCGAGGCCGGGATGGACGCGGTGATGAAGCGCGAGCCGTTGCTCAAGCGCGACGTCGAGAAGGAGCGGCTGCTGCAGACCATCGAGTACGAGGTGATGTCGTCGGAGATGAAGCAGATCGGCATCGGCGACGTCGACGAGGTCAGGCTCCAGAAAGGCATCGCGCTGCTGGTGGAGAACCTCAAGCTGCCGCGCACGCCCGCGACCGACGAAGTGTTCTCCCGGGCATTCCTGCCCCCGCGTGCCGAGCGCGAGCTGAAATGACGGGTAGCTTCGTCCTGCTCGATACGGTCGACCTCACGTATCGGGCAGGCGAAGACGAGGGCACGCTCGCGCTCAAGGGGGCGAGCCTCGCCGTCGGCAAGGGCGAGTTCGCGGCGATCGTCGGCCCCTCGGGTTGCGGCAAGTCGACGGTCCTTAAGCTCGTTTCGGGCCTGCTGAGCCCGAACCGCGGGCGCGTCGAAGTCGGCGCTCGCGCGGTGGAGGGGCCGGTGAAGATCGCGGGGATGGCATTCCAGAACCCCACCATGCTTCCCTGGCTGACCGCGATCGACAACGTCCTCGTGCCGCTCAAGATCGTCCAGCCCTACCGCAGCCGCTTCAAGCGGGACCGCGCGGAGTACGAAGAACGGGCACGGGCGCTGTTCAAGACCGTGGGGCTCGCCGGGTTCGAGAAGCGCCATCCCTGGCAGCTCTCGGGCGGCATGCAGCAGCGGGCGTCGCTATGCCGCGCGCTGATCCACGAGCCCGAGCTCCTGCTCCTCGACGAGCCGTTCGGCGCGCTCGACGCGTTCACGCGCGAGGATCTCTGGGCGACGCTCCAGGCGCTCTGCATGACGCGCCGTCCGACGGTCATCCTCGTCACGCACGACCTGCGCGAGGCGGCCTACCTCGCCGATCGCATCTTCGTGATGAGCGCGCGCCCCGGACGGGTGATCGCCACGCACGAGGTGCGCTTCCCGCGGCCGCGGACCCTCGACATGACGTTCAGCGAGGAGTTCGTCGCGCTGAACCACGCGCTGCGCAACGAGATCAGCGACGCGCGCCAGGAGGCGGTCGCATGATCCGCAAGTCGGCGCTCCGGCGTGCGCTGCCGTGGCTGGTGATCATCGGCATGTTCCTGGTGTGGGAGGCGCTGTGCCGCCTCTTCAAGGTTCCCGAGTTCGTGCTCCCGCTGCCGTCGCAGATCTTCGCCGTGCTGTTCCAGCGCTGGGACGCGCTGCTGCCCCACGCCACGCAGACGCTGATGACCACGGTGGTCGGCTTCATCGGCGGGGTGATCGCCGGCACGCTGATCGGCATCGCGATCGGTTCGTCGCGACTCGTCTACGACGCGATGTACCCGCTGCTGGTGGGCTTCTACTCGATCCCCAAGGTGGCCGTGGTGCCGATCCTGGTGGTGTGGTTCGGCTCGGGTACGGTGCCGGCGGTGATCACCTCGCTCGTGATCTGCATTTTCCCGGTGGTGGTGAACGTCGCCACCGGCCTTGCGACCACCGAGCCGGAACTGGAGGACGTGCTGCGCGCGCTCGGCGCGTCGAAGACCGACATCCTGTGGGGCGTCGGCATCCCGCGCTCGATGCCTTACCTCTTCGCGTCGCTCAAGATCGCGATCACGCTCGCCTTCGTCGGCACCGTGATTTCGGAGACCGTCGCCGCCAACCGCGGCATCGGCAACATGATGATCATCGCCTCGTCCAACATCGACGTGCCGCTCGTCTTCGCCGGACTGTTCATCCTGGCGTTCATGGGGATCGCGCTGTACGCGGCGTTCGCCCTGCTCGAGCAGAGGATGACCGGCTGGGCGATGCGCAAGAGCGAGTTCGTGAATTAGGACCGCGCGCCTCGCACGGCACCCGATCGGCGCGCTGCTAAAGACCACAATCCAGAGGCAGTCATGGAACTTGGAGACAGGATAGCCCTCGTCACCGGCCCGGCCAAAGGCATGGGTGCCGAAGTCACGCGCGCGCTCGCGCGCGCGGGCGCCGACCTCGTGCTCGTGGGCCGCGATACCGCGGCGATCGAGCCGGTTGCCGCCGAGGTGCGGGCACTCGGACGGCGCGCCGTGGTCGCGCGCTGCGACGTGACCGACGCCGCGGAGGTCGAGTCGGCGGTGAAGGCAGGGCTCGATGCGTTCGGCCGCATCGACATCCTGGTCAACATCGCCGGCGGCACCGGCCCGGTCGAGTCGACCGGCTGGGAGACGAAGCCCGAGGAGTTCGACCAGATCGTGGAGCTCAACCTCAAGGGCTGCTTCCTCACCATGCGGGCGGTGCTGCCCGGCATGATGGCGCGGCGCTACGGCAAGATCTGCAACGTCGGCGGCACGTTCGGCATGCGCGCTGCGCCCGGCCGCATGGCGTACAGCGCCTCGAAGTGGGGCCTGCGCGGGATGACCAAGACCTTCGCCCTCGAAGCCGGCCCCTACAACATCAACGTCAACTGCGTCGCCCCCGGCATGGTCGAGGGGCCGCGCTTCTTCGACAAGGTATTGCCGGCGCGGGCGAAGCGGTTCAATCTCTCGATCGCAGACGCACGCAAGCACTACGAGGAGAACTACGCGCTGCGCCGGATCTCGACCGGCGAGGACGTGGCGAACGCCGTCGTCTTCCTCGTGAGCGAGCGGTCGCGGCAGATCACCGGCGTCGATTTGCCGGTGGACGGTGGATGGGCCAGCCTATGACCGAAGTCGACATCCTGATCACCGGCGGGCGCGTCGTCACGCCCGACAGCACCTTCGAAGCGTCCGTCGCGATCGCCGGCGAGGCGATCGTCGCGGTCGGCCCGCGCGACGCCCTGCCGCCGGCCCGCGAGACGATCGACGCCGCCGGCAAGTACGTCCTCCCCGGCGCGATCGACTCCCACGTCCACTTCCGCGCGCCCGGCTACGACTACAAGGAGGACTGGCAGACCGGGACCGGCGGCGCCGCGCGAGGCGGCGTGACCACCGTCCTCGAGATGCCGAACACCAAGCCGCCGACCGCCACGGTCGAGGCGCTCCGGCAGAAGCAGGCGATCGCCAGGGCTCAGGCCTACGTCGACTACGGCATCTACGGGCTGCTCGACGAGAACAACCTCGGCGAGCTGGAGGCCCTGATGGACGCCGGCGTATCGAGCTTCAAGTGCTTCATGGGCAACACCTTCGGCGACCTGCCGGCGCCGTCCGACGGCGCGATGCTCGAGGGCTTCGAGATCCTCGCGCGCCGCGGGTACCGCTGCACCGTGCACGCCGAGAACGCGTCGATCATGGCCCGCCGGCAGGCGAAGCTCGAAGCCGCCGGGCGCACCGATCCGCTCGCCCACCTCGCCGCGCGTCCCGAGGTCTGCGCGATGGAGGCGGTCGGCCGCGCGATCATCTTCGCCGAGTGGACCGGCGCCCGCCTGCACATCGCGCACAAGAGCTCGAAGGACGCCCTCTACCTGATCCGCGACGCGAAGCGCCGCGGCGTCGACGTGACCGTCGAGACCTGCCCGCAGTACCTCCTGCTCTCGACCGAGGACATGAAGGTCCAGGGCGGCGTGATGCGCGTGAACCCGCCGATCCGCGAGCCCGGCCACCAGGAGCCGCTGTGGGAGGCGCTGCGGGAAGGCGTGGTGGACATGATCGCCACCGATCACGCCCCGCACACGCCCGAGGAGAAGACGCGCGCAAGCATCTGGCAATGCGACTGCGGCTTCCCGGGCGTCGAGACGCAGATGCCGCTCATGCTGACCGAGGTGAACCGCGGCCGCATGACGATCATGGACTACGTGCGCTGGGCCTGCGCCAACCCGGCGCGGGCGTGGGGACTCTATCCCACCAAGGGCGTGATCCAGCCCGGCGCCGACGCCGACATCGTACTGGTGGATCTCGCCGCCGAGCGCGCCATCGACCAGGGCTCGCTCTTCTCCAGGAGCAAGATCTCGCCGTGGCACGGTCGCCGCGTGAAGGGGCTGCCAGTGCTCACGATGGTCCGCGGCAAGATCGTGATGCGCGACGGCAAGCTGGTCGCCGATCCCGGTTGGGGCAAGCCGGCCCGCCAGTCGATGCCGCCGCCGCGGCCGCGGAACGTCGACAAGACCACTGCCGCGATCACCGCGCCGGACGCCGTCGAGCGCGCGTACGGCGCCACCCCCGCGCCGCGGCAGAAGCGGGCGTGACCGACCGGCGCGCGCTCGCCGAGCGCCTCTTCGGGATCCTCCGCGACCTCGTCGCAATCCCCTCGCCGTTCCCGCCCGGCGACACGGCCGCGATCGCCGCGTTCGCCGCCGATTTCCTCACCCCGCTCGGCTATCGCGTCGAGCGGCATTCGCGCACACCCGGCATCGTCAACGTCGTCGCACGCCTCGGCACCGGCCGGCCGTCGGTCGTCTTCAACGCCCACGCCGACACGGTCGGGGTCGGGGCGCAGGCCGCGTGGACGACCGATCCGCTCGCCGCCACGCTCCGGGACGGTCGGGTGTACGGGCTCGGCGCGTGCAACTGCAAGAGCTCGATGGCCGTCCACCTGTGGCTCGCCGCGGAGATCGCCCGCCGCGGCGGCCCGAAAGCCGGCGAGGTCGTTTTCACCTTCGTCGGCGACGAGGAGAACCTCGGCCCCGACGGGCTCGCGTTCCTGCGCGACGCGGGCGCGGTGAAGCCGACCACCCTGATCGTCGCGGCGCAGACGCGCAACCGCCTCGTGACCGAGGAGCGTGGCGTGATGTGGGTGCGCGTGACGGCGCGCGGCAAAGCCGCCCACGCGGGCGCACCGGACACCGGCGATTCCGCGATCCTCCGCATGCACCGGATCATCGCCGCGATCGAGCGCGAGCTCGCGCCCCGGTTGCGCGGCCGGCGGTCGGCGAGCGGGCAGCAGTCGACGCTCAGCATCGGCCGCATCCGCGGCGGCGAGAACACCAACGTCGTCCCCGACCGGTGCGCGATCGAGATCGACCGCCGCATCCTGCCCGAGGAAGACTTCGACGGCGCGCTCGCCGAGCTCCGCCGGATCGTCGCGGCGGCGGATGAGCCGCAGGACGCGGTCGAGCTCGAGCTCCTCACCGGCACGGCCGGCTTCCGCGCGCCGGACGACGGTGCCGGCGTCCGTGCCTTCCGCGACGCCATCGTCGAGCTCACCGGCGGCGAGCCCGAACGGCTGAACGTCGTCGGCGCGAGCGACGGCCGCTACTTCGCCCGGGACGGCATCGAGATCATCGTCTTCGGACCCGGCGACGGCGCGGACAGCCACCGGCCCGACGAGTTCGTGTCGCTCGACGAGATGGTGGACGCCGCGCTGATCCAGGCGAGCGTGGCCGCGCGGCTGCTCGGAATCCGCGCGCAGTCCACGTAAAATCGGCGGATGCTCTACGGCCTCGCGCGTCCGCTCCTCTTCATGCTGGACCCCGAGACGGCGCACGAGCTGACGCTGCCGTCGGTCCGACTGCTCCAGCGGCTGGGCTTCCCCGGGCTTCCGGGCAAGCCGATACCCGGCACCCGCGTCAAGGTGATGGGGCTCGACTTCCCGAACCCGCTCGGGCTGGCGGCCGGGCTCGACAAGCACGGCGAGTTCATCGACGCCGTCGCCGCCTTCGGCTTCGGCTTCCTGGAGATCGGCGGGGTGACGCCGCGGCCCCAGCCCGGCAATCCGCGCCCGCGGGTCTTCCGCATCCCCGAGCGCGAGGCGATCATCAACCGGCTCGGCTTCAACTCGGTCGGCGTCGACCGCTTCGTCGAGAACGTGCGGCGCGCGCGCTACGACGGCATCCTCGGCGTCAACCTCGGCAAGAACAAGGACACGCCGCTCGAGCGCACCGCCGACGACTACATCGCGTGCCTGGAGAAGGTGTACCCGCTCGCGACCTACGCGACGGTGAACGTCTCCTCGCCCAACACGCAGAACCTCCGCCAGCTCCAGCAGGCCGGCGAGCTCGGCGGGATCCTCGCGCAGGTGACGAAGGCGCGCGACCGCCTGGCGCGCACCCACAAGCGCCGCATGCCGCTCGCCGTCAAGATCGCGCCCGACCTCGACGACGAGGGAATCGCGGCGGTCGCCGGCGCGCTCGTCGAGTTCGGCATCGACGCGGTGATCGCCACGAACACCACGACCTCGCGCGCCGGCGTGGAGGGACTGCCACACGGCGACGAGGCGGGCGGGCTCTCGGGCGGCCCGCTCCGCGCGCCGTCGACGGCGGTGATCCGCAAGTTCGCCGCGACGCTCAAGGGGCGCGTCCCGATCATCGGCTCGGGCGGGATCATGAGCGCCGCCGACGCGCGCGAGAAGCTCGACGCGGGCGCCACGCTGTTGCAGCTCTACACCGGCCTCGTCTACCGGGGCCCTGGCCTCGTGCGCGAGATCGTCGAGGGTCTCGCCGCGCCGGCGGCACGGGCGGCCTGAGTCATGGCGCCGGCGGAGCTCGAGGACGCGATCGACCGCGTCCTGCCGCAGACGCAGTGCACGAAGTGCGGCTATCCGGCGTGTCGTCCGTACGCGCGGGCGATCGCGGCCGGGGAAGCCGGCATCAACCGCTGCCCGCCGGGGGGCGATGCCGGCATCCGCGCGCTCGCGGCGCTGACCGGCATCCCCCATGCGCCGCTCGATCCGGCATGCGGCGTCGAAGGGCCGCGCCGGATCGCCGTCATCGACGAGGCGCGGTGCATCGGCTGTACGCTCTGCATCGCCGCGTGCCCGGTCGACGCGATCGTCGGCGCCCGCAAACAGATGCACACCGTGATCGCCGAGCTCTGTACGGGCTGCGATCTCTGCCTGCCGCCCTGCCCGGTCGACTGCATCGACATGGTGCCGGCCACCGGTTCGGCCTGGGACGGGACGCGGGCGGACGCGGCCCGCCGCCGCCACGAGCGCAGAGCGTCGCGGCTCGCGCGGGAGAAGGCGGCGCGGGCGCTGGCCCGGACGCAGCGCGGCACCGCGCCGCGGCATACCGCCCAGGCGAAGCGCGCCGCGATCGACGCGGCGCTCGAGCGGGCACGCGCGCGCCGCGCCGCGTACGGCAAGCGATGAACCCGGAGAAGCGCCGCGGGATCTTCGCCCGCTTCGCGGCCGCCAACCCGGAGCCGACCACCGAGCTCGAGTACCGGACGCCGTACGAGCTGCTCGTGGCAGTCATCCTCTCGGCGCAGGCCACCGACAAGAGCGTCAACGTCGCGACCCGCGAGCTGTTCAAGGTCGCCGACACGCCGCAAAAGATGGTCGCCCTCGGGACGGAGGGGCTCGTCTCCTACATCAAGACGATCGGCCTCTTCCGGAACAAGGCGAAGAACGTCGTCGAGATGAGCCGCCTGCTCCTCGAGCGGCACGGCGGCGAGGTCCCGTCTACGCGCGACGCCCTGGAAGGGCTGCCCGGCGTTGGCCGCAAGACGGCGAACGTGGTCCTCAACACGGCATTCGGCCAGGAAACGATGGCGGTCGATACCCACATCTTCCGCGTCGCGAACCGGACCGGAATCGCGCCGGGCAAGGACCCGCTCGAGGTGGAGGAGCGCCTCGAGAAGTTCGTGCCCGCGCCGTACCGCCGCAACGCGCACCACTGGCTCATCCTGCACGGCCGCTACGTGTGCAAGGCGCGGAAACCGGAATGTCCGCGGTGCCTGATTCGGGACCTGTGCGAGTACCGCCAGAAGACGAAAGATGTTTAATCCCTCGCGCGAGCAGGTCCGCAGCTTCTTCTACGACGCTTGGCGCAAGTACCGCGAGGGGCAGCCGCTCGCGGGGCTGGAAACGGTGGCGGTCGAGGTGATGCTCCTCCACCCGGAGTATCACCACGTCCTCGACGATCCGGACCGCTTCCTCGACCGCGATTACACGCCCGAGGACGGCGAGTCCAACCCGTTCCTCCACATGAGCCTGCACGTCGCAATCGAGGAGCAGCTTGCGATCGACCAGCCGCCGGGGATCCGCGCCGAGTTCGAACGCATCCTCGCCGGCCGCGGCGACCGGCACGACGCGCTTCACGTGGTGCTCGAGTGCCTGGGGGAGACCGTTTGGGCGGCGCAGCGCACGCGCGCCGTGCCGGACGGCCCGGCCTACCTGGAGTGCCTGCGGCAGCGCTCGAGCCGCGCGCCCGGAACCGGCTAGCGGTCTTCCTTGGCGAGGCGGTGCAGCGGGACGATGTGCAGCGTGCTGTGCTGCTTCGAGTAGTACGCGGCGAGCGCTTCCATCTCCTTCGTCGTCAGGTCCTTCGCCTGCCCGGCCATGATCGGGTTCTTGCGGGCGCCCGACTTGTAGGCCTTCAGCGAATGCAGGAGATAGTCGTAGTGCTGGCCGCCGAGCTTCGGAAAATCGGCCGCGAGCGGCTTGTTGCCGTCCTCGCCGTGACAGGTGGCGCAGTTCTTGAGGTGCTCCTCGAGCGACTTGCCCTTCTGCTGCGCGGCCGCCGGTGCCGCGAACGCGGCCGCGGCGGCGAGCGCGAGGATCGTTCTCATGGCGCGCCTCATTTCGCGACGGTGCCGTAGTACACGGCGAGATCGGCCATGTCCTGGCCGGAGAGCGTCGCGGCGATCGCGCGCATGCTCGGGTGGTTCCGCTCGCCGGACTTGTACGCCTCGAGCGCCTTGACGATGTAGCCCGGGTTCTGGCCGGCGATCATCGGCACGTAGTAGACCTCGGGAAAGGCGGTCCGGTAGTCCGGGATGCCGTGGCAGCCGGCGCACATCGAGATCTTCGTCTTCGCCCGCACGGGATCGCCCTTGACCTCGCCTTGCGCCTGCGCCGTCGCGGCCAGCGCGAAGAGCGTCGCTCCCAGAATCGTTCTAATCATCGTCGCCCCTGATCAGGTTGCCGGTTCGCAACCGCGCGCGATTCTACCCGACCGCCTCGCGCACGGTCAAAGCCGCCCGCGCGCCGCGAGGCAGGATCTGACACCGTCGGCCACCGCCTCGGCCATCCGCTCGCGCGTAGCGGGGTCGCGCAGCGCCAGCTCCTCGGCGCGGTTGACGATGACGCCGCCCTCGAAGAGCACCGCGGGCTGCGTCGCGGTGTGCAGCACGACGAGGTTGTCGTAATAGTGGACCCCGTTCGTCCGGTCCGCGAACGGCTTCGATTCGCCCGGGATCGGCTCGGCGTGATAGAGCGACGGCACGAAGCCGGCGCCCCGCATCGCGGCGCCGATCGCGGATGCGCAGGCGAGGCTCGCGTTCAGGTCCGGATTGCGTCGGGAGACGAACAGCGAGAAGCCGGCGAAGCGATCGCTGAAGCGCCGCGTCTCGCCCTCGTGGTCCCACTCCTCGAGGTAGTGCGGTTGCACCGAGTCGTGGTGCACGGAGAGGAAGAGATCGGCGCCGCGCGCCGCCGCCGTGCGGCGCGAGAGCACCGCCATGCCGCCGTCCGCACCGACGAGCAGCACACGCACGCCGCGCGCCTCGAGCGCATCGCGGACCAGCGCCGCGAGCTCGCGGTTGAACTCGAGCTCGGGCCGCCCGCGCGCGCTCGTCGCGCCCGGCTCGGCGGCATAGTGCCCCACGTCGACGGCGACGAGCGGCGGCTCGCGCGCCGACACCGGCGCGACGAGGAGAAGAGCGGCGAGCGCTGACGCGCATGGCCGAGCGATTGTCGCGCACTGGCGCCGCGAGGGGCGCGGTTATAATCCCGCGATCTCCTCCTCGGGACATTCCATGCGCTTCAAGGGCTCGTCCACCTACGTCGCGACCGACGATCTCAAGCTCGCGGTGAACGCCGCGATCACCCTCCAGCGCCCGCTGCTGGTGAAGGGCGAGCCCGGCACCGGCAAGACGCGGCTCGCGATCGAGGTCGCCGAGGCGCTCGGCGTGCCGCTCCTCGAATGGCACATCAAGTCGACGACCAAGGCGCAGCAGGGCCTGTACGAGTACGACGCCGTCAGCCGCCTCCGTGACTCGCAGCTCGGCGACCCGCGGGTGCACGACATCGCGAACTACATCGTGAAGGGCATGCTCTGGCAGGCGTTCACGTCGGATTCGCCGGTGGTGCTGCTGATCGACGAGGTCGACAAGGCGGACATCGAGTTCCCGAACGACCTCCTGCGCGAGCTCGACCGGATGGAGTTCTACGTGTACGAGACGAAGGAGCTGGTCAAGGCACGACACCGGCCGATCGTCTTCATCACGTCCAACAACGAGAAGGAGCTGCCGGACGCGTTCCTGCGCCGCTGCTTCTTCCACTACATCCGGTTCCCCGACAAGGAGACGATGGAGCGGATCGTCGACGTGCACTTTCCCGGGCTGAAGAAGAGCCTGCTGCGCGAGGCGCTCGAGGTGTTCTTCGAGCTGCGCGAGGTGCCCGGGCTGAAGAAGAAGCCGTCGACCTCGGAGCTCCTCGACTGGCTGAAGCTGCTGCTCGCCGAGGACATCCCGGCCGAGGCGCTGCGCTCCAAGGACCGCAAGACGATCATCCCGCCGCTGCACGGCGCCCTGCTCAAGAACGAGCAGGACGTGCATCTCTTCGAGCGCCTGATCTTCATGGCGCGGCAGAACCGGTAGCGCACGTCGATGCGGCGATGGCAGTCAGCCCGGCGCGCGGTCGCCGGGCTCGTCCTCGCCGCCGGCTCGCTGGTCGCGCACGGCGCGCTCTTCCAGGACATCGAGCGGGACGACGCGTCCGCGGTGCGCCGCGCGCTCGACGCGGGCGAGATCACTCCGAACGCCACCGTCGGCGAACCGCCGGTCCCGATCCTCGCGGCCGCGGCGCGCGCCGGCAGCATCCAGGTCGTGCGCCTGCTGGTGGCGCGCAAGGCCGACCTCGACGCCAAGACGCCGATGGGCGAGACGGCGGTGATGCTGGCGAGCTTCGTGCCGGACGCTTCGGGCGAGACCGGCGTCGGGCCGCGGCAGGTGCAGGCGGAGATCGTGCGCGTGCTCGTCGAGGCCGGCGCATCGCTCGAGAACCGGGGGAATCTCACCGCGGTCTCCTACGCGGCGTACGCCGGGCACGTCGAGATCCTGCGCTACCTGCTCGACCGCAACGCCTCCCCCAACGGCGGCGCCGTCGGCGGCGAGTACCGCTATCCGACGCCGCTCGCGATGGCGATCATGAAGGGCAACACGGATGCGGCGCGACTCCTGCTCGAGCGCGGCGCGGATCCGCGCATCAAGGGCCCCGCCGGCGAAGACGCCGTGGGGTTTGCGCGCAAGTTCAATCGCCCCGAGCTGATGCCGGCCCTGGAATGCGCGCTCGCCCTCGGGCCCGGCGAGCGCTACGCCGAGCGCTGCGTCAGGCGCTGACGGGCGTCGTCCTCAATGCCAGCGGCGACCGCCGTGACCGTGCCCCCAGTGACTGCGATGGCCGTGACCCCACTGCCCGTGGCCATGACCCCAGCCGCTTCCGCCGCTGAAGACGACGGTCGGCGGCGCGTAGTAGTACGGGCGCGGGTAGTAGGCCACCGGCGGGGGGTAGTAGACGACCGGCGGCGGATAGTAGACACGGGCGGCGGGGGGTAATACGCGACCGGCGGGCCGCCGATCGCGATCGAGACGCCGACCCGTGGGCCGCCGGCGAAGCTCGCGGCGGGCAGCGCCACTGCGGCAGCCGCCAGGCCGACAAGGGTTAGGATCTTCGCTCTCATGGTCACATCCTCCTGCTCGCGCGTATCGCGCCATTGCCCCCCTCCCTTTAACGCGACACTACCGCATCGGTTACCCTCTCTGCTGTAACCCTTTGTATCGGGACATTTCATGCTGACCGGGTTCTTCCTCAAACTGAAGGCGGCGAAGGTCCCCGTCTCCATCAAGGAGTGGCTGACGCTGATGGAGGCGATGCACAAAGGCGTCATCGAGCCGTCGATCGACGACTTCTACTACCTCGCGCGGACGTCGCTGGTGAAGGACGAGTCGCACTACGACAAGTTCGACCGCGCCTTCGGCGAGTACTTCAAGGGCGTCGAGCACTTGATGGGTGCCGAGGTCGACATCCCCCTCGAGTGGCTGTTGAAGCAGGCCGAGCTCAACCTCTCGCCCGAGGAGAAGGCGCTGATCGAGTCGCTCGGCGGGTGGGAGAAGCTGATGGAAGAGCTCCGCAAGCGCCTCGAGGGGCAGAAGGGCCGCCACCAGGGCGGAAGCAAGATGATCGGGACTGCCGGCACGTCGCCGTTCGGCGCCTACGGCTACAACCCCGAGGGCATCCGCATCGGCCAGGACAAGTCGCGCAACCGCAGCGCGGTCAAGGTCTGGGACCAGCGCGAGTACGCGAACTACGACTCCGAGGTGGAGCTCGGCACCCGCAACATCAAGGTCGCTCTGCGCCGGCTGCGGAAATTCGCGCGCGAGGGTGCGCCCGAGGAGCTCGACCTCGAGACGACGATCGACAAGACCGCGCGCAACGCCGGGCTGCTCGACATCCACATGCGCCCGGAGCGGCACAACGCGGTCAAGGTGCTGATGTTCCTCGACGTCGGCGGCTCGATGGACGACCACATCAAGCTCGCGCAGGAGCTGTTCAGCGCCTCGAAGACCGAGTTCAAGCACCTCGAGTACTTCTACTTCCACAACTGCCTGTACGACTTCGTGTGGAAGGACAACCGCCGCCGCCACTCGGAGCGCACGCGCACCGCCGACCTCATGCACAAGTACGGGCACGACTACAAGGTGATCTTCGTCGGCGACGCGACCATGAGCCCGTACGAGATCCTGCAGCCGGGCGGCTCGATCGAGTACCACAACGAGGAAGCCGGCGCGGTGTGGCTGCGCCGTATGCTCGACGTCTACCCGAAGACGGTGTGGCTCAATCCCGAGCCCGAGCAGCTGTGGCCGTACCGGCAGTCGATCGCCGTCATCCGCGAGATCTTCGGCGGGCGGATGTACCCGACGACGATCGAGGGGCTCGAGCGGGCGATGCGCTACCTGTCGAAGTGAGCGCGGCGGACGCCGGCGCTGCCGGCTAGCGCCGCGGCCGCAGCGCGAGAACGTTGCCGGGCCGCAGCCACCGCCGCTCGAACTCGCTCGGCGTGCCCGGCTCGGCGAGGAGGTGCCCCGAGTACTCCTCGCAGCCCATGTTGCGCAGGAGGTCGAGCTCGGCCGGCGTCTCGACGCCCTCGGCGATCGTGTTGATCCGAAGCGACCGCGCCATGTCGATCATCGCCTTGACGACGATGCGGTCGTCGGGGTTGGTCGTCATCCCGCGCACGAAGGACCGGTCGATCTTGATGCCGTCGATCGCGAACCGGCGGAGCTGGCTCATCGACGAGTAGCCGGTGCCGAAGTCGTCGAGGACCACCCGCACGCCGAGGTTCCTGAGGCCGCCGAGCACCGCCCGCGCCTCGTCGGGGTTGCGCTGGAGCGCCCCCTCGATCAGCTCGAGCTCGAGCATCTTCGGGTCGAGCCCGCTCGCGTCGAGGGCGCTGCGCACGCGGCCGAGCAGCGCGCGGTTGAACTGCTTCGGCGAAATGTTCACCGAGATCGCGAACGCCGGGCCGTGCAGCGCGTGCCAGCCCTGCGCCTGGTCGGCCGCGCTCTGCAGCACCCACTCGCCGATCGAGTGGATGAGGCCGGTTTCCTCGACGAGCGGCATGAAGCGCCCGGCGACCAGCAGCCCGTGCTCCGGGTGCTGCCACCGCAGCAGCGCCTCGGCGCCGGTCAGCGTGTCGCCGGCGACGTCCGCGCGCGGCTGGTAGTAGACGCGCAGCTCGCCCGCGCTCGACCGCGCCGCGCAGCGCCGCCTCCAGGCGCAGCCGCTCGGTCGCCCGGACGTTCATCTCGGCGGAGAAGAACTGGTAGTTCTTGCGGCCGCTCGACTTCGCGACGTACATGGCGGTGTCGGCGTGACGCATCAGCGTGGTCGCGTCGGTGCCGTCGGTCGGGTAGATCGCGATGCCGGCGCTCGCCGCGGTGTTGAGCGTGTGCCCCTCGATGTCGTACGGCTGCGACAGCGCGTCGATCAGCTTGCGCGCGACCTGCCCGGCGTCCTCGGCCGCCTTCAGGCCCTCGAGCACGACCACGAACTCGTCGCCGCCGAGTCGGGACAGCGTGTCCCCCTTCCGCAGCACGCCGCCGATCCGCTTCGCCACCTCGCGCAGGAGCTGGTCGCCGATGTCGTGGCCGAGCGTGTCGTTGATGCGCTTGAAGTGGTCCAGGTCGACGAACATCACCGCCAGCAGCCCGCCTTCGCGGTGCGCGGCGGTGATCCCGCGCGCGAGGCGGTCCGAGAGGAGGAGGCGATTCGGCAGCCCGGTGAGCGGATCGCGCGTGGCGAGCTCGGCGATCCGCGATTCCGCCTGCTTGCGCTCGGTGATGTCGAGCGCGGTGCCGCGGTAGCCGACGAACCGGCCCTCGCCGTCCACGATCGGCACGCCGCTCACGAGCTGCCACACCTGGCTCCCCGAGCGGCTCATCGACCGGTGCTCGAGGTTGCGGAACGCCTCCCGCGACCGCATGACCTGCGCGAACCAGTCGCGCACGCGCTCCGCCTCGCCCGGCGGCATCAGCTCCATCGGCCTGCGGCCGAGCAGCTCGTCGGGCACATAGCCGAGCACCTGCTCCACGCGGCGCGACACGTACGTGTAGCGCCCGTCGACGTCGAGCTCCCAGACGTACTCGCCGGCCGCCTCGGCGAAGTCGCGGAACCGCCGCTCCGACTCGCGCAGCTGCCGCTCGGCCTGCTTGCGGTCGGTGATGTCCATGACCGAGCCCACTATGCATACCTCGCCGCCGAGCTCCAGCAGGTCGGCCGAGATGAGCACGTCGGCCAGCTCGCCCGAGCGCTTGCGGTACCGGCATTCCATGTTGCGCACGCCGACTCCGGCCTGCAGCATCCGCACGAACTCCTCGCGGTCCGCCGGGTTGGCCCAGATCCCGAGCTCGATCGAGGTCCTGCCGACCACCTCGTCGCGCGACCACCCGAACCACTTCGACCAGGCCTCGTTCACCTCGACGTAGGCGCCATCGACGAGCCGGGTGATCACCACCGGCACCGGGCTCGAGTGGAAGATCTTGGTGAACCGCGTCTCCGACTCGCGCAGGCGCCGCTCGGCGCTCGTCCGCTCGGTGACGTCGAGCGCGGCCGACAGCATCACCGGCACGCCGTCGAGCTCGATCACGTCGCCGGACAGCAGCACCTCGGCGGTCTCGCCCGAGCTCTTCCGCCAGCGCGCCTCCAGGTTGCGGACCGCGCCGTTCGCGAGCAGCTGGTCGCGCATCCGCCGGCGGGCATCGGCGTCGATCCACAGCCCGAGCTCGACGAAGTTGCGGCCGAGGATCGCCTCGCGCGCGTAGCCGTAGGTCCGCGACCAGGCGTCGTTCACGTCGATCACCGCGCCGTCCTCGATGCCCGAGATCGCGATCGGCAGCGGGCTGCCGCGGAACATGCGCTCCAGCCGCTCGCGCGAGGCGCGCAGCTCCGCGAGCGCCCGGTTGCGGTCGGTCACGTCGGTGAGCGTCGAGATCACGCAGCGCTCGCCGGCGAGATCCACGAGCTCGGCGGCGAACAGCGCCTCGCGCACCTCGCCGCCGCGCGCGCGCACCTTCAGCTCGAAGTTGCGCGTCGCCCCGCGCGCGTGGAGGAGCGCGTTGATGCGCACGCGCTCGGCCGGCTCGACCAGCACGTCGACCTCCTCCAGCGTCCGGCCGACGATCGTGTCGCGCTCGCGCCCGAAGAACGCGCACCACGCCTCGTTCACCTCGACCACGCGGTTGTCGCCGATGCGGTTGATCAGCATCGGGTTCGGGCTGGAGCTGAAGATGCGCGCGAAGAGCTCGCGCGACTCGCGCACCGCGCCGTCGGCCTCCATCTGCGCGGTGATGTCGCGCCCGACGCCGCGGTAGCCGCGGAACGTCCCGGACGCGTCGAAGATCGGCTCGCCGCTGGTGAGCGCGTAGCGCAGCCGCCCGTCGGCGCCGCGCCGCACGCGCAGGAAGTCGCGGAACGGCTCGTGCGCCTCGAGCTGCCGCCGGTGCTCGGCCGCACTCCGGCCCGTCGCGGCCCTCGAACGGCAGCTCCCAGCGCCGCTTCCCGAGCGACATCCGACGGCTCGAACGCGGTCGCGGCCTGGAACGCGGGCGAGATCTCGGTGAACCGGAACTGCTCGTCCTGCTCCCAGTACCAGTCGGCGGAGAGCTGGGTCAGGCTGCGGAAACGCTCTTCGCTCCGCCGCATGCGCTCGGCGGCGCGGCGGCGCTCGGTGCTCAGCGCGCAAAGAAGAAGCGTGGTCAGCGTGACCGAGGCGAGCAGGCCGACGATCGCCACGAGGTCGGCCGGGTCGCCGCCGCTGAGGAACGGGCCGAGCCCGAACCACGCGGCCGCCATCACCAGCGCCGCGAGCGCGACGTTGAAAGTCGCCACCTCGCGCATCGGGAACCGGACCGCCGGCCAGACGGCGAGCGGGAACAGCACGAACGCGGCGAGGATCTCGGTGCGCTCGCGCGGCAGGTGGCTCGCGAGCACGACCGCGCCGGCGAACAGCACCGCGCCGATCAGCGCCGCGTGCGCGATCGCCTCGGCGACGGCGATGCGCGGACGCAGGTTGCGCGCCCACGCCAGCACGAGCGGGGCGAACAGGAGCACGCCGAGCGCATCGCCCGCCCACCACGCGACCCCGGTACGGATGACGCGCTCGGACTCGAGCAGCTGGGCTTGCGCGAGCGCCGCGACGCCGATCGCCGCGGCGATCACCGGCGTACCGAGCGCCGCCGGAAAGATCAGGCGCAGGACGTCGCGCACCCGCGTAAGCTCCGGATCGAACCGGTCGCCGTCGTCGCTCCCCGGACGCGTGAGGAGCCACGCGGCGGCGACCGCGGCGAGCGTCGACCCGAGCGCGAGCACCGCCGCGGTGAACGGCGGCGAGGCGAGCGAGAGATTGGCGAGGAACGCCCCCACCGCGACCCCGGGGAAGAGCCGCAGTCCGAACAGGACGAGCGCGGCGACCGCGATCCCGGCTGCCGGCCAGACGAGCGAGACGTTGGACCCCAGGACCGCGAACACGAGCCCGACCTTCGCGGCGGCGAAGTACGCGGCGGCGAGGACCAGGTTCGCTACGATGTCGCGCCGGACACCGGGCATGGCGGACGCTTCAGGCCCCTTCGTGCTGATGCGGCGGCGCGACCTTGAGCACCTCCTCGAAGGTGGTCGTGCCGGCGGCCACTTTCATCGCGCCGCTGATCCGCAGCGACTTCATGCCGTCCTTGTAGGCCTGCTCGCGCATCTTGCCGAGGTCGGGCGTCGTGCTGATCAGGCGCTTGACCCCCGGCGTGAGCAGCATGACCTCGTAGATCCCGCTCCTGCCCCGGAACCCGGTCATCCGGCACTCGAGGCAACCGACCGGCTTGTAGATGCGGCCCGGCCGCCGCGCCTTCCACGGCCTGACCAGCTCTTCCCACGCGACGTCGTCGGCGCGGTCTTCGCCGTAGGGCACCTTGTGCTTGCAGTGCGTGCACAGCGTGCGCACGAGCCGCTGCGCCATCACCCCGAGCACGGTCGCGTTGAGGAGGTACGCCGGCACGCCGAGATCGAGCATCCGCGTCACCGCGCTCGCGGCGTCGTTCGTGTGGAGCGTCGAGAGCACGAGGTGGCCGGTGAGCGCGGCCTGGATCGCCATCTCGGCGGTCTGGAGGTCGCGGATCTCGCCGATCATGATGATGTCCGGATCCTGCCGCATCAGCGCGCGCACGCCCTCGGGGAAGTTGAGGTCGATCGCGGCCTGCACCTGCATCTGGTTGAACGACGGCTCGATCATCTCGATCGGGTCCTCGATCGTGCAGACGTTCACCTCGTTGGTCGCGAGCGTCTTCAGGGTCGAGTACAGCGTGGTCGTCTTGCCCGAGCCGGTGGGACCGGTGACGAGGATGATGCCGTGGGGCTTGCCGGTCATCTCCGCCCAGCGCGCCTGGTCCTCCTCGGAGAACCCGAGCTCGGTGAAGTCCTTGACCAGCACCTCCGGGTCGAAGATCCGCATCACGAGCTTCTCGCCGAAGGCGGTGGGCAGGGTCGAGAGGCGAAGCTCGACCTCCTGGCCCTCCGCGGTGCGGGTCTTGATCCGGCCGTCCTGCGGGCGGCGCTTCTCGACCACGTCCATGCGGCCGAGGATCTTGATGCGGCTGGTCATCGCGGCGATGACCGGCGCCGGCAGCTGGTAGACGTCGTGCAGCACGCCGTCGATGCGGAAGCGCACCTTGCCGATGTCGCGGCGCGGCTCGATGTGGATGTCGCTCGCGCGCTGGTCGAAGGCGTACTGCCACAGCCAGTCGACGATGTTGACGATGTGCTGGTCGTTCGCGTCGAGCTGGCGGTTCGCCTTGCCGAGCTCGACCAGCTGCTCGAAGTTCGACAGGCTCGAGCGCGCCTCGGCGGTGCCCTTCGCGCCCTTGACCGATTTCGCGAGGTTGTAGAACTCGACGATGTAGCGCTGGATGTCGAGCGGGTTCGCGAACACGCGCTCGATCTCGACCCGGTGGACGCGCCGGAGCTCGGCTTCCCACTCGCGGACGTGCGGCTCGGCGGTGGCGATCACCGCGCGCTTCTGGTTGACCTCGACCGGCAGGATCTTGAAGCGCTCGGCGTACGCGCTCGACATGATCTCGGTCACCGCGGCGAAGTTGATCTTGAGCGGGTCGACGTGGAAGTACGGCAGCCCGGCCTTGCCGGCGTACCACTCGGTCAGCGCTTCGAGCGTCAGGAGGCGGTGCGGCGGCTCCGACGAGCGCCACTTCTGGTCGGCGATCACCACCAGCGGATGGATCGAGCCCGCCTTGTGCGCGCGGCGATCGGAAGCGAGCCGCTCGGCCTCTTCGCGCGGCACCAGGCCGTCGGCGATCAGCGCGTTGACCACCTCGGCGAGCGCCAGGCGGCGTTCTTCGTTCGATACTGCGGCAACCGGCATGCAAGGGCTCCCCGGGAACGGCTCACTATAGCCACAAAGCCCTTGTGCCTCAATGGCTTCAGGCCGCTTTCGCCACCTTCGCGTGACGTTTTGACTTCGCCGGGGAAGTCGGCCATCCTCGGGCTCCCCCGTACCCGCACCAGGAGACAAACATGACCATCAAAGTCGGCGATCGCCTCCCGGAAGGTCGTCTCTCCGAGACCGTGGAGTTCGACCCCTCGGGCTGCCCGGTCAACCCCAAGGACCTGAACGTCCAGGACCTCGTCAAGGGCAAGAAGATCGCGATCTTCGGCCTGCCCGGCGCGTTCACCCCGACCTGCTCGGCGAAGCACGTGCCGAGCTACGTCGCCAACTACGACGCGCTGAAGAAGAAGGGCGTCGACGAGATCTGGTGCATCTCGGTGAACGACGCGTTCGTGATGGCGGCGTGGATGCGCGACCAGAAGGCCGGCGGCAAGGTGCGCATGATGGCCGACGGCAGCGCCGAGTACACGAAGAAGCTCGGGCTCGAGCTCGACCTCACCGCGCGCAACATGGGCGTGCGCTCGACGCGCTACTCGATGCTGGTCGACGACGGCGTGGTGAAGCAGCTGAACGTCGAGGCGCCCGGCAAGTTCGAGGTGTCCGGCGCCGAGGCGATGCTCGCCAAGCTCTGAGCGGCGCCCGCGCGCGCAGGACACCGTCATTGCGGCGGTGTCCGCCGGGCGCGTGAAAGTGCTACATTGGCCGCACGACCTCGCGTGCGAGGCCTTCTCCGGGAGCGGCCATGTCCCGAATCCTCGTCCTTGCCGTCACGGCGGCGCTTGCCGTGCCGGTACTCGCCCAGAGCATCTACAAGCACGTCGGCCCCGACGGCAAGGTGACGTACTCGGACCAGCCGCCGGCCGGCGGGCGCAACACCGTCGTGCCGCCGCCGAGCACCGGGCACTACGTCAACCCCCAGCCCGGCGGCGTCCAGGCGCCGGGCACGATCCCGCAGAGCGCCGTACCGGTGGCGCCCAACCAGCCGTTGCCGACGGCGATGACGCCGGGCATGAGCCCGCCGAGCACCATTCCGTCGAACGTGGTGCCGGGACCCGGCTCGCAGTCGACCCCCGGCCGCGTCGTGCCGGGAACGGTCGGTCCGGACTCCCCCGACCGGCGGTTCGGCCTGTCGCCCGACGAGCAGCGCATCGACCGGGACGCGGCCCAGCGCAACATCATGCAGGGCGAGCGCGCGCGGGAAGCCGAAGCCGTGCGCCTGAACGTTCCGCAGGGTGAGGCGGCGCGCGACGCCCGGGACATCCGGACCAACGTCCCGGCCGGGGAAGCGGCGCGGGAGCGGCGCGACATGCAGACCGGCATGCCCGCCGACGAGCAGGCCCGCGAGCGCGAGGCGGTCCGGCTCAACCAGTAGCGAACCACGCCGCCGTCTCGACGGTGTTGCAGTGGATCTCGACGGTGTCGTCGATGTCCTGCGCGTAGCCGCCCGCCATCGTCACCGCGACCGGCACGCCGGCGCGTCCGCATAGCCCGAGCACCAGCCGGTCGCGCTCGAGCAGTCCCTGCTTGGTGAGCGCGAGCCGTCCCAGGCGGTCGTCGTAGTAAGGGTCGGCGCCCGCCAGGTAGATCGCGAGGTCGGGACGCGCGCGCTCCAGCGCCGCGCGCAGGCCGCGCTCGAGCGCCTCGAGGTACTCCCGGTCGCCGGTCCCGTCGGCGAGCTCGACGTCGAGGTCGCCCGCCTCCTTCGCGAACGGGAAGTTGTTCGCGCCGTGGATCGAGAACGTGAACACCGTCGGATCGTCGCGGAAGATCGACGCGGTGCCGTTGCCCTGGTGCACGTCGCAGTCGATGACCGCGACCCGCTCCACGAGCCCCTCCGCCTGCAGCGTGCGCGCGGCGATCGCGCTGTCGTTCAGGACGCAGAAGCCCTCGCCGCGGTCGCGGAACGCGTGGTGCGTGCCGCCGGCGAGGTTCACCGCGACGCCGTCCGCGAGCGCGGCGCGCGCGGCGGCGACGGTCGCGCCGCTCGTGCGGCGCGAGCGCTCGACCATCTGCGGCGTCCACGGGAAGCCGATCGCGCGCTGCTCGGCCTCGCTCAGGGTCCCGCCGACGATCCGGCCGAGGTAGGCCGGGACAGTGCGCGCGGACGATGTCCTCGTCGCGCGCGGGCGGTGCGACGTGCGCCACCCCACCGAGGTCGCTTTCGAGCACGCGCGCCCGCAGGCGCGCGTACTTGCTCATCGGGAAGCGGTGCCCGGGCGGTAGCGGCAGGACGTAGTGGTCCGAGTAGTAGATCCGCACCGGCCGATTCGTACTCAGCCCGGCGTCCAGATCCGGGACGCCGGCGCCGGCCAGGTCGAGCATGAGCTCGTTCAGCCGCTTCACGAATCCCGCCGGGTCGTCGAGCGTGCCGCCCTCGGCGAGCAGCGCCTGGTCGAAGAGCAGCTCGGCCCATTCCTTGAACCGCTTCTCCTCGCGCGTCAGCCGCTCGACCATCGGGTGCTCCGGGTTGATCTCGAGGATCGGCGGAAACTTCGGCACCTCCTGCCCGGCGGCGCGCAGGATCCGCTGGAGATTCGCGCCCGGGTCGTGCTCGTCCGCCACGAGGCACGCCGGAGAGGACGTCAGGCGCGCCGTCGTGCGCACCTCCTTCACGCGCTCGCCCAGCGCCTGCTTGATCCGCCCGACCAGCTCGCGGGAGGCGTCGGCGAGCTTCCGCTCGGCTTCGCGCTCGGCGTCGGTCTCCAGCTTGCCGAGCTCCAGCCCGCCGCGCGTCACCGAAGCGAGCGGCTTCCCGTCGAACTCGCGGCAGGTGCGCGACCACCCATTCGTCGACGCGGTCGGAGAGCAGGAGCACCTCGATGCCTTTCTTGCGGAACACCTCGAGATGCGGGCTCGACTTCGCGCCGAGGAAGGTGTCGGCGGTGACGTAGTAGATGCGATCCTGCCCCTCCTTCATGCGCCCGACGTAGTCGGCGAGCGACACCGACTGCTCGTCGGTGTCGGCGTGCGTGGAGGCGAACCGCAGGAGCTTCGCGATCCGGTCGCGGTTCGCCGCGTCCTCGCCCGCCCCCTCCTTGAGCACCTGCCCGAACCCCTTCCAGAACGTCGCGTACTTCTCCTGCTGGTTCTCCGCGAGCTCCTCCAGCAGCTGGAGCACCCGCCGCGTGCAGCCGGAGCGGATCGCCTCGACGTCGCGGCTCTCCTGGAGGATCTCGCGCGAAACGTTGAGCGGCAGGTCGTTCGAGTCCACGACGCCCCGCACGAAACGCAGGTACGCGGGCAGCAGATGCTCGGCGTCGTCCATGATGAACACGCGCCGGACGTAGAGCTTGAGACCGTGGCGGTGATGGCGGTCCCACAGGTCGAACGGCGCGCGCGACGGGATGTAGAGGAGCTGGGTGTACTCCTGCCGGCCCTCGACGCGGTTGTGAGTCCAGGCGAGCGGCGGTTCGAAGTCGTGGGCGACGTGGCGGTAGAACTCCTGGTACTGCTCGTCGGTGATCTCGCTCTTCGGCCGCGCCCAGAGCGCGCTCGCCTGGTTGACCGTCTCCTCGAGCCCGGTCCCGACCATCTCCTTCTTCTCCTCCGACCACTCGAGCTTCTGCATCACGATCGGGATCGCGATGTGGTCGGAGTACTTGCGCAGGATCGACTTGAGCTTCGCGTCGGAGAGGAAGTCGTCGAGACCCTCGCGCAGGTGCAGGGTCACATCGGTGCCCCGGGAGGCCTTCTCGACCGTCTCGATCGTGTACTCGCCGGTGCCGTCGGATTCCCACCGCACCCCCTCGGTCGCCGGCCGGCCGGCCCGGCGCGTGAGGAGCGTGACGCGGTCGGCGACGATGAACGAGGAGTAGAAGCCGACCCCGAACTGGCCGATCAGCCGGGCATCCTTCGCCTGGTCCCCGGTGAGCGCGGCGAGGAACTCCCGCGTCCCCGACTTGGCGATCGTCCCGATGTTCGCGATCACCTCTTCGCGGGACATGCCGACCCCGTTGTCCGACACGGTGATCGGTCCGGGCGTCCTTGTCGAAGGCCACCCGGATCTTGAGCTCGCCGCCTCCCTCGAGGAGCGCCGGGTCCGCGATCGCCTCGAAGCGGAGCTTGTCGGCGGCGTCGGACGCGTTCGACACGAGCTCCCTGAGGAACACCTCCTTGTTGCCGTAGAGCGAGTGCACCATCAGGTGCAGGAGCTGCTTCACCTCGGCCTGGAAGCCGAGCGTTTCCTTCGGCGGGACGGTCATTGGGCGCGGTTCGGGATGCGGACGTGGACGAGATCGGGGCGCAAGTATCCCCGATCAAGCCCCGCCGAGTACAGATAGAGTAGCGCCGTCCGACCGCCATGCCCGCGACGCTCGTATTCGCCGACCGCGAGATCGGCTGGACCGCCTTCGACGACGCGGCGCAGCGCGCGGCGGGCGGCTTCGAACGGCTCGGCGTCGCCGACGGCGACGTCGTCTGCATCATGCTGCGCAACGAGCCGGCGTTCCTCGAGGCCGTGTTCGCCGCGCGGCGGCTCGGCGCGTACCCCTGCCCGATCAACTGGCACTACAAGGCCGACGAGGCGGGATGGATCCTCGCCGACAGCGGCGCGAAGGTCCTCGTCGTCGCCGCCGACCTCCTGCCGGCGATCGAGCGCGCGATCCCGCCCGGGGTCGCGGTCATCGTGGCGCAGCCGGCGGCGCCGACCGTCGGCGCGTTCGACATCGCCGATGAGCGCGCGCGCGTTCCGGACGACCTCCCGGAATGGCGCGCGTGGACCGCGTCGCACGCGCCGTACGCCGGTCCGGCGCGGGCACCGCGCACCAACATGCCCTACACCTCCGGCACGACCGGCCGGCCGAAGGGCGTGCGCCGCATCCCGCCGCCGCCGGAAGACGCGGACCGGATCGCGGCGCTCACGCGCGCGGTTCTCGCCAAGGGTTACGGCATCGAGCCGGGGATGCGTGCGCTCGTGTCCGCGCCGCTCTACCACAGCGCGCCGAACCTCTATGCCCTGCAGGCGATGCTGAACGAGGCGCTGCTCGTGCTCGAGCCGCGGTTCGACGCCGAGCGCACGCTCGCGCTGATCGAGCGCCACCGGCTGACGCACGCCTACCTCGTGCCCACGATGTACGTCCGCATGCTGCGCCTGCCGGAGGCGACGAAGCGGCGCTACGACCTCGGCTCGATGCGCTTCGTGGCCTCGACCGGCTCGCCGTGCCCGCCGGAGGTCAAGCGGGCGATGATCGACTGGTGGGGCCCGGTGTTCCACGAGTGCTACGCCTCGAGCGAGGCGGGGCTGATCACGGTGATCTCGTCGACGGAAGCG
>CAWHBL010000034.1:0-18965 GCA_963827555.1 uncultured beta proteobacterium
TTGATGTGCGTGCACGTCGGCGGCAGCCCGAGGACGCGAGCGGGACCTGGCCGCCGACGACGTCGCCGATCACCTGGCCGCCGCCCTTGTACGGGAATATGCGTGATCTGCAGGCCGCCCGACTGCGCCTTGAACATCTCGAGCGCGAGGTGCTGCGGCGTGCCGTTGCCCGGGCGAGCCGTACGCGAGCTTGCCCGGGTTGCGCCTCGCGTAGTCGATCAGCTCCGCGAGCGTCGTCGCCGGCACCGACGGGTGCCCGACGAGGATGTGCGGGCCGCTGATCATCTGCGTGATCGGGGACGAAGTCCTTGACCGGATCGAACGGCAGCTTCGCGAAGAGCGACGGCGCGATCGTGTAGGCGTCGGCGTAGAGGAGGATCGTGTGGCCGTCGGGCGTCGACTTGGCCACCATCTCGGCGCCGATCAGGCCGGCGCCGCCGACCCGGTTCTCGACCACCACCGACTGGCCGAGCGACTCGGCGAGGATCGGCGCGATGACCCGCGCGCTCATGTCCATCGCGCCGCCGGCCGCGTAGGCCGCGACGATGCGCACCGGCTTCGTCGGCCAGGTCTGCGCCTCCGCTCCCGCCGCCAAGCCGAGCGCGATCAACGCAAGGATCGGTCTGTTCGTCATGGCTCCCCCTCCTTCAGCGGCGGTTATACCGCATGCGCCTGCCTCAGACCGGCAGCCAGCGGCCGTCGCGTCGGGCCGACTCGAAGGCCTGCTCGATCACTCGCACCGACACCTGCGCGTCGGCGAACGAGCACGCGGGCGCGGGCCGCTCGCCGAGCACGACGTCGACGAAATCGCGCGTCGAGGGGCCCGGCGTTGCGTCGGCGGCGACCGTTTCGACCGGGTTGCGGCCGCGGTCCCAGTGCGTGAGCTGCCAGCCGAGCGGGAGGTCGAGCGGGCGCTTGAGCTCGATCAAGCCCGTCCTCGCCGTAGATCCGGATCTCGTCCCACATGTGGAGGGCGCCCGAGACGCCGGCGAGGCAGGTGAGATGGCAGCGGAGGTCGCCGAAGTCGAGCTCGATGAAGCCGCCCTCGTCGGCCTTGCCCGGCGGGCCCGGGCGGGTGATCGCGCGGACCTGCGTCGGCGCGCGCTGCAGGAGCCACGGCAGCAGGTCGGCGATGTGCGAGGCGCGACCGGTGAACGGGCCGCCGCCGCCGAGCGCCGGGTCGAGGAACCAGCCGGCTCTCTCGTAGCCGAGCTGCACCGTCTCGACGTGACGGATCGCGCCGAGCGCGCCCGCGGCGACGAGCTCGCGCGCCCGGAGCGAGCCGGCATCGAAGCGGCGCGTGAAGGCCACCGCGCCCACGAGCCCGCGCGCGGTCGCGGCGGCGGCGAGCTCGGCCGCCTCGGCGCGTGCATGACGAACGGCTTGTCGACGAGCAGATGCTTGCCGGCTGCGATGCAGCGCCGCGCGTGCTCGGCGTGCAGCGTGTGCGGCGTGCTCAGGATCACCGCCGCGCATGCGTCCGGTGCGAGGACGTCGTCGACGCGAGTGGTGAGCTGCGCGCCCGTTTCCGCCGCGAGCGCGCGCAACGGCTCCGGGGCGGCGTCGCAGATCCACGCGATTCGAACGCGCGGATCGGCGCGCAGCGCCGGCACGTGATACCGGCGGGCGAAGCCGCCGCAGCCGAAGAACGCGATCGCGAGCGGCGCCGGGGTCATGGCAGCGCGCCGGTGGTGATGAACCCGAGCGCCTTCGTCCAGGCGTCGGCGGCGACCTGCGGATGGTGCGAAGGCCGGGTGTCGTTGAAGAACGCGTGCTCCGCGCCGGCATAGACGTGCAGGTGGTGCCGGTGGCCGCGGTGTTCGAAACGCTCGCGCAGCGCGGCGACGTCCGCCGCCGGGATCAGCCCGTCGCGCTCGGCGAAGAGGCCGAGGTACGGCGCCTCGATCAGGCCGGCGACGTCGAGCGGCGTGAACGGCTTGAGGACCGGGTCGCGCGCGAAGCTGATGCGGCCGTAGAAGTTGATCACGCCGGCGAGCCGCGAGTCGAACGCGCCGAGATAGTGGGCGAAGCGCCCGCCCTTGCAGAAGCCCCAGGCAAAGAGCGCGCGCGGCCGGATGCCAAGGCCTCCGGCGAGCAGCCCGAGCGCCGCGCGGCAGTCGCGGATCCCGCGCGGGTCGTCGTAGCGGTCGAAGTAGCCGAGCACCCGCTCGATCGGATCGGATTCGCGCGGCGGCGGCTCGCCCCGGTACGGGTCGGGCGCGAGGGCGACCACGCCCGCGCGCGCGAGCCGCTCGCAGACGGCGCGGATGTTGCCGTTGACGCCCCAGATCTCGCCGAGGACCAGCACGCCCGGGCATCCTTCGGGGCGCTCGGGCAGCGCGGCGTACGCCGCGGAGCGGACGCCGCGTTCGACCTCGATCTCGACCTGCCGCGTGACGATCTCGCTCATCGGGCTGCTCAGTAGAAGTCGGCGACGCGCTGCGTCGTCCCGGTCCGCGCGGCCTCGTAGGCCGCGAGGATCATCGCGAGCGAGCGCCGGCCGTCCTCGAGCCCCATCGGCGGCGCAACGCCCTGCTTGAGCGCGGCGACGAACGCGATCGCGTTCTGCTGATGGAAACCGCCGGTCTTGAAGCGGGGCACGATCTCCGAGACCTCCCAGGTGCGCTCGGGCTGGTCTGCGCCATAGAAGCGCAGGAACCCGCTTGCGGTGTGCTCCTTCGAGGCGAGGTCGACGCCGGAGAGGAGAGCGGTGCCTTTCGTGCCGAAGATCTCGACCGAGACGTCGGCGGCCTGGAAGTTCCAGCCGGTCGCGAGCTCGGCGAGAAGCCCGCCCGGGAACCGGTAGATCGCGAGCGCGGTGTCCTCGACCGCGAGCTTCGACGTTCGGCCCGAGACCATCGCCGTCACCGACTCGGGGTCGCCGAAGAGCCAGCGCAGGAAGTCCGCGCCGTGCACGCCCTCGTCGAGCAGGGTGCCGCCGCCCGAGCGTGCGGGGTCGGCCCACCAGCCACCGGTGAACGCGCCGTCGTGGCCGTAGCGGTGGCCGTGCCGCACGCGCACGAGCCACGGCGTGCCGAAGAACCCGGCCTCGAGGCGCCGCCTGATTTCGTGATTGGCAGGATCGAAGCGCTTCGGGAAGCTCTGCATGAAGCGCACGCCGGACCGTTCGACCGCCGCGGCGATCGCGCGCGCGTCGTCGCGCGTCGTCGCGATCGGCTTTTCGCACAGCACGTGCTTGCCGCGCGCCGCAGCGCGCTCGATCAGCGCCCGGTGCGCGGCGGTCTCCGAGCAGACGGCAACGGCGTCGACCGCCTCCAGCAGCGCGTCGAGCGACGCGACGAACCGCGTGCCGTAGCGGGCGGCCGATTCTGCGCCGCGCTTCGGATCGTCGTCCCAGACGCCGGCGAACGCGACGTCGGGCGAGTCGCGGAACACCTCCGACCAGAAGTTCGCGTGATAGTGGGCAAAGCTGAGGATGCCGATCCGGATTGGGTTCATTTCTGCCCCACGGCTTCGGCCACCGGCACGACGCGCTCGACGCGACCCGAGGCGGCGGAGCGATAGATCGCCTCGGCAAGCAGCAGCGTCGCCAGGCCGTCGAGCGCCGTCCGGTCGGGCGGCAGCTTGCCGCGCACGCGGTCGAGGAAGTCCGCGTGGTGGCGCTCGCCGAAGCGCCGCGCCGGCAGCTCCGGCACGACCCATTCGCGCTTGCCGGTGACGCCGGGGGCGAAGAGGGCGAGCGGCCCGCGCTCGGAGCGGAGCCGGATCGTCGCGTCGGCGCAGAAGATCTCGCAGCCGAAGCGGTCGGTGCCGGCCTGCTCGGTCAGGTCCATCTCGTGCGAGACGAGCGGTCCGCTCGCAAAGCGGTAGGTCGCGAACGCGTGGTCCTCGTTGTCGGGATGCACGAGCGTGCCGTCCTTCAGGCGCCGCTCGGCGAGGAGCTGGGCGACCGTCGCCGACACGGTCGCCACGTCGCCGAAGAGGAAGCGCAGCACGTCCATGCCGTGCACGCCGAGCTGGAGCACGACGCCGCCTCCCACCTTGTCGCGCGAGAAGAACCACGCGTTCCAGTCGGGACCGGGCGTCGCGTTGCGCATCCGCGCCGAGAGCACCGGCCCGGTCGCGCCGCCGGCGAGGAGCTCGGCGGTGCGCTGCACCTCCTCGAAGTACCGGTGCATGAAGCTCACCTGGAGGAAAACCTTGCCGCGGCCGGCGGCCTCGAGGATCCGCAGGCACTCGGCGCTCGAGCGGCCCATCGGCTTCTGCAGCAGCACCGCCTTTCCGGCGTCCGCCGCCGCGCACGCGATCTCGCAGTGCGTGTCGTCGGGGGTCGCGATCACCACCGCGTCGACGTCGCGCCGGTCGAGGACCGCGCGCCAGTCGGTCGCGACCTCCGGGATCGCGAACCGGCGCGCGACTTCGTCGGCCCGCTCCCGCGAGCGCGCGGCGATGACGCGCACCGCCGCGCCCCCCGCGGCCGCCAGGCCGCCGAGATGGTAGTCGGCGATCGAGCCGGCGCCGAGGAACCCGACGCCGACCGTGTCGGCGGCCGCGCGTGCCGTCACGCCTTCCACCTGCCGCGCACCTTCACCAGCGCGGGGTCGATGCGCTCGAGCGGGTCGGAGTACGTGTAGTCGAGCACGTGGATGCGTTTGCGGATGCGCCCCGCCGATTCGAGGAACGCGGCGGTTCGCTCCATGTCCTCCACGTACGCTTCGTCGAAGGCCGGATTGAAGACGTAGTCGCCCCAGATCGCGCGGTTCATCGCCGCGTCCTGCTTCTGGAACTCGGAGAAGATCCGGACCGTGTCGTCGCGGCGGGCGGGATCGGCGCTCTGGCGCTGACCGCGCAGCAGCACGGTCAGCATCGCGGCGACCGCCTGCGGGTTCTTGCGGACGTAGTCCTGGTTCGCGACGAAGATCGACCGGTTGTTGGAGACGCGGACCGTCTGCCCCTTGTTGGCGGCGAACTGGCTGGTCGAGCCGGTGTGCACCACCCTGGTCTGGCCGGTGGCGAGCGCGCGCTGCGGCCACGGCTCCCAGCAGATGAGGGCCTGCACCGTGCCCGAGGCGAGGCCGGCGAGCTGCTCCGGTGGCGGCAGGTTAACCACCTGCAGCTTCTGCGGGTCGAGCTTGTAGTGCTGCGCCATGTAGTGGAGCAGCGCGCTCGAGGTCGAGCCCTGCAGCAGGCCGATCTTGATGCGGTACAGGTCCTCGGGCGCGTTGACGTTCGCGTCGTTGCGCACCACCAGCTTTTCGAGGTTCCAGTTCACGCAGTTGGTGCCGAGCACGACGATCGGGCTGCCGTTGGAGGCCATCGAGATCGGCGGCAGGTTGCCAGGTGTCCAGAGCTGGATCTCGCCTGCGAGCAGCGCTTCGCCCGCGAGCGCGCCGGCGGTGAAGGTGCGCGTCTTCACGTCGGGAAAGCCGGCGTCCTTGAACCAGCCCTGGGTGATCCCGAGGATATGCGGGGAGAAAGGCGGATCGACGCCGAAGCCGAGGGCGAGGTTCGCCGACTCGGGGCGCGGCGCTTGCGCGCGCGCGAGGCCAGGGAACACGGATGCACCGGCAAGGGCGCCGGCGCCCGCGGCGAGAAGCTGTCTGCGTCTGTTGTCCATCGTCTCCTCCGTTGGTGATTCAGACTGCGTGCCATCTCCCGACCGAGCGCCGGACGGCGACCCCGAGCGCCCAGTCGGTCGCGAGCGCGACGAGGCCGATCAGCAGGATGCCGAAGATGATCACTCCGACCTCGGCCGTCTGGCGCGCGTTCATGATCATGAAGCCCATCCCCCGGTCGGCGGCGATCAGCTCCGCGGCGACCAGCACGCCGAACGAGAGGCCCCAGCCGACCCTGAGGCCTACGGCGATGTCGGGCAGGGCAGCGGGCAGGATCACGCGCGCGAGCAGCGCGACGCCGGTCACGTCCATCGTCTGCGCCGCGCGCACCAGGGTCGGGTCGACGCTGGTGATCCCGCGGTAGGCGTTGGTGAGGACCGGGAAGAACGCGCCGAGGAAGATCACGAACACCTTGGACGCCTCGCCCAGCCCGAACCACACGATCGCCATCGGGATCCAGGCGAGCGGCGGGATCGGGCGCAGGAGCTCGATTACCGGGCGGACGAAATTCCCGAAGGTGCGATACCAGCCGGCGGCGATCGCGATCGCGATACCGAGCGCGGCGCCGGCCGCGAAACCGGCGGCGATACGGCCGAGGCTGACGGCGACGTGATCGGCGATCGTGGCGAGCGGCAGCTTGGCGAACGCCTCCGCGACCGCGCGGCTCGGCGGCGGGAACAGCGCGCTCGCCGGTCCGGCGCGCGCGGCGAGCTCCCAGACCGCGAGGAAGGCGAGCGTCCCGGCGACGCCGAGTGCGATTTCGCGCGCGCGGGCGGGGGTCATCTGCGCACCTCGGCGAGACCGCGGTGCCAAGGCAGGAGCACGCCCTCAAGCCAGCCGAGGCCGGCGGTGAACGCGAACCCGAGGAGGCCGAGGGCGATCATGCCGACGATGCTGACGTCGGTGCGGTAGAACGTGCGTGCCTCCATGATCAGCGCGCCGAGGCCGGCCACGGTCGCGATCATCTCGGCGCCGACGATCACCATGAAGCCGACGCCGATCGCGACGCGCGCGCCGGAAAGCAGCCGCGGCGTCGCCGCCGGCAGGATCACCTTGAAGAACAGGGCGGGGCCGCCGACGTCCATCGTCCGCGCGGCGCGGATGAGCACCGGATCGACGTACTTCGCCGCGGCGGTCGCATTGGTGAGCATCACCCAGAAGCACGCGTAGGCGATCAGCATGATCTTCGAGGTCTCGCCGAGGCCGAACCAGAGCAGCGCGAGCGGCAGCAGGCTGAGCGTGGCGACCGAGCGCGCGAACGTCACCACCGGCAGGGTCAGCTGGTCGAGCGCCGGGATCCGGCCGATCGCGAGGCCGAGCGGAATCGCGACCACTGTCGCGAGCGCGAAGCCGGTGAGGATCCGCTGGATGGTGACGAGCGCGTGCTGCCCGATCCGCGTTCCCGTCGGGAAGCCCGACACGATCATCTCCCACGACGCGGCGGCGATGCGCGACGGCGGCGGGAACTGGAACGGCCGCAGCCAGCCGAGCGCCGAAGCGGCCTCCCAGCTCGCGAGGAGGACGATCACGCACGCAGCCCCCTGCAGCCATGGCCGCGCGAGCCAGGCGCTCATCGGAGGTGCTCCCAGATCCGCTCGTGCAGCGTCGCGAGCCGCGGGTCGGCGCGGCGCCGCGGCCGCGGCGCGTCGAGCGGGTACTCCGCGACGATGCCGCCGTTGCCCATCACCACGACGCGGTCGGAGAGCATCAGCGCCTCGGTGATGCTGTGGGTGACGAAGAGCACGGTCTTCCGGCGGGACGACCAGACGCGCAGCAGCTCGTCCTGCATCTCGATGCGGGTGATCTCGTCGAGCGCGCCGAACGGCTCGTCCATCAGCAGGATCTGCGGGTCCTGGGCGAGCGCGCGCGCGATCGCGACCCGCTGCTGCATGCCGCCGGAGAGCTGCGCAGGATACCGGTCGCCGTACCCCGCGAGCCCGACGAGCGCGAGGAGGTCGCCCGCCTCGCGGCGGCAGGCGGCGGCGTCGAGGCCGCGGCTGCGCGCGCCGAACTCGATGTTGCGGATCGCGGTGAGCCACGGAAACAGCGCCTGGGCCTGGAACACGACGCCCTTGCCGCGCCCCGGCCCGGTGACCGCGACGCCGTCGACGAGCACCTCGCCGGCGGTCGCCTCCACCAGCCCGGCGATGATGTTGAGCAGCGTCGTCTTGCCGCAGCCGCTGCGGCCGACCAGCGTGACGAACTCGTTCTCGGCCACCGCTAGCTCGATGCCGTCCAGCACCGCCGCGCCGCCGGCCGTCGCTTCATAGCGCTTCGTGACCGCGCGCACCGCGATCTTCGGCCGCGCCGGCGCGGGCGGCGCGGACGATTCGGCGGGCGCCGAGCTCACCAGCATCAGGACCGTGCCGGCTCGACGACCGCGGCGACGCCGGGCGGCGGCGTGTAGACGAGCAGCCCTTCCTTGCGGATCGCGTCGTTGCCGCCCCAGTACTCGGCCTTCGCGCGCTGGTCGGCGCGCGCCCGCGCGTCCACCGCCTCGGGATCGCAGATCGTGCGGAGCCGCGCTTCGAGCCGGTCGGCGACCACGCCGCCGGCTGCGGTCGCGGCGAGATCACGCGACTCGTCCGGATCGGCGGCGAGGTCGAAGAGCTGTCGCGGCGCGTCGACGTGGTAGATCAGCTTGTGCGGCCCGTCGAGCAGCATGAACGCGCCGCGGCGCGAGCCGGCCGCGTGATACTCCGCGAAGACTGGACCGCGCGACCTTCGCGGCACCGAGGAGCGAGGCGCCGAGCAGGTCGCGCTCGGCCGGCTCCGGCGCGCAGCCCCGCACTCTCGACCAGCGTCGGATAGAGATCGACGTGCGAGACCGGCGCGTCGACGACGCGGCCCGGCGGCACGCCCGGCCCGCACATCACGAGCGGGATCGCCGCCGACGGGTCGAGGAGGGTGTACTTGCCGAACAGGCCGTGCGCGCCGAGCGCCTCGCCGTGGTCGCTCGTGTACGCCACGCGCGTGTCCGCCAGGAGCCCGAGCGATTCGGCGGCGCGCAGCACCGTCGCCATCTCGCGGTCGAGGTGCGTGACGACCGCGTAGTAGCAGGCGGCGATCCGCCGCAGCGCGCCCTCGTCGGTCATCGCCTGGAAACCCCATGATCCGGCGCAGGTGCTCGAGCGCCGGATGCGCCGGCCGCTCGTGCGGGCGGAAGAGCGGCGGCAGCGGCATGGCGCTCGCGGGGTAGGAGTCGAGCAACGCCTGCGGCACGGTGAACGGCGGATGCGGGCTCACGTACGAGACGAAGAGCGCCCACGGCCGGTCGCGCTTCGCCGCGCGGCGCTGCAGCCAGTCGATCGCGAGCCGCGAGATCTCGCCGTCGTACTCCTGGTAGTGGCTCTCGCCCGCGTGCGACTGCTCGAGGTAGAGACCCCACTGGCCGGCGTTCACCGGCTCCTCGTCCGACCAGCGGAGCAGCATGCTCACGCCGCCCTTGCCGTTCAGGATGTGCATCGGCGCGAGCTCTTCGCTGAAGCCGTTGTCGTCGTCGCTCGAGCGGAAGTGGAGCTTGCCGACCGACACCACGTCGGCGCCCGCGTCGCGGAGCCGATGCATCCAGCTCCGGCACCTGCCGTCGTACACGATCGCGTTGTCCCAGTAACCGGTCTGGAACGGGAAGCGGCCGGTCGCGATCGCCGCGCGCGCCGGGCAGCAGAGCGGGCTCGCGGTGTACGCGTTCGTCCAGCGCGTGCCGGCGGCCGCGATGCGGTCGATCGTCGGCGTGCGGACGACCGGATTGCCGTAGCAGCCGGTCGCGCCGCGGGCGTGATTGTCCGAGAGGAAGAAGAGCCAGTTCGGCGGGCGGGCCATCCGGGCGCCTAGCGCAGATCGATGCGGTAACGATAGCGGTCGCCGCGCATGTACGCCTGGCGGAACTCGGCCGGGCGGTCGCCGACGAGATAGGTGTGGCGCTCGACGCGGAAGACCGGCGTCCCCTCGGGCACCTCGAGATGGCGCGCGACGTACTCATCGGCGAGCGCCGGCTCGAGGAACTCCTCGGCGCGCAGGAACGCGAGGCCATAGCGGCTCTCGAGCACGCCGTAGAAGAACTCGTGCTCGAGATCGAGACGGTCGAGGTCGGGGCAGAGCGCGGCGGGCGAGGAAGCTCGCCGACACGGTGATCGGGTTGCCGCCCATGAACTGGAGGCGGCGCACCTCGAACACCTGGTCGCGCGCCCCGAGGCGCAGCAGCCGCTGCAGGTCGGGCGACGCACGCCGGCGCTCGATGCCGAGCAAGCGCGATTCCGGGTCGTGCGGGAGCGCCGCGCCGCCGCGGTAGTTCCGGTACGACCCGAGCACGCTGCCCTCGAACTTCGGCTGCGCGACGAACGTGCCGCGGCCCTGGCGGCGGACGATCAGCCCCTCGCGCTCGAGGTCGTCGAGCGCGCGGCGCAGCGTGCCGCGGCTCACGCCGAAGTGCGCGCAGAGCCCGGCCTCCGAGGGCAGCTCGTCGTTCGAGCGCCAGCGCCCGGAGTGGACCTGTCGCGTGAGCGTCTCGGTGATCTGGTGGTAGAGCGGCGCGAACTCCTCCGGCTCGAGGGCGGCGAGGCCCTTGAGGCGCGCATCGGCCCGCGCCGGCGCGCGGCGCAGCGCCGGCTCGCCGCGCCGACCGCGCGTGCGGCGGCGCACCAGCCTGCTTGGCGCCAACTTGTTTAGACATCTGAACGTATGGTAGGGTGCCCCCGGCACGCTTTGCAAGTGCGCTCGCGGATGACGCCGAAAAACCTGCTGATCCTCATGTCCGACGAGCACAACCCCCAGGTGATGGGGTGCGCCGGGCATCCGGTCATCCGCACGCCGAACGTGGACGCGCTAGCGGCACGCGGCACGCGCTTCTCGTCGGCGTACACCACCTGCCCGATCTGCGTGCCGGCGCGCGCGGCGTTCGCGGTCGGGAAGTACGTCCACCAGATCGGGTACTGGGACAACGGCGACGCGTACGACGGCGCGATCCCGAGCTGGCACCACGCGCTGCGCGCGCGCGGGCACGAGGTTGTCTCGATCGGCAAGCTGCACTTCCGCGGCGCGAAGGGCGACGACCACGGGTTCACGCGCGAGATCGTGCCGATGCACGTCGTCGACGCGATCGGCGACGTCAAGGGTCTCGTCCGCGACGACATCCCCAAGCGCAAGGGCGGCGACAAGATGGCGAAGTACGCCGGCCCGGGCGAGTCGGCCTACACCGTCTACGACCGCGAGATCGCCGCGCGGGCGCAGGTCTGGCTGCACGAGGCGGCCGGCCGCCGGCACGACCGGCCGTGGGTGCTGTTCGTGTCGTTCGTGGCGCCGCACTTCCCGCTGACCGCGCCGCCGGAGTGGTACTACGAATACGCGTCGCGCGACCTGCCGCTGCCGAAGCAGTATGCCCGCGCCGGGCGGCCGGACCATCCCTACCTGCGCGACTACGCGCACTGCGTCGACTACGACACCCACTTCAAGGGCCCGGCGGACGTAAAGCGCGCGATCGCCGGCTACTACGGGCTCGTCAGCTCGCTCGACGAGAATATCGGGAAGGTATTGCGCGCGCTCGAGCGGAGCGGGCTCGCCGGCGACACGCGCGTGGTCTACACGAGCGACCACGGCGACAACGTCGGCGCGCGCGGGCTGTGGGGCAAGTCGACGTTCTACGAGGAGTCGGCCGGCGTGCCGCTGATCGTCGCGGGCGAGGGCGTGCCCGCCGCGGCGGTGCGCGCGGCGCCGGCGAGCCACGTCGACGTCTACCCGTTCGTGTTCGAGTGCGTCGGCGCGCCGCTGCCGCGCGACGACACACGCCCGGGAATCTCGCTCGCACGGCTCGCCGCCGGCGAGCGCCCGGACCGCGCGGTGCTGAGCGAGTACCACGCGATCGGCTCGGTGGCCGGCGCGTTCATGCTGCGCGACGGCGACTACAAGTACGTGCACTACGTCGCCTACCGGCCGCAGCTCTTCGATCTCGCCCGCGATCCCGGCGAGCTCGTCGACGTCGCGGGCGATCCCGCGTACGCGCCGGTGCTCGATCGGCTCCGCCGGCGCCTTCTCGACCTGTGCGATCCGAACGAGGTCGACGCGCGCGCCAAGCGGCGCCAGGCCGAGCTGCTCGCGCGGTTCGGCGGGCGCGAGGCGGCCCTCGCGCGCGGCGACCTCGGCTTCACGCCGGCGCCGGGCACGCAGCCCGAGATGAACTGAGCGCGCCGGACGCGCGAGCGCGATGACCTCCCTGGCACTGGCTCGCCCGCGCTGGTGGAACGAGGAGACGCGCTTCGCCTGGCTGGCGATCCTGCCGGCGCTCGCATTCTTCGGCGTCTTCGTCGGTTTTCCGGTCGGGTACTCGTTCTGGCTCAGCTTCCACGAATGGAACATGATGGCGGCGACGCCGACGTGGATCGGGCTGGAGAACTACGCGGCGCTGCTGGACGACCGGGAGTTCCTGCGCAGCCTCGTCCAGACCGCGCTCTTCACCATCGGGATCACCGCGTGCATCGTGGTGCTGTCGCTCGCCACGGCCCTGCTGCTCGACCAGAAGCTGCGGTTCATCAAGCTCTACCGGACGATCTTCTACCTGCCCGCCGTCACCTCGCTGGTCGCGATCGGCATCGTCTGGGTCTGGATGTTCGATCCCCAGTACGGCCTCATCAACCAGGCCTTGCGCGCGATCGGCATCGCCGGGCCGCTCTGGCTGGCCGACACCCAGCTCGCGCTGGTGGCGCTCGTCATCACCGCCGCGTGGCGCAACGTCGGCTACTTCGCCACGGTCTTTCTCGCCGGGCTGCAGGGGATCGACAGCATGTACTACGAGGCCGCGCGCATCGACGGCGCCGGGCCCTGGGCCTCGTTCTGGCGCATCACCCTGCCGCTCCTCAAGCCGACGATCGTGTTCGTCGTCGTCCTGTCGGTGATCCTGTCGTTCCAGGTGTTCGCGCTGGTCTACGTGATGACCTCCGGCGGGCCGGCCGGCAGCACCTCGGTGCTGGTGTTCTATCTCTACCAGCAGGCGTTCACCTACTTCCGCATGGGCTACGCGAGCGCGGTCGGCTTCGTGCTGTTCGTGATCATCTTCGTGCTCACGGTGCTGCAGTTCAAGGCGTTCGGCAAGCCGGTGGAGATGTGATGGAGTCCGCCTCGAACCAGGTCCGCTACGCCGCCCCGAATCCGCTCCCGGTGTCGGTGCTGCTGTACGGCATGCTGCTTCTCGGCACCGTCGTCACGCTCCTGCCGTACGCCTGGATGCTGTCTTCGTCGTTCAAGCCGAACGTGGAGATCTTTTCCGCGACCGTCCAGCTGATCCCGTCGCAGCCGATCCTCGGCAACTACACCGAGGCGATCGCCCGCCAGCCGGTGGGCCGCGCGATCCTGAACAGCCTCATCGTCGCCGGCGTCGAGACCGTCGTGGTCGTCCTGACGAGCGTCTTCACCGCCTATCCGTTCGCGCGCCTGCGCTTTCCGGGCCGGGACGTGCTGTTCCTGCTGATCCTGGGCACCATGATGATTCCCAGCCAGGCCACCATGATTCCGAGTTTCATCCTGATAAAGTGGCTGGGCTGGGTCGATACCTATCAGGGGCTGATCGTGCCGCGGGTGATGGCGCCGCTCGGCATCTTCCTGATGCGCCAGTTCCTCCAGACGCTCCCGCGGGAGCTCGAGGAGGCGGCGCGCATCGACGGCTGCGGGCGGCTGCAGACGCTGCGGCTCGTCCTCCTGCCGCTGATGGGGCCGGCGATGGCGACGCTCGCGATCTTCACCTTCACCGCGTCCTGGAACGAGTTCTTCTGGCCGCTGATCGTGGTCCAGTCGAACGAGATGCGGACCATCCAGCTGCTGGTCGCGGCGATGAAGCAGGCCGAGGTGGCGGACTGGGGCGTGATCATGGCGGTCGTCACCCTCTCGGTCGTGCCGACGGTGGCGATCTACGTCATGCTGCAGCGGTACTTCGTCAAGGGCATCGCGATGAGCGGACTCAAGGGTTAACCTCGGGTCGCATCACCAATGAGGAGGGTGGAACATGTCCTACGCAGGGAACGGGCGGAAGATGGACCGGCGTCAACTGCTGAAGGCCGCGGCGGCCGCCACGGCCAGCCTCGCCGCGGGCGCGACGCTGCCGCGCCGCGCGCTGGCGCAGACGCGGCAAGCGCACCGTCACGATCTGGTCGCACTTCGCCGGCACCAACTTCGACATCTTCAGCGGTTCGTTGCCGAGTTCAACCAGGCGACGCCCGACGTCGAGGTGAAGGCGACCTCGTTCGGTCCGGCGGAGATCCTGCCGAAGTTCCTCGCCGCGGTGGCGGCCGGCGCGCCGCCGGACATCTTTCACGCGCCGGGATACGTGCCGCCCGACCTCGCCCAGAACAAGGTCATCGCCCCGCTCGACGACCTCGTCAAGCTCGACCCGACGACGCTCAAGAACTTCGATCCGATCACCATCTACGGCGGACGCCGCTACGGCGTGCCGGTGAACGGCGGCCTCGGCTGCATGCTCTACAACGTGGAGCTGATGGAGAAGGCCGGGCTCGACCCGAAGAAGCTGCCCGAAACCTGGGACGAGCTGATCGCGACGGCGACCAAGCTGACCAACCCGGCCGAGAACCAGTGGGGGCTGATGCTCGGGAACCAGGTGGGCTTCAGCACCGCGCAGGCCTACTGGAGCTTCCTCGTCGCCGCCGGCGGCGAGCTGGTGACCCCGGACGGCAAGGCGAGCGCTTTCAATTCCCCGGCGGGGCTCGAGACGCTCACGTTCTACGCCGACGCCGTCAACAAGCTGAAGATCTCCCCGCGCAAGCTGTACACGGACGTGCAGGCCTGGAGCGAATGGGGGACGCGCAAGGTCGGGTCGGTGCTGCTCTACCCGGTCTTCACCGCCAACATCCTGGCGACGAAGGTTCGCAGCGCGACCGCGCCGCCGCCGCGGAAGGCCAACCGGGGGGCGCACTTCGCGGGCAACTACTGGACGATCTCGACCGCGAGCAAGAACAAGGAGGCGGCGGCGAAGTTCTGCCAGTGGTGGGTGCAGACCCCGATCAGCGGGCGGTGGGCCGGCGAGAGCGGCGCGATCCCGAACTCGCAGGCGGCGATCGAATCGCCCGAGTTCAAGCAGTTCCTCGCCAAGAACCCGCTCGGGCAGGCGTTCATCGACACCATCCCGTACGCGCGGCCGCTGCCGGCGGTGGTCGGCATTCCGGCGGTCATCCAGATCGTCTCGGAGATGGTGCAGGCGGCGGTGCTCGGCGGCGAGGCGCCGAAGGACGCGCTCGCCAAGGCCGCCGCGCGGGCCGACCAGGAGCTCAAGCGGATGCAGAAGGCCTGAGCCGCCGAGGCTCGTTTTCATCGCGACCGAGGAGGAGAACGAATGTCAACCAGAACGGTAGGGCCGCGCGCGCGGTGGTGGGCGGCGCCGGCGATGCTCGCTCGCGCTCGCAGCTCGCGCCCGCGGCGGCGCTCGCGCAGAAGGTCGCGCCGATCACCGTGGTCATCAACCAGTCGCCGTGGTTCGGCGGCTTCGCCAAGGTCGTCGACGCCTACGAGAAGGAGACCGGCAACAAGGTCAACCTCGACGTCAACCCGTTCGCCGGCAGCGCCGAGAAGCAGCGCAACTCGGTGCGCGCGAAGGAGGGCCAGTTCGACCTGCTGGTGATGAACTCGACCTGGCTCGCCGAGTTCTACCACGGCGGGTTCCTCGTGCCGCTCAACGAGATCGACCCGGGGTTCAAGCTGGACCCGCAGGTGATCAACTACGACGACACCGCCTACTGGGACCCGAAGAGCGAAGACCAACAACTCGAAGACCGGCGTGGTCTACGGCGTGCCGATCAACGGCAACATCGAGGTGCTGTACTACCGCGCCGACCTGTACGAGAAGGCCGGGCTCAAGGTGCCGACGACGTGGGAGGAGCTCCTCGCCAACGCGCGCAAGCTCCACAGCCCGCCGAACGTCTACGGCATCGTGATGCGCGGGGCGCGCAGCGCGTCCGACATCTCGTACGACTGGATGCCGTACCTCCACAGCCACAACGGCGCGATCTTCAAGGACGAGAAGAACGGCGACTTCACCGTCACGCTGAACAGCCCGGAGGGCGAAGCGGGCGCTCGACATGTATCTCGAGCTCGCGAAGAGCGCGGGCCCGCCGAACCCGGGCAGCTACGGGCAGGCGCAGGTGATCCAGGCGCTCGTGACCGGCAAGGCCGCGCACGCGACGCCGGTGATCGCCGCCTGGTCGCAGATGGACGATCCGACCAAGTCGGCGGTCGTGGGCAAGATGAACATCGCGGTGCTGCCGCGCGGACCCGGCGGCCAGCCGGCGCCCACGCTCGGGCATTTCATCGGCGCGATCCCGAAGAACATCCCGAAGGAGCGCCAGGTCGCCGCGCTCGCCTTCCTGAAGTGGTTCCAGACCTACGACGCGCAGCTCAAGTTCGCGCAGGCCGGCCAGCCGCCGATCCGCAAGGACGTGTACGGCGCGGACTTCGCAGGCAAGCCCGAGTTCCGCTGGATGAAGGCGATGGTGGACAGCGCGCCGTATCCGCGCATGATGTACACCGTGCCCGAGGGCGCCCAGATCGTCTGCGGTGCTCGAGCTGCGGCTCAACCAGGCGGTGATCGGCGAGCGCACCTCGACCGACGCGCTCAACACGGCGGCCGGCGAGATCCACGAGATCATGCGCAAGGCCGGGTACAAGACCGGGCGGCTTCCCGACCTGAAGTAGCGCGGCCGATGGCTGCGTTCGCGCGCGGCGGGCTCGCCGGCGACACCGCGCGCTGGCGGCACTACGCGCTCGCCCCGACGCTGGCGGTCTACCTCGCGCTCACGGCGCTGCCGATCGCGAACCTGCTGGTGATGTCGGTGCACGACATCCGCTGGGAGCAGGGCGTAGCGCAGTGGGCGTTCGCCGGCGCGAAGCACTTCGCCGAGCTGCCGCGCGACCAGCTGTTCCGCGACGGCCTCGCGAACACCGCGCTGTTCGCGGTGTGCGCGGTGTCGGCCGAGCTGGTGCTCGGCTTCTTTCTCGCCCTGTTCGCGAGCCGGGTCGTACGCGGACGCCTCTTCTACCGCACCGCCTTCCTGCTGCCGATCCTCATTCCGGGGATCGTGATCGGCGCCATCTGGAAGCTCGCCTACAACCCGGACTTCGGCGTGATCAACCAGCTCCTCGGCCTCGTCGGCCTGCCCGGGAAGGACTGGCTGGGCGAGAAGACGCTCGCGTTCGCGTCGATCGTGGTGGTCGACATCTGGCACTGGACGCCGTTCGTGTTCCTGCTGCTGCTCGCCGGGCTCGAGTCGCTGCCGCAGGACGTGTACGAGGCGGCGAAGATCGACGGCGCGAGCGCCTGGCAGGAGCTGCGCCACGTGACGCTCCCGATGATGCTGCCGACGATCGCCGTGACGCTCGTGTTCCGGCTGATCGTGTCGTTCAAGGTGTTCGACGAGGTGTATCTCCTGACCGGCGGCGGGCCGGGCACCGCGACCGAGGTGGTGAGCTTCACGATCTACCGGCGGTTCTTCACCGAGGACCGCATCGGCTACGGCTCGGCGATGTCGGTGATCGTGCTGTTCCTGCTGACGCTCCTCATCGTCGTCGCGCTCGCCGGCCTGCGGCGGCAGCGGGACGAGACCTGAGCGATGGTCGGCTCGCGCGCCGCCAGCGTCGGGATGCACGCGGTGCTCGCGCTCGCCGCGCTCGTCGTGATCTTTCCGGTGGTCTGGATCGGGCTCGCGGCGCTCAAGACGCAGATCGCGCTGCTGCGCGGCGACGTGTTCTTCACCCCGGTCTGGACGAACTTCGGCGAGCTCCTGTTCTCGCGCAGCTCCGACTACCTCGCCGACTTCCTGAACAGCCTGATCGTGGCGTCGACGTCGACCGCGCTGGTGGTCGCGATCGCGACGCTCGCCGCGTACTCGCTGCACCGGCTGGGCTGGCCGCGCTGGGTGCCCGCGGCGGTGCTCGGGTGGTCGCTCGTCTTCCACATGCTGCCGCCGATCACGATGGTGGGGCCCTGGTACGTGATGTTCCGCAGCCTCGGCCTCGACAACACCTACACCGGGCTCGTCCTGTCGCACCTCGCGCTCAACCTGCCGATCGGCATCTGGCTGATGTCGGCGTTCGTGCGCGAGATCCCGATCGAGCTCGAGGAGGCGGCGCGGGTCGACGGCTGCACCACCCCGCAGATGCTGTGGCGGATCGTGGTCCCGCTGGTCGCGCCCGGGGCTCGCGGCGACGGCGGTCGTCTGCTTCGTGTTCAGCTGGAACGAGTTCGCGGTGGCGCTCAACCTCACCGCGAAGCAGACCGCGACGGTGCCGGTCGCGATCGCCCGGTTCGCCCAGGAGTACGAGATCAAGCACGGCGTCATGGCGGCCGGGGCGGTGCTGTCGGCGATCCCGGCCGTCCTGCTGCTGCTCGCCGCGCAGCGGCACATCGTCAAGGGACTGACCGCCGGGGCGATCCGGTAGGCGCCGGGCCGGGCGCTGGCGCGGCGACCAGCACGAAGCGGCCGGCGCTATTCGAATTTCGCGCCGGATTCCTTCACCACCTTCGCCCAGCGCGCCTGCTCGGTCTGCATCCAGCTGCCGAGGCTTTCCGGCGTCCCGGTGCGCACGTCGGTGCCCTGCTTGGCGAAGCGCTCCTTCATCTCCGGCGTGTTGAGGATCCTCGTCAGCTCGGAATTGAGCTTGGCGACGATATCGCGCGGGATGCCGGCGGGCCCGACCACGCCCTGGAACGACCCGGTTTCGAAGCCGGGCAGGCCCTGTTCCGCGACGGTGGGCGTGGCGGAGGCGCTCGGAACGCGCTGCGCGCTCGAGATTCCGATCGCCTTGAGCTTGCCGCCGGTGACCGAGGGCCAGGTGGCGAGCATGCCGTTGAAAAGGACGTGGGCCTGGCCGCCGACCACGCCGGTCACGGCATCCGACCCGCCCTTGTACGGGATGTAGGTCCAGTCGACGCCGGTGCGCTGGGCGAACTCGATGCCGGCCAGGTGCGGCGCGCCGCCGATGCCCGAGATCGCGAAGTTGAGCTTGCCGGGGTGGGCTTTCGCCATGGCCACGAGCTCCTTCACGTCCTTCACCTGCACCGAGGGATGGACGGCGAGCACGTGCGGCGAGTACGAGACCATCACGACCGGGCTGAAGTCCTTCGCCGGATCGAACGGCAGCTTCGGATAGACGCTCGCGCTGATCACCAGACCGCCGAGGTCGGTGAGCAGCAGCGTGTAGCCGTCGGGCGCGCTCTTGGCGACGAAATCGGCGCCGACGTTGCCGTTGGCGCCCGGCTTGTTCTCGACGATCACCGGCTGTCCCCAGGCTTCGGTCAGCATCGGGCCGATCTGGCGCGCGAGGATGTCCGAGGTGCCGCCCGCCGCGTAGGGCACGACCATGCGGATCGGTTTGCTCGGGTACTGCTGGGCCTGTGCC
>CAWHBL010000035.1:0-144367 GCA_963827555.1 uncultured beta proteobacterium
ATCGAACACCCGGTGGCCAGCCGACGTCTACCGGTTCGAAGCCGCAGTCCGCCGCACCGCTTGGGCGTGGCTCGGTGAGCGGGTCGGCGCGGTCGTCGCGAGATACAAGGCCCGGCGGACGATCCGCGTGCTGAGTGCCTTGAGCGACGGGCAACTGCGCGACATCGGGCTGTTCCGCGGCGACATCGAACGGGTCGCCGCGAAGACCTCGTTTTCACGTCGCTGACGCGGGCCAACCGCGCCGCGCCGCGAGCTTCCAGGTTTTCTCGTGGGCGGGGAAGCCCGGGCGGGACGGTCCGTCAGTCGGCGGCCGCCCCGCCCGCTTACACCGCCTCGATCTGCGAGCCGAACCGAGCCGGCGACCGGTGGCGCTTTACAGGCCAAGCGTGCCGAGATCCTTCAGCAGTTGATCCCGTTGCGCCGTGTCGACCATCGGCTCGGCGTCCAGCCACTCGCGCGCCTTGAATCCGGGTTCGAGCCCCCGGATCTCCACGACCTCCCAGGCCGCGGCGTCGCGCTCGCGGAGGCGCTCGAGCACCGCCGCGAGATAGACCCGCGACTCCAGGCTGGCCGCGTTCCGCGAGAGCGCGTGCGAGAGGTTGAGCCGCGCCTGCTCCAGATCGCCGAGGAAGTAGTACGCCCGGCCGAGGAGCAGGAAATAGAGCGAGCCGGCATCCGGATTGAGGCGCATCGCGGTGCGCAGCGCCGGCAACGTCTCGGCCGGTCGCCCGAGGTAGGTGTTGATCCCGCCGATGAACGCATAGGCATCCGCGTACGACGGGTTGAGGCGCAGCGCGGCGCGGAGCTGTTCCAGGGCCTCGGCATGCTGCTTGCGCGACACGTGCACGTAGGCCGCGACAAAGTACGTCTCCGGCAGCTCGGGGTCGATCGAACGCGCTGTGTTCGCCAGCTCGAGCGCCCGGGCAACCGCTGCGGAAGCGTCGCCCACCCAGCGGTTGCGGTGATCCGCAGCGTGGGTCATCGCGAGGCCGGCGTAGGCTCGCGCGAATGCCGGATCCAGCTCGATCGCCTTCCGGTACAGATCGCGCGCGAGGTCGTTCTCCGCCTGGCCGCGCACCAGCACCGCGGACTGCCCGCGCAGGAAGAACTCGTAGGCCTGCAGATTGCGGGTGTAGCGCCGCGCGAGGCGCGCGGACTCCGCTTCGTTCACCTTGACCGGCAGCACGGCCAGGAGGCTGCGCGCGATCTCGTCCTGGACCGCGAAGAGATCGCCCGCGGAGCGCTCCATGCGCTCGGACCACAGCTGCCGGCCGGTCGCCGCCTCGGCGAGCTGGACCTGGACACGCAGGCGGTCCGCGGCGCGCTGCGCCGTTCCGGTGAGGACGTACTGCGCCGGGGCGGTTTCGGCGGCGAGCCGGCGCCCGACCGGGTCGGCCAGCCCGCCCTCGATCACGACCCAGAGTCCGGAGGCCTTCGACAGGTCGGTCGCCAGATCCGCAGTCAGGCCCTGTGCGATCAGCGCCGCCTCGGGGTGGTCGCCGACCGGCGAAAACGGCCGGATCACGATCATCGGGCGTGATCCGGCCCGGAGCGGCTCGATCGCGGTGTCGGCCGGCGCCGCGGTATCGATGTCGCGCGAGCGCTGGGCGAACCAGACCGCCAGGGTCGCGAGGGCCGCGACGAGGACCACGACCACCCCGATTCGCCAGCGATTCTGCATGCCCGGCCGCACGGCGGGCACCGCCACCACCGCGTCCGCCGGCGAGTCCCCTGCCGTACGCACGGCCGCGATCAGCCGGTAGCCGCGCTTCGGGATCGTCTCGATGTACTCGGGCTGCCTGGCGGTGTCGCCGAGCGCCTTGCGGAGCTTGATCACCACCTGGGTGAGCACCTCGTCGGTCACGACGACACCCGGCCAGACGGCGGACAACAACTCCTCCCTGCCCACGACCTCTCCGGCGCGTCCGGCGAGCGCGACCAGCACGTCCATCGCCTTGGGCTCCAGGCGCACGGTTTCAGCGCCCCGCTGAAGCTCGTTGGCCGCGGGGTCCACGCACCACTGCCCCACCTGGAGCTTGGCGGCGGGCGGCCCACTGAGACTCTCAACCAGCATCGACGGCCCTAGAGACGAGCGCAAAAGAAGCGGATTCTCCACCCGATCAGTTCCTTAGGAAAATCTTAGGCGATCCGTCGGGACTGCCGCTGGGCGCTCGCGTATTCGATAGGCCAAGCGGCCGCGGGGTCTTGCCATCCGGCAAACGCCGGACGGAGCCAAGGCCGCGCACCTTTAAGGAGGATCGTCATGAAGATCAAGGCAGCCTGCGCGTCGATCGCGGCGGCCGGCCTTCTCGCCGCCGTTTCCGATCTCGTCGCGACCGATCTGCCTCGCCAGCCGATCGCCGGCGAAACGCTGGGGAGCGTCGAATTCCCAGTGTCCTGCACCGCCGAAGCGCAACGGCGCTTCAACCGGGCCATGCAGCTCTATCACAACTTCTACTTCCCGGCGGCGCGGAAGGCGTTCGACGCGGTGCTCGAGGCCGATCCCGCGTGCGCGATGGCGCACTGGGGCCACGCGATGGTTTCGATGGACAACCCGTTCCAGTGGCCGCTGCGCGGAAAGGCCCTCGGCGAAGGCTGGGCGCGCATCGCGAGGGCGCGTTCACTCGGAGCGAAGACCGAGCGCGAAGGCCTCTACGTCGCAGCGGTCGAAGCCTTCTTCCAAAGCCCGGAAAAGGGCGTCGACCGCACGCGGCAGCTCGCGTACGAGGTCGCGATGGACGCGCTGGTGCGTCGCCATCCCGCCGATACCGAAGCGCAGATCCTGCACGCGCTGGCGGTCTCCGCCAACTTCGATCCGAACGACAAGAGCTACACCAACCAGAAGAAGGCCGCTGCGATCCTCGAGCCGATCTGGGCCCGACAGCCCGACCATCCGGGTGTCGCACATTACATCGTGCACTCGTACGACTACCCGCCGATCGCGCACCTCGGCGTGCCGGCGGCACGCCGCTACTCGGCGATCGCCGCTTCCGCGCCGCACGCGCAACACATGCCTTCGCACATCTTCACGCGGGTCGGTGCCTGGCGCGAGTCGATCGGCTCGAACCGGATGGCCGCGAAGATCGCCGCGGCCTCGGATCCGCGCCAATGGCTGCACGCCAACGACTACATGGTGTACGCGCATCTCCAGCTCGGCCAGGAGCGGGAAGCCAAGGCGATCGTCGACCAGGTGCTGGCGCTCGAGCGCGTGCCGGAGGAGAACTTCGTCGCCGCCCACGCGGTCGCCGCGATCCCGGCGCGGTACGCGATCGAGCGCGGCCGCTGGCAGGACGCCGCCCGACTCGCCCTCAGCCCGGCCGAGCCCGACTTCGCGTGGCAGCAGTTTCCCCATGCCGAAGCAATCCTCGTCTACGCGCGCGGGCTGGGTGCCGCGCGGTCCGGGGACCCTGCGGGTGCTCGTGGCGAGGTCGAGCGGCTCGGCAAGCTGAAGGAGGCGATGCTGGAAGCGAAGCTCCGCTACTGGGCCGACCAGGTGGACATCCAGACCAGGGTTGTCGACGCCTGGATCGCGCGCGCCGGCGGACGCAACGAGGAAGCGCTGCGGCTCATGCGCGCCGCGGCCGACCACGAGGATTCGACCGAGAAGAACACGGTGACGCCGGGGCCGATCAAGCCGGCGCGCGAACTGCTCGCCGAGCTGCTGCTCGAGCTCGGCCAGCCCGCGCAGGCGTTGCGCGAGTTCGAGGCGACGATGGGGAAGGAACCCAACCGGCTGCGCGGACTGTACGGCGCCGCGCGCGCCGCGGAGCGGGCCGGCGATGCAGGCAAGGCGCGCGAGTACTACGCGCGGCTCGCGTCGCTCGGCGAGACGGCCGACCCGGCCCAGACCGAAGTCGAAACGGCGAAGCGCTTCCTCGCGCGCAGATAGACCGACGCGAGCGCGGGCGCGGCGGTTTGCCGGGCCCGCCGGCGCCCTCGGCTTCCCGGGCGGAGCGAGCGTGCCGCGACGAGACGGCGAAGCGCTTCCTCGCGCGCAGGTAGACCGGGGTGACGCGGGCGGTCCGTCAGTCGGCGGCCGCCCCGCCCGCATACACCGCGTCGATCTCCGGCGCGAAACGCTTGAGCACGTCGCTCCGCTTCACCTTGAGGGTCGGCGTGAGGAGGCCGTTCTCGACCGTCCACGGCTCGGGGCTCACGATCGCGCGCCGCACGCGCACGTAGCGCGGGAAGTGCGCGAGCCGGTCGTTCGCGCGCTTGACGAGCTGCTTCTCGTCGGCGTCCTTCGCGACGGCGAGCAGGGTCAGAAACGGCCGCCCCTCGCCGATCAACATCAGCTGCTCGAAGGTGCCGTCGCCGAGGATCGCGAGCTCCGCATCCTGCGGCGGCAGTTTCTCGCCGTTCGAAAGCACGAGGATGTCCTTCAGCCGGCCGCGGATCGCGATGTGCCCGCGCTCGAACTCGGCGACGTCGCCGGTGTGCAGCCAGCGCTCGCCGTCGAGGACGCGCGCGGTCGCGGCCGGGTCGTTCCAGTAGCCGAGCATGACGCTCGGCCCGCGCACCAGCAGCTCGCCCGCCTCGCCCAGGCGCACCTCGACGTTGTCCAGGGCACGGCCCCACCGTCTCCGGATCGTTGTCGTCGAGGCGGTTGACCGACACGACCGGCGAGGCCTCGGTCATGCCGTACCCCTGCAGCACCGGCAGGCCGAGCCCGATGAAGAGACCGGCGATCGCCGGATCCATCGCCGCGCCGCCGACCACGGCGAGTCGCAGCCGTCCGCCGAACCGGTCGAGGATCGGGCGCGCGACGAGCGCCCGCAGCACCGGCGTCGCGAGCCGGTCGACGAGCGTCGCCCCGCCGAGCTCGACCCGCGCGCCGGAGACGACGCACCGCTCGAGCAGGCCACGCTTCCACGGCGAGCCGGCGACGCCGTCGCGGATGCGGGCGGCGAAGCGCTCGAAGACGCGCGGCACCGCGAACATCGCGGTCGGCCGCTCGCTCGCGAGATCGTCGGGAAGCTGCGCGATGCCGCGCGCGAACGCGACCTTCGCGCCGATCGCGAGCGGCAGGTAGTAGCCGCCGGTGCGCTCGAACATGTGCGACAGCGGCAGGAACGACAGGAACACGTCGTCCGGGCGCGCCATCCCCGTCGCGCGGCAACCTTCCACGTTGGCGAGGATGTTCCGGTGCGAAAGCATCACCCCCTTCGGGCGGCCGACGGTGCCGGACGTGAAGCAGATGGTGGCGAGCGCGTCGTCGGCCGCGGGGGCGACCGAGAACTCGTCGGTCGCCGGCGGGAGAAAGGACTCGACCGTGCGAACCGCGCTGCCGTTCTCGGCGCGCGCGCAGAGGATCGCGGTCGCCGCGACGCCCGCAGCCGCAAGCGCGGCCGCCATCCGGTCCGTCTCGACCACGACGAGTCGCGCACCGGCCGTGGTCGCGCAGTAGGCCTGGCTGTCCGGACGGTCATCGGCGTAGAGCGGCACGACGACGAGGCCGAAGCCGAGCGCCGCCTGGTCGAGCGCCACCCAGCCGGTGCCGTTGCGCAGTCCGATCGCGATCCGGTCGCCGGCGGCGAAGCCTTCGCGCCGGAACGCCGCCTGCCAGCGCGCAGCAAGCCGCGCGATCTCGGCCGCGGTGCAGTCGCGCCACGCGCCGTCCGCGAACTGGCGGTACAGCACGCGGTCCGGTGTCGCGAGCTGCGCGGCGAGCAGCTGGGCGATGTTCGCCATTTCCTCCCTCGAATCCCGCGCGCTATCCTCCGCGTTTCCGGATGAGCCCGCAATCGTTCTTCGCCACCTGTCCGCGCGGCCTCGAGGCCGTGCTCGCGCGCGAGCTCGCGGCATGCGGCGCGCGCTCGCCGGTCGAGCTCGGCGGCGGCGTGCGGTTCGACGGCGATCTCGCCACCTGCTACCGCGCGAACCTCCGCTCGCGCATCGCGTCGCGCATCCTGTGGCGCGTCGCGGAGAGCCCGTACGCGAACGAGCACGACGTGTACGACGCTGCGTCCCGCGTGCCGTGGCCCGAGCGGTTTGCGGTCGGGCGCACGATCCGCGTCGACGTGAGCGCGATCCGCTCGCCGGTGAAGAGTCTCGACTTCGTCACGCTGCGGGTGAAGGACGCGGTGTGCGACCGCTTCCGCGCCGACACCGGGGCGCGACCCGACGTCGACACGCGCGCCCCCGGCGTGCGCATCCATGCGTTCCTCGACGCGCGTTCGGTGACCTTCTATCTCGACACCTCGGGCGAGCCGCTCTGGAAGCGCGGCTGGCGCGGCGACGCCGGCGACGCGCCGCTGCGCGAGAACCTCGCGGCCGGGATCGTCGCGCTCAGCGGCTGGACCGGCGACGAGCCGTTCCTCGATCCGATGTGCGGCGGCGGCACCATCGTGCTGGAGGCCGCCGCGATGGCGCTCGGCATCGCCCCCGGGGGTCGCCGGCAGTTCGGCCTCGAGAATCTCGCGGGGTTCGACGCGAAGCTCCTCGGCCGGCTGCGCGAGGAGGCGCGCGCCGCCGAGCAGCCGCGCCGGCGCGTCGCGATCTTCGGCGCCGACAAGGCGGGGACCGAGGTGGCGCGGGCGCGCGCCGCGATCGAGGCGGCAGGGTTCGCGGGCGCGATCCAGCTCAAGCAGGCGAACGTGCTCGAGCTGCCGCCGCCGGCGCCGCACGGCGTCCTGGTCGCGAACCCGCCGTACGGGGTGCGCGTGGGGGACGAGGCGGAGCTCGCGGCGCTCTACCCGAAGCTCGGCGACGCGCTGAAGGCGCGCTACGCCGGCTGGCGCTGCTATTTCCTCACCGCGGACCTGCGGCTCGCCAAGCTGATCGGCCTCAAGGCCTCGAAGCGGACGCCCCTCTACAACGGGCCGCTCGAATGCCGCCTGTTCGAGTTCCGGATCGTCGCCGGGAGCATGCGCACCGAGCGCCGGGCCGCCAGCTAGGGTTGCCGGGCCGCGCGGCGCGCGCTATAACACTCCGGTCGACCCGAGGAGACGTCGCATGGCCCACACCTACGAAGAGCTCAAGCACAAGACGGTCGCCGAGCTGCGCGAGATCGCGAAGGGGCTCGAGCACGAGGCGGTCAAGGGCTACACCCAGATGAACAAGGACCACCTGCTCGTCGGGGTGTGCAAGGCGCTCGGCCTGGACATGCACGTCCACCACCATCATGAGGCCGGCGCGGAGCGGGGCAAGATCAAGGCGAAGATCAAGGTGCTCAAGAAGAAGCGCGACGAGATCCTCGCTTCGCCGCAGCGCGACGGCCTCAACCTCGTCCTGCGCGAGATCCACGGGCTGAAGCACCGGCTGCGGCGGCCGACGCTGTAGCGTTCGCTCCACAAAAGGAAAGGGCGCCCGAGGGCGCCCTTTTTCGCGCCTGCGCGGCGCCTACTTGACGATGTCGAGGTGCCCGATGCCCTGGGTGATGTCGCGGTTCTTCGCTTCCTTCGAGTGCAGCTTGATCGCCAGCCGCAGGTCGTTGACCGAGTCGGCGTTGCGCAGCGCATCCTCGTAGGAGATGACGCCGTTGTCGTACATCTCGAAGAGATGCATGTCGAAGGTCTGCATGCCGAGCTCTTTCGAGCGCTTCATGATCTCCTTGATCTCGTGCACGTCGCCCTTGAAGATCAGGTCGGCGATCAGCGGCGAGTTGAGCATGATCTCCACCGCCGCGACCCGGCCCTTGCCCTCGCGGCGCGGGATCAGGCGCTGCGAGACCATTCCCTTCAGGTTGAGCGAGAGGTCCATCAGCAGCTGCGGCCGCCGCTCTTCCGGGAAGAAGTTGATGATCCGGTCGAGCGCCTGGTTCGAGCTGTTCGCGTGCAGCGTCGCCATGCACAGGTGGCCGGTCTCGGCGAACGCGATCGCGTAGTCCATCGTCTCGCGGTCGCGGACCTCGCCCATCAGGATGACGTCGGGCGCCTGCCGCAGGGTGTTCTTGAGCGCGTTCTCCCACGATTCGGTGTCGACCCCGACCTCGCGCTGGGTGATGATGCAGTTCCGGTGCGGGTGGACGTACTCGATCGGGTCCTCGATCGTGATGATGTGGCCGTAGGAGTTCTCGTTGCGGTAGCCGACCATCGCCGCGAGCGAGGTCGACTTGCCCGAGCCGGTGGCACCGACCATGATCACCAGGCCGCGCTTGGTCATGCAGACGTCCTTCAGCACGTCCGGGAGCCCGAGCTCCTCGAACGTCGGGATCTTCGAGTTGATCGTCCGCAGCACCATGCCGATGTTGCCCTGCTGGACCAGCGCGCTCACCCGGAAGCGCCCGATCCCGCCGGGCGAGATCGCGAACTGGCACTCCTTCGTCGCCTCGAACTCGGCCGCCTGGCGGTCGTTCATGACCGAGCGCACGAGCTCCGCGGTGTGCTGCGGGGACAGCGGCTGCTGCGACACCGGCGTCACCTTGCCGTCGAGCTTGATCGCCGGCGGGAAGCCCGCGGTGATGAAGAGGTCGGACGCCTTCTTGCTCACCATCAGGCGCAGCAGGTCGTAGATGAACTTGGTTGCCTGGTCGCGTTCCATGATGCTCGCCTTTCCCGCGGGCCCTCGCGATCCGTCCAGTTTACGCCGAGGGGCCGAACCCGTCAGCCGGCGAAATTCGGACGCCTCAGCCCGCGAAATTGTGGTTACGACGTGACCTGAAGGTCAGGTCTCCACCGCACCCTTGCCGGGTTCGGCCTGACGGCCTCAACCCGCAAAGTTGTCCTTGTTCGCCGCCTTGACGCGCGCCTCGGCGACCGTCACCACCCCCCGCTTCACGATCTCCTGCAGGTTCTGGTCGAGGGTCTGCATGCCGTACTGCTGGCCGGTCTGGATCGACGAGTACATCTGCGCCACCTTGTTCTCGCGGATCAGGTTCCGGATCGCCGGGGTGCCGATCATGATCTCGTGCGCCGCCACGCGGCCGGTGCCGTCCTTGGTCTTGAGCAGCGTCTGCGAGATCACCGCGCGCAAGCTTTCCGACAGCATCGCCCGCACCATCTCCTTCTCCGCCGCCGGGAACACGTCGACGATCCGGTCGATCGTCTTCGCCGCCGAGCTCGTGTGCAGGGTGCCGAACACCAGGTGGCCGGTCTCCGCGCCGGTCAGGGCGAGGCGGATCGTCTCCAGGTCGCGCATCTCGCCGACCAGGATGACGTCCGGGTCCTCGCGCAGCGCGCTGCGCAGCGCGTTCGAGAACGACAGCGTGTGCGGCCCGACCTCGCGCTGGTTGATGAGGGACTTCTTCGACTCGTGCACGAACTCGATCGGGTCCTCGATGGTGAGGATGTGCCCGTACTCGTTCTCGTTGATGTGGTTGACCATCGCCGCGAGCGTGGTCGACTTCCCGGAGCCGGTCGGGCCGGTCACCAGCACGATCCCGCGCGGCTGGTCGGCGATGTCGACGAAGATCTTCGGGCAGTTCAGCTCCTCGAGCGTCAGCACCTTGGTCGGAATCGTCCGCATCACCGCCGCGGCGCCGCGCTGCTGCACGAACGCGTTGACGCGGAAGCGGGCGAGCCCGGGGATCGCGAACGAGAAGTCGCACTCGAGCACCTCCTCGTAGGTCTTCCGCTGCGCGTCGTTCATGATGTCGTAGATCATCGAGTGCACGTCTTTGTGCTCGAGCGCCGGCAGGTTGATCCGGCGCACGTCGCCGTGCACCCGGATCATCGGCGGCAGCCCGGCGGAGAGGTGCAGGTCGGAAGCCTTGTTCTTGACGACGAAGGCGAGCAGTTCGGAAATGTCCATATACTTTTCGTCCTTTTCTGGAGCTAGAACGGCCAACCCTTTGGCGGGCCAGCGTAATCCGGGGCATTATGGACACAATCGAAAAGCGCCTGCAAGCCGTAAAGTCCCGCATCGCAGCGACGTGCGAGGCGTGTCGGGCGCGACCCCCGTGACATAGTTCTCGTCGCCGTCGGCAAGACGTTTCCCGCCGCCGACCTCCGCGCCGCGCACGCCGCGGGTCAACGGGACTTCGGCGAGAACCAGGTGCAGGAGGCGGTCGCGAAGATCGAGCGGCTCGCGGACCTCGGCCTCGTCTGGCATTTCATCGGACCGGTCCAGGGCAACAAGACGCGGGCGGTGGCCGAGCACTTCGACTGGGTGCACTCGGTCGACCGGCTGAAGATCGCCGAGCGCCTGTCCGCGCAGCGACCGGCGACGCTCCCCCCGCTCCAGGTGTGCGTGCAGGTCAACGTGAGCGGCGAGGCGTCCAAGAGCGGGGTGGCGCCGACCGAGACGCTCGCGCTCGCGCGCGGCGTGGCGAACCTGCCGCGGCTCCGGCTGCGCGGTCTGATGACCATTCCCGAACCGACGACCGACATGGCGCTCGCCCGGCAGCGCTTCGAGACCGTGCGCGACCTGCAGGCCGGGCTCGTGCGCGACGGCCTCGCGCTCGATACGCTGTCGATGGGGATGTCCGACGACCTCGAGGCGGCGATCGCGGCCGGTGCAACGATGGTACGGGTAGGCAGCGCGATCTTCGGGCCGCGGCGGAAGGCCGCGGCAGCCGCGGGTCCGGGAACCGCCAATCCGCGATAATCGCCGCTTCCCCATGGACATCACCTTCATCGGCGGCGGGAACATGGCGACGGCGCTCGCCGGCGGGCTGGCCGCGAAAGGGTTCGCCGCTCGCCGCATGAAGGTCGTCGAGGTCCTGCCCGACGCCCGCCGGCGCCTCGCCGATTCGCTCGGCGTCGCGACCTTCGACGCACCGGCGCAGGCGGCGCCGTACGGCGACGTCGTGGTGCTCGCGGTCAAACCGCAGCAGATGCGCGAGGCCGCGCGCGCCGTCGCCCCGCACCTCAAGGACGAGCTGGTGCTGTCGATCGCCGCCGGCATCCGGCTTGCCGACCTCGGCCGCTGGCTCGGCGGCTATCCCCGCCTCGCGCGGTGCATGCCGAACACGCCCGCCCTGATCAGCCTCGGGGTGACCGGGCTGTACGCGCGGCCCGAGGTCGCGCCGGCGCAACGGGCCCACGCGCAGGCCGTCCTCGAGGCGGTGGGCGAGGTGATCTGGGTCGACGAAGAGGCGCTGCTCGATCCGGTCACCGCGGTCTCGGCGAGCGGTCCGGCGTACGTCTTCTACCTGATCGAGGCGCTCGAGCGGGCAGCGCGCGAGGTCGGGTTCGACGAAGCGGCGGCGCGCCGGCTCGCGATCGGCACGTTCCGCGGCGCCGCGGAGCTCGCGGCACGCTCGCCCGAGGCGCCGGCAACCCTGCGCGAGCGGGTCACCTCGAAGGGCGGCACGACCGAGCGGGCGCTCGCCTCGCTGCGCGGCGACAAGGTGGACGAGGCCATCCTGCGAGCGGTGCGGGCCGCGAACGAGCGTGCGCGCGAGCTCGGCGACGAGTTCGGGCAGGACTGACCATGGGCGGCCAGATCCTGCAGCTCCTGATCGAGACCACGTTCGGCCTCTTCATCTACGTCGTGCTGCTCCGGTTCTGGATGCAGGCGCTGCGCGCGCCGTTCCGCAACCCGGTCGGCCAGTTCGTCATCGCGCTCAGCGACTGGGCGGTGCTGCCGCTGCGGCGGGTCGTCCCGTCGTTCCGCGGCTACGACCTCTCGAGCTTCGCCGTCGCCTGGCTGGCGCAGATCGTGATGATGGTCCTGCTCTACGCGGCCGTGGCGGGCGGCAAGGTCGCCGCGCCGGGACTGGCGGTGCTCGGGCTCTCGCTCGTGGGTCTCCTGCGGGCGAGCCTGCACCTGCTGATGTTCGTCGTCATCGTGCAGGTCATCATGAGCTGGGTGAGCCCGTACAACGCGCTCTCGCCGGTGTTCGACGCCCTGACGCGGCCCTTCTACGGTTTCTTCCGCCGCTTCATCCCGCCGATCGGTGCGGTCGACCTGTCGCCGCTGTTCGTCGTCGTCCTCGCCCAGGTGCTGCTGATCGTGCTCGACGGCGTGCCGCGCGCCATGCTCACGAGTGGCTGACGCCGGCGCTCCCTGGGCGCGGCGAACGGCGGACGGCTGGACGCTCGCGCTGCACGTCCAGCCCGGGGCAAAACGTTCGCAGGTCGCCGGGCTGCATGGCGAGCGGCTCAAAATCCGCATCGCGGCCCCCGCGCTCGACGGGCGCGCGAACAACGCCCTGATCGCGTTCGTCGCGGAAAAGCTGCGCGTGCCGAAAGCCCGGGTCGCGGTCGCCAGCGGCGAGCGCGGGCGCGAGAAGCGGGTGGTCGTGAGCGGCGAGTGCGACCCGGCGCGGCTCGCCGCGACCGACTGAAGCGGGCTAGCCCCGCTCGAACCGCACCTCGCCCGCCACCAGCGTCCACCGCACCACCCCCGGGAGCTCGTAGCCGAGGAACGGCGTGTTCTTGCCCTGGCTGCGCAAGGCCGGCCGGCGCGACGGTGAAGTAGGTCTCGGGATCGAAGATGCAGACGTCCGCCGGCGCGCCGATGCCGAGATGCCCGGCGTCGATACCGAGGACGCGCGCCGGATCGGCAGGTCGCGCGCGCAAGCGCCTGCACGAGCGGCAGGCGCGCTTCGCGGCTCCACTTCAAGGTGAGCGGGAGCAGCAGCTCGAGCCCGGTCGCGCCCGGCTCGGACTCGCCGAACGGCAGCTGCTTCGCGTCGTCGTCGACCGGCGTGTGGTCCGAGCAGACCGCGTCGATCGTCCCGTCGGCGAGCCCCGCGCTCAAGCTCTCGCGGTCGCGCTGGCTGCGGAACGGCGGCACGACGTGGCAGTGCGAGTCGAAGTAGCCGAGGTCGAGCTCCGAGAGGTGCAGGTGGTGCGCGCTCACGTCGCAGGTGACCGGCAGCCCCTCGCGCTTGGCCACGCGGATCATCTCGACCGACTCGCGCGCCGACAGCCGGCAGAGGTGCACGCGGGTGCCGGTGACGCGGACGAGCTGGAGGATCGCGCCGAGCGCGATCGTCTCGGCGAACGCCGGGATCCCCGGCAGCCCGAGCCGCGTCGCGACCTCGCCGTCGTGGGCGACGCCGCCTTTGGCGAGATGCGGATCCTGCGGGCGCAGCCACACGGCGAGCCCGAAGGTCGCCGCGTACTGCAGCGCGCGCCACAGGATCTGCGTGTCGGCGAGCGGGACCTCGGCCTGCGAGAACGCGATGCAGCCGTGGTCGCGCAGCTCGGCCATCTCGGTGAGGCGCTCGCCCTCGAGCTTGGCGGTGAGCGCACCGACCGGATAGACGCGCGCGAGGTTGAGGCTGGACGCGCGCCGCGTGAGCATCTCGACCAGCCCCGGCTCGTCGAGCGGCGGATCGGTGTCGGGCGGGCAGGCGAGGCTGGTGACGCCGCCGGCGACCGCCGCGAGCATCTCCGACTCGAGCGTCGCCTTGTACTCGAGGCCCGGCTCGCGCAGCCGCGCCGAGAGGTCGACCAGCCCCGGCGCCACGACGAGCCCGTGGCGTCGACCACGCGGTCGGCTTCGAACCCCCGCGGCGCGCTGGCGATGCCGGCGACCCGGCCTTCGGCGAGGTAGAGGTCGGCGGGACGGTCGACGCCGTGCTTCGGGTCGACGAGCCGGCCGCCTTTGATGTGGACCTTGGTCATGCGCCGCCCAGAATCGACATCACCGCCATCCGCACCGCGATCCCGAACGTGACCTGCGGCAGGATCACCGAGTGCGGCCCGTCGGCGACCGACGAGTCGATCTCGATCCCGCGGTTCATCGGGCCCGGATGCATCACGATCGCGTCGGGTTTGGCGAGCGCGAGCTTCTCCGGCGTGAGCCCGTAGTACTTGAAGAACTCCTGCGCCGAGGGCAGCAGCGCGCCGCGCATGCGCTCGTTCTGGAGCCGCAGCATCACCACGACGTCGGCGCCGGCGAGGCCCTTGCGCATGTCGGGGAAGACGCGCACGCCCAGGCTCTCGACCCCGGCGGGCAGCAGCGTCTGCGGAGCCGATCACCCGCACCTCCGGCGTGCCGAGGATGTTGAGCACGTGGATCAACGAGCGCGCGACCCGCGAGTGCAGGATGTCGCCGACGATCGCCACCGTCAGACCGGAGAAGTCCTTCTTGTAGTGGCGGATCGTGTACGCGTCGAGCAGCCCCTGCGTCGGGTGGGCATGGCGGCCGTCGCCGGCGTTGATCACGTGCCGCTCCGGCCCGACGTGGCGCGCGATCATGTGCGCCGCCCCGCTCTGCGAGTGGCGCACGACGAACATGTCGGCATGCATCGCCGCCAGGTTGTCGACGGTGTCGAGCAGCGTCTCGCCCTTGGTCGTCGAGGACGTGCTGACGTTGAGGTTGATCACGTCGGCCGACAGGCGCTTGGCCGCGATCTCGAACGTCGTGCGGGTGCGCGTGGAGTTCTCGAAGAAGACGTTGAACACGCTCATGCCGCGGAGCAGCGGCACCTTCTTCACCTCGCGCTCGGTGACGCCGAGGAACGACTCCGCGGTGTCCAGGATGCGCACGATGATCTCGCGCGGCAGCCCCTCGAGCGTCAGCAGGTGCGCGAGCTCGCCGTTCGCGTTGAGTTGCGGGTTACGTGCATCGTCGAGCCGCAGGGAAAGCTTCCCGGCGTCGTTCCGGTCGAGGCGCAGCATCTTGCCCTTCGCGACCGCGAACGTCGCGCCGCAGTACTGCGGGCAGATCGGCAGCTGCCGCTCGCCGCGGTCGACGAGCGCCACCAGCGCGATCGACTCCGGCCGGCCGTAGTCGAACAGCTCGTTCATCGCGGCCCGGATGGTGCGGCCGGTGTAGAGGACGTCGTCGACGAGGAGGAGCTTCCGGTCGGCGACGTCGAACGGAATCTGGCTCGCCTTCACCGACTTGTGGAGGCCCGACTTGCGGTAGTCGTCGCGGTAGAACGAGATGTCGAGCCGGCCGAGCGGGACCTCGAGCCCGAGCTCGCGGTGCAGGCGCTCGGCGAGCCAGGCGCCGCCGGTGTGGATGCCGACCATCCCGGTCGCCGGCGTGACCGCCGGCTGGAGCTTCTTGACCAGCTCCGCGCAAAGGGCTTCGGCGTCAGGCAGCTGCATCGCGGTCGAAGTGGTCCTGCAGGATGACCTGCGCCGACACCGGATGGGCGAGGTCCCGATCCTGGCGACGCCCGCGCCCGATCGCGCGCAGGCGCGCCTCGGCCTCGGCCGACGAAAGCCGTTCGTCGACGAACGTCACCGGCAGACCGAAGCGGCCCTCGAGCTGCCGCGCGAAGCGCTCCACCCGGGGCGCCAGCGCGTGCCGCTCGCCGTCGGGTCCGAGCGGCAGGCCCACGACGAACCGCGCCGGGCGCCACTCCGCCACCAGCTTCGCGATGGCGTCGAACCGGGCGGGGGCACCGCGCGCGTCGATCGCGGCCAGCGGATGCGCGAGCTTCATCGCGTCCTCACCCACCGCGACGCCGAGGAAACGCTCGCCGAAGTCGAACGCGAGCACGGTGCCGGCGCGACCGCTCACGCATGCCCCGCCTCGTCGGCCAGGGTCGCATACGACACCCCGAGCAGCTCCATCGCCGCGGGCAGGCGCTCCTCGGCCGGGACGTCGAAGATGATCGAATCCTGCGCCGCCACCGTGAGCCAGGCGTTCTGCTTGAGCTCGTGCTCGAGCTGGCCCGCCGCCCAGCCCGAGTAGCCGAGCGTGAGGAGCATCCGCGCCGGGCCGGTGCCGTGCGACACCGCCTCGAGGATGTCGCGCGAAGTGGTGAGCCCGAGACGCTCGTGCACCGGCAGCGTCGAGCTCCACTTGCCGACCGGCGCATGCAGCACGAATCCGCGGTCGGTCTGGACCGGCCCGCCGAAGTACACCGGGGTCTCGGCCAGCCCGCGCGCCCCGGTCTCGAGGTTGAGGCGCTCGAACAGCGCGGCGAGCGTCATGTCGATCGGGCGGTTGACGACGAGCCCGAGCGCGCCCTGGTCGTTGTGCTCGCAGATGAAGGTGAGCGTCCGGGAGAAGTACGGGTCGGCCATGTTGGGCATGGCGATCAGGAAATGATCGGTGAGATCCACCCGGGACACGGGCCGGATTGTACTGCCGGGGCGTGCCGGAGTCTCCCGCGCCGCCTGCCCCCGCGGCGGACGTCGCGGCGGGCGGTCCCGTTACACGTGCGCAGTCCCGGCGGCGGACTTGCGAGCGGGGTTAACAGCCCGCCGCAAGGGTGGCTTCGCGCGGCGGGCGGTCCTGCCTACACGTGCGCCGGCTTCTGGACGAAGCCGGCGATGTGCGCGAGCAGCTCTTCTTCCTGGTAGGGCTTGCCGAGGTAGACGTTGACGCCGATCTCCTTCGCGTACGCGCGGTGCTTGTCCGCGGTGCGCGAGGTGATCATGATGATCGGGATGTGCTTCAGGCGCGAGTCCGCGCGCACGTTCCGCGACAGGTCGAAGCCGTCCATCCGCGGCATCTCGATGTCGACCAGCATCACGTCCGGCACCGTCTCCTGCAGCTGCTCCATCGCGTCGACGCCGTCCTTCGCGGTCACCACGTTGTAGCCTTCGCGCGCGAGCAGGCGGCCGGTGATCTTGCGCACGGTGAGCGAGTCATCGACGATCATCACCGTCGGCACGGCCGGCGCGGCGGGCGCCGCCGCCGCGGGCGTGTCCGCCGAGCGTCTCCACGGTGCGGATCTGGACGACCGGCTCGCGGGCGGTAAGGATGACCGGGTTGATGATCAGCACGATCTCGCCGGTGCCGAGCACGGTCGCGCCGGTGATCCCGGCGACGCGCGCGAGCAGGGGCCCGGTGTTCTTCACCACGATTTCCTGGCTGCCGATGATCTCGTCGAGCTGGATCGCAGCCATGTTCGGGCCGGTGCGGACGAACATCACCGGGGTGACCCGGCGCTTCTCAGGCTGGAACTCGCTGTCTCCGAGCAGCCGCGGCAGGTAGCGGAACGGGTACCTGCGGTTCTGCCACTGCGCCTCGCCCGCGGTCTGGAATGCCGCGAGCTCGTCGGCCTTGACCTGCCGCACCTGCTCGACCATGACCGCGGGGATCGCGAACGTCACGCCGCCCGCGCGCACCATCACCGCCTGCGTCACCGCGAGCGTGAGCGGCAGGAAGATCGTGAACTTCGTCCCGCGCCCGGTCTCGGTCGTGAGCTCGACCCGGCCGCCGAGGGCCGCAATCTCGCTCTTCACCACGTCCATGCCGACGCCGCGGCCGGCGAGCTGGGTCACCTCCGACGCGGTCGAGAAGCCGGGGTGGAAGATGAACTCGGCGACCTCGGCGTCCGACGGCGTGTCCTCGGCCCTGAGCAGCCCCTGGGAAACCGCCTTCGTGCGGATGCGCTCGTAGTTGAGGCCGGCGCCGTCGTCGGTCACGGCGAGCACGATCTCGTTGCCCTCCTGCCGCACCTCGATCTTGATCTCGCCGAGCTCGGGCTTGCCCTTCGCGACGCGCTCCGCGCTCGGCTCGACGCCGTGGGCGACGGAGTTGCGCAGCATGTGCTCGAACGGCGCGGTGATGCGCTCGAGCACCGAGCGGTCGACCTCGACCTGGCCGCCCTTGATGTCGAGCACCGCGCGCTTCTCGGTCTCCTTCGCCGCCTGCCGCACGATGCGGAACAGGCGCTCCGAGATGCTCGCGAACGGCACCATGCGGATGCGCATCAGGTTCGCCTGCAGCCCGCGCGTGAGCCGGGCCTGCGCCGACAGCGCGATCTCGCTCTCGCCGAGCGCCTTCAGCAGGTTCTGCTGGACGGTCGAGACGTCGTTGACGCTCTCGGCCATCATCCGCGTGATTTCCTGGAAGCGGGTGAAGCGGTCGAACTCGAGCGGGTCGAACGTCTTGTCCTGCTCCTGCGCCAGCGCTACCCGCGACTGCATCTGGCCTTCGGCCTGGATCTCGATCTCGCGCAGCTGCGCGCGCAGGCGGTTCACGTTCTCGGTCAGGTCGAAGAGCGCGCTCTTGATGCCGCGCATGTCGCCCTCGATCCGGCTGCGCGCGATCGACACCTCGCCCGCCTCGTTGACCAGGCGGTCGATGAGGTCGGCGCGCACACGCAGCATCGCGCGGCTCGCGGCGGCGGGGTCCTGCTCGGCGGCCTTCGCCGGCGCGGCGGCCTCCGGCGCGGCAGGCGTCTGCCGCGCGGCCGGCGCTCCCGCGGCGCGGGGCGTCGCAGGGGTCGCATCGGGGGTCGCGGCGTGCGCCGGCTGGGTTGCCGCCGGCCCGGGCGCGGGCGCTTCCGGCTCAAGCGGCGGCGCCCCCGCGGCCTGCGGGTTCACCAGCCGATCGTAGAGGAATCCCATCCGGTCGAAGGAGACTTCGAGCTCGTCGAACAGGGTGGATGGCAGCTGCTTCAGGGTGAGCGCGTTCTCGACGCGGCTCTCCATGTGGTGCGTCAGCTCGCCGAGCGCCATCGCGCCGCACATCCGGGCCGAGCCCTTCAGCGTGTGGAGCGTCCGGAGGAGAGCGTTACCCGCGGCGGCATTGTCCGGGCTCGCGCGCCAATCGCGCAGCTCCTGGCCGGCTGCCGGGACGAGCTCCTGCGCCTCCTCGAGGAAGATCGGCAGCAGTTCCGGGTCGATGTCGTCGTCGAGACGCCGGGTGCGGCGCTCGACCGGGATCTCCTCCACCTCGACCGCGGGCGCCTCCGGCGCCGGTGCCTCTTCCTGCGGCACCGGGAAGGCGACGACGTTGCTCGGCGCCGCCGCCGCAGGCGCGGGGGTCGGGGCGGGCGCGACGAGCGGCGGTTCGATGATCGCCGGCTCGCCGATCGGCGAGGCGCTCGGCGACATGGCGCCGCCGAGGATCGGCATCACCTGCGAGAAATCGAGCGACGGCGGCTCGTCTTCCGGCGGCGCGTCCGCCGCCGGGGCGGGCGTCGCGCCGAGGCTGCCGGTCGGGAGCGCGAAGTCGAGGTCGCCGAGATCGATTTCGGGCTTGCCCTCGGCCGCCGGCTCCGGGGTGACGGTGTCGGCCCCGGGCAGCGAGAAGTCGAGCGAGTCGGCGGGGGCGGTCGGGGCGGCGGGCACGGTCGGGGCGACGGCCGCGGGCGCGCCGGGGGCCGCACCGGCCAGCCGCGCGACGAGATCGCCGGCCGGATGCGGCAGCGTGCGCGCTTCGGCCGCGGTCAGCATGACGCCGAGCGCGTCGATCGCCGCGCCGATCAGCGCGTGCGCGCTCGCGTCGGCCGGCTTGCCGATGAAGCGCTCGAGCATCTCCTCGAGGCCGTGCGCGAGCTCGCGCATGGCGCCGAACTTCACGGTGCCGGCGATGCCGGCGAGGGTGTGCGCGGAGCGCTCGAAGTCTTCGGTGACCGGCTCGCCCTCGGCGAGCTTCGCCTGCCCGGCGCCGAGGTGCCCGAGATGGGTCCGCGTCTCTTCGAGGAAGATCCCGTAGAGCGCCGGCGACAGGGGGATGCCGCCGACGTCGATCGTCTCTTCCTCGGGCTCGGCCGCGACGACCGGCGCGGGCGCAGCCGGCGCGATCTCGATCGGCGCCGCCGGCGCGGCCACCGTCTCGGGCGCGCTCGGGGGCGCGACGGCGGTGATGTCGATCGCCGGGAACTCGATCGCGGCCGCGGGCGCTGCCGGTGCGGGCGCCGCCGCATCTCCAGCGTCACCTCGCCGAGCGCCTCGCCCGGCCTTCACCTTCTGCGCGATCGCGACGATCTGGGACTCGTCGGGGCTCGCGCCGCCGGCTTTCAGGCTGTCGACCGCGCCGGCGAAGAACGCGCGCGCGGTGCCGACCAGCGTGAAGAGATCCGGCGTCCCGGCGCGCTCTTCCTCCAGCCAGCGGTTCATCACCTGCTCGACCGCCCACGCGGCCTCGCCGAGACGGGTCAGGCCGACCATTCGGCCGCTGCCCTTCAGCGTGTGGAAGCCGCGGCGGATGGTGCGCAGCACCTCCATGTTCTGCGGCACCTCGCGCGCCTGCTCCAGGCTCTCGCCGATCGTGGCGAGCACCTCCCCGGCCTCCTCGAGGTAGACCGAGAGCAGCTCGGCGTCGATCGTCTCGTCGCTCGCCGCCATCAGCTTCTGCGCCTGCGCCGACGGCCCCGGTGCGGCGGGCGCGGGCTGGATCTGGGTGAGGACCTGCGAGACCTTCGGATCGAACGGCTTGGCCTCGGCTCGTTTCGAGCAGCTTCAGGATCTCGGCCGCGTGCGCCTCGGTCTTCGCGTCGGCGACGAGGCCGGCGTCCTTCTGCAGCGCCGCAGCCCTCGCCTTGACCTCGGCCCTGAGCTTCGCGTCCGCCGGACGCTTCTTCCATTCCTCGACCAGCGCCGAAAGCGCCTTCTTGCCCTGCTCGAGCTCGGCCTCGACCGTCTTCGCCGGCGCCGCCGGTTCTTCGGCCTCCTCGGGCGCCTCGGCCTTCTTCGCCGAGATCGGCTTCATGAACTGGTCGAAGTCGGCCTTGCCGTGCTGGAGCGCATCGACGTAGAAGCCGAGGCCGGAGAGCGTCCCGGCGACCCGCTCGAAGTCGCCCGGCGACGCGACGTAGTCGCCCTTGGCGAAGCGCTGGATCTCGGCTGCGCAGGTCGACAGCGCCGCCGCCGCGCGGTCCTCGTTGAGGATCGTGAGCGCGCCGAGCACCTGCCGGACCGGCTTGTCGAGGGTCGCGAGATCGGTGTGCTTCGACGCGTCGCGGAAGAACGCGTCGAGCGCCTGCTCGATCGCGCGCAACGACGCCTGGATCTCGGACACGACCTGCGCCATCAGCAGGCGCTCCTGGGCGCGGCGCGACATCTCGTCGAGCACCGGCACCGGCGCGGCGTCCTGCAGCGTTTCGCCCTTCACCACCGCCTGCAGCCGCTGGTGCATCAGGCCGGCCTGCTGCGCGAACTCGTCGCCGAGGTTGCCGAAGTTCTCGACCGCGTTCTCGACCAGGAGCAGCGCGGTCGCAACCTCCATGGCGACGTTGTCGCTCGCCTTCTCGGTCGCCTCGCCGATCCAGCCGGTGATCGCGACGATGTCGTGCGAGAGCAGCACCAGGTTCTGCTGCTTCAGCTCCGCCGCCCGCGCGCGCATCTGCGTCACGAAGTCGCGGAAGTTGGCGAGGCTCGGCTGGTGGCCGGAGGCGACCTTGTTCCAGGCGGTCTTCGCGTTGCCGACGAGCTCCCGCAGCGCCTTCAGGCTGGGGTTCTGCGGCGCACCCTCGCCCTTCAGCTCGAACGCGGCCGGCACGGTGCCGGCGAGGCGGAATACTTCCTGGACGTTGCGGACGTGCTCGGTGGCGGGGCGGGCGCGCGCGACCGCGAAGAGCGCCTCGCGCATCAGGCGCTCGGCCACCGTTGCCGAGCCCTCCATGAGCCGCTTGAGCTGCTGCTCGACGCGGTTGGCGAGGCGCGTGATGAGCGGCGCCTCGGTGATCGCCTTGGCGAACAGCGCGTCGAAGAACCCGAGCGCGACCCACCAGAAGGTCCGGCTGGCGGGATTCGTCTGCGCGGCTTCGACCGCCGCGACCGCGGCGCGCATGTCCTCGACGCCGCTCGCGTCCTTCTTGATCAGCTTCAGGAGCCCGCGCTGGTAGCGGCCGCGCTGATCGCGGTAGTACGCCGCCGCGTCGGCGGCGGCGACCTCGACCGGCGGCTTCTCGCGCCGCGGCGGGCGCTGCAGGAGGTCCGGGTAGTAGAGGTCGACCGGGTCGGCGGCGTCGCGGCCGCGCGCCTTCAGGACGTCGCCGTACACGGCGAAGAGCCGCAGCGGCTGATTGGGCTCGCCGCCGAGCAGATGGTCAAGGTAGGCCGTGATGCCGCCGAACGCACGCTCCGCGGCGGCGAGCTGGTCGGGCTTCGGCGCCCCGCCCGCCTTGGCGATGTCGCCGAGGAGGCCGTCGAGCTCCTCCGACAGGCGCGTCACGCCGTCGAGGCCGACGATCTGCAGCGCGCCGTGCGCCTGGTGGAAGTGGGTCTGCGAGAACCGGATCTGGTTCGAGTCGCCCGGATTCGCGGCGTACTTGCGGAGCGACGCCAGCGATTTCTCGAGCGCCTGGTCGATCTCGCTCTTGACCCAGGTGAGTGGGCCGAGGTCGAAGTCGGCGGCCGTGCTCATCAATCTCCCCCGCGCGGTGTTGTGGTTGTGAAAACTCGTCCGCGCTTAAGCGATCTTGAAGTTCGCTACCGACCCCTTCAGTTCCTGCGCCAGCTTCGCGATCTGGCCGACCGAGACCGCGGTCTGCTTGGTGCCTTCCGTGGTCTGCTTGGTGACCGACAGGATGTCCTGCATCGTCGTCGCCACGTGGCCGGCGGCCTGCGCCTGCGCCTGCGCGGTGACCGAGATCTCCTCAATCAGCTGGGCGAGGCGGCGCGACACTTCGCCGATCTCGGACAGCGCCTGGCCCGCGGCGTCGGAGAGCTTCGCCCCCTCGACCACGCCGACCGTGCTCTTCTCCATGGCGGCCACCGCGTCATGGGTGTCGGTCTGAATCGTCTTCACGATCGCGGCGATCTGCTTCGTCGCCTCGGCCGAGCGTTCCGCGAGCCGCTGCACCTCTTCCGCGACCACCGTGAAGCCGCGGCCCGCCTCGCCCGCGCTCGCCGCCTGGATCGCCGCGTTCAGCGCCAGCACGTTGGTCTGCTCGGTAATGTCGGAGATCAGCTCGACGATCTCGCCGATCTCCTGCGAGGATTCGCCGAGGCGCTTGATCCGCTTCGAGGTCTCCTGGATCTGCTCGCGGATCTCGCCCATGCCGGTGATCGAGTTCGACACCGCCTCCTGGCCCTTCTGCGCCGCCGACAGCGACTGGCGCGCGACGCTCACCGACTTCGACGCGCTCGCCGACACCTCGTTAATCGCGCGCGCCATCTTGAGGACCGAGGCGCCGGCTTCCTGAATCTCCTTCGACTGCCGCTCGGCGGCCTGGAGCAGCTTCACCGAGGTCGCCTGCGCGGACTCGGTCGCGCTCGTCACCTGCGCCGCCGCGCTGTTGATGCGGCCGACCAGCACGCGGAGCTCTTCAATCGTGTAGTTCACCGAGTCGGCGATCGCGCCGGTGATGTCCTCGGTAACCGTCGCCTGCACCGTGAGGTCACCGTCGGCGAGGCTGCCCATCTCGTTCATCAGGCGGAGAATGGCCTCCTGGTTCGCCTTGTTCTGCGACTCGGCCTCGCTGCGGAGCCGCTCGGCTTCCTCCCGCAGGCGCACCTGCTCGCCGGTGCGTCGCTCGGTCTCGTCGCGGTAGGCCTTGCCCATCAGCAGCACCAGCAGGACCGCGAGCACCGCGGCGATCGCCATCGCCATGTAGTTCCAGCGCGTGCTCGCGAGCTCGCCTTCGTAGCCGGCGGCGAGCTCGTCGCTCGCCGCGAGCAGCGCCTCGGAATCGGCGACGACGCTGCGGCCGGCCGCCTTCGCGTTCACCAGCGGCTGCAGGCTGCCGAGGATCGAGTTCACCGACTGGCGGTACTCGCCGTAGGCGCCGTCGAGCTCCTTCAGCTTCTCGATCATCTCAGGGTCGCGCGCGGCGCCGATCCGCAGGCTGTCGCTGCCCTTGGTGAGGCCCTGCAGGATGTCGCGGAAGGTGTTCGAGTCCTTGCCGAGGAGGAAGGTCACCTCGGGGTCGATGACGTCGGAGGCGAGGAGCGCGTTGGCGTTCTTCGCCATCCGCTGGGTCAGCATGACGAGCTGGCCGGACAGCGAGATCTCGCGCGAGCCGGCCTGGCTCTGCAGCTTGAGCGCCGACACCTGCTCGGCGAGGTCGAGGAGCACCGGGTTGTTGTTGTTGATCCCCTTCACCGCGTTGCCCAGGCCCACCAGGCTCTTCTGCTGCCCGAGCACGAGGGCGAGGTTCTTGTCCATCTTCTGCCAGAGCTGGACGACCTTGTCGAGCGCGGGCTTGACCGACTCCGAGCTCGCCGGCACGTCGATGCCGCCGATCGCGCCGCCGTTCGAGAGCGCGTCGACCAGCCCGGCGAACTCGTCGCGCGACTTCTTCAGCCGCGCGAACGCGTCGCCGGAGCCCTGCAGGCCCTGCTGCGATTCCTTCGCCAGGCGCTGCGACAGCATCCGCATCTGGCCCGCGGCGTTGATGTAGGCGGTGCCGTTCACGGTGGTGCGGATCGCGAGCAGCCCGACGACCGCGATCACGAACACGAGGACGGCGAGCGCGATGATCAGCGCCTGCATCCGGGTGCGGAAGGACTTGCCGCCGAGGAGCGGCGACCCCTTCTTGCCCGCGTCGAACGTGGTCGTCGCCGAGACCGCGCCCTTCTTCCCGGGCTTCTCTTTCGGCGCCGCCTTCGCCTCGGCCTTGCCCTTGCCGAGCCCGATGTTCAACGCCTTGAGATTCATCGCCATAGCTGCCCCCAACCTCGTCTGTAGCCGCCGGGTCTAGAGTCCGGCTTGCAGGAAATCGCCGTTGTAGACGAGCTCGTTCATGCCGAGCTCGCGCCAGAGCTGTCCGTCCTTGTCCTTGAAGCGCGCGCGCTCCCACGCCCGCTCCCCGGGTGTCGCCTCGGCCTCGAACTGCGCCAGGTTGCGCAGCCCGAGCATGCGGTTCACGAGCAGCGCGGCCGCCATGTTGTAGCGCTCCGCCACGAGCAGGAGGCGCGCGTCCGGCGTCACCGCGGTCGGTTCGCCGCCGGAGTAGGCGGCGAGGTCGACGACGCTGAAGAGGTTGCCGCGGATGTTCGCGAGCCCGCGAAACCAGGAGCGCGTCAGCGGCACGTTCGCCACCGTCGGCACCGGAATCACTTCGCCCGCCTCTTCGAGCTTGACCAGCCAGAGCTCGGTGCCGACCTGCACGCCGAGACGCGCCGACGGGGCGTCGGCCGCGGCGGCTTCGTTCAGCCGGCGGACGAGGTCCTGCTGGAATTCGCGCAGGCTGATCCGGCGTGCCATCGGGCAGGGCGGGGCGGCGTCAGTTCGCCGCGCTGAGCTGCGCGATCTTCGCGAGCAGCGCCTGCGGGTCGACCGGCTTGACCAGGTAGTCGTTCGCCCCCTGGCGCATGCCCCAGATCTTGTCGGTGTCGGCGCCCTTGCTCGTGCACATGATCACCGGGATGTGCTTGGTGGCGTCGTCGCGCGTGATCTGGCGCGTCGCCTGGTAGCCGTTCAGGCCCGGCATCACGACGTCCATCAGGATCAGGTCGGGCAGCTCGGCCTTCGCCTTCGTGATCGCGTCCTCGCCGTTCTCGGCGGTCACGATCTGGAAGCCCTTCCCCTTCAGGGTCTCGATCATGTACTGGCGATCGGTGGGCGAATCGTCGACGATCAGGATCTTCTTGACTGGCATGGTGTTTTCCCCCGCTATTGCACACGGTTCAGCGCGTGTGCGCCGACCGTCTTGAGCAGGCTGTCCTTGGTGAAGGGCTTGGTCAGGTACTCGTCCGACCCGACCATCCGCCCGCGGGCGCGGTCGAACAGACCGTCCTTCGACGACAGCATGATGACCGGCGTCCCCGCGAAGTGGGCGTTCTTCTTGATCAGGGCGCAGGTCTGGTAGCCGTCCAGCCGCGGCATCATGATGTCGCAGAAGATGATGTCGGGCTGGTGGTCGGTGATCTTGGACAGCGCGTCGAACCCGTCCTCGGCGAGGATCACCTGGCAGCCGGCCTGGGCCAGGAAGATCTCGGCGCTGCGGCGGATGGTGTTCGAATCGTCGATCACCATCACCTTGATACCGGCGAGGGTTGCAGTCTCGCTCAACGTTTGGGTCCCCTTCGTCCGGACCCTGCGCAAGGAAGAGATGGGCGGCGTAAGGAGAGCCGCCGGCGTCAGGGCCAGGCGGCCATTCTATGCCCGTCCCGCGCGCGTAGGCTATGAGGAAATCATGGGTTCGGCCAATTATTTAACGCGGTTTCTGAAGTGTGGAAAACCGCCAAAAACCGTGTCCCGATCGACCGCGGGAACGCGCGGAAATCGCCGCACGGGCGCGCTAGATTTCCACCATCTCGAAGTCGTCCTTGCGCGCGCCGCATTCCGGGCAGGTCCAGTTCATCGGCACGTCCTCCCACCGCGTGCCGGGGGCGATGCCCTCGTCGGGAAGTCCGGCCGCCTCGTCGTAGATGAAGCCGCAGATCAGGCACATCCACGTCTTCGAGGTCTGCGCGGTTTCCGCCATGGAAAGAGAGGGTTGGAAGGGGCTTTGGACTAGAATGCGGGGCGATCTTACCGTGCGGGCAATGGCGTTGCCAGCCCGTTTCCGCCACGGCCGCTCGCCGAATCGCTCCACGTGCCGCGTTCCCGACCTCTGCCGCCCATCGTGCTCGCGTTTGCCGGCTCCGACCCGAGCGGCGGCGCCGGCCTCCAGGCCGATTTGCTGACCCTCGCCGCGCTCGGCTGCCATCCGCTTTCAGTCGTCACCGCGATCACGGCGCAGGACACGGCCGGCGTCGCCGGCGTGCAACCGGTCGCCCCGGACTGGGTCGCCCGGCAGGCGCGGACCGTCCTGGCCGACATGGCGGTCGGCGCGGTGAAGATCGGCATGGTCGCCACGCGCGCGAACGCCGCGGCGATCGCCGCCGTGCTCGACGAGCACCCGGGGCTCCCGGTGGTGCTCGATCCCGTGCTTGCCTCGGGCCGGGGCGACCCGCTCGGGACGGAGGATGCCGCGGGCGCGCTGGCCGAGCTGCTGGTCCCGCGGGCCACGGTGGTCACCCCGAACAGCCTCGAGGCGCGCCGCCTCGCGGCCGCGCCCGGCGAGCGCGCGGAGGCCCTGACGCTCGAGCGGTGCGCCGAGCGGCTGACGGCTCGCGGCGCGAAATTCGTGCTCGTCACCGGCACGCACGAGCCCACGCCCGAGGTCGTGAACGCCCTTTACGACGCGCGCGGTCTCGTGCGCAGCGACCGCTGGGAGCGCCTCCCGGGCGAGTATCACGGCTCGGGCTGCACGCTCGCCGCCGCGATCGCCGCGGGCCTCGCGCACGGCGTCGCGGTTCCCGAGGCAGTCGCGGCCGCGCAGGGTTTCACCTGGCAGGCGCTCGCGGACGCCTTCCGGCCGGGCGGCGGTCAGGCGATTCCCGACCGCCTGTTCCGCCTGCGCCTGGCGGCGGCCGAGGCCACCCGCGACTGATGGCGGCGTTCCCCCCCGGGCTCTACGCGTTGACGCCGGACGAGGCCGACACCCCCGCGCTCGTCGCCAAGGTCCGGGCCGCGATAGCCGGCGGGGCGGCGGCGGTCCAGTACCGCAACAAGCCGGCGCCCGCTGGGCTGCGGAGCGAGCAAGCGCTCGCACTCGCAGCGCTCTGCCGCACCGCTGGCGTGCCGCTCCTGGTGAACGACGATATCGAGCTCGCCCTGGCCGTCGACGCCGCCGGGGTCCACCTCGGGCGCGACGACGGCGACCTCGCCGCCGGCCGCCGGCGCCTCGGTCCGGGCCGGTTGCTGGGTGCGTCGTGCTACGACCGGCTCGAGCTCGCCGAGCGCGCGGTCGCTGCCGGCGCCGACTACGTCGCCTTCGGCTCGATGTTCGCCTCGCCGACCAAACCCGCCGCGGTGCGCGCGCCGCTCGCGCTCCTCGGCGCGGCGCGGCGATTCGGCGTCCCGGTCGTCGCGATCGGCGGCATCACCCTCGACAACGCCGCCGACGCGATCGCCGCCGGCGCCGACGCGCTGGCAGTCATCACCGCGCTGTTCGACGCCGGCGACGTCGCGGCGCGCGCGCGCGCGTTCAACGACCTGTTCACGAGAAAGGCCGCCGCATGACCCGCAACGACGAGCTGTTCGAGCAGGCGAAAGGCCTCATCCCCGGCGGCGTGAACTCGCCGGTGCGCGCGTTCCGCGCCGTCGGCGGCACGCCGCGCTTCCTCGCGCGCGGGGAGGGCGCGTATGTCTGGGACGCCGACGGCAAGCGCTACATCGACTACGTCGGCTCCTGGGGACCGCTCATCCTCGGGCACGCCCATCCGCAGGTCGTCGCGGCGGTGCGCGAGACGGCGCTGAACGGGCTCTCGTTCGGCGCCCCGACCGCGCTCGAGGTCGAGCTCGCCGAGCTGCTCTGCAAGGCGCTGCCGAGCATGGCGCTCGTCCGGCTCGTGTCCTCCGGCACGGAGGCGACGATGACCGCGCTCCGCCTCGCGCGCGGGTTCACCGGCCGCCCGCGCATCGTCAAGTTCGAGGGCTGCTACCACGGCCACGCCGATTCCCTGCTCGTGAAGGCCGGCTCCGGCGCGCTGACGCTGGGCAACCCGAGCTCGGCCGGGGTGACGCCGGAGACCGCCGGCCATACGACCGTGCTCGCGTTCAACGACGCGCAGCAGCTCGAGGACGCGTTCCGCCGCCACGGCGACGAGATCGCGGCGGTGATCGTCGAGCCGGTGGCGGGCAACATGAACCTCGTGCCCGGCTCGCGCGAGTTCCTCCACGCGATGCGCGCGCTCTGCACAAAGCATGGGGCCGTGCTGATCTTCGACGAGGTGATGACCGGCTTCCGCGTGGGCCCGCGCGGCGCGCAGGGGCTCTACGGCATCACGCCCGACCTCACGACGCTCGGCAAGGTGATCGGCGGCGGCATGCCGGTCGGGGCGTTCGGCGGCCGGCGCGACATCATGGAGAGGATTGCCCCCCTGGGGCCGGTCTACCAGGCCGGGACGCTCTCCGGCAACCCGGTGGCGGTGGCGGCCGGGCTCGCGACGCTGAAGCTCGTGCTGGAGCCGGGCTTCTTCGACCGGCTCACCGCGCGGACGGCGAGCCTGGTCGAGGGGTTGAACGGCGTGGCGAAGCGGCGCGGCGCGGCGTTCTCAGCCGCACACGTGGGCGGAATGTTCGGCGTGTTCTTCCGGGCGGTGCCGCCGCGTTCCTACGCCGAGGTGATGGAGTCGGACAAGGACGCGTTCAACCGCTTCTTCCACGCGATGCTCGAGGCTGGCGTGTATCTGGCGCCGTCGGCCTACGAAGCGGGGTTCGTCTCGTCGGCGCACGGCGAGGCGGAGATCGCCGCGACGGTGCAGGCGGCGGACCGGGCGCTCGGCACGACCGCTTGACGCATCGGGCAACGGTGCCGGTCAAGCGGCTGTCGGGCGCCGATCGGCCGGCGCTCGCCGCCTCGCCGTGAGCCTGCGCGGCGACGGCGACGCTACGGTTACTTCTGCAGCGCGTCGCGGATCTCGCGCAGGAGCTTCACGTCCTCCGGCGGCTCGGCCGGCGCGGCCGGGGCGTCCTTCTTCAGCCGGTTGATCCACTTCACCATGATGAAGATGATCCAGGCGAGGATGAGGAAGTAGAGGACGATGGTGATGAAGTTGCCGTACGCGAACACCGGCACGCCGGCCTTCTTCACCGCCTCCAGGTTGGCGGCGGTGCCGGGCGGGACGTCCTTCAGCGCGATGTAGTAGCTCGAGAAGTCGAGCCCGCCGGTGGCCCGGCCGATGATCGGCATGATGAGATCGTTCACCACCGAGTCGACGATCTTGCCGAACGCGGCGCCGATGATGACCCCGACGGCGAGGTCCATCACGTTGCCCTTGACCGCGAACTCCTTGAACTCCTGCAGCATCGCCATGGCTTGTCCCCCTTGTTGCGGCTTGGAACTCGACCGCCCGCCGAGTTGTGAACCGCCGGCCGTCAGAGCAGAAGGAGCGTCGCGAGCCCGAGGAAGATGAAGAAGCCGCCCGAATCGGTGCAGGCGGTGATCAGCACCGACGAGCCGAGCGCCGGGTCGCGCCCGACCTTCGCCATCGCGGTCGGTATCACCACGCCCATGATGGCGGCGAGCAGCAGATTGAGCGTCATGGCGAGCGTCATCACGAGGCCGAGCTTCCAGTTGCCGTAGAGCGCCCAGGCGATCACGCCCAGGATCCCGCCCCAGACCACCCCGTTCGCGAGCGCGACGCCGATCTCCTTCGCGAACAGCTTCTTCGCCTGCTCGATCTGGATCTGGCCGAGCGCGAGCGCGCGCACGATCATGGTGATCGTCTGGTTGCCGGAGTTGCCGCCGATGCCGGCGACGATCGGCATCAGCGCGGCGAGCGCGACCAGCTTCTCGATCGAGCCCTCGAACGCGCCGATCACCCGCGAGGCGATGAACGCGGTCACCAGGTTGATCGCGAGCCACGCCCAGCGGTTCTTCACCGACTCCCACACCGGGGCGAACACGTCCTCGGTCTCGCGCAGGCCGCCCTTCGCGAGCGCCTCGCTCTCGCTCTTCTCGCGGATGAAGTCGACCACCGCGTCGACCGTCACGCGCCCGAGGAGCTTGCCTGCCTGGTCGATCACCGCCGCCGACACGAGGTCGTAGCGCTCGAACGCCTGCGCCGCGTCCTGCGCCTTGTCGTCGGCGTAGAGCGTGACGAAGTCCTTCAGCATCACCTCCATGACCGGCCGCTCGAGATCGGTCACGACGAGCTTCGCGATCGGCAGCACGCCCTTCAGGCGCTGGTCGCGGTCGACGACGAACAGCTGGTCGGTGTGATCGGGCAGCTCCTCGAAGCGGCGCAGGTACCGCGTCACCGTCTCGAGCGTGACGTCGTCGCGGACCGAGACGACGTCGAAGTCCATGAGCGCGCCGACCGCGTCCTCCGGGTAGGACATCGCGGCGCGCAGCTGCTCGCGCTCGGCGACGGGGAGCGACTGGAAGACGTCCTGGATGACCTCGTCGGGCAGGTCGGGCGCGAGCTCGGCGATCTCGTCGGTGTCGAGCGTCTCGACCGCCGCCACCAGCTCGTCGGAGTCCATGGTGCGGATCAGCGACTCGCGCACCGGCTCCGAGAGCTCGAGCAGGATCTCGCCGTCGCGCTCGGCCTTGACCAGGTCCCAGACGACCAGCCGCTCGTTGATCGGCAGCGCCTCGAGGATGTAGGCGATGTCGGCGGCGTGCATCTGGTCGAGCTTCGACCGCAGCTCGGCGAGGTGCTGCTTGTGCACGAGCGACTCCACCAGCTCGTGCTTCGGCATCTGCTGGCGCTCGACCAGGCTCTCGACGATGCGGTGGCGGCGCAGCCGCTCCTGCACGTCGTGCAGGTCCTGCTGCAGGTCCTCCAGCTCCTTCCGCTCGATCGTCTCGGGCATGCCGGTAGGATAGCGTCCGTCCATGTGATTGCGAAGGCCGATGAACGCCGCTACGTCACCGCTGCGCGCCGCCGCCGCACCGCTCCTCGCACCCGGCGTGCGCCCGCGCGAGGTGGTGGCGTGGGCGATGTACGACTTCGCGAACTCCGGCTACACGACGGTCGTCATCACCGCGGTCTTCAACGCCTACTTCGTCGCGGTGGTCGCGGGCGACGCCCCCTGGGCGACGCTGGCGTGGACGGCGACGCTCGCGGTTTCTTACGCCGCGGTCATGATCACCGGTCCCCTGATCGGCGCGTACGCCGACCAGCGGGCGGCGAAACGGCGGCTGCTCGTCGCGACCACGCTCGGCTGCGTCACCTTCACCGCGGCGCTCGCGCTCGTGGGGCCGGGGGCGCTCGCGCTCGGTTGCGTCCTGGTCGCGCTCTCGAACTTCTTCTTCAGCACCGGCGAGAACCTGATCGCCGCCTTCCTCCCCGAGCTGGCCCGCGGCAAGGCGCTCGGGAAGGTGTCGGGGTGGGGGTGGGGGCTCGGCTACATCGGTGGTCTCGTCTCGCTCGGTGCGAGCCTCGCGTACGTGACGGCGGCGCAGGCGCGCGGCGAGACCGCGGCGGACTTCGTGCCGGTGACGATGCTCATCACCGCGGCGATCTTCCTCGCCGCGAGCCTGCCGACGCTCCTCTGGCTCAAGGAGCGCGCGGTCCCGCGGGATGCACCGGGTGGGCTCGCCCGGGCGGCCTTCGCGCGGGTCTGGGACACCGTTCGGCACGCCGCGACCTTCACCGACCTCGCCCGGTTCCTCGGCTGCCTCGTCTGCTACCAGGCCGGGGTCCAGGCGGTGGTCGCGCTGGCGGCGATCTACGCCCAGCAGGCGATGGGATTCACCACCAAGGACACGATCACGCTGATCCTCGCCGTGAACGTCACGGCGGCGCTCGGGGCGGTCGCGTTCGGCCAGTTCCAGGACCGGCTCGGCCACATCCGCACCATCGCGCTGACGCTCCTCGGCTGGATCGCGACCGTCGTCGTCGCCTGGTGGGCGACCGACCGCGCGACGTTCTGGGTCGCGGCGAACCTCGCGGGCCTGAGCCTCGGCGCCTCGCAGTCGGCGGGGCGGGCGCTGGTCGGCTACCTCTCGCCGCGCGACCGTCGGGCCGAGTTCTTCGGGCTGTGGGGGCTGGCGGTGAAGTTCTCGTCGATTCTCGGTCCGCTCACCTACGGCTTCGCCACGTGGCTCTCGGGCGGCGACCACCGCCTGGCGATGCTGATCACCGGCGTGTACTTCGTGGCCGGGCTGGCCGTGCTCGCGACGATCGACGTGCGGCGGGGACGGCGGGAGGCGCTGCGCGCGGGGCGGGCTAGAGCCAGCGCCGCCAGCGGAAGAAGCTGACGAGGAAGACGACGACCGACAGCATCACCGCGAGCGAGATCCAGAAGCCGGCCTGCGAGTGCAGCCCGGGGATGAAGTCGAAGTTCATGCCGTAGATCCCGGTGATCAGGTTGAGCGGCATGAAGATCGCGGTGATCAGGGTGAGCAGGCGGATGATCTCGTTGGTGCGGGTGGTGGTCGCCGCGAAGTAGAGCTGCACGGCGGATTCCGCCTGCTGCTCGGTCTGCCGCGCGTGCTCCTTCACCCGCTCGATGTGCTCGATCAGGTCGGTGAAGCGGACGTGGAGCCGCTCGCTCATGGTCGTCAGCCGGTCGTCGCGCCACTCGGTGATCGCGTCGAGCTGCTCCTCGCAGAGGTGCATCAGGCGCCGGAGCTCGGTGCGCTGCTCGAGCAGGCGGTACCAGTCGCGGAACGGCCTGCGCGGATCGAGCAGCGCGCGCTGCCACCGGTCGAGCCGCTCGCTCAAGCTGTGGCGCAGGTCGAGGTAGCTGTCGACCATGGACGACAGCAGGCGGTGCATCAGCTCGTCGGGGTTCTGCGGGCACTTGCCGGGCACGCCCACGTACCGGGTCTTCACCTGCGCGACCGAGCGGCTCTCGGGCGGCCCGACCGTCAGCAGCACCCGCTCGAAGTTGAACAGGAACAGCGGCCGCGTCTCGATCCGCTCGGGCTTCTGGTCGGCCCGCAGGCCGCGGAAGATCACGAGCTCGTACTCCTCGGTGCTGTCGAACGACGACGGATGGGCGAGGTTCCGCACGTCGTCGACGTGATCGTCGTAGACGCGCACGCCGATCAGCCGCTGGACCTCGGCGGCGAGCTGGTCCGCCTCCTCGTAGGTGAGGATGAGCCAGGCGTACCCGTCGGCCGGCAGCGGCTCGTCGGCGCCGAGCGGTTGCGGCGCACGGCCGGGAACGATGTGGAGGCGTTCCAAGCTACGGCACCTGTGCGGACGGCATGCGCGCGAGGATACGCTCGGTGTAGGTCGCGAGGTACCGCGAGCTGCGATTGCGGTCGTAGAACCGCGGCCGCGGGAGCATCGCCGCGAGCCGCGCCGCCTGCTCGGGGGCGAGGTTCGCCGCGCTCACCCCGAAATAGTGCCGCGCTGCGGCCTCGGCGCCGAACACGCCCTCGCCCCACTCGGCGACGTTGAGATAGATCTCGAGGATGCGCCGCTTGCTCATCACCGACTCGAGCATGACCGTGACGATCGCCTCCTGGCCCTTGCGCAGGTAGCTCCGCTCGCCCGACAGGAGCAGGTTCTTCGCCAGCTGCTGGCTGATCGTGGAGCCGCCGGCGACCACCTTGCCGCGTTGCTGGTTCTTCTCCAGCGCGCGCTGGATCCCCTCCCAGTCGAAGCCCTCGTGGTCGATGAACTTCGCGTCCTCGGCGGCGATCACGGCGCGCTTGAGATGGGCCGAGATCCGGTCGTAGCCGACCCAGCGGTGCTTGAGCTCGGCCTTCGGGTTCTTCGCGCGCAGCGCTTCGAGCCGCGCTTCCATGACCTTCGTCGTGCCGGGGTTGTACCGCTCCCACCACAGCACGTGCGCGAGAAACCACGCCTGGACCAGGAAGACGGCGAGCACCAGCCCGCCGAGGACGAGCGCGAGCGCTCTGGCGAACCGTTTCACGCCGCGGCGCGGAGCATCGCGAGTACCGGCGCGGTCGCGGGGCGCACCCCGCGCCAGATGAAGAACGATTCGGCCGCCTGCTCGACGAGCATGCCGAGGCCGTCGGCGACGTGCGCCGCGCCGGCCTCGCGGGCGAGCGCGAGGAATGCTTCGGCGCCCTGGCCGTAGGTCATGTCATAGGCGAGCGCGCCGGCCGCGAAGAGGGTCCGCGGCAGCGGCGGCAGCTCGCCGGCGTGACCGGCGGAGGTCGCGTTGATCACGACGTCGAACGGCCGGCGCGGCAGGCTGGCGAAGCCCGCCGCCTGCACCTGCCCGCCGAACTGGCGCTCGAGCTCGTTCGCGCGCTCGATGGTGCGGTTGGCGACGACCAGCGCCGCCGGGCGCGCGTCGAGCAGCGCCGGAATCACGCTCCGCGACGCCCCGCCGGCGCCGACGAGCAGCACGCGGCGGCCCTCGATGGCGACGCCCATGGCGCCGATGTCGCGCACCAGCCCGACGCCGTCGGTGGTGTCGCCCAGGATGCGCGTGCCCTCGAAGCGCAGCGTGTTGACCGCCTCGACCGCGCGGGCGCGATCCGAGAGCTCGGTCGCGAGGCGGCAGGCCTCGCCCTTGAACGGCAGCGTGACGTTCAGCCCCCGTCCGCCCGCGGCACGGAACGCGGCCACCGACGCGGCGAAGCCGTCGAGCGGCGCGAGGAGCCGCGTGTACTCCAGGTCCTGCCCGGTCGCGCGCGCGAACGCGGCGTGGATCTCCGGCGACCTGGAATGCGCGATCGGGTTGCCGATGACGGCGTAGCGGTCGGTCACGGCGGAACGGGGGAAGCGGGGAGGATGACGCGGCGGTGCGCACCGCGCGCCGGGGCTAGTTGTCGAACAGCTTGTCGCCGGGGGCGAAGGTCCACGTCCGGGTGATCACCAGCAGGTCGGTATCCTTGCGGATCTCCGGCGGGAACGGCGCGAAGGGCGCCGAGAGGCGGATGATCTTGAGCGCGGCGTCGTTCAGGACCTTGTACTCGGCCGGCCGGTCGATCTGCACGTCGTCGACGCTGCCGTCGGGCTTGATCGAGACGGTGAGCCGCAGGCTGCCGTAGATCCGCCCGCGCGCGCTGTCCGGGTAGTTGAGGTTGCCGACGCGCTCGATCTTCAGCCGCCAGTCCTCGACGTATTGCGCGAACCGCGACTCGGCGGCGCGCGCGCCGACGAACGCCTTGCGCGGCCGCTTGTTGTACTCCTCGACCTGGCGTGCGATCTGCGCCTCCAGCCGCGCGAGCGCGAGCGTCGAGTTCACCAGATCCGCGCCCGAGAGCGGCTTCGGGGGCTCGGGCGCGGGGTCCGGCTTGGCGGGCTCGCTCACCGCCGCCGCCGGCGCCTGGGCCTGGGTCAGCAGCTGGCGCTGCTTCGCTTCGAGGTCCTTCACCTTCTGGCGGGCGCGCCTCACGTCGTCGCCGCGCTCGGCTTCGCGCGTCACCGGGAGGGGCGTCTTCGCGCGGCGGTCCTCGTCGGTGTTGCCGCCGCCGTCGAGATTCGCCTGGGCGAGCGCCTGGGGCTCGTCCGGCCGCGTCGCGGACTTGCTGTTGACCAGGATGACGTCGAGCGACTGCGGCGGACTGCGGAGCCGGCTCGCGTCGGGGAAGGCGAATCGCAGCGATAGCACCGCCGCGTGCACCAGGATCGACGCGAGGATCGCGAACTGCATGGCCGGCGTCAGCCGGGGCGGCTGGTGCAGCCAGCGGCCGGCGCCGGACGACGGGTGCATGACTCCCTGCAAAGCTAAAACATTCCCTTTAATCAGTAATATTACGTTAGTTTTTTCAAGCCACTTCTCGCTTTGCTTGTGGCTTCTTATAGACGCACCGCAGGTGGGTGTCAATCAGATCGACCGCCGCGACCTCGACTTCGACCTGGGTCCCCGGCGGAAGGTCCGGTAGCGAGGGTACCCGGACGTAGAGCGGGGCGCCGGCGATGCGGACGAGATTCTCGCGCACGACCTCCGCCGAAGCGACTTCCGTGCCCTCCTGGACCAGCCAGCGCAGGCACCAGTAGTACTCCATCTGGCGCTGGAACTCGTCGTAGGCGGCGTAGGTGACCTCGAAGTCGCGCATCGCGCCGAGCAGGGCCTCCGAACCCGGCGCGAACGGCGGGGTGGCGTCGCGGAGGGCCGCGACGAGCTGCCACTGGTTCAGGAGGTCCACGTAGCGCCGCAGCGGCGAGCTCGACCAGGCGTAGTGCGACACCCCGAGGCCCTGGTGCTCGGCGGCGACCGTGGTCATGCGCACCTTGCCGTCCGGCGCCTGCGCGCGGTAGATCGCGCCGGCGCCGTGCTCGTCGAGGAGCCGGCCCCACGACCGGTTCACCAGGATCATCAGCTCGGCGACGAGCTTGTCGAGCGGCGAGCCGCGCTTCCGCTCGGTGATCGTCACGCGGTCGTTCTCGACGTGGAAGCTGTACTCGGTGCGCTCGGGCTGACCCCCGCTCTTGCCGCGCCCGGCCTCGAGCACCACTGCCAGCCGGTGCAGGAACTCGAGCTCCTCGGCGAAGCGCACGCCGGGGTCGGCGTGCCCCGCCGCGAGCGTGTCGTTGAGGATGTCGACTTCGTGGTGGCGCAGGTTCGCGGCGATCGGCACCAGCTCGATGCGCGTCTCCTCCCCGCGGATCGCGAGCGACGGATCGACGTCGAGGTACAGGGACACCGCCGGCCGTGCCGCGCCTTCCAGCAGCGAGAACCGGTCGATCACCGGCGGCGGCAGCATCGTGACCTTGTAGCCGGGCATGTAGGCGGTCGACAGCCGCTCGCGGGCGATCGCGTCGATCGCCGAGCCGGGCGCGAAGCCGAGCGCCGGCGCGGCGATGTGCACGCCCACGCGCACGGAGCCGTCGGGGCGGCGGGTGACCGAGAACGCGTCGTCGATCTCGGTGGTCGTCGCGTCGTCGAGGCTGAACGCCGCCACGTCCGCAGTCGGGAGATCGGCCGGCAGCTCGGGCGCCGGCAGCTCGGGAAAGCCCGCGCCGCGCGGGAAGTGCTCGAACAGGAACCGCCCGAGGTGATAGTCGTGGCTCGAACCGAGCGCGCCGCAGCGCTCGGCGAGCCGCGCGGGGGAGAGCCCGAGCGATTCGCACGCCTGCTCGAGCGCCTTGGCCTCGATGCGGTTCCGGTCGGGCTTGTACAGGAGCTGCGGCAGGATTGCGCGCAGCGCCTCCGGCATCTCGGACCGCTCGAGCGCCGCGACCCACGCGGCGATCTGCTCGCTCTGCTGGCGCTTGCGCTCCAGCCCCGCGAGCGCGGCCTTCAGCGTCTCGGCCGGGGCGGCCTTGAAGCGCCCCTTGCCCTTGCGGTGGAAGTAGACCGGCGCCGAGTGCAGCTTCAGCAGGATGCTCGCCGCCTCGACCGGGGTCGGCGCGTGGCCGTGGTACTCGGCGGCGAGCTCGGCGAACCCGAACTCCGCCTCGCCGCACACCTCCCACAGGAAATCGGCGTCGATCTCCGCCGCCGCCCGCTCGGCGCGCTCGAGGAAATCGGCGAGCCCGGGCGCGCCGAACCGCAGCAGCACGTTGGCGCTCTTCACCTTGCTGCGCTTGCCGTGCGGCGCCTCGACCTGCAGCGAGGCGTCGTGCTCGGCGAGCACCGCTCCGACCCTGAAAGTGCCGTTGTCCTCGTACAGGATGTTCATGGGAAAGCGCGCTCCAGCCTCGCGCGCGCCGACCGGCGGGGACCGCGATTATAGCGGCGCAAGCCCGGCGAATTCGAGGATCGCCGGGAGGTGGTCGGGAAAGCTCTTGAGCGTGTGATCGCCACCTTCGACCACGATCTGCCGCGCGCCGGCGTACTTGCGCACCGCCACCCGGTAGTCGAGCACTTCGTCGCCGGTCTCGACGATCAGCAGATAGCGCTCCGGAACGATCGTCGGCGTGTCGAGCGCGCGCCACTCGGCGATGTGCTCGCGCGTGAGCTCGTAGGCCTCGCCGGTGTAGAGATTGCGCTGGGTGCCGAGATAGCTCTCGAGGTCGAGCTGCGGCGTCACCGCCGGGTTCAGGAGCACCGCCCGCAACCCGTGCTTCTCGGCGAGATGGGTCGCGTAGAACCCGCCGAGCGAGCTGCCGACGAGCGTCACCGTGCCGGGCGGGCGGAGCGCGATCTCGCGCTCGGCGCACGCGATCGCCTCGAACGGCCGGTGCGGCAGCTCCGGGCAGGCGAACCGGTCGCCGCGACCGCGCTCTTCCAGGTAGCGCCTCAGCACCCGTGCCTTGTGCGACTGCGGCGCGCTGTTGAACCCGTGGAGGTAGACGAGCGTCACCGGGTCACGCGGCCGGCACGGTCCGTTCGGCCGCCCACTCGCGGAGCTGCGCGACGCGCTCGGCCACACCTACAGGCCTGTCCACGACGCTCCAGGCGAACAGCGGCGCGAGCTCTGCTCCAGGCGGGCAGATCGCGCGTCGAGCGAGCGCGAGCGCGCGCGCGCCTCCTCGTGCGTCTCGATGACGACCAGCGGAAAGCGTGACTTCAGGACGACGGTGAGGTCGCGCTGGTCGTTCACGCCGCCGCTCTCCGGCCGAGCGCGGCGAGCAGCTTGGCGTGGATGCCGCCGAACCCGCCGTTCGACATCACGACCACGTGATCGCCCGGGCGGGCGTCGCGCGCGATCGCGGCCACGAGCGCGTCGAGCTCGCCGATCGAACGGGCGCGCGAGCCGAGCGGGGCGAGCGCCGCCGGCGCGTCCCAGCCGAGGCCGCCGGTGTAGCAGTACACGGCGTCCGCCGCCGCGAGGCTCGGCGCGAGCTCGTCCTTCATCAGACCGAGCTTCATCGTGTTCGAGCGCGGCTCGACCACCGCGAGGATGCGCGCGCCGCCGACCTTGCGCCGCAGACCCTCGAGCGTGGTGCGGATCGCGGTCGGGTGATGCGCGAAGTCGTCGTAGACCGTGACCCCGCCGGCCACGCCGCGCAGCTCCATCCGCCGCTTGACGCCGCGAAACGCGTTGAGGGCGTCGATCGCGGCCGCCGGCGCGACGCCGACGTCGCGCGCCGCGGCGATCGCCGCCAGGGCGTTCGCGCGGTTGTGATCGCCGGTAAGCGGCCAGGCCACGCGGCCTTGCGGCGCGCCCTGCCAGAACACGTCGAACGTCCCGTCGTCCCGCCACGCGCTCGACCAGCCCTCGGCCGCATCGAAGCGCTCGAGCCGTGACCAGCAGCCGCGCGCGAGCACGCGCGCGAGCGGTTCGTCGGCCCCGTTGGCGACGACGAGCGCGGAGCGCGGCAGCGCACGCACGAAGTGGTGGAACTGGGTCTCGATCGCGGCGAGGCTCGGAAAGATGTCGCCGTGGTCGAACTCGAGGTTGTTCAGGACCGCCGTCCGCGCGGGGTAGTGGACGAACTTCGACCGCTTGTCGAAGAACGCGGTGTCGTACTCGTCCGCCTCGAGGACGAACAGCGGCGCGGCCGACGCGCGGGCCGACACGCCGAAGTCGTCGGGCACCCCGCCGATGAGAAAGCCGGGGTTGCGGCCGGCGCGCTCGAGGATCGCGGCGAGCATCGACGCGGTGGTCGTCTTCCCGTGCGTGCCCGCCACCGCGAGCACGTGCTTGCCGGCGAGGACGTGCTCGGCGAGCCATTGCGGGCCGGAGACGAAGCGCTCGCCGCGGTCGAGGACCTCCTCCATCAGCGGGTTGCCGCGCGTCACCACGTTGCCGACCACCCACAGGTCGGGCGCGAGCGCGATCTGGTCGGCGCCGAAGCCGTCGATGACCTCGATGCCGAGCGCGGCGAGCTGCGTGCTCATCGGCGGGTAGACGCCCGCATCGCAGCCGGTCACGCGATGGCCGGCGGCGCGCGCGAGCGCGGCGATTCCGCCCATGAACGTGCCGCAGATGCCGAGGATGTGGATGTGCATTTGTGCTGCGCGTTAGCTCGGGTGATCGACGGGGGCGCGCGGCCCCTCGCGTCTCGTCGGAACTCAAGGCATGGGGCGGAAATTGTACGTGGTCGTGCCGTCCCGACCTGTGCGGTAATATCGCCCGGCAGCGTCGACGAGGCGCGGAGGCAGAGCAAAATGCCCCGGGACGGCAATCGCAAACAGTCGCAGATGCGCGCGAGGATCGCCGCCGCCGCGGCGCGCCTGATGGCCGAGGACGGCATCGACGATTTCGCCCTCGCCAAGCGCAAGGCGGCGCGCCAGCTCGGCGCCGCCGACACCCAGTCGCTGCCGGCCAACGACGAGATCGAAGCGGAGCTCCGCGCGTACCAGTCGCTGTACCAGGGCGAGGAGCAGCGCGAGCGCATCCACGAGCTGCGGACGGTGGCGCTGGAGGCGATGCGGTCGCTCGCCGGCTTCAACCCCTACCTCGCCGGACCGGTGCTCAAGGGCACCGCCGGCCGCTACGCGGACATCGACCTGCAGCTCTTCACCGACGATCTCAAGGCGGTCGAGCTCTTCCTCCTCAACCGGAACGTCGTGTACGCGGTAAGCGAGCAGCGCCACTACTGCGGGGACGAACCCCGCGCGGTGCCTGTGCTGCGCCTCGACTGGGACGGCATCCCGGTGAACCTCGCCGTCTATGCCGCCAAGGACGAACGCGCCGCGCTGAAGGCCAGCGCCGCAGGCCGACCGATCGAGCGGGCGGGCCCCGGCGCGGTGTCCGCTCTGCTCGCCGCCGATGCGTAGGCGTTCTCGCCGTCGCGGCCACCGCCGCGGTCGCCGCCCTCGCGTTGGGAGCGGGGCTCTATTTCGGCGTCGAGCGGCGCGCCGGAGCGCCCGACCCAGCCGCTGTGTCAGCGCTCACTCGCGCCGATCTCCCCGATCTGGCTGGAAGTCGTGCCACCCTTGAGCGATGGCGCGGAAAGGTCCTGGTAGTCAACTTCTGGGCGAGCTGGTGCGCGCCATGCCGCGAGGAGATCCCCGGTTTGCTGCGGATCCAGCAGAGATTTGCGCCGAACGGCCTGCAAGTTGTAGGGATCGCCGTCGATACGGTAGACAAAAGCCGTCAAGCTGCGAGCGAGATGAAAATCAGCTATCCGGTGCTGGTCGCCGAGGTGCAGATCATCGATATCACCCGCCAGCTCGGGAACCGTGCCGGCGGCCTGCCCTTCACCGTGGTCCTCGACCGCGAGGGACGGCTCGTCACGACCCACCTCGGCCTCCTCAGCGAAGCCCAGCTGGAGCGGCTGGTGAGGCCTTTGCTGGGGTAAACGGCAGAGAACTTCGCCGATTTTGCGGCGAACGGTTGGACATCAAGGTCAGATCTGCGGCAAACTCGCGCGATCGCCATCGACCGCCGGCCAGCGCGCCGGCTCCCACGCCTACCAGAAGAATCAGCGCCGGTCCGCCTCGAGGTCCGGCGCACGCACCCGGCACCGGGCCGCGGCATTCCCGGCGCCGCCGGGCAAGGGGGAATCAGATGGACCTGCGAAAGCTGAAGAAGCTGATCGACCTCGTCCAGGAATCGGGCATCGCCGAGCTCGAGGTCACCGAAGGCGAGGAGCGGGTCAAGATCGTCCGCAGCGGCCGCAGCGCGCCGGAGGTCGCCGTTGCCGGCGCCGCATTCGCGCCATCGCCTTCGCCAGCGGCTGCGCCGCCCGCCGCCGCGGCCCCGGCGGCGGAAGCGCCCGCGGCGCCCGAAGGCCACGTCGTGAAATCGCCGATGGTCGGGACCTTCTACCGCGCGTCCGCGCCCGACGCCAAGGCGTTCGTCGAGGTCGGCGACACGGTCAAGGCGGGCCAGACGATCTGCATCATCGAGGCGATGAAGCTGATGAACGAGATCGAGTCCGACCAGGACGGCGTCGTCAAGGCGATCCTGGTCGAGAACGGCCAGCCGGTGGAGTACGGCGAGCCGCTGTTCGTGATCGAGTAGCGCGGTGTTCGAGAAGATCCTGATCGCCAACCGCGGCGAGATCGCGCTGCGCATCCAGCGCGCCTGCCGCGAGCTCGGCATCCGCACCGTGGTCGTCTACTCCGAGGCCGACCGCGAGGCGAAGTACGTGAAGCTCGCCGACGAGTCGGTCTGCATCGGCCCGCCGCCCTCGCCCGCGTCCTACCTCAACGTGCCGTCGATCATCAGCGCCGCGGAGGTCACCGATGCCGAGGCGATCCACCCCGGCTACGGCTTCCTCGCCGAGAACGCCGACTTCGCCGAAAAGGTCGAGAAGAGCGGCTTCGTGTTCATCGGACCGCACCCGGAGAACATCCGGCAGATGGGCGACAAGGTGAGCGCGAAGCAGGCGATGCTGAAGGCCGGCGTGCCGTGCGTGCCGGGCTCCGAGGGGGCGCTGCCCGAGGAGCCGGCGGAGATCGTCAAGCTCGCGCGCGCCGTCAAGTACCCGGTCATCATCAAGGCCGCCGGCGGCGGCGGCGGGCGCGGCATGCGCGTCGTCCACACCGAGGCGGCGCTGCTCGCCGCGGTCAGCCTGACCCGCACCGAAGCGCAGGCGGCGTTCGGGAACGCGACCGTCTACCTGGAGAAGTACCTCGAGAACCCGCGCCACATCGAGGTCCAGGTGCTCGCCGACGAGCACCGCAACGCGGTCTATCTCGGCGAGCGCGACTGCTCGATGCAGCGGCGCCACCAGAAGGTGCTCGAGGAGGCGCCGGCGCCGGAGATCACGCCGCGGCAGCGCGCGCGCATCGGCGAGCGCTGCGTCGAGGCGTGCCGCAAGATCAACTACCGCGGCGCCGGGACCTTCGAGTTCCTCTACCAGGACGACGAGTTCTACTTCATCGAGATGAATACGCGCATCCAGGTCGAGCACCCGGTGACCGAGATGGTGACCGGCGTCGACATCGTCCAGGCGCAGATCCGCATCGCCGCCGGCGAGAAGCTCGGCTTCCGGCAGCGCGACGTCGAGCTGAAGGGCCACGCCCTCGAGTGCCGCATCAACGCCGAGGACCCGTTCAAGTTCACGCCCTCGCCCGGCCGCATCACCTCCTACCACCCGCCCGGCGGCCCCGGCGTCCGGGTCGATTCGCACGCCTACCAGGGTTACGTCGTGCCGCCGAACTACGATTCGATGATCGGCAAGGTGATCGCCTACGGCACCACCCGCGACCAGGCGATCCGCCGGATGCGGATCGCGCTCTCGGAGATGGTCGTCGAGGGCATCCAGACGAACATCCCGCTGCACCAGGAGCTGCTCGTCGACACGCGCTTCCTGCGCGGCGGGACGAACATCCACTACCTCGAGCAGAAGCTCGCGCAGGCCGCCAAGCGCTCCGCCAAAGCCTAGGGCGGGAGCGCGCGAGCGTCGCCCCTTCGCAGCGTGTCGACCGGCCGGCTTTCCTCGCTCGCACTGATCGTCGAGGTGGATGCCGGCGACGCGGACGCGCTGTCGGACGCGCTGCTCGCGCGCGGGGCGACGGCAGTCGACCTCGAGGACGCCCTCGCCGGCACGCCGGCGGAGCGCCCGGTGTTCGACGAGCCGGGCGCCGGCACGAACGGCTGGCGACGGCTGCGGATCCGCGCGCTCGTCCCGGCGGGCACCGCGATTGCGCCGCTCCTCGCCGCCGCCGCGGCGGACGCCGGGCTCGCGGCCACCCCCGACTGCGCCGTCGAGCTGGTGGCCGATGCCGACTGGGTGCGCCGCACGCAGGCGCAGTTCGAGCCGATCCGGGTGTCCGCGCGCCTCTGGATCGTGCCATCGTGGCATGCGCCGCCCGATCCGCACGCGATCAGCATCCGGCTCGATCCCGGCCTCGCCTTCGGCACCGGCAGCCATGCGACGACCAAGGCATGCCTGCGCTGGCTCGAACGACACCTCACGGCCGGCGCGCGCGTGCTCGATTACGGCTGCGGTTCGGGTATATTGGCCATCGCCGCCATGAAGCTCGGCGCGGGCGATGCGCTCGGCGTGGACATCGATCCGGAGGCGATCGCCGCGGCGCGGGCCAACGCGGAACGCAACGCCGCCGCAGCGCGGTTCCTCGACTCGCACGCGCCGTTCGACTTCGTGGCCGATCTAGTCGTGGCCAACATCCTCGCCAACCCGTTGCGGGTGCTCGCGCCGGTTCTGGCGGCGCACACCCGGTCCGGTGGCCGCATCGCGCTCGCCGGGATCCTCGCCGCGCAAGTCCCGGCGGTGGCCGAGGCGTACGCCGCCTGGTTCGCGCTGAACGCGTTCGACGAGGACGAGGGCTGGGTGACGCTCGAGGGCATACGCCGATGAGGATGGTCACCCGTTGCCCGGCCTGCGGCACCTCGTTTCGCGTGCACGCGGACCAGCTCGCGGCGCGCGACGGGCAGGTCCGCTGCGGCCAGTGCTCGACCGTGTTCGATGCGCGCGAAGCGTTGGTCACCGAACCGGATCCCGTTCCCGAGGCGCCCCCGCGGTCGGCGACGAAACGCAGCGAAGAACTCGCCCGCGTCGAGGCGGCCGTCTCCCAGCCGCTCGGGCGATCCCTGCCCCCGCCGTCCGAGCCGCCCTTCTCCGATGCCGATAGCGACTTCGAGTTCGGCCCCGCCGTGCGCGGCAGCGCGCGGCTGCGGGCGGCGCTGTGGGGGCTCGCCGCCTTCGCGGCCGCGCTCGCGCTCGCCGGTCAGGTGATCTATGCCTATCGCGGGGAGATCGCGGCGACGTGGCCCGGAGCGCGGCCATGGCTCGCGGCGGCGTGCCGCGAGCTCCGCTGCACCATCCCCATGCCGCAGCACGCCGAGCTGATCAGCATCGAATCCTCCGAGCTCGCGGTGGAACGGGGTGCGGCCGGGGTGCTTACGCTGTCCGCAGTGCTGCGCAACCGCGCCGGGTTCGCGCAGGCGCTGCCCGCGCTCGAGCTCACGCTGACCGACGGCGCCGAGCGGCCGCTCGCGCGCCGGGTGCTGTTCCCGAAGGACTACCTCGGCGAACGCGCCGGGGCCGAGCCGACGCTCCCGCCGGGCGGCGAAACCGCGTTCCGCCTGCACATCGATGCCGGGCCGCTGAACGCGGCCGGCTACCGACTCTTCGTCTTCTACCTCTGAGCCGCAGCGCGACCGCAGCGGTCTTCGGCTATTCTTGCCGCCCCCGTTTCACCGTTCACCCGAGGAGTCATCGATGGCCACCGTCACCCTCGCCGGCAACCCGATCGAGGTCGCCGGCCAGTTCCCGCAACCCGGCCAGACCGCGCCCGCGTTCAAGCTGGTGGGCAAGGACCTCAAGGACGTGTCGCTGAAGGACTTCGCCGGCAAGCGCAAGGTGCTCAACATCGTGCCGAGCCTCGACACCGCCGTCTGCGCGACCTCGACACGCAAGTTCAACGAGCGCGCGAGCGCCATGAAGAACGCGGTCGTGCTGGTGATCTCGGCCGACCTGCCGTTCGCGATGGGGCGCTTCTGCACGACCGAGGGGCTCGAGAACGTCGTACCGCTGTCGGTCATGCGCGGTCGCGAGTTCCTGCGCAATTACGGCGTCGAGATCGCCAGCGGTCCGCTCGCCGGGGTCGCCGCGCGCGCGGTCGTCGTGCTCGACGAGAACGACAAGGTCCTGCACGCCCAGCGCGTGCCGGAGATCAAGGACGAGCCGGACTACGACGCGGCGATCAGGGCGCTCGGCAAGTGAAGCGCGTCCTCGTCTGCGGGTCGATCGCCTACGACAACATCATGGTGTTCCGGGGGCGGTTCAAGGACCACATCCTCCCCGAGCAGATCCACATCCTCAACGTCGCGTTCCTCGTGCCCGACCTGCGGCGCGAGTTCGGCGGCTGCGCGGGCAACATCGGCTACGGCTTGAAACTGCTCGGCGCCGACCCGCTCATCATGGGCACGGTCGGCGACGACGCCGCGCCGTACCTCGAGCGGCTCGACGCGCTCGGGCTCGCGCGCGACCACGTGCGGCTCGTCCCGGCGACGCTGACCGCGCAGGCGTTCATCACCACCGATCTCGACGACAACCAGATCACCGCGTTCCATCCCGGCGCGATGAGCCATTCGGCGACGAACCGGATCGACGCGACGCTCGACGTCGGGCTCGCGATCGTGGCGCCCGACGGCCGCGAAGGCATGGTCGGGCACGTGAACGACCTCGCCGCGGCGCGCATCCCGTTCATGTTCGATCCCGGCCAGCAGCTGCCGGCGTTCTCGGGCGAGGAGCTGCTGGCGATGATCGACGCGGCGAGCTACCTCGCGGTGAACGACTACGAAGGGCGTCTGCTCGTCGACCGGACCGGGCGCGGACTTGAGGAACTTGCCCGCATGGTCGATGCTCTGATCGTGACAAAGGGCGCTGCCGGGTCCACCATCTACGCTGAGGGTCAACGGCACGAGATCCCCATCGTTAAACCAACGGCGGTCGTCGACCCGACCGGGTGCGGGGACGCCTACCGGGCGGGACTCCTCTACGGCATCGCAGCAGGGCGCGACTGGCCGGCCGTGGGACGGCTGGCCTCGCTGATGGGCGCGATCAAGATCGCGCACCGGGGTGGCCAGAACTACCGCCCCAGCCGCGACGAGATCGCCGCGCAGTACAAGGAAAACTTCGGGGCGAGCATCTTCTGAGAAGCACGAGGTCGATCATGAACGCGAGCACCAGAATTTTTCTCGCGGCCGTCGCGGCGGTCACGATCGCCGGCTGCGCGACCAGCAAGTCGGGCAGCGTATACAGCCGCGAGGACGCGCTGCGCGAGCAGACAGTGCGCATGGGCGTCGTCGAGAGCGTGCGGTCGGTGACGATCGAAGGCACCAAGACACCGATCGGCGCGATCGCCGGCGGCGCGATCGGGGGAATCGGCGGCAGCGCGATCGGGTCCGGCCGCGGATCCGCGGTCGCCGCGGTCGCCGGCGCGGTGGCGGGCGGCCTGCTCGGCGCCGCGGCTGAAGAGGGCCTCACCCGCAAGGAAGGCGTCGAGGTCACCGTGCGGCTCGACAACGGCGAGCTGCGCGCGATCGTTCAGGAGGGCGACGAAACCTTCAAGCCGGGCGATCGCGTCCGGCTGCTATCGGTCAACGGTCAGACGCGCGTCAGCAAGTAGCGGTCACAACCGCCGCGCGGATCCGCGCGGCGGTCGCCTCTCGTCTAACGACACGAGGGGCCACACCCCCTCGTGCTCCCCAATGTCACACCGCCGCGCGAATCCGCGCGGCGGTCGCCTCCAGATCGTCCCGCGGCGGGTTCTTCACCGGCCACACGAGCCTCATGCCGTCGCCGACGCGGCGCGGCAGGACGTGGATGTGGAAGTGGAACACCGTCTGCTCCGCGGCTGCGCCGTTCGCCTGAAAGAGGTTCACGCCCTCCGGGGCGATCGACGCCTTGAGCGCACGCGCGACGCGCGCGGTGGTGCGCATCGCCGCCGCCGCGAGCGCATCGTCGAGCCCGAACACGTTCTCGACGTGCGGCTTCACCGCGACCAGCATGTGGCCGGGGTTCACCGAGCCGATGTCCATGAACGCGATCGTGTGCTCGTCCTGATACACCACGCTCGCCGGAATCTCGCCGGCGACGATCTTGCAGAACACGCAGGTTGCCATGGTTTCCCCCGCAGTGGATTGACACGCTATTTTCCGGCGCGGCCGGCCTGCGTAGCCGGCGGCGCGCTGCACGCGGCCTGAAACAGCCGCCGATCCTCCAGCCGTACGGCTGTCAGCGCGCCACCCCACACACACCCCGTATCCAGCGCCAGCACATCCGGCGTGACGCGCAGGCCGAGCGCCGACCAGTGGCCGCAGATGACCGGCACGCCGCGGGTCTTCCGCGCCGGCACGTCGAACCACGGCATGAACCCCGGCGGTGCCTTCTCCACCTCGCCTTTCGCACGGAAGTCCATCACCCCGTCGGCGGTGCAGAAGCGCATGCGCGTCATCGCGTTCACGATCACCCGGAGGCGATCCATCCCGCGCAGGCGGTCGTCCCAGGCGTCCGGCTTCGAGCCGTAAAGCTCGGCAAGAAACAGCCGATAGCGCTTTGCGCGCAGCTCGGCGTCGACCTCGGCGGCGAGATCGCGCGCCTTCTCGACCGACCACGACGGCAGCAGGCCGGCATGCACCATCACGTGGTCGTCCTCGACGTGCAGCATCGGCCGGAACCGCAGCCAGTCGAGCAGCTCGTCCCGGTCCGGCGCGCCGAGCAGATCGTCGAAAGTGTCGTCGACGCGCCGCTTCGCATGCCCGGCAGCGAGCGCAAGAAGGTGCAGGTCGTGGTTGCCCTGGACGACGACCGCGCGCTCGCCGAGATCGCGGACGAAGCGCACTACGGCCGCCGAGTCCGGTCCGCGGTTCACTAGATCGCCGACGAACCAGAGCCGGTCGCGCGCGCGCGCGAACCCGATCTCGCCGAGCAGTCGCTCGAGCGGCTCCAGGCAGCCCTGGACGTCGCCGATCGCGTAGGTGGCCATCGCGCGTCCAAGTGTAGCCGACGCGTACTGCGGGACTACTGTCTCGCCGTTCGGACGCGCGGCGGCGGCGGGGCTTCCCAGTCGCTGCGGAACGGGTTGATGTCGATGCCGCCGCGCCGCGTGAAGCGGGCGTAGACGGTCAGCTTTTCCGGCCGGCAGCGTTCGCGGACGTCGACGAAGATCCGCTCGACGCAATGCTCGTGGAAACCGGCGTGCCGGCGGTAGGAAACCAGGTAACGCAACAGCCCGGCGCGGTCGATCCGCGGACCGCGGTAGCGGACCTGGACGCTGCCCCAGTCGGGCTGGCCCGTCACCGGGCAGTTCGACTTGAAGAGGTGCGACACGAGCGACTCTTCGACGGCCGCGCCGGCTGCGGCAAGGAGCTCGGGACGCGGCGTGTAGTCGCGCGCCTCGATCGCGAGGTCGTCGATGGACTCGCCCTCGAGCTCGGCGATCCGCAGCTCGGGCGAAGTGGCGGGCACCGACCAGCTCCACCGCGACGGCGGCGCCGAATGCAGGCCCGAGGTCGGCCGCGATCGTGCGCTCGACCGCCGCGACCGATTCGAACGGCGTCTGGCTGAACGAGTTGAGATAGAGCTTCAGCGACTTCGACTCGACGATGCATGCCGACTCGGCCGGGACGCTGAAGAGCCCGATCGCCACCTCCGGCTTGCCGCGCGGATCGAGCCAGGAAAGCTCGTACGCCGTCCACAGGTCGGCGCCGGCGAAAGGCAGCGCGTCGCCGAGGCCGAGCGCGGCGCGCTGCGGCGCCCGCGCCATCGGGAACAGCAGTCCCGGGTCGTACCGGTCGCCATACGCGGCCGGCTTGCCGAGCGGGGAGTCTTCCGGCTTGGACATGGGCCCGATCCTAACCCGCCAGCTCGAGCCGGCGCCGGTAGCCGACCGCCTCGGCGACGTGGCTCGCGGCGATCGACTCCGCCCCGGCCAGATCGGCGATCGTCCGTGCGAGCTTGAGCACGCGGTGGTAGGCGCGCGCCGAGAGACCCAGCCGGGAGATCGCCTGCTTGAGCAGCGTCTCGCCTGCGCCATCGGCTCGGCAATGGCGTTCGACCTCCTTGGTCCCGAGCTCCACGTTCGGCTTGCCCTGCCGCGCGAGCTGACGCGCGCGGGCGGCGCTCACGCGCCCGCGCACCGCGGCGCTCGTTTCGCCGGGGGCCAGCGCCAGCAGCTCCTCCTGGGGCACCGCGGGCACCTCGATGTGGATGTCGATCCGGTCGAGGAGCGGCCCGGACAGCTTCGCGCGGTAGCGCGCGACCTGGTCGGGCGTGCAGCGGCACCGGCCGCCGTGGTGTCCGAGATAGCCGCAGGGGCAGGGGTTCATCGCGGCGACGAGCTGGAAGCGCGCAGGGAAGTCGCTCTTGCGGATCGCGCGCGAGATCGTGACCCGGCCCGATTCGAGCGGCTGGCGCAGCACTTCGAGCACGCGCCGGTCGAACTCCGGCAGTTCGTCCAGGAACAGCACCCCGCGGTGGGCAAGCGAGATCTCGCCCGGCCGGGGGTTGCCGCCCCCGCCGACGAGCGCGAAGCCCGAGGCCGAATGGTGGGGCGAGCGGAACGGCCGCTCGCGCCATTGGTCGATCTGGAAGTTAGTGCTAGCTAACGAACGAAGGGCCGCCGATTCTAGCGCCTCCTCGTCGGTCATCGGCGGCAACAGGCCCGGCAGGCGCGACGCGAGCATCGATTTTCCGGTCCCCGGCGGGCCGGCGAGGAGGAGGCTGTGCGCACCTGCCGCCGCGACCTCGAGCGCGCGCTTGGCGTGCGCCTGGCCCCTCACGTCGGCGAGGTCCGGATACGCAACGCCCGCCGCGATCGGCTCCTCGGCAAACGGCGCGATCGGTACCTCGCCGGCGAGATGCGCACACACGGCAAGCAGCGTCGCGGCGGGATGGATCGCGGCATCGCGGACCAGTGCCGCCTCGGCGGCATTCGCGGTCGGGAGCACGAATGCGCGGCCCGAGCGCGCCGCGCGATAGGTCATCGCGAGCGCGCCGCGGATCGGGCGCACCTCGCCCGAGAGCGAGAGCTCGCCCGCGAACTCGTGGCTCGTCAGCGCGACGCCCGGGATCTGCCGCGAGGCGGCGAGGATGCCGAGCGCGATCGGCAGGTCGAAGCGTCCGCTTTCCTTGGGCAGGTCGGCGGGCGCGAGGTTGACGGTGATGCGTCGCGCCGGAAACTGGAAGCGGCAGTTGAGGATGGCGGCGCGCACCCGGTCGCGCGCTTCCTTCACCTCGGTGTCGGGGAGCCCGACGATGGTGAAGCCCGGCAGACCGTTCGCGAGGTGGACCTCGACGGTGACGAGCGGCGCATCGAGGCCGGCGAGGGCCCGGCTGTAAAGGACCGCGAGCGACATGAAGTGGCAACGCAGACCGCGGGTTGATGGACGACCTAATGATGAACCGGGTGGTGGCTCACCCGGTGCGCCCGCCCGCCGGCGCGCTTCTAGCGACCGCCGCTTTGCTGCCGTTCGAGCTCGGCCAGCCGCGCTTCGAGCGCCGCGAGCTGCTCGCGGGCGCGCGCAAGCAGCTTCGCTTGCACGTCGAACTCCTCCCGCGTCACGAGATCGAGGCGGCCGAGGGCCGAGCTCACGAGCGCGCGGACGTTCTTCTCGATGTCCTGAGCGGGGCTCGTTGCGAGCAGCTCGGACACCTTCGCGCTCAGGTCATCCAGGAAACTGGGACGTTGCATGAAAGCTACAAGATAGGCCGTTGCAGTCTAGCACGCGCCTTCTGGAATCCCAGACGCCGGAATGTCTCGCACCGAAGCGGTGCGAATCGGGCCGCAGCGCGCGCGTCCATGGTGCGCGCGCTTGGCGTCGCGTTGCGCGCGTGCGCGACAACCTTCTGTTTCTTCAACGGCATTGCTCCTGGCATGTGAAATGCTCAACGAGCGTTGCTTTTTCACACGCAACGAAAGGGGCCCATCCATGAAGAAACTCTTGCTCGCTGCCGCGACGGCGGCAGCGTTCACCACGTCGGCTGCCCACGCGCAGACGCCGGCGCCGACGCCCGAGCACACGCTGACCGGAAACATGACGATCGCCACCGACTACCGGTTCCGCGGCATCTCCCAGACCTTCGGCGAAGGGTTCTTCAAGATCGGCCCGGCGATCCAGGGCGGCATCGACTATTCGCACTCGAGCGGCTTTTACCTCGGCAACTGGAACTCCAACGTCAGCGGCAACCAGTTCCCGAACGGCTCGAGCATCGAGATGGACTTCTACGGCGGCTGGAAGCACGGCGTTCGGCGATTTCGGGCTCGACGTCGGCACGATCTACTACGCCTATCCGGGCGGCACCAAGCTGCCCGGGGTCGATCCGGCCGGCAATACAACTTCACGGACGTCAACAACTGGGAGGCTTACCTCGGCGGTAGCTGGAAGTGGTTCTCGCTGAAGTACTCCTATCCTTCACCGACTACTTCGGGCTCAGCCGAGGACGTCATCACGAACGTCGTGGCGTGCAATCCGAACAGGAGCTGCTCGCCGCTGCCGCGCGAACGGCGATACCAAGGGTACGCAGTACCTGATGGGCGCGTTCAACTACGAGGTCATGCCTAAGCTCACGCTGACCGCCACCGCCGGCTACACCTGGGTCAAACACTACAACGACCTGAGCTACTTCGACTTCAAGGTCGGCGTCGTGTACGACTGGGCGGGCTGGCTGCTCGGCGCGAGCATCATCGGCACCGACGCCAACAAGAACTACTGGTACGCGTGCGACCAGTGGCGCCCGGGCAAGGTACGGGAGATCGGCACCACCGGGCTCGTGCTCTCCGTCGGCAAGACGTTCTAGAACCGTCCGCTGCGCCGCCCGGGTCGGGGGCATCGCCTGCGACCCGGCGCGCAGCCTAGCTAGGGGATAGTCATGAAACTAGTCACGGCCATCATCAAGCCGTTCAAGCTCGACGAGGTGCGTGAAGCGCTGTCCGCCATCGGCGTGCAGGGCATCACCGTCACCGAGGTCAAGGGCTTCGGGCGGCAGAAGGGCCACACCGAGCTCTACCGCGGCGCCGAGTACGTCGTCGACTTCCTGCCGAAAGTGAAGATCGAGGCCGCGATCAAGAGCGACATGGTCGAGCAGGTGATCGAGGCGATCGAGAAGTCCGCCAACACCGGCAAGATCGGCGACGGCAAGGTCTTCGTGTTCGAGCTCGAACAGGTCGTGCGCATCCGCACCGGCGAGACCGGCGCGGAAGCGCTCTAGAAGGAGTGAGATCCATGAAAAAGCTGATTGCGCTCGCCGCGCTCCTCGGCGCCGTCACCTTCGGCGCCGCGGGAACGGCATTCGCGCAGGCCGGGAACATTGACACGACGACGCCGAACCCGAGCAAGCCGCCGGCGCCGGCGGCCACCACGACCACGACGACGGTGACCGATACCGTCAAGGTCGACGCCAAGGCCGGCACCGTCACCGAGACCGTCAAGGTCGAGGAAAAGAAGGAAGAGGTGAAGCCGTCCGCGCCGACCCCCAACAAGGGCGACGTCGCGTGGATGCTCGTCTGCACTGCGCTCGTGATCATGATGAGCGTGCCCGCGCTCGCGCTGTTCTACGGCGGCATGGTGCGCGCGAAGAACATGCTGTCGGTGCTGATGCAGGTGTTCGTGACGTTCTCGCTGGTCGTCGTGCTGTGGTGCATCTACGGCTACAGCCTGGCGTTCACCGAGGGGAACAGCTTCTTCGGCGGCTTCGACCGCCTGTTCCTCAGCGGCGCGCTCGACGCCGGCAAGGGCGAGTTCGCCATGGCCGCGACGTTCAGCAAGGGCGTGGTGATCCCGGAGATCGTGTTCGTCGCATTCCAGGCGACGTTCGCCGCGATCACCTGCTGCCTGATCGTCGGCGCGTTCGCCGAGCGCATCAAGTTCTCGGCGGTGCTGATCTTCATGGTGCTCTGGTTCACCTTCGCCTACGCGCCGATCGCGCACATGGTGTGGTTCTGGATGGGCCCGGACGCCTACACCGACCCGAAGGTGGTTGACGCGATGAATGCCAAGGCGGGGCTGATCTGGCAGTGGGGCGCGCTCGACTTCGCCGGGGGCACGGTGGTGCACATCAACGCCGGCGTCGCCGGGCTGGTGGGCGCGTATCTGGCCGGCAAGCGGATCGGGTTCGGCCGCGAGGCGATGTCGCCGCACAACCTGCCACTCACGATGATCGGCGCGGCGCTGCTGTGGGTGGGCTGGTTCGGCTTCAACGCCGGCTCCGCGCTCGAGGCCGGCAACACCGCCGCGCTCGCGTTCCTGAACACGTTCCTCGCGACCGCCTGCGCCGTCCTCTCGTGGTCCTTCGGCGAGTGGCTGTTCAAGGGCAAGCCGTCGATGCTTGGCGCCGCGTCGGGTGCGGTGGCCGGCCTGGTCGCGATCACCCCTGCCGCCGGCAACGTCGGCATCCCGGGCGCGTTCGTGATCGGCCTCGCGGCGGGGCTCGTCTGCCTGTGGGGCGTGAACGGGCTCAAGCGGATGCTCGGCGCGGACGACACGCTCGACGTGTTCGGCGTGCACGCGGTCGGCGGGATCCTCGGCGCGCTGCTGACCGGCGTGTTCAACGCGCCGAGCCTCGGCGGGCCCGGGTTCGTGACCGACTGGGTGACCGCGGCGACCGGGTTCACCAGCATCGGCGCGCAGCTCTGGGTGCAGTTCCAGGCGGTGGTCGTGACCGTCGTCTGGACCGGGGTGGTGGCGTTCGTCGCCTTCAAGATCGCCGACATGATCGTGGGGCTGCGCGTATCCGAAGAGGAAGAGCGCGAAGGCCTGGACGTGAACTACCACGGCGAGGCGGCCTATCACGGCTAGTACCCGAAGTCGGTAGCAAGGGGGCGTACGCCCCCTTGCCGATCCCCCGAATAGCAGGGGCGAAGCCCGAGAGGGCTAGTCTTCAAGGGCGCCGCGAGGCGCCCTTTTTCTTTGCCGCGCGGCCGACGAGTTGTCGCCTTCCGTGCGAAAAGTCCGGCGCGCGACGCGCCCGGATTGGCCCACGCTCCTCAAGTTGCGTCCTATTGACGGGGCGCACGCCCTCGTTTCGTCAACGGATACGGTCGGATCTCGATGGCCTCGACACGGCGGCAGTGGTGGTACCTCGCACTCGCAGCGGCCCTGTCTCAGCCGCGACGATCGGTCGCAAGCTGGGCCGCACGGCACCGCCGGCAGGGCTTCGTCCAGCGGTCCGAGTCCGGGCGATGACCTCGCCCGCTCCGGGGCCGACGCTCCAGACCGCGCCCGCGTTGCAGGGGCCCGCCGGCCCGAGCATGACCTCGCCGCCGGCGCAAACCATCCAGACCCCGCCGACGATTCAGCAGACGCCGATCCTGCCGCAAACGCCGATGACGAAGCCGATGGCGCCGACGGCACCGATCACGGCGCCGATGCAACGCTAGCGCGCGACGCTCAGGGTCCGAGCCGGCGCAGGAGGCGGAACAGGGTCGCGCGCTCGGCCGGCGTCAGCCGTCCCGCGATCCGCGCCTCGTGCTCGGTGATGCGGCGCTTGAGCTGCGCGACCAGACGCTTCCCCTCCCGCGTCAGCCACAAGCCGTTCGTTCGACGATCCGGGCCGGCGCGGCGTTCGACGAGCTCCCGGTCCTCGAGCTGATCGAGCACCGCGACCATCGTCGAGCGGTCGAGGCCCACCGCGTGCGCGAGCCGGCTCTGCGAGACGCCCGGATTCGCCTCGACCAGCGCCAGCAGGCCGAAGCGCCCCGGCGACACCCCCAGATCGCCCGCCGACCGCTCGAAGTCGCGGAACACCGCGAGCTGCGCGAGCCGCAGCTGATAGCCGAGCAGGCCCGGCAGCGGCCCGGGATCGAGGTCGTCGCCGCGCGCGCGGCCGGATTGTTTGGAGGCCAAACGATTTGACGCACTGATGGTGCCCGGCTATCGTAGGCCAAGGTCCATCCCCCGCGCAACCCGCGAGTCCGCCCCGCCACCGAGGTCCGTGCTCGAGCCATGACGGCGCCGCTCAACGCCTCCGACGCGATCCTCGCGCGCGCCCGCGAGCCCGGCCGGCGCGACCGCCCCGCGATCCGGCACGCCGGCGGCACGGTCACCTGCGGCGAGCTCGACGATGCGGTGTCGCGCGCGGCGAACGCGCTCGCGGCGCTCGGCATCGCGCGCGGCGAACGCGTCTGCCTGCTGATGAACGACTCGCCGCGGTTCTGCGCGGCGTTTCTCGGCGCGCTCAAGGCGGGCGCGGTCGCCGTCGCGCTCAACACCCGGCTGCCGCCGGCGGAGCTCGCGTACATCGTCGGCGACTGCGCGGCGCGGCTCGCGATCGCCGATCCGGATCACTTCGCGGCCGCGGGCGCGGCGTGCCACGGAACGGCGACGCGGCTCGTGCCTGCGCTCGGCGCCGGCGGCTCGCTCGCGGCCGCGATGGCGGCGGCGCGCGCAGCGCACGCGACCGCGCCGACCCGCGCCGACGACCCGGCCTTCTGGCTGTATTCCTCCGGCACGACCGGCAAGCCGAAGGCGATCGTGCACAGCCACGCGAGCTGCGCCCACGCCGGCAAGCTTCTGCGCGAAGTCGTCGGCGCCGGCGAAGACACGGTCGTGCTCGCGACCTCGAAGCTCTTCTTCGCGTACGCGCTCGACAACGGGTTCATCGGCGCGCTCGCGTGCGGCGGGACGATCGTCCTCGACGAGACCTGGCCCGCGCCCTCGGCGATCGCGGCGAACGCCGCGCGCTACCGCCCGAACGTGTTCTTCACCGTGCCGACCGTCATGCGCCGCCTGCTCGCGCTGCCGCCCGGCGAGCTCGCCGCGTTCGCCCGCGATCCCGCTCGTCTTCACCGCCGGCGAGCGCTTGCCCGACGCCATCGCGGCGAAGTGGCGCGCGGCGGTCGGGACGACGGTGCTCGAGGCGTACGGGATGTCGGAGACGTTCTGCAACGCGTTCGCCAACTTTCCCGGGCGGCACCGCACCGGGACCTGCGGCGTACCGCTCGCGGACGTGCAGGCGAAGCTCCTCGACGAGAGCGGGCACGAGGTAGCCGACGACGCGCCCGGCGTGCTCTGGGTCAAGCATCCCTCGCTCGCCTCGGGATATCAGAGCGCAGCGGCGACCGCGCGCGCGTTCCGCGACGGCTGGTTCTGCACCGGCGACCTCTTCACCCGCGACGCGGACGGCTACTGGTCTCACCAGGGGCGCGCCGACGAGCTCTACAAGATCGCGGGACAATGGGTGAAACCGGCCGAGGTGGAGGAAGCGGTGCTCGTCGACACCCGGATCCGCGAGGCTGCCTGCGTGGTGGTCCCGGACGGCGACGGCTTCGACCGCCTCGCGCTGTTCGTGGTCGGCGCCCACGACGACGCGGCCGCGGCCGCGCTGGCGCGCCTCGACGAGCTGCCGCGGCACGCGCGGCCGAAGTGGGTGCGCGCGGTGCCCGAACTGCCGCGCACCGCGACCGGGAAGGTGCAGCGGTTTCGCCTGCGCGAGCAGCTCGTCGCCGAGCTGCGCGACGCGGGTTGACGGAGGTCCGATGGCGAAGAGTTTGCTGTGGCCGCTGGTGACGCTGGTGCTCGCGGCGATCGGGGGATGCGCGAGCGACCCCAAAGCGGGCTGCGGCACCGTGTATACGATCGGCGAGCCGGAGGCCGCGCAGGCGATCGCGCGCGGTCAGACGGTGACCAAGCCCGGCCCGCTGCCGGCGCACGTGGTGCCGCGGAGCGCGCCGCGGGCGGCGCTCGAGGCGGACGGCAGTTACGCCGGCGGGCGGGTGTTCTGCTCGCCGGCCGAGGCGCGCAGCGCCGCGGCCGAGCTCGCGGCGAAGGGCGTGCTGCCGAAGGATCGGCCGTGGCGCGTCTACGTGGTCGCCGCGGAGTGGACCAAGGACGTCTACGAGAAGACGCCCGGGCGAATACCGGCTCAAGCGCCCGGCGCGCATGACGCAGCTCGCGAACTAGGCGGGCCGCGTCAGGTCTGCTCCCACGGCAGGCCGTCGAAACGCCAGCCGTTGGCCGTGTTGCGCTGGTGCTTCTCGTCGAGGTCGCCCTCGAAGCCGTGCAGGACGTTGTAGACGTCGGTGAAGCCGGCCTGTTCGAGCGCCGCGCCCGCGTCGAGCGAGCGGTTGCCGCTGCGGCAGATGAGGACGATCGGCCGGTGCGCGTGGTTGGCGCCGGCGAGCTTCTTCACCTGGCCGACGAAATGCGGGTTGACGTCCCAGTCCGGGCCGTCGTTCCACGCGACGTGCAGCGCCCCGTTCGGATGGCCGACGAAGAGATATTCCATCTCGCTGCGGCAGTCGACCAGCAGCGCGTTCGGCGTCTGCTTGAGGTAGTCGTAGGCTTCCTTGGGCTGCAGATGCTTCATCGCCGTCGGTCCCGGAGGGGGAACAGGGGCGGGGAGTATAGACCCGTGGGAGGCTCCCCACAAAGCGTTCATTGACAAGGGTCTAGCGAGCCGCTAGCCTTTCTACCGGCGCCGATTTGACGCTTCAGCTTGCGGGCGCCTCCGGGTCGTTGCAACGGGCCGGGTGAAAGAAATACGGCTAAAGCGAGGGAAACCCGTTTGGCCCGCAGGCTCAACGGGTTTTTCGTTTATGGACCGGCCCGCGCGCAAAAGCACCCTTGCGCGGGCCTGCTAACAGCCCTGTCGCAAGCTCCCCATCCGGAGCGGAGCGACGGCCGGGATTCATGCAGCCGGACAAGACCGAACAGCTTCGCGCCCTCCTCGACCGCCGGATCCTGATCCTCGACGGCGCGATGGGGACGATGATCCAGGGCCACCGGCTCGGCGAGGCCGAGTTCCGCGGCGCGCGCTTCGCCGACTGGCCGGTGGATCTCCGGGGCGCGAACGACCTCCTCGTCCTCACCCAGCCGCAGCTCATCGGCGCGATCCACCGGCAGTACCTCGCCGCCGGCGCCGACATCATCGAGACCAACACGTTCAACTCGAACGCGCCCTCGCTCGCCGACTACCGGATGGAGGCGCTCGCGTACGAGCTCAACCTCGCGGCGGCGAAGCTCGCCCGCGCGGCGGCGGACGAGTTCACCGCGCAGACGCCGGACCGTCCGCGCTTCGTCGCCGGCGTGCTCGGACCGACGAGCAAGACGGCTTCGATCTCGCCCGACGTCAACGACCCGGGCTTCCGCAACATCTCGTTCGACGACCTGGTCGCGGCCTACAGCGAGTCCTTGCGCGGGCTCGTGGACGGCGGCGCGGATCTCGTCCTGTGCGAGACGATCTTCGACACGCTGAACGGCAAGGCGGCGATCTTCGCGATCGAGAGCGTGTTCGAAGCGGCGGGACAGCGGCTGCCGGTGATGATCTCGGGGACGATCACCGACCAGTCGGGCCGGACGCTGACCGGCCAGACGGCGGAGGCGTTCTGGAACTCGGTGCGGCACGCGCGGCCGCTCACCATCGGGCTGAACTGCGCGCTCGGCGCCAAGCTGATGCGGCCGTACATCGAGGAGCTCGCGACGGTCGCCGACACCTACATCTGCTGCTACCCGAACGCGGGATTGCCGAACCCGCTGTCGGAGACCGGCTACGACGAGACGCCCGAGCACACTTCCTGCCTGCTCGAGGAGTTCGCCCAGTCCGGATTCCTCAACATCGTCGGCGGCTGCTGCGGGACGACGCCGGAGCACATCGCCGCGATCGCCGCGCACGTGCGCAACGTCGCGCCGCGCAAGGTGCCGGCGATCGAGCCGCGCCTGCGGCTCTCCGGCCTCGAGGCGGTGAACATCGGCGAGGACTCGCTCTTCGTCAACGTCGGCGAGCGCACCAACGTCACCGGCTCGAAGGCGTTCGCGCGGCTCGTCCTCGCCGGCAACTACCAGGAGGGACTGACGGTCGCGCGGCAGCAGGTCGAGAACGGCGCGCAGGTGATCGACGTCAACATGGACGAGGCGATGCTCGATTCGCAGGCGGCCATGCGGACGTTCCTCAACCTCGTCGCCGCGGAGCCCGACATCGCGCGCGTGCCGGTGATGATCGACAGCTCGAAGTGGTCGGTCATCGAGGCCGGCCTGAAGTGCGTGCAGGGCAAGCCGGTGGTGAACTCGATCTCGCTCAAGGAGGGCGAGGCGGAGTTCGTCCGGCAGGCGAAGCTCGCCCGCCGCTACGGCGCGGCGGTGGTCGTGATGGCGTTCGACGAGAAGGGCCAGGCCGACACGCTCGAGCGGCGGATCGAGATCCTGCGCCGCTGCCACGACGTCCTCACGAACACGGTCGGGATCCCGGCCGAGGACATCATCTTCGACCCGAACATCTTCGCGGTCGCGACCGGGCTCGAAGAGCACGTGACCTACGGCGTCGATTACATCGAAGCGACGCGCTGGATCAGGCAGAACCTGCCGCACGTCAAGGTGTCGGGCGGCGTGTCGAACCTGTCGTTCTCGTTCCGCGGCAACGACCCGGTGCGGGAGGCGATGCACACGGCGTTCCTCTATCACGCGATCCGGGCCGGCATGACGATGGGCATCGTCAACGCCGGGCAGCTCGGCGTCTACGCGGAGATCCCGAAGGATCTCCTCGAGCACGTCGAGGACGTGGTCCTCAACCGACGCAGCGACGCCACCGAGCGGCTGGTGAAGTTCGCGGAGACCGTCAAGGCGGGCGGCAAGCGCGTCGAGGAGGACCTCTCGTGGCGCAAGGGGACGGTCGAGGCGCGCCTCTCGCACGCGCTGGTGCAGGGCATCTCGACCTGGATCGTCGAGGACACCGAGGAGGCGCGCCAGAAGGCCGAGCGGCCGATCCAGGTGATCGAAGGCCCGCTGATGGACGGCATGAACGTCGTCGGCGACCTCTTCGGCGCCGGCAAGATGTTCCTGCCGCAGGTGGTGAAGTCGGCGCGGGTCATGAAGCAGGCGGTCGCGCACCTCGTGCCGTTCATCGAGGCCGAGAAGGCGCGGTCCGGCGAATGCGAGGTCGAAGGGCAAGATCGTCATCGCCACCGTCAAGGGCGACGTCCACGACATCGGCAAGAACATCGTCGGCGTCGTGCTCCAGTGCAACAACTTCGAGGTCGTCAACCTCGGCGTGATGGTGCCGGCGCAGAAGATCCTGCAGACGGCGCGCGACGAAGGCGCCGACATCATCGGCCTCTCGGGCCTGATCACGCCGTCGCTCGAGGAGATGGCGCACGTCGCGCACGAGATGACGCGCGAGGGCTTCGAGCTGCCGCTCCTCATCGGCGGCGCGACGACCTCGCGCGTGCACACCGCGGTCAAGATCGCGCCGAACTACCCGTCGGCGGTGATCTACGTCCCCGACGCGTCGCGCGCCGTCGGCGTGTGCACCAACCTGATCTCCACCGACCTGCGCGCCAAGTACGTCGCCGAGGTGAAGTCCGACTACGAGCGCATCCGTCAGCAGCATGCGGCGAAGAAGGGCACGCCGCTCGTGACCTTGGCCGAGGCGCGCGCGAACGCATTCCCGATCGACTGGGCGAGCTACGCGCCGCCGCAGCCGGCGCTCTCCGGCCGCAAGCTCTTCCGCGGCTACGATCTCGCCGAGATCGCGCGGCATATCGACTGGTCGCCGTTCTTCCAGACCTGGGACCTGACCGGCAGCTATCCGAAGATCCTGGACGACCCGGTGGTCGGCGAGGCGGCGCGCAACGTCTTCCGCGACGCGCAGGCGATGCTCGAGCGGATCATCGCGGAAAAATGGCTCACGGCGAACGCCGTCGTCGGCCTCTACCCGGCGAACGCGGTCGGCGACGACATCGAGATCTACGCGGACGAGAGCCGGCGCGAGCCGACGATGGTGGTCCACTGCCTGCGGCAGCAGACGAAGAAGGCGGCAGATCGCCACAACTTCTGCCTCGCCGACTTCGTGGCGCCGAAGGCGTCAGGCGTGCGCGACTACCTCGGGGCGTTCGCGGTCACCGCCGGCATCGGCTGCGACGAGCGGGTGCGCGAGTTCGAGGCGGCGCACGACGACTACAGCGCGATCATGGTCAAGGCGCTCGCCGACCGGCTAGCCGAGGCGCTGGCCGAGCTGATGCATCTGCGGGTGCGGCGCGAGCTCTGGGGCTACGCGCGGGACGAGGCGCTCGACGAAGCGGCGCTGATCGCGGAAGCGTACCGCGGCATCCGGCCGGCGCCCGGCTATCCGGCGTGCCCGGACCACACCGAGAAGGGGCCGCTCTTCGCGCTGCTCGACGCGCCGGAGGCGGGCATCACCCTCACCGAGAACTACGCGATGTGGCCGGCGGCGGCGGTGAGCGGCTTCTACTTCGCCCATCCGGACGCGCAGTACTTTGCGGTCGGCAAGATCGACCGCGACCAGGCGGAGGACTACGCGCGCCGGAAGCAGGACGACCTGGCGAAGACCGAGCGCTGGCTGGCGCCGGCGCTGGCGTACGACAGCTAGCGCGAGTTCAACCTGACGCGTCGGGCGTGAAACCCGCGCGCTCGATCCCGTAAGCGCACGCCGCCTCGTCCTCCTCGCCGGCGGCGCCGCTCGCGCCCGCCGCGCCGAGGATCTTCCCGTCCGCATCCTTGATCAGCACCGCACCTGGCTGCGGCAGAAACTTCCCCTTCGCGGTCGCGGCGAGCGTGTGGAAGAACGCGGGGTTGTCCTTCGCGCGCTTGGCGAGCGCGCGGCTCGAGGCGTCCATCCCGACCGCCGCCCACGCCTTCCCGGTCGCGACGTCGACGCGGAACATGCTCGCGCCATCCTCGCGCTGCGCCGCCTTCAGGTGGCCCGACTCGTCGAGGACGACGACGGCGAGCGGCTTGATCTTCATCTCGCGCGCCTTGGCGAGCGCGTGCTCGATGATCGCGTTGGCCTTCTGCAAGGTGAGCTTGGACATCGGGTTCTCCGGTTGACGAAAGTCAGGACCGGAGCATAGCGACCCGGGACTACTTTTGCGCGTCGCTCCGCTTGGACAGGCTGATGTCCTCGAGCGCGCGCGCGTCCCACCCGCCGCCGAGCGCCTTCACCAGGGCCACGCTCGCCACGAGGCGGCGGCCCTGGACGTTCACCGCCGCCCGCTCGTTGTTGAGCGCGATCGCCTGCGCGGCGATGACGTTCAGGTAGCTCACGATCCCCGCCTTGTACTGGTTGGTCGTGAGCTCGACCGACAGCTGCGCGCCGCGGGCGGCATCGTTCTGGAACCCCGCCTCTTCCTCGAGGAGGCGCAGCTGGGCGAGGTTGTCCTCGACCTCCTGGAACCCGGTCAGCACCGTCTGGCGGTACGCCGCGACCTGGCCGTCGTACGCCGCGATCGCCTGGTCGGACACCGCACGCCGCAGGCCGCCGTCGAAGAGCGTCTGCGCGAGCACGGCGCCGAGCGACCAGAAGCGGCTCGGCGCGGTCAGCCAGTCGGCGAAGCTCGTGCTGCGGTACCCGCCGGCGGCCGACAGCGTGAGCGTCGGGTAGAACGCGGCCTGCGCGACGCCGATCTGCGCGTTGGCGGCAGCGACGGTGCGTTCGGCCGCGGCGATGTCCGGCCGGCGCTCGAGCAGCTCCGACGGCACGCCGACCGGAATGTCCGGCAGCTTTGCGACGAGCGGCGTGCGCGCGATCGAGAACGTCGACGCCGGCTCGCCGACGAGCGTCGCGATCGCGTGCTCGAGCAGCGCGCGGTCGATGCCGTTGTCCACGAGCTGCGCCTGCGTGCTCTTGAGCTGCACCTCCGCCTGCACGACGTCGACCCTCGCCGCGATGCCGGCTGCGTAGCGGTTCTGCGTGAGCTCCAGCGTGCGCTGGAATGCGGCGACCGTCTCCTCGAGCACCCGCCGCTGCACGTCGGCGATGCGCAGGCTCAGATAGGTCTGCGCCACGGCCGCCTGCGCCGACAGCCGTATCAATTCGAGGTCGGCCGCGCTCGCCTGCCAGTTCGCCTCGCCCGACTCGATCCCGCGGCGCACCTTGCCCCACAGGTCGAGCTCCCAGCTCGCGTTGGCGTTGAGGTTGAAGTTGTTCACCGCGCCGGTGGCGAACGACGGCTGGTTGGAGAGCGAAGGCGACTTGCTCCGGATCGCCGAGGCGCCGGCGCCCACCGTCGGGAAGAGCCCCGCGCGCGCCTGCTCAGCGAGCGCCTGCGCCTGCCGGAAGTTCGCCTCGGCGATGCGGATGTTCTGGTTCGAGATGTCCACGCGCGCCGCGAGCGCGTTGAGCTCCGGGTCGCCGAACATCTCCCACCACCGCCCGCGCTCGATGGCGTCGCGCGGTTCGGCCCGTTTCCAGCCCGCCATCTCCTTGTAGCCCTCAGGAACCGCTGCCGTCGGACGGACATAGTCGGGGCCGACCATGCACGCCGGAGAGCAGGGCCAGCGACGGCGAGCGGGAGCAGGAGGCGGGGGGTCATTGCGGCTCCAGTGCCGGCGCGCGGCCGCCCCGGCGCCAGCGCCGCCGGCACCACAGCCGGAACCGGTCGAGATACAGGTAGACGACGGGGGTCGTGTAAAGCGTCAGCAGCTGGCTCAGCAGCAGGCCGCCGAAGATCGCGATGCCGAGCGGCTGGCGCAGCTCGGCGCCGTCGCCGGTGCGGAAGGCGAGCGGCAGCGCGCCGAGCATCGCCGCCGCGGTCGTCATCAGGATCGGGCGCAGGCGCAGGCTGCACGCGCGCAGGATCGCCTGCTCGGGGGAGAGGCCCTCGCGGCGCTCGGCGTCGAGCGCGAAGTCGACCATCATGATCGCGTTCTTCTTCACGATCCCGATCAGCAGGAACACCGCGATCAGCGCGATCACGCCGAACTCGATCTTGAACGCGAGCAGCGCGAGCAGCGCGCCGACGCCGGCCGAAGGTAGCGTTGACAGGATCGTGATCGGGTGGATGGTGCTCTCGTAGAGCATGCCGAGGACGAGGTACATCGCGACCATCGCCGCGAGGATCAGCCACGGCTGGCGCGCGAGCGTCGCCTGGAAGCCGCGCGCGGTGCCCTGGAAGCCGCCGTAGATCGACGCCGGCATCGCCGATCCGCGCCATGGTCTCGTTGATCGCCGCGGTCGCGGCCGACAGCGAGACGCCTTCGGGCAGGCTGAACGAGATGGTGGAGGCGGCGAACTGGCCCTGGTGATTGACCGACAGCGGGGTGTTGGTGAACTCGTAGCGCGCGACCGTCGAGAGCGGCACCTGCACGCCGGCGGGGCTGCGCACGTGGATGTCCTTCAGCGCCTCCGGGCCCTGCGCGTAGCGCGGATCGACCTCCATCACCACGCGATACTGGTTGCGCTCGGTGTAGATCGTCGAGACGACCGACTGCCCGAACGCGTTGCCGAGCGTGGTGTCGATCAGGTCGGGCGTGATGCCGAGCCGCGCGGCGGTCGGCCGGTCGATCACGACCGTCGTCTGCAGGCCGCGCGTCTCCTGATCGCTGCTGACGTCGGCGAGCTGCGGCACGCTCTGCAGCGCCGCCTGCAGGCGCGGGGTCCAGGTGCGCAGCGCCTCGAGATCGTCGCTCTGCAGCGTGTACTGGTACGACCCGGTGCCCTGCCGCCCGCCGATGCGCACGTCCTGGACCGGCACCAGCCACAGATTCACGCCGGGTTCCTTCGCGAGCTGCGCGCGCAGCCGCGCGACGACCTCGCCCGCCGATCGCGCGCTCCTTGAGCGGCTTGAGCGAGACGAACATCGTGCCGGAGTTGCGCGACCCGCCGCCGGTCACCGCGGTCACCAGTCTCGACCGCCGGGATCGGCGCGCACGATCTCGACCAGCCGGCGCCATCTTCTGCTGCATCGACTGGAACGAGCTCGACTGGTCGCCGCGGATCCAGCCGATCAGCGCGGCCGGTGTCCTGCTGCGGGAAGAAGCCCTTCGGGATCTCGATGTACAGGTAGACGTTCAGGCCGATCGTCGCGGCGAGGATCACGATCGTCAGCAGCGAGTGGCGGAGCGCCCAGCGCGAGACTGCGCTCGTAGCCGCGCCGGATCGCGGCGAACACCCGCTCGCCGGCGAGGTACAGCCGGCCGTGGCCGCCCGGCGGCGGCGGCGCGAGCAGCCGCGCGCACATCATCGGCGTGAGCGTGAGCGAGACGGCGAGCGAGACGAGGATCGCGACCGAGAGCGTGACCGCGAACTCGCGGAAGAAGCGCCCGACGATGTCGCCCATGAAGAGGATCGGGATGAACACCGCGATCAGCGACACGCTCATCGACAGCACCGTGAAGCTCACCTCGCGCGCGCTCGCGAGCGCGGCCGCCATCGGGCTCATCCCCGCCTCGATGTGGCGGGTCGCGTTCTCGAGCACGACGATCGCATCGTCGACGACGAACCCGGTCGCCACGATCAGCGCCATCAGCGAGAGGTTGTTGAGGCTGTAGCCGGCGAGGTACATGAAGCCGAAGGTCGCGACGATCGACACCGGCACCGCCACGGCCGGGATCAGCGTCGCCCGCACCCGGCGCAGGAAGACGAACACCACCAGGATCACCAGACCGACCGCGATCGCGAGCGTCTTCTGCACTTCGTTGATCGAAGCGCGGATCGTCGACGTGCGCTCGAGCGCCACCTCGAGGTCGACGGCGGCCGGCAGCGACGCGCGCAGCCACGGCATCAGGTCCTGCACGCGCTGCACCGTCTCGAGGATGTTGGCGTTCGGCTGCTTGTAGATCGGGAGCAGCACCGCCGGCCGGCCGTTCCGCGACCCGGCGTTGCGCACGTCCTGCACCGAGTCGACGACGTCGGCGACGTCGGCCAGCCGCACCGGCGCGCCGTTCCGCCAGGCGACGATCAGCGGCCGGTACTCGGCCGCGGTCCGCGCCTGGTCGTTGGCGTAGATCCACCACTGGCGGTCGCCCTGCTCGACCAGCCCCTTCGGGCGGTTCGCGTTCGCCGCCGCGAGCGCGTTGCGCACGTCGCCGAGACCGATGCCGTGGGCGTTGAGCGCGGTCGGGTTCAGCTCGACGCGCACCGCCGGCAGCGAGCTGCCGCTGACGGTCACCTGTCCGACGCCGCGCACCTGCGAGAGCTTCTGCGCGACGACCGTCGAGGCGGCGTCGTACATCTGCCCCTGCGTGAGCGTGTCGGAGGTCAGCGTCAGCACCATGATCGGCGCGTCGGCCGGGTTCACCTTGCGGTAGGTCGGGTTGTTCGGCATCCCCGTCGGCAACTGGCTCCGCGCGGCGTTGATCGCCGCCTGCACCTCGATCGCCGCGTCGTTGATGTTCGCGGTTGAGATCGAACTGCAGCACGACGCGCGTCGAGCCGAGCGACGAGCTCGACGTGATCTCGTTCACGCCGGCGATGCGCCCGAGCTGGCGCTCGAGCGGCGTCGCGACCGTCGCCGCCATCGTGTCGGGGCTCGCGCCCGGCAGGCTCGCGCTCACCGAGATCGTCGGGTACTCGACCTGCGGCAGCGGCGCGACCGGCAGCTGCGTGTAGGCGACCGCGCCGGCGAGCGTGAGCCCGACGGCGAGCAGCGTCGTCGCGACCGGGCGCGCGATGAACGGCGCCGCGAAGCTCATCGCCAGCGGCTCCCCGGACGCGGCGCGCCGGCGCTGCGGCGCCGGCGCGCTTCGCCAGCCGGTCGAAGGCGAGGTAGATCACCGGCGTCGTGAAGAGCGTGAGCACCTGGCTCACGATCAGGCCGCCGACCATCGTGAGGCCGAGCGGGTGCCGCAGCTCGGAGCCGACGCCGGTGCCGAGCATCAGCGGCAGCGCCGCGAACAGCGCCGCGAGCGTCGTCATCAGGATCGGCCGGAAGCGGAGCAGGCACGCCTGGCGGATCGCCTCGTGCGGCGTCTTGCCTTCCTTCCGCTCGGCGTCGAGCGCGAAGTCGATCATCATGATCGCGTTCTTCTTCACGATGCCGATCAGCAGGATGATGCCGATGACCGCGACGATGCCGAGCGGCGTGCGGGCGAGGAGCAGCGCGGCGAGCGCGCCGACCGCGGCCGACGGCAGCGTGGAGAGGATGGTGACCGGGTGGATGTAGCTCTCGTAGAGCACGCCCAGCACGATGTACATCGTGACGATCGCGGCCAGCACCAGGAGGAGCGTGCTCGCGAGCGAGTCGCGGAACGACGCCGCGGCGCCCTGGAACCCGGTCTGCACGCTCGCCGGGAGCCCGATCTCGCGCTCGACCGCCTGGATCGCGTCCACCGCCTCGCCGAGCGAAACGCCGCGCGCCAGGTTGAACGAGACCGTCGCGGCCGGGAACTGGCCGATGTGATTGATCGCGAGCGGCGCGGTCCCGACGGTGACGCGCGTGAGCGCCGAGAGCGGCACCTGCGCGCCGGACGACGACGCGACGTGGATGTCCTTCAGCGCGTCCGGGCCGGCGCGGAACTCGGGCTTCACCTCGAGCACGACCCGGTACTGCGTCGCCTGCGTGAAGATCGTGGAGACGAGGCGCTGGCCGAAGGCGTTGTAGAGCGCGTTGTCGATCGCCGCCGGCGTGATGCCGAGCCGGCCGGCGGTGTCGCGGTCGATCTCGACGTACGCCTGCAAACCCTGGTCCTGCAGGTCGCTCGCCACGTCGGTGAGCTGCGGCAGCGCGCGCAGGCGATCGACCAGGCGCGGCACCCATTCGCTCAGCAGCTTGCCGTCGGCGGCCTCGAGCGTGAACTGGTATTGCGTGCGGCTGATGCGGTCCTCGACCGTGAGGTCCTGCACCGGCTGCATGTAGAGCGTGATGCCCGGCACCTTCGCCAGCTCGGGACCCAGCCGGCGGATCACGTCGGACGCGTGCGTCCGCCTGACCGCGAGCGGCTTCAGGTTGATCAGCATCCGGCCGCTGTTCAGCGTGGCGTTCGTGCCGTCGACGCCGATGAACGACGACAGGCTCTCGACCGCCGGGTCCTGCAGGATCACCTTCGCCAGCGCCTGCTGGCGCTCGGCCATCGCGCCGAACGACACGCTCTGCGGCGCCTCCGAGATGCCCTGGATGACGCCGGTGTCCTGCACCGGGAAGAAGCCCTTCGGCACGACGAGGTAGAGCAGACCGTGAGGACGAGGGTGGCGACGGCGACGACGAGCGTCGCGCCCTGGCGGGCGAGCACCCAGTCGAGCATCCGCCCGTAGCGCTCGATCACGGTGTCGAACCAGTGCCCGGTCGCGCGGTAGAAGCGGCCCTGCTCCCGCTCGGGCGTGTGCCGCAGGAGCCGCGCGCACATCATCGGCGTCAGGGTCAGCGACACCACCGCCGAGATGAGGATCGCGACCGCGAGCGTGACCGCGAACTCGCGGAACAGGCGCCCGACGACCTCGCCCATGAAGAGCAGCGGAATGAGCACGGCGACGAGCGACAGGGTGAGCGAGATGATCGTGAAGCCGATCTGCCGCGACCCCTTGAGCGCCGCCTCGAGCGGCGAGTCGCCGCGCTCGATGTAGCGCGCGATGTTCTCGATCATGACGATCGCGTCGTCCACGACGAAGCCGGTGGCGACGACGAGCGCCATCAGGGTCAGGTTGTTGATCGAGAAGCCGGCGAGGTACATGACGCCGAACGTGCCGACGAGCGACAGCGGCACCGCGACGCTCGGGATGATCGTCGCCGGCACGCTGCGCAGGAAGAGGAAGATCACCATCACCACCAGCGCGATCGCGACCGCGAGCTCGAACTGGACGTCGCGCACCGACGCGCGGATGGTCACGGTGCGGTCGGTCAGCACCGCGACGTCGACCGCCGCCGGCAGCGACGCGGTGAGCTGCGGGAGCGCGCGCTTGATGCGGTCCACGACCTCGATCACGTTCGCGCCGGGCTGCCGCTGGATGTTGACGATCACCGCCGGCACGTCGTTCATCCAGGCGGCGAGGCGGACGTTCTCGGCGTCCTCGACGACGTCGGCGACGTCCGAGAGGTAGAGCGGCGCGCCGTTGCGGTAGGCGACGACGATGGCGCGGTACTCGGCGGCGGAGCGCAGCTGGTCGTTGGCGTCGATCGTGTACGAGCGGCTCGGCCCGTCGAAGCTGCCCTTCGCCTTCTTCACGTTGGCCGCGTTGATCGCCGTGCGGACGTCCTCGAGGCCGAGGCCGTTGGCGGCGAGCGCCTTGGGGTTCGCCTGCACGCGGACCGCGGGCCGCTGACCGCCCGACAGCGTGACGAGGCCGACGCCGGCGACCTGGGAGAGCTTCTGCGCGAGCCGCGTGTCGGCGAGGTTCTGGATCTCCGGCAGCGTCAGCGTCTTCGACGACAGGCCGAGCGTGAGCACCGGCGCGTCGGCCGGGTTCACCTTGCTGTACACCGGCGGTGCCGGCAGATCCTGCGGGATCAGGTTCGAGGCGGCGTTGATCGCCGCCTGCACGCCCTGTTCGGCGACGTCGAGCGGCACCGCGAGATCGAACTGCAGCGTGATCACCGACGCGCCGCCGGAGCTCGTCGACGACATCTGCTTGAGGCCCGGGATCTGGCCGAACTGGCGCTCGAGCGGCGCGGTGACCGAGGAGGCCATCACCTCCGGGCTCGCGCCGGGATAGAAGGTGAACGCCTGGATCGTCGGGTAGTCGACCTGCGGCAGCGCCGAGACCGGCAGCTGCCGGTACGCGACGAGGCCTGCCAAGCAGGATCGCGACCATCGCGAGCGTGGTCGCCACCGGCCGCAGGATGAACAGGCGGGACGGGTTCATGGCGTCACTTCTTGGCGCGGGCGCGCCCTCCGGGCGCGGCTTGCGTCGCGTGCCCTTGCCCGGGCCCTTGCCGTCGGCAGCCGGCTTGAGCTCGGGGCGCGCCGTGGTCACCTCGACCGGCGCGCCGTCGCGCAGGCGATCCATGCCGTCGCTGACTACCAGCTCGCCGGGCGCGAGTCCCTCCGCGATCGCCTGGCGCTGGCCGTCGACCGGCCCGAGCTTCACCGGGCGCAGCTTCGCCGTCTGGTCCGGCTGGACGACGTACACGAACATGCCCTGGGAACCGCGCTGCACCGCCGACACCGGAATCACCGTGGCGTCGCGCACCGTGTCGAGCTTCATGCGCACGTTCACGAACTGGTTGGGGAACAGCCCGGTCGTCGTCGTTCGCGAACTGCGCCTTGAGCTTGACCGTGCCGGTCGCCGGATCGACCAGGTTGTCCACCGAGGCGAGCGTGCCGCTCGCGAGACGGGCCTTCAGCTCGCGGTCCCAGGCCTCGACCGGCGGCTTCTCGCCCGACTGCATCCGCTTCATCACCGCCGGCAGGTTGTCCTGCGGGACGGTGAACACCACCGCGATCGGCGCAAGCTGGGTGATGACGACCAGGCCGTTCGCGTCGCCGGCGCGGACGATGTTGCCGGGATCGACGAGGCGCAGGCCCGCGCGGCCGCTGATCGGCGCGACGATGCGGGCGTAGGCGAGCTGCAGCCGCGCGTTGTCGATCTGGCTCTGGTCGACCTTCACCGCGCCTTCGTACTGGCGCACGAGCGCGGCCTGCGTGTCCACCTGCTGCTTCGCGATCGAGTCCTGCTCGAAGAGCGTCCGGTAGCGCTCCAGGTCGAGCCGCGCGTTCTCGAGCAGCGCGCGGTCGCGCGCCATCTGCCCCTCGGCCTGCATGAGCTGCACCTGGAACGGCCGCGGATCGATCTCGGCGAGGAGCTGCCCCTCCTTGACGACCTGGCCTTCCTCGAACAGCACCCGCAGGAGCTGCCCTTCGACGCGGCTGCGCACCGTGACGGTCCGGACGCGGAGTGACGGTGCCGAGCGCGTTGAGATAGACGTCGACGTCGGACGTCCGCGCCGGCTCCGCGACGACCGGCGTTGGCCGCGGCGGACCGCCCGGACCGCCCGGCCGGCCGGCGGCAGTCGTCGGCGCGGCTTCGGGTGCGGGCGCGAACTGCCGATAGCCGAAGTACGCACCAACCGCGAGCAGGACGATTACCGCCGACCAGAGCCAGACGCGGCGCCGCGCACCGGTCGCGGCGGGCGTTCCCTGGTCGTGCAGCGATGGTTCCGTTGGTCGATTCATCGGGCCGGGCGATTAAAGCAGAAAGAGCTCCGCAAACGGATTTCCGGACGGTAACGGCGTGTTGCGAAACATGGGCCTGCCCCTGACGCAATGACGGCACGCTGAGCCTACCGCGCCACTGTCGAAGGATTCGGCGCGAATTGCGGAAAAACTGTGCAGACCGGCCGCGCGTAGAATGCGCCGGCCGCGCGTTCGCGCCGCTTCGACCAACACCAAGGAGACCAGGGCATGAGCATCGTCAGGCACAACCCCCATGGCGGCATCCTTTCCGACGCCGTCGAGCACGGCAACCTCGTCTTCGTCGCGGGCACCGTCGCCGACGACCTGGCGCAGGACATCGCCGGGCAGACACGGCAGGTGCTGGCGTCGATCGACGCGGCGCTCGCCAAGGCCGGGTCGAACAAGTCGAAGATCCTGTGGGCGAACGTGTGGGTCACCGACATCCGCAACCGCGAAGGGATGAACGGGGTCTGGAAGCAGTGGATCGACCCGAACAACCTGCCGGCGCGCGCCACGGTCGAGGCCAAGCTCGCCGATCCGCGGATGCTGGTCGAGATCGCCTGCGTCGCTGCGAAATAGGTGGAACTAACGCTCGCCGAGCTGCTCGCGACGCTGCCGCAGACCGGCCGCGTCGCGTGGATCGGCGTGCGGCCGGCCCGGCGGGCGGGCGTCACGGCGGTCGACGCGGTCGAAGCGATCGCGGGGCAGGGGCTGGCCGGCGATCACTACGCGCACGACGGCAACCGCCAGGTCACGCTGATCCAGGCGGAGCACCTCGCCGCGGTCGCGGCATTCGTCGGGCGCCCGACGCTCGATCCCGCGCTCATCCGGCGCAACATCGTCGTCGCGGCGTTGAACCTGCTCGCGCTCAAGGGGCGGCGGTTCCGCGTCGGTGGCGCGCTCCTCGAGGCGACGGGGCCGTGCGAACCCTGCTCGCGGATGGAGGAAGCCCTCGGCCCGGGCGGGTACAACGCGATGCGCGGCCACGGAGGAATCACCGCCCGCGTCGTCGCGGGCGGACCGATCCGGGTCGGCGATGCGGTGGCCGCGATCTAGCCTGGCGTTCGCCGCAGCGCTCGCGCTCGCCGCCTGCTTCGCCGAGCTCGACTGGCGCGAGTTCACCTCGCCCGAGGGCGGGTTCACGGTGATGCTGCCGAGCAAACCGGCACGCGAATCGCGCGAGCTCGTGCTCGCCGGCGGCAAGACGACCATGCACATGGTCTCCGCCCACGCGCCGGAGATGGCGTTCGGCGTCGGCTACGCCGATCTGCCGCCGAATGTCGCGCCGGAACGCGCGCTCGAGGAAGGCCGTGCCGCGCTGGTGAAGAACATCGGCGGCCGCGTGACCGCCGAGCGCACCCTGGACGGCGTGACCGGCGTGGAGTTCGAGGCGGAAGGGGCGGCCGAGGGCAACCCGATGCGGCTCGCGGCGCGCGTGCTGGTCTCCGGCAACCGTTACTACCAGGTGGTACTGGTCGCCCGCGCCGCGCGCGCCGGCGAGGTGGACCGCTCGATGTTCCCCGGCTCGTTCCGGCTGGTCCGCTGACCGCTCGCACGCAGCTCACTTCCGCCAGAAGGCGCGGGTGAAGACGACGAGCAGGGTGAAGAGCTCGAGCCGCCCGAGCAGCATCGCCGCGGTGCAGATCCAGGTCTGGAAGTCGGTGAGGACGGCGTAGGTCGTCGCCGGCCCGACCTTGTTGAGCCCCGGGCCCATGTTGTTGATGCAGGCCACGACCGCCGAGAACGCGGTGATGAAGTCGAGCCCGGTCGCGGTCATCACGAGCGACATGCCGACGATCGTCAGGCCGTAGACGAGCATGAACGCGAGCACCGCGAAGATCAGGTTGTGCTCGATCGGCTCGCCGCCGAGCTTCAGCGGCACCTCGGCGCGCGGATGGAGGATGCGCGTGAACTCGCGCATCGACTGCCTTCAACAGCACCAGCGCCCGGATCATCTTCATCCCGCCGCCGGTCGACCCCGACGACGTCGCGAAGCGCAGAGATACAGCATCACAGCGGGGCGAAAGACCGGCCACACGCCGAAGTCGGTGTTGGCGAAGCCGGTGGTGCTCGCGATCGAGACGACGTTGAACGCGGCGAACCGAAGCGAGTGTCCAGAAGTCCGGGTAGAAGCTGGACCTGCCAGAGGTAGACCGCGACCAGCGCGGACGCTCGCCGAGCATCGCGAGCATGCACCATTCCCGCCTCCGGGTCGCGCCGGTAGGGCCGCAGGCTCCGGCCGCGCCAGACGAGGAAATGGGTGGCGAAGTTGAGGCTGGCGATCAGCATGAAAACGATGGCGACCGCTTCGATCACCGGCGAGTCGAAGAAGGCGAAGCTCGCGTCGTGCGAGGAGAACCCGCCGAGCCCCAGCGTCGAGAACGCCGTGGATCACGGCGTCGAGCCAGGTCATGCCGGCGAGCTGAACGCGACGATGCAGGCGATCGTGATGACGACGTAGACGCCGTAGAGCCCCTTCGCGGTCTCGGTGATGCGCGGCGTGAGCTTCGTGTCCTTCATCGGGCCCGGCGTCTCGGCCTTGAAGAGCTGCGCGCCGCCCACGCCGAGGAGCGGCAGGATCGCGACCGCGAGCACCACGACGCCGAGGCCGCCCATCCAGACGAGCTGGCTGCGCCAGAGGTTGATCGACGGCGGCAGCTTGTCGAGGCCGTCCAGCACGGTGGCGCCGGAGGTGGTGAGGCCCGACACGGTCTCGAAGTACGCGTCGGTGAACGAGAGCTCCGGCAGGTACAGCATGCAGGGGCAGCGTCGCGAACGCCGGCAGGACGGTCCACGTGAGCGCGACCAGCAGGAAGCCGTCGCGGATCTGCAGCTCGCCCTGGTGCCCGCGCGCGAGGAGCCAGAGCACGAGACCGCAGCCGAACGTGAACGCGAGCGCCTCGTCGTACGCGGCCTCGGCGCCGTCGGCGAGGAAGTGGGAGAGCGCGAGCGGGACGAGGATCGACAGGCCGAAGATCATCAGCATCAGCCCGAGCGTCTGCGCGAGCGGCGCGTAGCGCGCCAGCGCGGCGACCGGGGTGCGTGCGGCCGACAGCATCGCGCCCGCGGCTACACGAAGCCGAAGCCGACCTGGAACAGCTTCTCGACCTTCGGGATCATGCGCTTGTTGGCGACGAACATGATCACGTGATCGTCGGTGCAGATCGTGGTGTCGTGGTGCGCCATGATCACGTCGGCGTCGCGCTCCTTCGCCTCGAGGTCGGAGACCCGTTCGACCTTGGGGTGGGGGAGGCGGCGCACGATCGCGCCGATCGTCGCGCCGCGCGGCAGCTGGATCTCCTCCACCTTCTTGCCGATCACCTTGCAGGTCTTCTCGTCGCCGTGCGCCACCAGCTCGAGCGCCTCGGCGGCGCCGCGGCGGAGCGCGTGCACCGCCACGACGTCGCCGCGGCGGATGTGCTGCAGGAGCTTGCCGATCGTCGCCTGCGCCGGCGAGATCGCGATGTCGATCTGCCCGCCCTGCATCAGGTCGGCGTACGAGCGGCGGTTGATCAGCGCCACCACCCGCCGCGCGCCGAGCCGCTTGGCGAGCAGGGCCGACATGATGTTGTTCTCGTCGTCGTTGGTGAGCGAGAGGAAGAGGTCCATCTCGCCGATGTTCTCGTTCTCGAGCAGCTCCTCGTCGGTCGCGTCGCCGTGCAGCACCAGCGCCGAGTTGAGCTGGTTCGCGATCAGCTCGGCGCGCGCCTTCCCGAACTCGATGATCTTGACCTGGTAGTCGCCCTCGAGCGCGCGCGCGAGCCGCAGGCCGATGTTGCCGCCGCCGGCGATCATCACCCGCTTCACCGGCTTGTCCATCTTGCGCAGCTCGCGCATCACCTGGCGGATGTGCTCGCTGTCGGCGATGCAGAACACCTCGTCGCCGGCGCGGACGACCGTGTCGCCGTCGGGAATGATCGCCTGGTCGCCGCGGAAGATCGCGACCACGCGCGCGTCCACCGCGGACAGGTGCTGGCGCATGTCCTTGAGCGGGTGGCCGACCAGCGGCCCGCCCTCGACCGCACGCACCGCGACCATCGTGACCCGGCCGTCGGCGAAGCGCAGCACCTGGAGCGCCTCCGGGAACTCGATCAGCCGCGTGATGTACTCGGTGACGATGTCCTCGGGGCTGATCGCGTAGTCGACCGCGAACCCCTCGTCGCTCAGCAGCTCGGGGTTGTCCAGGATCGAACGCGAACGCACGCGCGCGATGCGGGTCGGCGTGTTGAAGAGGTTGGCCGCGATCTTGCAGGCCACGAGGTTGGTCTCGTCCGACTTCGTCACCGCGATCAGCATGTCGGCGTCCTCGATCCCGGCGTCGACCAGCGTCGACGGGAACGCGGCGCTTCCGACCACGGTCCGCAGGTCGAGCTTGTCCTGCAGATCCCTCAGCCGCGCCGGCTCGCTGTCGACCAGCGTGATGTCGTTCTGCTCGGAAACGAGGCTCTCGGCCAGCGTCGAGCCGACCTGGCCGGCGCCGAGGATGACGATCTTCACGACCCGGGCTCCCTGTGAGGCCGCGGATTCTAGTCCGATTCCGCGCGGCGGGCGCCTCAGTCCTCCTTCTTCGTCGGCCCCAGTCCGAGCTGCTTCAGCTTGCGGTACAGGTGGGTGCGCTCGAGCCCGCTCTTCTCGGCGAGCCGGCTGATCGAGCTCTCGCGCGCGAGATGGTGCTCGAAGTAGGCGCGCTCGAACGCCTCGCGCGCCTCCCGCAGCGGCAGGTCGAGCGGCAGGCCGGCGAACGTCGGCTCCCCGCCGGGCGCGGGCAGCGCCCGGGTGACGTCCTCGGCGGCGATCTCGTCCTCGAGCGCGGTGAGCGCGGCGGTGCGCACGACCTGCTGCAGCTCCTCGAGGTTGCGCGGCCAGCCGAAGTTGCGCAGCGTGTTGAGGGCCGCGGTCGAGAACTCCCGCGGCGGGCAGAACCGCGCCTCCACGAGCTGCGCGAGCAGCATCGCGGCGATCTCCGGCACGTCCTCGGCGTACTGGCGGAGCGCGGGCAGGGGCAGCACGAGCTGGGAGAGCTGCGCGAGGAGCGACCCGTCGAAACCGAGCTCGTCGGCGAGCCGTCGCGGCTCCTCGGCGGTGAACGTGACGAGCCGTACCTTCTGGCGCTCGGCGCGCGAGGCGACGAAGGCGAGGTTCTTCTGCTGCACCCGGGAGAGCGCGGCCAGCTCGTCCACGAAGAGGATCCCGCCGGCGGCCTGCCCGAGCAGCTCCTGCGGCCCCTCGGCGAGCGCGGCGCCCGCGGTCACCCACGGCGTGCCGGGGTGCTGGAGCGCGCGCGCGAAGAGCTCGGGCATGACGCCCGGCTCGCCGCGGAAGAGGAGCGGCGCGGCCACCTGCGCGAGCTGCCCGAGGCGCTTGCGGAGGTCGGCGATCACCGCCGAGCGGCCGAGGTTCGCGAGCGCGAGCCCGGCGGCGGTCGGCGCCTCGCCGGTGCGCAGCGCCCGCTTCACCGTGGCGAGCAGCTTCTGCATCGCGATCGGCTTCTCGAGGAAGTCGAGCGCGCCGATGCGGGTCGCCTCGACCGCGGTGTCGATGGTGGCGTGGCCCGACATCATCACCACCGGCATCGTCAGCTGTCCGCCGGCGGCCCATTCCTTCAAGAGCGAGATGCCGTCGGTGTCGGGCATCCAGATGTCGAGCAGCACGAGGTCCGGGCGTCCGCGCCCGCGGGCGTCGCGCGCGGCGGTCGCGCTCTCGGCCACCCGGACGGTGTGGCCCTCGTCGGCGAGGATCTCCGACAGCAGCTCGCGGATTCCGATTTCGTCGTCGACTACCAGGATGTTGGCCATGGCTTATCTTGTCAGGCGGCGAGCGGCAGGGCGATGGTCACCGCGGCGCCGCCGCGGCCGGGCGCGCCCGCGCGGTTCTCGAGGCTCACCGTGCCGTGGTGCTCGTCGACGATCTTCTTCACGATCGCGAGGCCCAGTCCGGTGCCCTTCGGCTTGGTCGTGACGTAGGGCTCGAACGCGCGCTTCATGATCGACTCGGCGAAACCGCCGCCGTTGTCGGCGATCGCCAGCCGCACGCGGTCGCCGGCGCGCTCGGTGCGCACCTCGATGCGCGGGTCGGGGTGCCCGGCGAGCGCGTCTTCGGCGTTCTGCAATAGATTGTGGATCACCTGCCGGAGCTGGGTCGGGTCGCCGCGGACGAGCGGCAGCGCCGGCTCGAGGCGGGCCGTGATCTTCGCATGCGAATGATCGTACAGGGCGAGCACCTCGCCGACGAGCGCGTTCAGGTCGAGCGTCCCGAGGGTCGGCGCCGGCATGCGCGCGTACTCGCCGAAGTCGTCGACCATCGCCTTCATCGCCGCGACCTGGTTGATGATGGTCTCGGTCGCGCGCGCCAGCGCCTCCCGCTCCGGCGGCGCGAGGCGGTCGGCGAGCTTCGCCTGCACCCGCTCGGCCGAGAGCTGGATCGGCGTGAGCGGGTTCTTGATCTCGTGCGCGAGCCGGCGCGCGACCTCGCCCCAGGCGGTCGCCCGCTGCGCGGCGATGAGCTGGCTCACGTCGTCGAACACGACGACGTAGCCGACGCCCCCGGGCAGCCGCGACCCGCGCACGAGCAGCGTCAGGCCCCGCAGCCCGACCTCGAGCTGCCGCTGCCAGGGCGCGTCGGCGGCAGCGTCCGCGAATCCTTCGCGGATCGCTCGCGCGAGCGTGTCGAGCGCCGGCGATCCGGCCAGCGGCCCGCCGGCGCAAGTCCCGAGGTCCTCGCCGAGGATCCTGGCCGCGCCGGCGTTGGCCACCTGGAGCCGGAAGCCCTCGTCGAACGTGAGCACGCCGGCCGAGAGGTTGGCGAGGATGCTCTGCAGGTAGACGTTGGCGTTCTCGAGCTGCGAGCGGTTCTCCTCCGCCGCGGCACGCGCGTCGTCGAGCTGCCCGATCATGCTGTTGAACGAGCGCGTGAGCACCCCGAGCTCGTCGCGGCTCGTGACCCGCGGCCGCCGGGAGAAATCCCCGCGCGCCACCGCGAGCGCCGACTCGGCGAGCTCCGCGAGCGGCTCCGACAACCGGCGACTCAGGATGAACGCGAGCGCGATCGCGGAGAAGAGCGCGAGCAGGAGCGTGAGGGTCAGGGTCAGGAGGTAGATGCGCTTGAGGCCGGTCCGCAGCAGCGACAGCTCGCGGTAGTCGCGGTAGACCGACTGCACCGTCTCCGCGGTCTCGGCGAGGGCGGGCGGAACGGCGTGCACGAGCTGGACGAGCCGCGTCTCGTCCGCGATCGTGGTGCCGGCGAGCGGCACGATCACGCGCAGCCGCAGGCCCCTCTCGCCGACGGTCTCGATCGCGGCGTAGTCGCGCGCCGCGCGCGCCTGCCGCAGCGCCGTCGGCGGCGGCGGGTCGGGCACGAGCTTCGTCGGCTCGCGGCTCGCGCTGGCGATGATCGCGCCGCTCGGGGCGAGGATCGACGCCTCGTCCACCCCGGCCTGCTCACGCATCCGGTCGAGCGCCTTGCCCTGGGCAGCGGGCGGCAGGTCCGACAGCTCGACGCGCCATCACCCGCGCCTTGCCGCGCAGGTCGCCGAGCATGTTGTCGAGCGCACTGCGGCCGAGCGAGAGGCCGCTCTCGAGCGCGGTGTCGACGCGCACGTCGAACCACGATTCGATGCTCTTGGTCAGGAACTGGACCGAGACGGTGTAGACGAGCGCTCCCGGCACCACGGCGAGGACGGCGAACAGCACCAGCAGCCGGAACGTGAGCCGGGAGCCGAACACCCGTCCCTTCAGCGCGCGGCGCAGCGTCACCAGCTGGTAGCCCACGAGGCCGAGCAGCGCCGCGGCGATCACCGCGTTCAGGATCAGGAGCAGGGGATAGTGGCTGGCGAAGATCGAGGTGTTCGCGCTCGCCGCGGCGAGCAGGAACAGCAGGATCCCGCCGAGTGCCGCGCTGGCGACCAGGAGATAGGTCATTTCGGCGCCTCGGCGACGAGGCTCGAGCCGTTCACCTCCCAGCGCTGCCAGGGCGAAGCGAGGGTCCATTCGCGGTTGGCGAGCGCGCTCACCTGGAACGGCTTCGGCAGCTGGGCGGTGTCCAGACGCATGCGCACGTACGCGTTGTAGGTGGTGTCGGGCTTGAGCGCGCCGCGCGGCAGGACCAGCCACTCGCGGATCCGCGTGAGCGCGTTGATCGCTTCGTCGAGCGTCGGATAGCTCCGGTGCAGCGTCCCGGTGGACAGGCGATAGGTGCGGGTGAGCGCGTGGAACGACAGCCGGAGCGTCAGCGCGGCGGTGCCGATCCGCTCGTCGAGCCAGTACCAGCGCGGCCGGTAGCACTCGAACTCCACCAGGAAGTAGAGCGGGCACGCCCTTCGCCAGGGCCTCCTCCAGGCGCGCGGTCAGATCGAGCTCGAAGTCGCCGTTGAACACGATACCTTCGTCGGTCGCCGCGAGGCTCGCGGCGCGGACCTCGATCTCGTCGGCGGTGGCGGTGGCGGCCGCAGCGCAGAACGCAGCCGCCGCGAAGGCGAGCCTCAAGCCGCGCGGTAGCATGCCTCAGTGCTTGACGAGGGTCGCATAGAAGAAACCATCGTGCTCGCCGTCGGGCAGGAGCTGCCCGTCGTCGATACCGGGAATGGGCAGCCGCCGCGCGCCGCCCCGGTGGGCGAGGAACGCATCGACCACCGCCTCGTTCTCCTCGGCGAACACCGAACAGGTGGCGTAGAGCAATTTACCATCGGGCGCGAGCACGCGCCAAAGCGCGTCGAGGAGGCGCGCCTGCTCGCGCGCGAAGCCGGCGAGGTCGGCTGCGCGCCGCAGCCACTTGATGTCGGGGTGGCGGCGCACGACGCCGGAGGCGCTGCACGGCGCGTCGAGCAGGATGCGGTCGAACGGCCGGCCGTCCCACCAGGCGTCGGGCGCGCCCGCGTCGGCGACGCGGACCGTTGCCGCGAGTCGCAGGCGCCCGAGGTTCGCCTCGATGCGCGGCGCGCGCGCGGCGTCGCGGTCGATCGCGAGCAGGTCGAGCGCGGCGAGCTCGGCAAGGTGCGCCGTCTTGCCGCCGGGCGCGGCGCACGCGTCGAGCACGCGCATCCCGTCACGGACGTCGAGCAGAGGCGCGGCGAGCTGGGCCCCCGCATCCTGCACCGAGACCTCCCCGTCACCGAAACCCGGCACCTCGTCGACGCCGCGCGGCCGTTCGAGACGCACCGCCCAGTCGCCGACGCGGGCGCCGGCGATGCCCGCGGCGGCGAGCCGCGCGAGGTACGCGTCGACGGTCAGGCGCCGGCGGTTCACCCGCAGGGTCATCGGCGGGCGGGCGTTGCCGGCGGCGAGGATCGATTCCCAGGTCTGCGGCCGCGCGCGGCGGACGCGATCGATCCACCATTGCGGATAGCCGAGCCGTGCGGGCTCCGCGCGCCGCGCGTCGGCTTCGAGCGCCTCGCGCCGGCGCAGGTAGTTGCGCAGCAGCGCGTTCACCAGGCCGCGCGCGGCGCCGTGACCGAGCTTCGGGCAGGCGGTGACCGCCTCGTCGACGACGGTGTGCGGCGCGCGGCGCTCGTGCCGCAGCTCGTGCAGCGCGCAGAGCAGCAGCGCGTGGACGGCGCGATCGGGAATAGGTCGGCGGGTAAGCCCGGCGAGGATCGCCTGCGGCGCACCGTAGTCCCGAAGCGTCGCGTAGGCGAGATCCTGCACCGCCGGGCGCGCGGCGCCGGACGTCGACTCGTCCAGCGCGGCGGTGAGGCTCCCGCCGCCGAGCACGCGCGCGACGGCACGGCTCGCGCCGGCGAGGACCTCGGAGAGCGGCGGCGTAAGGGTCACGACCGGGAGCGCGCCGATTCGAACGTTCAGTCCGTTGCCGGCGGCTCGAAACGCTCGCCCACGGCGAGCGGGAAGCCGCGCAGAAACGCGCGCGCCGGAAGACGCTTGCCGCCGGCACGCTGGAGCTCCTCCAGCCGGATCGCGCCGCTCCCGGCGGCGACCACGACGCCGTCCGGGCCGATCGCGATCACCGCGCCGGGATCGCCGGCGCCGTCGACGACGCTCGCCCGCCACACCTTGAGCTCGGTGCCGCGCACGCGCGCCGTCGCCCCGGGGAAGGGGTCGAACGCGCGCACCTGTCGCCCGATCTCCGCCGCCGTCCGCCGCCAGTCGACGCGCGCCTCGTGCTTCTCGAGCTTGGCGGCGTACGTCACGCCGCCGGCCGGTTGCGGCGTGGCGGCGAGCGTACCGCGCGCGAGGTCGTCGAGCGCGACGGCCACCAGCCGCGCGCCGAGGATCGCGAGCTTGTCGTGCAGCGTCCCCGCGGTGTCGCCGGGCAGGATCGCCACCGCTTCGCGCAGCAGCACCGGCCCGGTGTCGAGTCCGGCCTCCATGCGCATGATCGAGATGCCCGTTTCCCGGTCACCCGCGAGGAGCGCGCGCTGGATCGGCGCCGCGCCGCGCCAGCGCGGGAGGAGCGAGGCGTGGACGTTGATCGCGCCGAGCCGCGGGATGTCCAGCACCGCCTGCGGCAGGATGAGCCCATAGGCGGCTACCACGAGCGCGTCCGGGTCGAGTGCCCGCAGCTCGGCTTGCACCTCCGGCGCCTTGAGGGTCACCGGTTGCAGGGCCGGGATTCCGAGCCGGGCCGCTGCCTGCTTGACCGGGCTCGGCACTTCGGCGAGCCCGCGGCCGGCGGGCCGGTCGGGCCGCGTGAGGACGGCCGCGACCCGGTGGGCGGCGGCCACCGCCTCGAGCGCCGGCACGGCGAACGCGGGCGTTCCGGCGAACACGATGCGCATCGCGGCGCGGGGCGAGCGGCCGACGGGGGAGCGGCTCAGGCGGTCTGCCGGAGCTGCTTTTCCATCCGGGACCTGATCCGCGAGCGCTTGAGGCGCGAGAGGTACTCGACGAACACCTTGCCCTCGAGGTGGTCCATCTCGTGCTGGATGCAGACCGCCAGCATGCCCTCGGCGGTGCGCTCGAACGCTATGCCATTGGCATCGAGGGCGCCTACTTTGACCTTGGCCGCCCGGGTCACCGTCTCGTAGACTCCCGGCACCGAGAGGCACCCTTCCTCGCACTCCTGGAGCTCGTCGCTCGCGCTCACGATCTCCGGGTTGATCAGCACGAGCAGCTGGTCGCGGGTGTCCGACGCGTCGATCACGATGACCCGCCGGTGGACGTCCACCTGCGTCGCGGCGAGCCCGATGCCCGGGGCGGCGTACATGGTTTCGGCCATGTCCCGGACCAGGCGGCGGACCTCGTCGTCGACCCGTTCGACGGGTTTCGCCACCTTGTGGAGGCGCGGATCCGGGTAGCGGAGGATGTCGAGAACTGCCATGAATTGCTTGCTGCGTGAAATAATTAGGTGCAGAATCTAAACAAAGTCCTTAAACTAGGGTCATCGCGCCCAATAAATCAAACACTTGCCCTTGTTCTAGATCGGTCCGAGGTGGTCATGTTCAAGTCTAGCACGGCGCTTTTGCTCGCCCTCGCGCTGGGGCTCTCCGTGGCGTTGGCGCAACAGTCGGATCCGCGCCAAACCGGAAACGTCCTCGGGATCAAGCCCGACGCGCCCGACCAGTACGTCGTGCAGCGGGGCGACACGCTGTGGGGAATCGCCGGCAAGTTCCTGTCGGAGCCTTGGCGCTGGCCCGACATCTGGCGCCTCAACAAAGAGCAGATCAGGAACCCCCATCTGATCTACCCGGGCAACGTCGTCCGGCTCGACCGCGCCACCGGGACGCTGTCGATCGAGCGCGTCGAACCGCGCGTGCGGGTCGAGCCGCTCGCCAGGGAAGCAATTCCGACCATCCCGCTCAAGGTCATCGAGCCGTTCCTCGCCAGGCCGCTCGTCATCGAGCGCGGCGGCCTCGACAACGCACCGCAGATCGTCGCCGCAGAAGAAGGACGGTTCAACATCGGCGCCGGCGCCCGCGCGTACGTCGCCGGCGTCGGCGGCGCGAAGGAAACGCTGTGGCAGGTCTACCGGCCCGGCAAAGCGCTCGTCGATCCCGACACGAACGAGGCACTCGGCGTACGAGGCGATCTACCTCGGCACCGCGCGGCTCATCCGCGTCGGCGTCAAGAACGAACCCGCGACGGTCCGGATCCTCTCCGCGGTGCAGGAGATGAGCGAGGGCGACCGGCTCGTGGTCGCGCCGCAGCCGCAGATCTTCTCGTTCGCGCCGCGCGCGCCGGAGAAGCCGGTCCGCGGCCGCATCATGTCGATCTACGACGGCCGCAACGACGCGCGCTTCGATTACTGGCGGCCGGCGGGGGGATTCACCGGCGCGCAGGCGGGGACGCTCTACGGCGGCGAGACCGGCAGCCTCGCGATCGTGAGCCTGAACAGGGGCGCCAAGGACGGCCTCGAGCCCGGGCACGTGCTCGCGCTCTACCGCTCGACCACGATCGTCAACGACCGCAGCATCGGACCGTACTTCATGGGCGAAGTCGAGGAAGCCGGATTTCCCGCTGCCCGAGGAGCGCTACGGCCTGCTCATGGTCTTCCGCGTGTTCGAAAACCTTTCGTACGCGCTCACCCTCAACGTCGAGCGGCCGGTCGCCCCCGGAGACGTCGTTACCCAGCCCTGAACCGGCGCCCGCGCGCGGGCATGCCGGATACCGAGCTCGGAGCCTGGCTCCGGCTCACCCTGGTGCCGGGCCTCGGCGGCCAGGGGTTGCGCAAGCTCCTCGGCGACTTCGGCCTGCCATCGCAGGTGCTCGGTGCGGGACGCGCCGCGCTCGCGCGCAGTGTCGGCGACGCGCTCGCCGAGCGGATCCTCGCCGACGACAGCGCGGCGGCAGTCGACGCCGCGCTCCGTTGGGTCGAGGCGCCCGGCCGCTCGATCGTCACCCTGGCCGATGCCGCGTACCCGCAGCAACTGCTCGAGATCTCCGATCCGCCCGCGCTGCTCTACGTGCTCGGCGATGCCGCGCTGCTCGCGCGCCGCGGGCTCGCAATCGTGGGCAGCCGCAACGCCACCCCGCAAGGAACGACCAACGCCGAGCGCTTCGCGCGCGCGTTCAGCGACGCCGGACTGACGATCGCGAGCGGCCTTGCGCTCGGCATCGACGCCGCCGCGCACCGCGGCGCGCTGGGCGGCGCCGGATCGACGGTGGCGGTGCTCGGCTGCGGCGTCGACGTCGTCTATCCGCAGCGGAACGCGGATCTGTATCAGGCCGTGGCGGCGCGCGGCGCGCTCGTGTCGGAGTTCCCGCTCGGCTCGCCGCCGCTCGCCGCCAACTTCCCGCGGCGCAATCGCCTGATCAGCGGGCTCGCGCGCGGCGTGCTCGTCGTCGAAGCGGCGCTCGCCAGCGGCTCGCTGATCACCGCCCGCCTCGCCGCCGAGCAGGGACGCGAGGTGTTCGCCATCCCGGGATCGATCCACTCGCCGCTGTCGAAGGGCTGCCACGCGCTGATCAAGGAGGGCGCGAAACTGGTCGAGAGCGCGCAGGATGTGCTCGACGAGCTCCGTCTCGCCGTGCCAGGGGCCGCGGCCCCGCCCGCGCAAGCGGAAAAAGGACACGCAGGACACGCGCTGCTCGCGCACCTCGGTCACGACCCGTGCAATGTTGACATTTTGTGCCAGCGCAGCGGCTTGACGCCCGATACCGTATCGGCGATGCTGCTGGAGCTGGAGCTCGCGGGCATGGTTGCGGCCCTGCCCGGCGGGCGATACCAGCGCATCGACTGAACGCGCGGACCTCGCACTCGATGTTCGACATCCTCGTCTACCTGTTCGAGAACTTCTACCAGAACGAGTCCTGGCCGGAGCAGGACGCGCTCGCGCAGAAGCTGACCGCGGCCGGGTTCGAGAACGCCGACATCAGCGACGCGCTCGACTGGCTGCGCGGCCTGACGAAGCTGGAGGCGGAATCGTTCCCGGACGCATTCGACCAGGGCGACGGCTTCCGAGCGTTCACCGCGTTCGAGCTCGAGCGGCTCTCGACCGAGTCGCGCGGCTTCATCACCTTCCTCGAGAGCGCGCGCGTGCTCAGCCCCAGCTTGCGCGAGCTGATCATCGACCGCGCGATGGCGGTCGAGGACGAGCGGGTCGAGCTCGACAAGCTGAAGGTGATCGTGCTGATCGTGCTGTGGACGCGCCGCGGCAACGTCGACACGCTGATCCTCGAAGAGCTGCTGCCCGAGGGCGGCCCGCGGCACATCCACTAGCGCGGGCGTGGAACAAGGGGGCGAGCGCCCCCTTTAACCCCCAAAGCCAGCGAAGACTCTGAGGAATTCTCCGAGTTCCCCAGAGTCTCCCGGTTCGTTGCCTTGCCTTCGGGCAGGGCGAGCCCTTAGACTCCCCGCGCGCCCCGGGGACCGGCGAGTCGGGCGGGGCGGGATCCGCTCACCCATGACCAAGAAGCTCATCATCGCCGAGAAGCCTTCCGTCGCGAACGACATCGCGCGCTCGCTCGGCCGCTTCGCGCGCCACGGCGATTACTACGAAAACGACGAGTACGTGCTCTCGTCCGCGATCGGGCATCTCCTCGAGCTCGCCGCGCCCGAGGCGTACGAGGTGAAGCGCGGCAAGTGGTCGTTCGCGCACCTGCCGGTGATCCCGCCGCACTTCGACCTGAAGCCGATCGAGCGGAACGAGGAGCGCCTGAAGCTGCTGGTGCGGCTGATGAAGCGCAAGGACGTGACCGGGCTGGTGAACGCCTGCGACGCCGGGCGCGAGGGCGAGCTCATCTTCCGCTACATCGTCCGCCACGCCGCGGCGAAGAAGCCGATCCAGCGGCTGTGGCTGCAGTCGATGACGCCGGCGGCGATCCGCGACGGCTTCGAGGCGCTGCGCACCGACCGCGACATGCAGCCGCTCGCCGACGCCGCGGTGTGCCGGTCCGAATCGGACTGGCTGGTCGGCATCAACGGCACGCGGGCGATGACCGCGTTCAACTCCAAGGACGGCGGCTTCTACAAGACGACCGTGGGGCGGGTGCAGACGCCGACGCTCGCGATCCTGGTCGAGCGCGAGCGCCGCATCAAGAGCTTCGTCACGCGCGACTACTGGGAAGTGCACGGCACCTTCGCCGGCAAGGGCGGGGAGTATCCCGGCCGCTGGTTCGACGAGCGCTTCGAGCGCAAGGAAGACGACGCCGACGCGCGCGCCGAGCGGCTCTGGGACCAGGCCCGCGCCGAGGCGATCCGCGCGAAGTGCCGCGGCAAGCCGGGCGTCGTCACCGAGGAGTCCAAGCCGACCACCCAGGCGCCGCCGCTGCTCTACGACCTCACCAGCCTGCAACGGGAGGCGAACGGACGGTTCGGCTTCTCGGCGCGCGCGACGCTCTCGCTCGCGCAGGCCCTGTACGAGAAGCACAAGGTGCTGACCTACCCGCGCACCGACTCGCGCGCCCTGCCGGAGGATTACGTCGGCACGGTGAAGAAGACGCTCGACGTGCTGCGCGCGAAAGGCGGGACGACGCGCGCCTATGCCCCCTTCGCCGACCGCATCCTCGACGAGGGCTGGGTGCGGCCGAACAAGCGCGTGTTCAACAACGAGAAGATCTCCGACCACTTCGCGATCATCCCGACGCTCCAGGCGCCCAAGCATCTGTCCGAGGCCGAGACCAAGCTCTACGACCTGGTGACCAAGCGGTTTCTGGCGGTGTTCTTCCCGTCGGCCGAGTTCCAGGTGACGACGCGGATCACCCGGGTCGAGGACGAGCCATTCAAGAGCGAAGGCCGCGTCATGGTGAACGCCGGCTGGCTCGCGGTCTACGGCAAGGAAGCCGAGGATCCCGACACCCCGACGCTCGCGCCGGTGCCCGACGGCCGCGCGACCGCAATCGCGATCGAGGTCCAGGCGAACCAGACGAAACCCCCGGCGCGGTACACCGAGGCGACTTTGCTCTCGGCGATGGAGGGTGCCGGCAAGCTGGTGGACGACGAGGAGCTGCGCGAGGCGATGCGCGAGAAGGGGCTCGGCACGCCGGCGACCCGCGCCTCGATCATCGAAGGCCTGATCTTCGAGGACTACCTTCACCGCGTCGGCCGCGAGCTCCACCCCACGGCGAAGGCGTTCGATCTCTTCTACGCGCTGGACAAGTTCGGCATCGACGAGCTGCGCTCGCCCGAGCTGACCGGCACCTGGGAGTTCAAGCTCAAGCAGATGGAGCAGGGCCGGCTGCGGCGCGACGAGTTCATGGAGCACATCACCGAGACCACGCGCGATCTGGTGGAGCGGGTCAAGCGCGGGACGCTCGCCGACGACACGATCTCGACGCTGGCGGTGAAGTGCCCGAAGGACGGCGGCACCGTCAACGAGAACTACAAGAAATTCCAGTGTGCGAGCTGCGACTTCGCGATCTGGAAGGTTATCGCCGGCCGCCGCATCGAGAACGAGGAGGTCGAGCAGCTGATCCGCACCGGGTCGATCGGCCCGCTGCAGGGCTTCCGCAGCCGGATCGGCCGGCCGTTCGCGGCGATGTTGAAGCTCCGCGACGACTTCACCGCGCAGCTCGACTTCGGCGGCGGCCAGGACGAGCGCAACGCCGAGCCGGTCGACTTCTCCGGGAAGCACGCCCTCGGCCCCTGCCCGAAGTGCGGCGCGCGCGTCTTCGACCACGAGCTCGCCTACGTCTGCGAGCGCTCGGTCGGCCCGGAGCGGACCTGCGACTTCCGCTCCGGCAAGATCATCCTGCAGCGGGCGATCGAGCCCGAGCAGATGGTGAAGCTGCTCGCGACCGGCCGCACCGACCTCCTGCACCGCTTCATCTCGAAGAAAGGCCGGCCGTTCTCGGCGTTCCTGGTGCGCCAGCCGGACGGCAAGGTCGGCTTCGAGTTCGCTCCGCGGCCGGCGAAGAAGGCGGCGCCGGTCAAGGCGGAAGCCGGGAAGTCGGCCCCGGTGGCCGCGGCGAAATCCGTACCGCCGCGCGCGCGGGATGCAGCCGCGGACCGGAACGTCTACGAGCTGAAGCCCCCGAAGGCGAAGGCGGCGCTGCCGAAGCCTCCGGCCAAGCGGGCGGCGGCGCCGACGGCGCGCGTGGCCGCGAAGCGCGCGGCGCCCACGAAGAAAGCGGCCCGGAAGGTCACGGCGCGGCGGAAGCCCGCCGCCAGGAAACGCGCGGCCTAGACGTCGATCCGCGCCACCAGCGCGTGCTGCTCGATGAAGTCGCGCCGCGGCTCGACCTCGTCGCCCATCAGCTTGATGAAGATCTCGTCGGCCGCGATCGCGTCCTCGATCTGCACCTTGAGCAGCCGCCGGGCCGCCGGATCCATCGTGGTCTCCCACAGCTGTCCCGGGTTCATCTCGCCGAGGCCCTTGTAGCGCTGCACGGCGGCGTTGCGCTCGACCTCGGCGCGGAGCCAGTGCACCGCCGCGCCGAAGTCGGCGACCGCCTCCTGATGCTCGCCCCGCCGCACGTAGGCGCCCGGACCGACCAGGCCGCCGACCATCTCCGCCGCCTCGACGATCTGCCGGTAGTCGCCGGAGACGAGGAAGTCGTCGTCGATCGCGCTCACGCGGACGTTGCCGTGGCGGTTGCGCTCGATCACCAGCCGGTGCCGCTCGTGCTTGTCGTCGTAGCGCGCGTAGATCTTGACGCCGTCGGGGTGGAGCATCGCCGACAACCGCTCCGCGCTCGCTCGCGCGCGCTCGGCGTCGCCGAGGTCGAGCTTGGCCCCGCGCAGGCACGCGTACAGCGCCTCGGCGTCGATCAGCCGCGCCAGGCGGTTGATCACCGCCTCGGCCAGCAGATACGCGCGGGCGAGCTGCGCCAGCGCGTCGCCCTCGATCGGCGCGGCGCCCTCGCGCGGATGGAGCGCCGCCCCGACGAGCGCCTGCCGCAGCATGAACTGGTCGCGTTCGTGGTCGTCCTTGAGGTAGCGCTCTTCGCGGCCGACCTTCACCTTGTAGAGCGGCGGCTGCGCGATGTAGATGTGCCCCCGCTCGATCAGCTCCGGCATCTGCCGGTAGAAGAACGTGAGCAGGAGCGTCCGGATGTGCGCGCCGTCGACGTCGGCGTCGGTCATGATGATGATGCGGTGGTAGCGCAGCTTGTCGAGGTTGTAGTCGTCCTTGATGCCGGTGCCGAGCGCGGTGATCAGCGTCGCGATCTCGGCGAACGAGATCAGCTTGTCGAAGCGCGCCCGCTCGACGTTCAGGATCTTGCCCTTGAGCGGCAGGATCGCCTGGAACTTGCGGTCGCGGCCCTGCTTCGCCGAGCCGCCGGCCGAATCGCCCTCGACGAGATAGAGCTCGCAGAGGGTCGGGTCCTTCTCCTGGCAGTCGGCAAGCTTGCCGGGCAACCCGAAGCCGTCGAGCACGCCCTTGCGCCGCGTCATCTCGCGCGCCTTGCGCGCCGCCTCGCGCGCGCGCGCGGCGTCCACGATCTTGCCGGTGATGATGCGCGCGTCCTGCGGCCGCTCGAGGAGGAAGCTCATCAGCTTCTCGGCCACGATCTCCTCGACCACCGGCCGCACCTCCGAGGAGACGAGCTTGTCCTTGGTCTGCGACGAGAACTTGGGCTCCGGCACCTTGATCGACAGCACGCAGGTGAGCCCTTCGCGCATGTCGTCGCCGGTGCACTCGACCTTCGCCTTCTTGGCGACCTCGTGCTCGTCGATGTACTTCCCGAGCGTGCGCGTCATCGCCGCGCGCAGGCCGGTCAGGTGGGCGCCGCCGTCGCGCTGCGGGATGTTGTTGGTGAAGAGCAGCGTCTGCTCCTGGTAGGAGTCGTTCCACTGCATCGCGACCTCGACGAAGATCCCCTCCTTCTGGCCGCTGGCGTGGAAGATGTTCGGGTGCAGCACCGTCTTCGCGCGGTTCATGTACTCGACGAAGCCCGCGCACCCCGCCGGCGAACGAGAACTCCTCCTCCTTGCCCGCGCGCTGGTCGACGAGCACGATGCGCACGCCGTTGTTGAGGAACGACAGCTCGCGCAGCCGCTTGGCGAGGATGTCGTAGTGGTACTCGACGTTGCCGAAGGTCTCGGCGTCGGCGAGGAAGTGCACCTCGGTGCCGCGGCGCTCGGTCCTGCCGATCACCTTGAGCGGCTCGCGCCGCTCGCCGCGCCGGAACTCCATGAAGTGCGCCTCGCCGTCGCGGCGGATGGTGAGGCGCAGCCATTCCGACAGCGCGTTCACCACCGACACGCCGACGCCGTGCAGGCCGCCGGAGACCTTGTAGGAGTTCGAATCGAACTTCCCGCCGGCGTGCAGCTCGGTCATGACGATCTCGGCCGCCGAGCGCCCGAGCTCGTCCTCCTGGTGGATCTCGGTCGGGATGCCGCGGCCGTTGTCGGCGACGCCGATCGAGTTGTCGGTGTGGATGGTGACGATGATCTCGTCGCAGAACCCGGCGAGCGCCTCGTCGACCGCGTTGTCGACGACCTCGAACACCATGTGATGCAGCCCGGTGCCGTCGGACGTGTCGCCGATGTACATCCCGGGGCGCTTGCGCACCGCGTCCAGCCCCTTGAGCATCTTGATGCTCGAGGAGTCGTAGCTCTCCGTCGGGGTGTCGGGCTTCTTCTCGCCCGGGTCCGGCTGCGGCTGGATCTCTTCGCTCATGCGTACGGCGCTAGATCCGCATCGGCATCACGACGTACTTGAAGTCGTCGCGGCCGGGCACGGTGATGAGGGCGCTCGAGTTGGCGTCGCCGAGCGAGACCTCGACCTCCTCGACCGTGAGGTTGTTCAGCACGTCGAGCAGGTACTGGACGTTGAAGCCGATGTCGAGCGCGTCGCCCTTGTAGTCGATGTCGAGCTCCTCCTGCGCCTCCTCCTGCTCGGTGTTCGTGCACGAGATGCGCAGGCTGCCGTCGCCGAGCACCCAGCGCACGCCGCGGAACTTGTCGCTGGTGAGGATCGCCGCGCGCTGCAGCGCCTGGCCAAGCACCTGCCGGCTCATCTTGAGCTGCTTGTTGTGCGCGGTCGGGATGACGCGCTGGTAGTCCGGAAACTTGCCGTCGACCAGCTTCGACGCGAGCAGCACGCCGTCGAACCGGAACCGCGGCCTGGCTTCCCGACAGCTCGATCCTGACCGGGTCGGCGGTGTCGCCGAGCAGCTTCGTGAGCTCGATGATCGTCTTGCGCGGCAGGATCACCTCCTGGCGCCCGACGTCCGGCGCCGCCACCTCCTTGGTGGCGACCGCGAGGCGGTGGCCGTCGGTCGCGACGACGCGCAGCTCGCCGGCATCCACGACCATCAGCAGGCCGTTCAGGTAGTAGCGGATGTCCTGCTGCGCCATCGCGTACTGGACCAGCGCGAGCAGCCCCTTGAGGTCCTTTTGCGGCAGCTCGAGCGCGACGGTCGCGCCCTCCGGCGCAGCGAGCCGCGGGAAATCCTCGGGCGGCAGGGTCTGCAGCTGAAAGCGGCTCTTTCCGCTCCGCACCTGGAGCCGCTTGTCGGCGGCCGCCAGCGTCACCTCCGCACCCTCGGGCAGCGCGCGGAGGATGTCGAGGAGCTTCCGCGCGCCGACGGTCAGACTCTTGCCCTCCGCTCCCTGCGCCTCGGCCGCCGCTGCAGCGCTGATCTCGATCTCGATGTCGGTCGCGACGAACGCGAGCCGGGCGGCATCCCCCGCCAAGCAGGACGTTCGAGAGGATCGGGAGCGTGTGCCGGCGCTCGATGATGCCGGCGACCGCCTGCAGCGGCTTCAGCAGCGTTTCACGGCTGGTCTTTAATAGATTCATATATCTAGTTCCTGATTCTGATAATGAAGGCACGGCACGCAGGGGACAAGCCGGAAGACCCGAGCCGGATCAGGCGCTTCGGCTGTGGAGAAGCTGTGCACGGCGCTGTGGACGAGCGCTTCATGCACACACCCGGCCGCGCGGTCGGCGGCGATCGGAGCGAATTGCCCACAGGCCCGATCGAGTTATACAGAAGATGCTCACCGGGCTATCCCTTGAGCGTCTGCTCGAGCACGTGGAAGTCGCGGTTCAGGTCGGTGTCCTTGGAGCGCAGCGCGGTGATCGTCCGGCACGCGTGCAGCACCGTCGTGTGGTCGCGGTTGCCGAACGCGTCGCCGATCTCCGGCAGGCTCATCTCGGTCAGCTCCTTGGCGAGCGCCATCGCCATCTGGCGCGGCCGCGCGACGTTGCGGTTGCGCTTCTTGGCGTGCAGGTCGGCGACCTTGATCTTGTAGAACTCGGCGACCGTCCGCTGGATGTTCTCGATCGAGATCTGCCGGTTGTGGGCGGACAGGAGGTCCTTCAGCGCCTCGCGGGCCGCTTCGACCGTGAGCTCCTTGCCGTTGAAGGTGGCGAACGCGAGCACGTTCTTGAGCGCGCCTTCGAGCTCGCGCACGTTCGAGCGCACGTGTTTTGCGATGAAGAACGCGACGTCCTCGTCGAGCTTGATCCCCACCGCCTCGGCCTTCTTGAGCACGATGGCGACGCGCATCTCCTGCTCCGGCGGCTCGACCGCCACGGTGAGTCCCCAGCTGAAGCGCGTCTTCAGGCGGTCGTCGATGCCGGAGACGTCGCGCGGATAGGTGTCGCACGTGATCACGATCTGCTTGTGGCCTTCGACCAGGGCGTTGAACGCGTAGAAGAACTCCTCCTGCGTGCGGTCCTTGCCGGTGAAGAACTGGATGTCGTCGATGAGGAGCAGGTCGAGCGAATGGTAGTAGCGCTTGAACGCGTCGAACGACTTCTGCTGGTAGGCGCGGACGACGTCGGTGATGTACTGGTTCGCGTGCAGGTAGCGCAGCTTCGCCGCCGGCTGGTGCGCGGCGACATGGTTGCCGATCGCGTGCAGCAGGTGCGTCTTGCCCAGCCCGGAGCCGCCGTAGACGAAGAGCGGGTTGTAGGACGCGCCGGGATTCTCCGCGACCTGCACCGCGGCGGCACGGGCGAGCTGGTTCGCCTTGCCCTGCACGAAGTTGTCGAAGGTGAACTCGGCGCTCATCGTCGAGCGCTCGGCCGACTTCCGCTCGGGCTGCACCCGCGGCGGCGCGGGCGCAGGCACCGGCACCCGGCCGCGCGGCGGCGCGGCGGCGGCGTCCGGCGCGTCGCCGGACGCGGGCAGCGCGAGCACCACGCGCATCGACTGGCCGGCCTGCTCGGCGAGCATCGTCTCGATGCGGCCGAGGAAGCGGTCTTTCACCCACTGCAGCACGAAGCGGTTGGGCGCGACCAGCCGCAGCTCGCCGAGTGCTTCCTCGCTCGGGGCGAGCGGTCGGATCCAGGTATTAAATTGCTGAGCGGGAAGCTCTTTTTCTAATTGCTTGAGGCAGGACTGCCAGAGGTTCTGCATGCTCAGCTTCGGCCCTGTTGAAGAGTGTCTCGCACCCGTGCGGCGCGTTTCGCGGAGCGCGCGGAATGATACCCGGAACCCCGGAAGTTATCCACAGGCGCGGAGCCGTCGTTGACAGTGCTTGCAAGGCCTTGGTTTAATGCCCGGTTTTCTTTCCCTCTTTTGCCGCCAAGGAAAAAGCCATGAAGCGAACGTTCCAGCCCTCCGTCGTCCGCCGCAAGCGGACGCACGGCTTTCTCGTGCGCATGCGCACCCGCGGCGGCCGGGCGGTGATCCGCGCGCGTCGCGCCAAGGGACGCGCGCGGCTCGGCGTCTGACGCGCGCGCCGCACGCCGGCCAGCGGCTGCGCCGCGAGCAGCGGCTAGGCGCCGCAGCGGTCGACGCGGCGCTGAAGGGCGGAAAAGTGACGCGCGCCGCCCGATTCCACCTCTACCGTCTCTCTGGCCCGGTCGAGTACCCGCGACTCGCGCTCGTCGTGCCCAAGCGTCTCGCGCCGCGCGCCGTGACGCGCAACCGGATCCGGCGCCTCGTCCGCGAGGCGTTCCGCCTGCAGCAGCCGCGGCTCGGGGGGCTCGACTGCGTCGTGCGGCTGGTGAAAGCGCCGGGCGCCATGCCGGTGACGCGCGCGGAGATCGAAGCGCTCCTCGCGAGCGCGGCCCAATGACGCGGATCCTCATCGCCTTCGTCGCGGCGTACCGTTACGCGCTGAGCCCGATGCTCGGCCGGAGCTGCCGGTTCCATCCGTCGTGCTCCGAGTACGCGCAGGAAGCGCTCGAGCGTCACGGCGCGCTGCGCGGTGTCTGGCTCGCGCTCAGGCGTGTCGGGCGCTGCCATCCGTGGCACCCGGGCGGGTACGATCCGGTGCCGAAGAACGAGACCTAGCACGAGAAGGAGCCGGGGAGCCGTTCTCCCTCGCACATCCCCCGCCGAAACGCCGCATGGATACGCAACGCCTCATCCTGTTCATCATCTTCTCGTTCTCGCTCCTGATGCTGTGGGAAGCGTGGCAGAAAGAAACCCGCCCGCCAGTCCCGCCCCAGCAGCAGCAGGCGAAGGACGCCGACATCCCGGCGCCGGCCGCAGCGCCGCCGAAGCCCGGCGCGCCGGCGCCGGCGGCGGCAGTGCCGGGCGCGCCGACGGCTGCAGCCGTCCCCGGTGCCGCGGCGCCGACCGCAGCGACGCGCGAGCTCGTCCGGGTCACCACCGATCTCCTGCACGCGGAGATCGACCCGGTCGGCGGCGACATCGTCCGCGTCGAGCTCCTGCGCTACAACGACAGCATCGACCCGACCAAGCGGCTCGTTCTGCTCGGCCCGGAGCACCGCTACGCCGCGCAGAGCGGGCTGATCGGCAACGGGCTGCCGAACCACCGGACGCCCTTCACGCCCCGCGCGCGCGAGTACAAGCTCGCCGACGGCCAGGACGCGGTCGAGGTAAAGCTCGACGCGAAGACGGCCGACGGCGTGCAGGTCGTGAAGACGCTCACCTTCCGGCGCGGGAGCTATGTCGTCGACATCGCGCAGGAGATCACGAACGGCACCGCCGCGCCGCTCGTCACCCAGGCCTACTTCCACCTCACGCGCGACGGCAAGTCGCCCGCCGACGACAAGGCGATGCTGCAGACGTTCACCGGCGCGGCGGTGTACACCGAGCAGGACAAGTTCGTGAAGGTGCCGTTCGGCGACATCGACAAGGGCAAGACGCCTTACGCGAAGAACGCCGACAACGGCTGGGTCGCGATGGTCCAGCACTACTTCGTCTCGGCGCTGCTGCCGCCCGACAAGACGCCGCGCGAGTACTACACCGAGAAGATCAGCGACGACTTCTACCGCGCCGGCGCGAAGATCCCGCTCGCCGAGATCCCCGCCGGCGGGACGGCGACCGCTGCGGCGCGGCTCTACGTCGGGCCGGAGGAGCAGGACAAGCTGAAAGCGGTGGCGCCGGGCCTCGATCTCGTCGTCGACTACGGCTGGCTCACCGTGATCGCGGCGCCGCTCTTCTGGATCCTCGAGACGTTCTACAAGTGGCTCGGCAACTGGGGCCTCGCGATCATCGCCCTCACCGTGCTCATCAAGCTCGTGTTCTTCCCGCTGTCGGCGGCGAGCTACAAGTCGATGGCGCGGATGAAGCAGGTGACCCCGCGCCTGATGAAGCTGCGCGAGACCTACGGCGACGACCGGGCGAAGCTCAACCAGGCGATGATGGAGCTGTACAAGCAGGAGAAGATCAACCCGCTCGGCGGCTGCCTGCCGATCGTGGTGCAGATCCCGGTGTTCATCGCGCTCTACTGGGTGCTGCTCGCCTCGGTCGAGCTGCGGCAGGCGCCGTTCTACGGCTGGATCAAGGACCTCTCGGTGCCGGACCCGTTCTTCATCCTGCCGGCGCTGATGATGGGCTCGATGGTCATCCAGACCAAGATGAGCCCGACGCCGCCCGATCCGGTGCAGGCCAAGGTGATGCAGATCATGCCGTTCGCGTTCGGCGTGATGTTCTTCTTCTTCCCCGCCGGCCTGGTGCTGTACTGGCTCGTCAACAACATCCTCTCGATCGCGCAGCAGTGGCAGATCACGCGCATGATCGAAGGCGGCAAGAAGGCGGCCGCCCCCAAGAGCTGATGCGGCGTCCTCGCCCGCACGCATGGCGGCGCCCGCCGACACTATCGCGGCAATCGCAACGGCCCACGGCCGCGCCGGGATCGGCGTCGTCCGGGTTTCGGGCCGGTCGCTCGGCGCTCTTGCCCGCGACCTGACCGGCACGGTCCCGCCGGCGCGGCGGGCCGCCCGCGCCGTGTTCCGCGACGCGCACGGCGCGGCGATCGACGACGGCCTCGCGCTCTACTTTCCGGCGCCGCAGTCTTACACCGGCGAGGACGTGCTCGAGCTGCACGGCCACGGCGGCCCGCTCGTGCTGGCGATGCTGTTGCGCCGGTGCTTCGAGCTCGGGGCGCGCCTCGCCGAGCCGGGCGAGTTCACGCGCCGCGCCTTCCTCAACGACAAGCTCGACCTCGCCCAAGCCGAAGCCGTCGCCGACGTGATCGACGCGGCGACCGAGGCCGCAGCGCGGTGCGCGGTGCGGAGCCTCCGCGGCGAGTTCTCCGGCGCCGTCCGCTCGCTCGTCGATCAGCTGATCGAGCTGCGGGCGCTCGCCGAGGCAACCCTCGACTTCCCCGAGGAGGAGGTCGACCCGTTGCACCGCGCCGACGCGCGGGGCCGGCTCGAGCGGCTGCGCGCGGCGCTGGACGAGACGCTGGCGCGCGCGCAACAGGGGAGCCTGCTTCGCTCGGGGCTGCATGTGGTGCTCGCGGGCCAGCCGAACGTCGGCAAGTCGAGCCTGCTCAACCGCCTGGCCGGCGAGGAGCTCGCGATCGTCACGCCGGTGCCGGGGACGACACGCGACGCGGTGCGGCAGGCGATCCAGGTCGAGGGCGTGCCGCTGCACGTGGTCGATACCGCGGGCCTGCGCGACACCGCGGACGAGGTGGAGCGTCTCGGGATCGAGCGCACCTGGAACGAGATCGAGCGTGCCGATCTCGCGCTGCTAATCGTCGACGCGCGGAGCGGCGTCACTGGCGGCGATGAAGAGATCGCGGCCCGGCTGCCGGCGAGGCTGGCGCGGCTCGTCGTGCATAACAAGATCGATCTCGCGGGGATGGAGCCGCGCGTCGAGGGCGACGCCGTCTACCTGTCCGCCAAGACCGGCGCTGGAGTAGACCTGCTGCGCAGCCGCCTGCTCGAGCATGCTGGCTGGCACTCGGCGGAGGAGTCGGTGTTCATCGCACGCGAGCGCCACCTCGTCGCGCTCCGCCGCGCGTCGGAGCGGCTGGACGCCGCGGCCGGCCAGCTCGCCGCATCCGAGCTCTTCGCCGAGGAGCTGCGCCTCGCGCAGAACGAGCTCGGCGCGATCACCGGCGAGTTCACCGCGGATGACCTGCTCGGCGAGATCTTCGCCCGCTTCTGCATCGGAAAGTGAGCGGCCGTAGAATGGCCGCCCGCGAGCACTCGAAGAGGAGCGCGCCATGCCGATTACCGCCCGCAGCGTTGCTCGTCGTCATCGGTGCACTCGCGCTCGCCGGCGTCGCCACGGCGCAGCCCAGCCTGAAGATGATGATCCCCGCCAACCCCGGCGGCGGTTGGGACCAGACCGGGCGCCAGCTCGCCACCGCCATGCAGAGCGCGAAGCTCGTGAGCGGCGTCCAGTTCGACAACAAGGGCGGCGCCGCCGGCACGATCGGGCTCGCGCAGTTCGTGAACTCGGCCAAGGGCGATCCGAACGCGCTGATGGTGGGCGGGATGGTGATGGTCGGCGGCATCATCCTCCAGCAGTCGCCGGTCAACCTCGGGATGGTCACCCCGGTCGCGCGTCTGACGAGCGAGTGGGAAGTCATCGTGGTGCCCGCGGCGTCGCCGCACAAGTCGATGGCCGACCTCGTCAAGGCGTTCAAGGAGAACCCGGGCAAGGTGTCCTGGGGCGGCGGCTCGGCCGGCGGCACCGACCACATCCTCGTCGGTCTGATCGCGAAGGCGGTCGGGGCGGATCCGGCCAAGATCAACTACGTCGCCTTCAAGGGCGGGGGCGAGGCGCTCACCGGCATCATCGGCGGTCACGTGACTGCGGGCGTGTCGGGCATCGGCGAGTTCCAGGAGCAGATCAAAGGCAAGCGCCTGCGCGCGCTCGCGGTCTCGGCGCCGAAGGCGGTGGACGGCATCCCGTCGCTCAAGGAGCAGGGCGTCGACGTCGAGCTCGGTAACTGGCGCGGCATCTTCGGCGGGCCCGGCCTCACGCCGCCGCAGCGCGACGCCCTGGTGAAGATCGTGCGCGACGCGACCGAGACGCCGGCCTGGAAGCAGACGCTCGATAAGATGGGCTGGACGCCGGTGTACCTCGGCGGCGACCAGTTCAAGGCGTTCCTCGACGAGGACACCAAGCGCGTCGCCGCGATCATCGAGTCGCTCGGGCTGAAGAAGAAGTAGGGCGCGGCCGTGCGCCGCTCGCCCGCCGAGATCGCGCTCTCCGTCGGCGTCCTCGCGCTCGGGATCGGCGTCGCAGTCGGTACCGCGCTGCTGCCGTCCGAGGGCGGCTACGCCCGCATCGGCCCGAACTTCGTCCCCGGCGTGGTCGGCGGCGGGCTGATCGTCGTCGGCGTGTGGCTGCTCTACGAGGCGCTCGCCGGCGGCTGGCGCAACGTCCCCGACCAGTCGCCCGAAGCGCGCGGCGAGCACGCGTTCAACGCGGGCGCCTTCCTGTGGGTGACGGCGGGGCTTTTCGCCCACATGATCCTCATCGGCACGGCCGGCTTCGTGATCGCCGGCGCGGTGCTGCTCGCCTGCGTCGCGCGCGGCTTCGGCAGCCGGCGCTTCGTGCGCGATCTCGCGATCGGCTTCGTGCTCGCACTCGCGGCGTTCCTGTTCTTCGTGAAGTTCCTCAACGTCGGCCTCCCGGGCGGCTGGCTCACGCCGCTCCTCGGCGTGGCGGGGACCTGAGCCGTGGATACGCTCGCGTCGCTCGCCACCGGGTTCGGCGTCGCCCTGACGCCGATCAACCTCCTCTGGGGCTTCATCGGCGTCACGATGGGCACGTTTGTCGGCGTGCTGCCCGGCGTCGGGCCCGCGCTCACCGTGGCGATGCTCCTGCCGCTCACGGTGAAGCTCGACCCGACCGGCGCGCTGATCATGTTCGCCGGCATCTACTACGGCGCGATGTTCGGCGGCTCCACGACCACCATCCTGCTGAACGCGCCCGGCGAGTCGGCATCGATCGCCACCGCCCTCGAGGGCAACCGCATGGCGAAGACCGGCCGCGCCGGGCCGGCGCTCGCGACGAGCGCGATCGGGTCGTTCGTCGCCGGCACGATCGCCACCGTGCTCCTCACGCTGGTCGCCCCGCTCATCGTCGAGGCGGCCCTCGCGTTCGGCCCGGCCGAGTATTTCGCGTTGATGGTGTTCGCCTTCACCACCGTTTCCGCGGTGCTGGGCGCCTCGACGGTGCGCGGCCTCGCGGCGCTCTTCATTGGCCTCTTCCTGGGGTTGATCGGCATCGACAGCCAGACCGGGCAGACCCGCTTCGCGTTCGGGGTGCCCGAGTTGCTCGACGGCGTGGACGTCGTGGTGCTCGCGGTGGGACTGTTCGCCGTCGGCGAAACGCTCTACGTCGCGTCGTACACGAGCCGGCTGCCGGAGACGCTCGAGAAGCTAAAAGGTTCGATCTGGATGTCGATCGAGGACTGGAAGCGCTCCGCGCCACCGTGGCTTCGCGCCACCTTCATCGGCTTTCCCTTCGGGTCGATCCCGGCCGGCGGGTCGGAGATCCCGACGTTCCTCTCGTACGCGCTCGAGAAGAAGCTCTCGAAGCATCCCGAGGAGTTCGGCAAGGGCGCGATCGAAGGCGTCGCCGGGCCCGAAGCCGCCAACAACGCCGCGGCGACCGGGGCGCTGGTGCCGCTGCTTTCGCTCGGCATCCCGACCTCCGCCACCGCGGCGATCCTGCTCAGCGCGTTCCAGAACTACGGCATCCAGCCGGGGCCGCTCCTCTTCCAGACGCAGCCCGAGCTGGTCTGGGGGCTGATCGCCAGCCTGTACGTCGGCAACGTGATCCTGCTCATCCTCAACCTGCCGCTGATCGGGATCTGGGTGAAGGTGCTCGCGATTCCGCGCGAGCTGCTCTATGGCGGGATCCTGGTGTTCGCGACCCTCGGCGCGTACAGCCTGCACCAGTCGTGGGTCGATCTCCTCACCCTCTACGTGTTCGGGCTGCTCGGCTTCGCCATGCGGCGCTGGGACATCCCGGTGGCGCCGACGATCATCGGTCTGATCCTCGGACCGCTCGCGGAGACCCAGTTCCGGCGCGCGCTCGCGATCAGCGAGGGCGATCCGAGCGTGTTCGTCACGCAGCCGATCTCCGCGACGCTGCTCGCGCTCGCGGCCGCGGCGATCATCGGTCCCTGGATCTGGCGTCGACTGAAGCACGCGTGAAGCGGTTAGCTGGGGTTGCGCCGGCGCTCGCCGCGCTGGCGGCGTGCACGGCGGGCGGGGCCATCTGCTTTCTTCTCCACACGCCGCTGCCGTGGATGACCGGCGCGCTCGTCACGATGGCAGTGCTGAAGTTCGCCGGCCTGACGGTCGCCGCGCCGCGCGGCGGGCGCGAGACCGGACAGATCCTGATCGCGACCGCGCTCGGGCTCTACTTCACCCCGACCGTGGCGCGCGAGGTGCTCGGGCGCTGGGAGCTGCTCGTCGCGGCCGCCGTCTTCGCCACCGTGCTCGCCTACGTCGGGGCGTGGATGATCTCGCACTGGAGCGACACCGACCGCACCACGGCGCTCTTCGCAAGCGTGCCCGGCGGCGCGACCGAGATGATGCATCTCGGCGAGCGCTTCGGCGCCAGGCCCGATCGCATCGCGGTCGCGCAGAGCCTGCGCATCCTCATCGTGGTGATCGCGGTGCCCGCGGTCATAACGTGGTGGGGCGTGCGGGGCGCCGAGGACTACGTCGGCGTCACCGTGCCGTTCGATGCTGCCGGACTCGCAATCCTTCTCGCCTGCACCGTGGCCGGCGGCCTGGCGCTATGGTTCGTCGGCTCGCCAAATCCGTTCATGCTCGGCGCGCTGATCGTGGCGATCGGGCTCACGCTCGCGGAGGTGCAGTGGTCGTCGGTGCCGACGCCGCTGGTGAACGCGGCGCAGGTCCTGCTCGGGTGCAATCTCGGCTCGCGGTTCGAGCGCGCGTTCGTCCGCGGCTCGCCGCGGTTCGTGCTGGTCGTGGTGGCGAGCATCGTCGCCGGCATCGCGATCTCGGCGCTGTTTGCGGGCGGCCTCGCATGGTGGAGCGGGCTTCCGGTCGCGACGATGGTGCTCGCTACGGCGCCCGGCGGGATCGCCGAGATGTGCATCACTGCGAAGGTGCTCCAGCTCGGCGTACCGCTCGTGACCGCGGCGCACGTCACCCGGGTCATCATCCTCGTCACGACGACCGGCCCGCTGTTCCGGCTGCTGCGCCGGCTCCGCACCCGTCCGCGATCGGACTAAAGGCCTGAAGCTGCGAGTTAAACCCATGATTGTAAAAGCTTGTGTCACCTCAACGCGGCCGCAGGCGGTTTCTGCTAAAGTCCGGCGCCACTCGCCCCGCCATCGAGCATCCGGCGCCCTCCTGCCCCGCGGTACCAAAACACAAAGGCTTTGCCCGAGATGAACAAGCCCTTTCTTTCGCGCGCCGCGGCGCCCGACTACGTGCGCCATCCGCGCGCGATCGAATGGGTCGCGAAGATCGCGGCGCTCGCGAAGCCCGACCACGTCCACTGGTGCGACGGCTCGCAGACCGAGTACGACCGGCTGTGCGAGGAGATGGTCCGGGCGGGCACGATGCTGCGGCTCAACCCCGCGCTCCGACCCGCGAGCTTCCTCGCGCGCTCGGACCCGACCGATGTCGCGCGGATGGAAGACCGCACGTTCATCTGCTCGCGCGCCAGGGACGACGCCGGCCCGACCAACAACTGGATCGACCCGGCGGAGATGCGCGCGACCCTCGGTCGCCTCTTCGACGGCTGCATGCGCGGGCGCACGCTGTACGTCGTGCCGTTCTCGATGGGACCGCTCGGGTCGCACATCTCGCAGATCGGCATCGAGCTCACCGATTCGCCGTACGTCGTCGTGAGCATGCGCGTGATGACCCGCATGACCGCGAAGGTCTGGGACCTGCTCGGCACCGATGGCGAGTTCGTGCCGTGCGTGCACTCGGTCGGCGCGCCGCTCGCGGCCGGCGCGCAGGACGTCGCCTGGCCGTGCAACAAGGAACACAAGTACATCGTCCACTTCCCCGAGACGCGCGAGATCTGGTCGTTCGGCTCCGGCTACGGCGGCAACGCGCTGCTCGGCAAGAAGTGCTTCAGCCTCCGCATCGCCTCGGTGATGGGCCGGGACGAGGGCTGGCTCGCCGAGCACATGCTGATCCTCGGCGTGACTTCGCCGGCCGGCGAGAAGAGCTACGTCAGCGCCGCGTTCCCGAGCGCGTGCGGCAAGACGAATTTCGCCATGCTCGTGCCGCCGGCCGCGCTGCAGGGCTGGAAGGTCACGACGATCGGCGAGGACATCGCCTGGATCAAGCCGGGGAAGGACGGCCGCCTGTACGCGATCAACCCGGAGGCGGGACTCTTCGGCGTCGCGCCGGGCACCTCGGAGAGGACCAATCCGAACTGCATGGCGGCGATCCGCTCGGACACGATCTTCACCAACGTCGCGCTGACGCCGGACGGCGACGTGTGGTGGGAGGGCATGACCGAGACCCCGCCCGCGCAGCTCACCGACTGGCAGGGCCAGCCGTGGACTCCGGACTGCGGTCGCAAGGCCGCACACGCCAACGCGCGCTTCACGGTGGCCGCAACGCGCGTGCCGTCGATCGACCCCGAGTGGGAGAACCCGAACGGCGTTCCGATCAGCGCTATGGTGTTCGGCGGGCGACGCTCGAACACGGTACCGCTCGTCGTCGAGGCGCCCGACTGGAACGCCGGCGTCTACCTCGGCGCGACCATGGGCTCGGAGACCACCGCGGCGGCGACCGGCAAGGTCGGCGTCGTGCGGCGCGACCCGATGGCGATGATCCCGTTCGTCGGCTACAACATGGCGGACTATTTCGGCCACTGGCTGAAGGTCGGCGCCGGGGTCGCGCACCAGCCGCGGGTGTTCCTGGTCAACTGGTTCCGGACCGACGCGAACGGCAAGTTCGTGTGGCCCGGGTACGGCGAGAACATGCGGGTCCTGAAGTGGATCGTGGACCGCTGCCAGGGCCGTGCGCAGGGCGTGGAGACTTCGATCGGCCTGGTGCCGGCGTACGAGCATCTCGAGTGGTCGGGGCTGGAGCGGTTCTCGCGCGAGCAGTTCGCGACGGTCACCGCGATTCGCCCGGACGAGTGGCGCGCCGAGCTGGCGAGCCACGACGAGCTGTTCGCGACCTTGCGGTCCCGGCTGCCGGGTGCGCTCGCGGCCCGCCGCGAGGCCATCGGCAAGGCGATGCGGTAGGCGCCGAACGCGCGATGACGGCCGCCCGAGGGCGGCCGTTTGTTTTCCCGGGTCTAGAATGACGGCCCGCCCAGCGATGGGGTCGTCCCGTGAGCCACGTTTTCCACCGCAACCCGAAGCACCACTACCCGACGGCCGTGGCCGGCGACGGCCCGTACCTGATCGACTCGACCGGCAAACGGTACCTCGACGGTTCCGGCGGCGCGGCGGTCTCCTGCCTCGGCCACAGTGATCCGGACGTGCGCGCGGCGATCGAAGCGCAGACCGAGCGGCTCGCCTTCGCGCACACGTCGTTCTTCACCAACGAGCCGATGGAAGCGCTCGCGGACGAGCTGATCGAGCACGCGCCGGGCGGGATGGCGCGGGTGTACTTCGTGAGCGGCGGTTCGGAGGCGATGGAAGCGGCGCTGAAGCTCGCGCGCCAGTACTTCGTCGAAATCGGCGAGCCGCAGCGGCGGCACGTGATCGCCCGCCTGCAGAGCTATCACGGGAACACGCTCGGCGCGCTCTCGACCGGGGGCAACGTCTGGCGCCGCAAGCAGTTCGAGCCGCTGCTGGTGGACGTGTCGCACGTTTCGCCGTGCTATGCGTACCGCGGCAAGCAGCCGCAGGAGAGCGACGAGGCCTATGGCCGGCGCCTCGTGGCGGAGCTCGAAGCGGAAATCGCGCGCCTTGGCCCGAAGAACGTCATCGCGTTCGTGGCCGAAACGGTCGTCGGTGCCACGCTCGGCGCGGTCCCGCCGGTGCCGGGCTACTTCCGCGGGATCCGCGAGCTGTGCGACCGGCACGGCATCCTCCTCATCCTCGACGAGGTGATGTGCGGGATGGGGCGCACCGGAACGCTGTACGCCTGCGAGCAGGAGGCGGTCGCGCCGGACCTCATCGCAGTCGCGAAGGGGCTGGGCGCGGGTTACCAGCCGATCGGCGCGCTCCTTGCGAGCGGCAAGGTGTACGACGCCGTGGTGAAGGGGTCGGGCTTCTTCCAGCATGGCCACACCTATCTCGGGCATCCGGTCGCCTGCGCAGCGGCCCTCGCGGTGCAGCGTGCGCTCCGCGGGCGGAACCTGATCCCCCAGGTGCAGCGTTTGGGCCATGCGCTCGAAGCCCGGCTGCGGGCGCGCTTCGGGGCGCACCCGCACGTCGGCGACATCCGGGGCAGGGGACTCTTCCAGGGGCTGGAGCTGGTCGCCGATCGGGCCACGAAGCAGCCGTTCGACCCTGGCCAGCGCCTGAACGCCAAGGTCAAGCAGCGGGCGATGGAGAACGGCCTGCTGTGTTACCCGATGGGCGGGACGATCGACGGCGCCCGGGGGGACCACGTCCTGCTCGCGCCGCCCTTCATCGTTACCGAGAGCCAGCTCGACGAGCTCGTCGACAAACTCGGGCGGGCGATCGACGCCGCGATCGCGGCGAGCGTGCCCGTTCCCGCCCCGGAGCCGATAGACTAGCCGCGCAAACCCCAAACAGGAGGAACCTCGCATGCGTACGCAAGCCCTGATCGCGGCGGCGCTCGGCGCCGCCTTCGCGCTGCCGGCCGGCGTCGTCCAGGCGCAGCAGAAGTACATCACCATCGGCACTGGCGGCGTCACCGGCGTTTACTACGCCGCGGGCGGTGCGATCTGCCGGCTGGTGAACAAGGACCGCAAGGTGCACAACATCCGCTGCTCGGTCGAGTCGACCGGCGGCTCGGTGTTCAACATCAACACCATCAAGGCGGGCGAGCTCGACATGGGCGTCGCCCAGTCCGACGTCCAGTTCAACGCGCTCAAGGGCGCGGCGAACTTCAAGGACGCCGGCGCCTACGGCGATCTGCGGGCGGTCTTCTCGCTGCACCCGGAGCCGTTCACCGTGCTCTCGCGCAAGGAAGCGAACATCAAGAGCTTCACCGACTTCAAGGGCAAGCGGTTCAACGTCGGCAACCCCGGTTCGGGCACCCGCGCCTCGATGGAGGAGCTGCTCGCGACGATGGGCTGGAAGATGTCGGATTTCGCGCTCGCGGCCGAGTTGAAGGCCGACGAGCACGGCCCGGCGCTCTGCGACGGCAAGATCGACGGCTTCTTCTATGGCGTCGGCCACCCGTCGGCGAACATCCAGGATCCGACGACGACCTGCGGCGCGAAGCTCGTCTCGCTGACCGGCCCGGCGGTCGAGAAGCTGGTCAAGGAGCGGTCGTACTACGCCAAGGCGACCATCCCGGGCGGCCTTTACCCGGCCAACCCGCAGGCGACGGAGACCTACGGCGTGCTCGCGACCTTCGTCTCCTCGAGCAAGACCTCTCCCGATTCGATCTATGCGGTGACGAAAGCGGTCTTCGACAACTTCGACGAGTTCAAGAAGCTGCACCCGGCCCTCGCCAACCTGAAGCCCGAGAGCATGATCAAGGACGGGCTCTCCGCGCCCCTGCACGACGGCGCGGTGAAGTACTACAAGGAGAAGGGCTGGATTAAGTGAGCAGCCACTCTCTTTGTGAGCCAGGGATTTAGCGGCGTGTAAGCCGTTGACCCAAGTGCCCTGACCGGGAAAAGGGCGCGCGCCTGCCGGCGTGCGCCCTTTTTCGTCTGCGCAGCAGTCCGAGCGAGGAGAAGGCGATGACGCAGCCCGCAGCCGCGGTGCCCCCGGACCTCCAGCAACTCGTCGCCGAAGCCGACACCGGCGGTCGCAAGCTGACCGGATTCGCAGGCAAGCTGATCTTCGGCGTCGCGATCGCCTGGTCGCTGTTCCAGCTCTGGTACGCCTCGCCGCTGCCGTTCGTACTCGGCTTCGGCGGTGCTGAACGACACCGAGGCGCGGTCGCTGCACCTCGCGCTCGCGCTGTTCCTCGCATTCCTCGCCTACCCGGCGTTCAAGTCGTCGTCGCGCCAGCACATCCCGGTGCTCGACTGGGTGCTCGCCGTCGCCGCGGCATTCGCCGGTCCGGGTACTTCATCCTGTTCTACGCGCAGCTCGCGACGCGGCCCGGCCAGCCCAACACGATGGACATCATCACCGCGTCGATCGGGCTCGTGCTGCTGCTCGAAGCGACGCGGCGCGCGGTCGGCATGCCGATGACGGTGCTCGCGATCGCTTTCTCGCCTACATCATGTTCGGGAAGTACATGCCCGACGTGATCGCGCACAAGGGCGCGTCGCTCGAGCGGATGCTCTCGCACCAGTGGCTGACGACCGAAGGCGTGTTCGGGGTCGCGCTCGGCGTGTCGGTGAGCTACATCTTCATCTACGTGCTGTTCGGCGCGCTGCTCGACAAGGCCGGCGCCGGCAACTACATGATGCAGGTCTCGTTCGCGCTGCTCGGGCACCTGCGCGGCGGCCCGGCGAAAGTCGCGGTCGTGTCGTCGGCGCTGAACGGGCTGATCTCCGGCTCGTCGGTGTCCAACGTCGTGTCGGGCGGGATCTTCACGATTCCGCTCATGAAGAAGGCCGGCTACGGCGGCATCAAGGCCGGCGCGATCGAGACCGCTTCATCGGTGAACGGGCAGATCATGCCGCCGGTGATGGGCGCGGCGGCGTTCCTGATGGTCGAGTACGTCGGCATCCCCTACACCGAGATCGTGAAGCACGCGTTCCTGCCGGCGGTGATCTCGTACATCGCGCTCTTCTACATCGTGCACCTCGAGGCGGTGAAGCTCGGGATGCAGCCGATGGCGAAGGCGCGCGAGCAGACGCTCGGGCAGAAGGCGATCGGCTGGGGACTCGGCATCTCCGGCACGATCGTCGTCTGCACGGTGATCTACTGGATCGCCGAAGCGGTGAAGCACGTGTTCGGCGACGCCGCGCCGTGGATTCTCGGGCTGCTCCTCGCCGCGCTCTACGTCTACACGGTGTACGTGGCGTCGAAGTGTCCCGACCTGCCGGCCGACATCAACGTCGACAATCCGGTGCTGCCCGAGACGTGGCCGACGGTGAAGGCCGGGCTGCACTTCCTGATTCCGATCGGCGTGCTGATCTGGGCGCTGATGATCGACGAGCTGTCGCCGTCGCTTTCGGCGTTCTGGGCGACCGTGACGCTGATCGCATTGATGATCACGCAACGCGTCCTCACCGCGTTCTTCCGCAAGCAGCGCGCACGCGGGCGAGTTCAAGCGCGGCGTGAACGAGGTCGTGGACGGCCTGAACGACGGCGCGCGCAACATGATCGGGATCGCGATCGCGACCGGCACCGCGGGCATCATCGTCGGCGGCATCACGCTCACCGGGCTCGGCCTGCGCATGACCGACTTCGTCGAGGTGGTCTCGCAGGGCAACGTGATCGCGATGCTCCTCTTCACCGCGTTCGTTTGCCTCGTGCTCGGCCTGGGGGTGCCGACGACGGCGAACTACATCCTCGTCGCGACGCTGATGGCGCCGGTGATCGTCGAGCTCGGCGCGCAGTCGGGCCTGATCATCCCGCTGATCGCGGTGCACCTCTTCGTCTTCTACTTCGGGATCATGGGCGACATCACCCCGCCCGTCGGTCTCGCGACTTTCGCGGCGGCGGCGATCTCGGGCGAGGACCCGATCAAGACCGGGATACAGGGATCGATCTATGCGCTGCGCACCGTCGTGCTGCCGTTCGTGTTCATCTTCAACCCGGCGCTCCTCATCATCGACGTGCACGGTTGGTGGGAGATCGCGTTGGTGGCGTTCGCCGCGACCGTGGCTTCGTGCATCTTTGCCGCGGCGACGATGAACTGGTTCCAGACCAAATGCCGATGGTGGGAGGTCGTGCTGCTGCTCATCGCGACGTTCGCGCTGTTCCGGCCCGATTTCTTCATGAACTACATCGCGGATCCCTACAAGGACGCGCCGGCGAAGGACGTCTACAGCGTCGCGAAGGCGCTCGGCGAGGACGACCGGATCGTCATGGTGATCGAGGGCACCAACGTCGAGGGCGACGACGTGAAGAAGACGGTCGCGGTGCAACTCACCAAGCCGGGGGAGGGCCGCGAACGCCTCGCCGAGGCCGGTCTCACGATGACCGTGCTCGGCGACAACGTCCAGGTCAGCAACGTCAAGTTCGGCAGCCGCGCGAAGAAGTCCGGATTCGAGCCAGGCTGGAAGGTGAGCTCGCTCAAGGTTCCGACCGAGCGTGTCTCGGAGCACTGGGTCTATATCCCGGCTTTGGCCTTGGTCGCGCTGGTCTTCTTCCTGCAGCGTGCGCGCATGCGCCGGACCGGGCTCGCTACAGCCTAAGCGGCTGATTTTCCTCAGAACCGCCCGCGATCCGGGCGGTTCTTTTCGCGTTGTTCCACGTGGAACGTCGCGGCTCCATTTGGTTCCACGTGGAACATTCACGTATGATTCGCGCGTCCGAAAACCCATGCTCTTTCCCACCCAATTCGACGTCATCGTCGTCGGCGGCGGCCACGCCGGAACCGAGGCGGCCCTTGCAGCGGCCCGGGTAGGCTGCCGCACGCTCCTGCTGACCCACAGCATCGAAACCCTCGGTCAGATGTCGTGCAACCCGTCGATCGGGGGGATCGGCAAGGGTCACTTGGTGAAAGAGATCGACGCGCTCGGCGGGGCGATGGCGCTGGCCACCGACGAGGCCGGAATCCAGTTCCGGACCCTGAATTCGAGCAAAGGGCCTGCGGTACGGGCCACCCGGGCCCAGGCGGACCGCCTGCTGTACAAGCAAGCCATCCGAAGCCGGCTCGAAAACCATCCGAACCTCACCCTTTTCCAGCAGGCGGTGGACGATCTGACTCTTGAAGGCGACCGGGTGGTCGGGGTGGTGACCCAGCTCGGGGTGCGCTTTCGGGGCGAAGCGGTCGTCCTGACCACCGGAACCTTCCTTTCCGGGCTGATCCACGTCGGTTTGCAGAACTACCAGGCGGGACGGGCGGGGGATCCCGCCTCGATCAGCCTCGCCGCGCGGCTCCGGGAGCTGAAACTACCCGTCGGACGGCTGAAAACCGGCACGCCGCCCCGCCTGGACGGGAAAACCATCGATTTCTCGGTTATGGAGCGCCAGCCTGGGGACGAACCCGAACCGGTCTTCTCGTTCATCGGTCGGCGGGAGATGCACCCGCGCCAGCTGCCGTGCTGGGTCGCGCACACCAACGAGCGCACGCACGAAATCATCCGCGGCGGGCTCGACCGCTCGCCGATGTACACCGGCAAGATCGAAGGTGTAGGTCCCCGGTATTGCCCGTCGATCGAAGACAAGATCCATCGCTTCGCTGGGAAAAAGAGCCATCAGATCTTCCTGGAGCCCGAGGGGCTGACCACCAGCGAGATCTACCCGAACGGGATTTCGACCAGCCTGCCGTTCGACGTCCAGATCGATTTAGTGCGTTCAATCAATGGACTAGAGAAAGCACATATCCTCCGCCCGGGCTACGCGATCGAGTACGACTACTTCGATCCCCGTGGCCTCAAGGCGTCGCTGGAAACGAAGGCGATCCAGGGCCTTTTCTTCGCCGGACAGATCAACGGGACCACGGGATACGAGGAGGCCGCCGCCCAGGGTCTGCTCGCCGGGCTCAATGCTGCACTGCTTGTGCGCGACACCCCGGCCTGGTCGCCGCGCCGCGACGAGGCCTATCTCGGCGTGCTGGTGGACGACCTCGTGACCCGGGGCGTGTCCGAGCCGTATCGGATGTTCACCAGCCGCGCCGAGTACCGGCTGACGCTGCGCGAGGACAACGCCGACCTGCGCCTCACCGAGACGGGCCGCAAGCTCGGCCTCGTCGACGACGCGCGCTGGGACGCCTTCGCGCGGAAGCGCGACGCGGTCGCGCGCGAGACCGAGCGGCTGAAGTCCACGTGGATCAATCCGCGCGTGCTGCCGCCGGAAGATGCGCTGCGCGTGCTCGGCAAGCCGCTCGAGCGCGATCAGACGCTCCTCGATCTCCTCAAGCGTCCCGACGTGACCTACGGCGCGCTGCTGACCCTGCACGGCAGCGGCTCGCCGGTGAGCGATTCCGCCGTCGCCGAGCAGGTCGAGATCCAGGCGAAGTACGCCGGCTACATCACGCGCCAGCGCGACGAAGTCGCGCGGAACGAAGCGCACGAGTCGATGCGGCTGCCGCCGGATCTCGACTACCGTGCGGTGCGCGGGCTGTCGTTCGAAGTGCAGCAGAAGCTCGCGCAGCAGCGCCCGGAGACGATCGGGCAGGCGTCGCGCATCTCCGGCGTCACGCCCGCGGCGATCTCGCTCCTGCTCGTGCATCTGAAGCGGCGCGCAGCATGAACGCGCCGCAGCCGCTGCGCCGAGGTCTGCTCGCCCTCGGCGTCGGGCTGAGCGAGGAGCAGGTCGAGCGGCTCGAGCGCTATCTCGCGCTGCTCGAGAAATGGAACCGTGTCTACAACCTGACCGCGATCCGCGAGCCGGAGCGCATGGTCACGCATCACGTGCTCGATTCGCTCGCGATCCTGCCGCACGTGCGCGGCCCGCGCGTGCTCGACGTCGGCAGCGGCGCGGGGCTGCCCGGCATCCCGCTCGCGATTGCCGCGCCCGCGCTCGCGGTGACGCTGCTCGACTCGAACCACAAGAAGGCCGCGTTCCTGCAGCAGGCGGTCGGCGATCTGCGGCTGACCAACGCGACCATCGTCGCCGAGAGAGTCGAGTCGTGGCGGACCGAAACGCGCTTCGACACGATCGTCTCGCGGGCGTTCGCCGATCTCGGCGAATTCGTCGCCGCGGCCGCGCGGCTCCTTGCGCCCGGCGGCACCATCGCGGCGATGAAAGGCGTCCATCCGCACGACGAGATCGAGCGGTTGCCGGCGGGCTTTCGCGTGCGCGACGTGCTGAAGCTCGACGTGCCGCTGCTCGACGCCGAGCGGCACGTGGTGCTGGTGGAACCGGCATGACGCGCGTCCTAGCGATCGCGAACCAGAAGGGCGGCGTCGGCAAGACCACGACCACGGTCAACCTCGCGGCCGGGCTCGCTCTGGCCGAACGACGGGTGCTCCTCGTCGACCTCGACCCGCAGGGCAACGCCACGATGGGCTCGGGGATCGACAAGCGCGCGCTCAAGCAGACCGTCTACCATGTCCTGCTCGGGCTCTCGACGACCGACAGCGTCCGCCTCTACTCGGAGAGTGGCGGCTACGACGTGCTCCCGGCGAACCGCGACCTCGCCGGCGCCGAAGTCGAGATGGTCGAGCTCGACCATCGCGAGCTGCGGCTGAAGAGCGCGCTCGAGCGCATCGCGCCGCAGTACGACTTCATCCTGATCGACTGCCCGCCGGCGCTCAACCTGCTCACCCTGAACGGGCTCGTCGCGGCCGACGCGGTGATGATTCCGATGCAGTGCGAGTACTACGCTCTCGAAGGACTGTCGGACCTCATCAACACCATCAAGAAGGTCCGGACGCACCTCAATCCGGCGATCGAGATCGAGGGCCTGCTCCGGACCATGTTCGACCCGCGCAACACGCTCGCGCTCCAGGTCTCGTCGCAGCTCGAGCAGCACTTCGGGACCAAGGTCTACGGGACGGTGATCCCGCGCAACGTGCGGCTCGCCGAAGCGCCCAGCTACGGCGCGCCGGCGGTGAAGTTCGACGCCGATTGCAAGGGCTCGCAGGCCTACCTTGAGCTTGCAAGCGAGATCCTGGGCCGGACCGAGCCGGTGGCGGCGCCCGCGATCGTCGGGGAGGAGGGGGCATGATCAGGCACAAAGGGCTGGGACGGGGTCTCGACGCGCTGCTCGACAGCGAGAGCGCGCCGCCTGCGGGCGAGTCGCTCGGCACGGTGCGCGTCGATCGCCTGCAGCCCGGCCGCTACCAGCCACGCACGAAGATGGACGCGGAATCGCTGAACGAGCTCGCGGCGTCGATCAAGGAGCAGGGCCTGATGCAGCCGATCCTCGTACGGCCGGCCGGCGCCGATCGCTACGAGATCATCGCCGGCGAACGGCGCTGGCGCGCCGCGGAGATCGCCGGGCTCGACGAAGTACCCGTGGTGGTGCGCGACGTCCCCGACCAGGCGGCGCTCGCGATGGCGCTGATCGAGAACATCCAGCGCGAGGACCTGAACCCGCTCGAGGAAGCGCAGGGCGTCCAGCGGCTCGTCGTCGAGTTCAAGCTCACGCACCAGGAGGCCGCGGACGCGATCGGCCGCTCGCGCGCGGCGACGACGAACCTGCTGCGGCTGTTGAACCTGCCGCAGGCCGTGCAGGATCTCGTGCTCGACGGCCAGCTCGACATGGGCCACGCCCGGGCGCTGCTCGCGCTCGACGGCGAGTTGCAGGTCGGCACGGCGAAGAAGGTGGCGGCAAAGGGGCTCTCGGTGCGGGAGACCGAGCAGCTCGTGAACGACATCCTGCATCCGAAGGCGCGCCAGGCGCGGGTGAAGGCGCGCACCGGCCGCGACATCCAGCGCCTCGAGGAAGAGGTGTCGGAGAAGCTCGGCACGACGGTCGAGATCAAGCCCGTGGGGAAGAAAGGGAGCGGGCGGCTCGTCATCAACTACATGAGCCACGAGCATCTGGACGACCTGCTCGCGCGGCTGACCGAAAGGTAACGGCCGCCGGACCTGCCAACGCTCGGCGCGAGCCCATTGCGCTAACATTGAGTCGACGGCGCGCGCCGCTCGATTCTGCTGCTCTCCGTATTCGTCCTACCGGCACAACCAAGGAGGGTCCACGCATGAAGCGCAAGACCGCAGTTGCAACCGCAGCCATCGCAATCGTGCTCGCGTGGGCCGGCGGTGTGCAGGCCCAGGGCTTGCAGACCTGCTACAAGTCGAAGTGGGGCCCCGACGACCAGATCGGTGCGCTCAACAACCTCACTTCTCAAAACACGGCCGCCGCCGCGAAGCTGGTCAAACGCGGCAAGGCGATCCGGATGGGCATCGAGACCAACAGCAAGACGCCCGCGTTTCCGCCGCGCATGTTCTCGGTGACCATCCTCACCCCCGGCCAGGAGTACGGCGGCTCGCTCGGCGAGACGAAGACGAATTACAACGACGACATCATCACCGGCTGGGTCGGCGTGGGCTCGCAGCTCGACGGACTCGGGCACATCGGCATCGACGGCGTGTACTACAACTGCAACAACGGCCGGGAGTTCGTGAGCGCCGCCGGCCTGAAGAAACTGGGGATCGAGACGGTGCCCGCGATCGCCACGCGCGGCGTGATTCTCGACATGGTCGGCCTGACGGGGCAGGACCCGGTGCCCGAGGGTACGGCGTTCAACCGCAAGGAGATCGAGGCCGCGCTCAAACGCCAAGGCAACATGAAGATCGGCAGGGGCGACGTCGTGATCTTCTACACCGGCTGGACCAAGCTCATCGGCAAGGACGACAAGCGTTACGGCGCCGGGGAGCCGGGACTCGGCATCGAGGGCGCGCACCATCTGGCGTCGCTCGGGGTCGCGATGGTCGGCGCCGACACCTGGGGGCTGGAAGTGCTCCCGTTCGAGGACCCGAAGAAGATCTTCCACGTGCACCAGATCCTGATCCCGCAGAACGGCATCATGATCCTCGAGAACGTGGTCGCCGAAGAGGCGGTGAAGGACAAGGTCTACGAGGGCCTGTTCACGCTCGGGCCGTCGCGGGTGACCGGCGCGGTGCAGGCGATCATCAACCCGATCTTCCTTTACTAGGCGTCGGCGCGCGCGCCGTCTTACCCGCCGCTCCTGCGGAAGCGGCACGAGCGGCGGGTTCGCCACCCGATGCACGAGTCACGAGCGGCTGGCCGAAAGCCGACGCCCTGCCGGCGCATCGACCGATGACCGCTCCGACCGCCGCCGTGCAACAGGGCGCGTTCGCGACCTCGACCACCCCGGAGCAGGCGACCCGGCGCATCCACGCGGAAATCGACATGTGGGCGAAGGTGATCAGCGAGGCGGACGTGAAACCCGACTAGCGAGGAACGAGCGCGGCTATACTCCTCCGCCGCAAAACAAGGAGGAGCAAGGAGCAGTGGGTCCGTATCTCGTCGGTGTCGACATCGGCGGCACCTTCACCGACTGCGTCGTCCTCGACCGCGCCGGCAACATCACCGCCACCAAGGCCGCCTCGACGCCGGGCAACTTCGCCGGCGGCATGCTTGCCGCCATGCAGGTTGCGGCCGAGCGGCTCGAGCTGCCGTTCGACGCGTTCTGCGAGCGGATCTCGGTCCTGACGCATGGCACGACCGTCGGCACCAACGCGCTGATCCAGCGCAAGGGCGCGAAGGTCGGCCTGATCACGACCAAGGGGCACGAGGACGCGATCCACATCATGCGCGGCTCGCGCGGCGTCACCTCGCGCGACATCGCCAAGGTCGTTCACTTCCCGGAGAGCCAGAAGCCCGATCCGATCGTGCCGAAACGCCTGGTTCATGGCGTTTCCGAGCGCGTCGACTGCTTCGGCGAGGTCGTCGTGACGCTCAACGAGGTCGAGGCGGAGCGCGCGATCCGCGAGCTCGTCGCCGCCGGCTGCGACGCCATCGCGATCTGCTTCCTCTGGTCGTTCCGCTACCCCGGCCACGAGCAACGGGTGCGCGAGATGGTGCGAGCGATCGCACCGGGCGTCTTTGTCTCGTGCTCGATCGACATCGCGCCGAAATGGGGCGAGTACGAGCGCACGACCGCAACCGTGCTGAACGCCTATATCGGCCCGGTCATGTCGCGCTATCTCTCGAGCCTCGACCGCGAGCTGAAAGCGCATCACTACAAGCAGCCGCTGCAGATCACGCAGTGCGGCGGCGGCTCGATCTCGGTCGACCGGGCGATGGACTCGCCCCTGCTGACCCTGGACTCGGGCCCGGTATCGGGCGTCACCGGGTCGGTGTTCTTCGGCAAGCTGATGGGCGTGCCGGACATCATCACCACCGACATGGGCGGCACATCGTTCGACGTCGGCATCATCGCCGGCGGGCAGCCCGAGTACTCGTTCATCTCGAACGTCATCCAGTACGACTACTTCCTGCCGAAGGTCGACATCCAGGCGATCGGCTCCGGCGGCGGAAGCCTCGCGCGCGTGAACGGGTTCAGCCGGACGCTCGGCGTCGGTCCCGACAGCGCCGGCGCGGACCCGGGCCCGGCGTGCTACGGCAAGGGCAACGCCACGCCGACGGTGACCGACGCCGACGTCGTGCTCGGCTACCTCGACCCCGACAACTTCCTCGGCGGGCGGATGAAGCTCGACAAGGCCAAGGCGGTGGCAGCGGTGAAGTCGGTGGCCGACCAGCTCGGACTCTCCCTCGCCGAGGCGGCGAGCGGGATTGCCAAGATCGCCGAGTTCAAGATGGCCGACATCATCCGCAAGATGACGGTCGAGAAGGGCCACGACCCGCGCGATTTCGTGCTGTTCGCGTTCGGCGGCGCGGGGCCGGTGCACGCCGCCGTGTTCGGCGCGGAGCTCGGCGTGCGGAAGGTGATCGTGCCGCTGCGCGAGATCGCCTCGACCTGGTGCGCGTTCGGCGCGGCGGCGGCCGACATCCTCCACGTCTACGAGCAGGTCGACATCCAGGGCTCGCCGTTCGACCGGGCGCGGGTCAACCGGGTGCTCGCGGAGCTCCAGGCGCGCGCCGAGGCGCAGATGGCGAAGGACGGCATCGCCGCGTCGCGCCGGAAGTTCAGCTTCTCGCTCGACATGCGCCACCGCGGCCAGATCAACGAGGTCGAGGTGATGCTGCCGGAGGGGCGTCTCGAGGGCGACTTCGCCGAGCCGCTGCGGCAGCGTTTCTACGACCGCTACGAGCAGCTCTACGGGCGCGGTTCGTCCTACCGCAGCGCGCGCCTCGAAATCGTCACGATGCGCGTCCGGGCGACGGCGGCCACGCCGCGGCCGAAGCTCACGAAAGCGCGCAAACTCACGGCCGCGATCCCCAAGGCGGCCAAGCGCGGGACCCGCCCGATCTACTGGGCGGAGCCGAAGCGCACGCTCAAGACGCCGATCCTCGACGGCGCGGCGCTACGCCCGGGTAACCGCATCAAGGGACCGTGCGTGGTCGAGACGTCGCAGACCAACGTCGTCGTACCGCCAGGACGCACCCTGCGGGTGGATGCGTTCGGCAACTTCGAGATCCTCTTCAAGTGAGAGCGCAATGCCCAAGCTGAGCGAGATGAAGGGCGTGAAGTTCGACGGCAAGACCTACGGCTACGTCCCGCCGAAGAAGCTCGCGATCGCGAAGAAACTCAAGCTTCACACGAAGTACCGGAAGGACATCGACCCGATCACCTACGAGGTCGTTCGCCACTCGCTCTGGCACGTGAACGAGGAGCACGGCGCGACGATCCAGCGCATTTCGGGCTCGCCGGTCGCGATGTACGCGCTCGACCTCAACCCGTCGATCCTCACCGAGGACGGCGAGTTCGTCTACTTCGGGCCGTACATGCAGTACATGTCCGGCGTCACCGACACCCAGGTGAAGTGGATCCTCGAGTACCGGAGCGACAACCCGGGGATCCGGGACGGCGACATGTTCCTCGCCAACGACCCGTGGGTGGGCGCGGCGCACCAGCAGGACGTGATGCTGATCTGCCCGGTGTTCTGGCAAGGCACGTTATTTTGCTGGGTCACCAACTGCCTGCACCAGTACGACATCGGCGGCAAGACGCCCTCGTCGTTCTGCGGCTCGGCCGAGAACGCCTTCGAGGAAGGCATCTGCCTGCCGCCGATCAAGATCGTCGAAGGCAACGAGATCCGCCGCGACATCGAGGAGGCGTATCTCCGCGCCTCGCGCAAGCCCGACGCGGTGGCGCTCGACTTCCGCGCCCAGCTCGCCGGCAACACGACCGCGCGCGACCGCATCCTGCGACTGATCAAGCGCTACGGCCCGGAGGTCGTGAAGGGCGTGATGAAGCGCATCCTCGACAACGCCGAGCGCGCGTTCCTCGACAAGCTCAAGCGCCTGCCCGATGGCGTCTGGCGCGACCGCACCTACGTCGAATGCTGCCGGCCGGGCGACCGGCGCACGCACACGGTGATGCTGACGCTGCGCAAGGAGGGCAAGCGGCTCATCTTCGAGAACGACGGCACCGCGCCGCAGGACGGCGCGATGAACGCCACGTTCTCAGGCTGGCGCGGCGCGATCATGGTCGCGCTCAACCAGCTGCTCTGCTGGGACCAGTACTTCGCGATCGGCGGCGCGCTGCGCCACGTCGAGTTCGACCCGACGCCCGGCACGTTCAACTGCGCCACGTTCCCGGCGTCGGTGTCGACCGCGCCGGTGCAGGCGATGGAGATCTCGCTCTACCCGGCCTACAACGTGCTGTCGAAGATGCTCTTCAGCGACCCGCGCATGCGCGAGGACATCATGTGCATCGGCGGGACGAGCCAGTGGCCGGCGACCCTCTTCCGCGGGATCGACCAGTGGGGCGACCGCTACGGCTACATCCTCGTCGACCCGATCGGCGGCGCGATCGGCGCGTTCTCGGTCGGCGACGGCATCTCGAACGGCGGCCAGTCGCGCACCCCGATCTGCCGGCTGCCGAACGTGGAGCACAACGAGCAGTCCTTTCCGCTGCTCGTCCTCTACCGCAAGGAGGTGATCGACTCCGGCGGCGCCGGGCGCTGGCGCGGGGGCCTGTCGGCGGAGACCTGCTTCGTGCCGCACCGGACGTCGGTCATCACGCACGACACGCTGTCCTCCGGCAACGCCATCCCGACCTCGACCGGCATGATGGGGGGCTATCCGGCCACCGTGAACGTCTACAAGTTCAAGCGCGACACCGACATCAAGGAGCGGCTGGCGAAGCGCGAGCTGATCGGCGACATCGCCGAAGTCGCGGGCCGGACCGAGGAGCTCGGCCTCCGGCAGGAGAACTTCCTTCAGCACCCGGCCGACGTCTACTCGGTGATCTGGACCGCGGCCGGCGGCTTCGGCGACCCGATGGAGCGCGATCCCGAGCGGGTCTGGCGCGACGTCGTCGAGAACCGGGCGGTCTCGCGGGACGCCGCCGCCGAGATTTACGGGGTGGTGGTGACCGACGACGAACGGCTCGACGCGAAGGCCACCACGCGGCTTCGGGCGGCGCGCCGCGCCGCGCGCTGCCGCAGGGCAGACGAGATCAAGACTCTGGACGGCAAGGTGGTCGCGCGCATCTCCGACAACCTCGAGGTCCGGAAGGCCAACGGCAGCCTGCACACTTGTTGTGCAAAGTGCGCCGCCGACCTCGGCCCGGTCCGCGCCAACTACAAGGACGCCTGCGTCCGCGCGGACGAGGAGATCGGCGTCTCGAATCCCAACGTCGGCGACTGGCGGCGCTACATCGACGAGCGGCCGGTGTTCCGGCAGTTCTTCTGCCCGGGCTGCGGCGCGCTGATCGAGAACGAGATCGCCCGCGAGGGCGACGAGGTGCTGCGGGACATCGAGCTCGACTTGAAGTGACCCGGGTACCGGGGCCGACGCGAGGAGATTGACACCCGCCGAACGCTGGTGTCAGCATCCGGCTCACCAGACCGGTAGGAGGAGGAGATTCCCATGAGAACGTTACGCATGTTGGCCATTGCGGCCGCGACGCTGCTCTTCGCCGGCGTCGCCGCAGCGCAGCAGCCGATCAAGATCGGCATGAGCATGCCGCAGACCGGCTCGCTCGGCGCGGGCGGCAAGGCCGCGCTGCTCGCGCTGCAGATGTGGGTCGAGGACGTCAACGCGAAGGGCGGGCTGCTCGGGCGCAAGGTCGACTTCATCGTCTACGACGACCAGACCAACCCCGCGCTCACGCCGTCGATCTACACCAAGCTGCTCGACGTGGACAAGGTCGACCTGCTCATCGCCCCCTATGGGACGGTGCCCACGGCGCCGATCATGCCGCTCGTCAAGCAGCGCGACCTGCTGCTGATGGGCAACTTCTCGTTCCAGGTGAACCGCACGGTCAAGCACGACAAGTGGTTCAACAACTCGCCCTGGAACGACGCCGCGAGCTGGTCCGACGGCTTCATCGGCGCCGGCCAGAAGCTCGGCGGGAAGACGATCGCTTTCCTCGCCGCCGACCAGGAATTCGCGCAGAACCTGGCGAACGGGGCGCGGGAGCTCGCCAACGAAGGCGGGCCTGCAGACCGTCTACAGCCAGAACTATCCGCCCACGACGGTCGACTTCTCGACCATGATCCGCGCCATCCGCGCGGCGAAGCCGGACATCGTGTTCGTCATGTCCTACCCGAACGACTCGGTCGCGATCGTGCGCGCGGTGAACGAGATCGGCGTCGGCGACTCGGTGAAGCTCTTCGGCGGCGGCATGGTCGGCCTGCAGTTCACGCCGATCATGGAATCGCTCGGCTCGTCGCTGAACGGCATCGTCAACTACAACTCCTACGTTCCGGGGATCAAGTACCCCGGCATCGAGGAGTTCCTCGCGCGCTACGCGAAGCGGGCGGCGGAGGCGAAGGTGGATCCGCTCGGCTTCTACCTGCCGCCGTTCAACTACGCGATCGGGCAGATGCTCGAGCAGGCGATCACCGCCACCAAGAGCCTGGACCAGAAAGCGCTCGCCGACTACCTGCACAAGAACGAGATGCGGACCATCGTCGGCCCGATCCGGTTCGGCCCGGACGGCGAGTGGGCGAACCCGCGCGTGGTGCAGGCGCAGTTCCGCGGCGTCGTCGACAAGAACATGGAGCAGTTCCGCCAGCCCGGCAAGCAGGTCGTGCTGTATCCGGAACAGTTCAAGACCGGCGAGATCGTCGCGCCGTTCGAGAAGGCGCGCGGCGGCAAGTAAGGCGCGCCCGCTCTAGAATCCAAAACGGCGCGGGTCACCCCGCGCTGTTTTTTTGGGAGTCGGCCCTGTTCTCGTTCGAGCTCCTGCTGGAGGCGATCCTCTTCGGCATCCTGCTCGGCTGCTTCTACGCGGCCGTGAGCATCGGGTTGTCGGTGTCGTTCGGCCTGCTCGACGTCCCGCACGTCGCGCACCCGGCGGTCATGGTGTTCGGCTCCTATTGCACCTACCTGCTCGGCCGCTACGGCTGGGACCCGATCGTGGCCGGCCTCGTGCTCATGCCGCTGTTCTTCCTGCTCGGCATGGCGATATACCGCTTCTACTACGAGACCTTCGAGAAGCGCGGCACCGAGGCCGGCGTGCGCGGCCTCGCGTTCTTCTTCGGCCTTGCGCTCATCATCGAGGTCGGCCTGATCCTCGCCTTCGGCGTGGATCAGCGCATGGTCGAGGCGCCGTACATCGGCAAGAGCCTCGCGTTCGGCGAGATGCGCATCCCGATGCGCATGCTGGTCGCGTTCGGCGTCGCGGTGCTGCTGACCACCGGGCTGACGCTGTACCTCTCGCGCACCTTCACCGGCCGGGCGATCAAGGCGGTGGCGCAGGACGAGCCGGCGCTCAGGCTGATGGGCGCCAACCCGGTGCGCATCAAGCAGTGGGCGTTCGGCATCGCCACCGCCGTCACGGCGCTCGCCGGCGCGATGCTCATCATCGTGGGACCGGTCGAGCCGGGCCTCGACCGCGTCTACATCGGGCGCACTTTCGCGGTCGTCGTGCTCGCCGGCCTCGGCAGCATGACCGGGACGGTCGCCGCCGGGCTGATCCTCGGCATCTCCGAGTCGATCGTGCTGAGCCAGTTCGGGGCATCGTGGGCGCCGGCGGTCGCCTTCGGGCTGCTGCTGATCGTGCTCGGCATCCGGCCGCAGGGCCTGTTCGGACGATGAAAGCGGGCGCAGCGCGATTCTGGATCGGCGCTGCGGTCGCCGTCGGACTGGCCGGGCTCGCCGCCGGCACGATCCGGAACGAGTACGTCTTCTTCGCGGCGTACGTCGTCCTCACGTACGTCGTGCTCGCCACGGCGTGGAACATCCTCGGCGGCTACGCCGGCTACGTGAACTTCGGCACCGCCGCCTTCTTCGGGCTGGGCGCCTACACCGCCGTGGTGCTGATCCAGTCGACCGGGGCGCCGCTCGCGGTGCAGATCGTCGCCGGGGCGGCGATGAGCGGCCTGCTCGGCTTCGGCGCCGGGCTGCTGACCCTGCGGCTGCGCGGGATCTTTTTCGCGATCGCGACGGTCGCGCTGATCGTCATCATGGAGACGCTGTTCATCAACTGGCGCTACGTCGGCGGCGCCACCGGCGTGCAGCTGCTCCGTCCGGCGCCGATCGCGCCGTTCGAGTCGTACATCAAGATGCTCTTCGTCGTGATGGCGCTGCTGGTCATGGCGGCGATCGCGATCGCCCGCTACATCGAGACCTCGTGGATCGGCAGAGGCCTGCGCGCCATCCGGGACAGCGAGGAAGCGGCCGAGTGCAGCGGCGTGCCGACGCTCAAGCTGAAGCTCCTCGCCTGCACGGTCTCGGGCGCGCTGATGGGCGCCGCGGGGGCGCCGATGCCGATGTACCTGAGCTTCATCGAGCCGGCGTCGACGTTCAACCTGAACTACTCGATCGGCGCGCTGGCGAGCGCGATGATCGGCGGCACCGCGCACTGGCTGGGGCCGGTGATCGGGGCGGTGCTGCTCACCTCGATCCAGCAGGTCGTGACGGTGACCGTCTCCGGCGAGATGAACGTGCTGGTGGTCGGCGTGCTGCTCGTCGTGTTCGTCGTCGCCGCGCCGGAAGGGATCCTCGGCCTGTTCCGCAAGCTGAGGCGCGCGAAATGAGCGCGGCGCTACTCCGCGTAAACGGGGTGTCGAAGCACTTCGGCGGGTTCACCGCGCTCGCCGACGTCAGCCTCGACATCGCCCCGGGCGAGCGCTTCGGCCTGATCGGCCCGAACGGCTCCGGCAAGACGACGCTCATCAACTGCGTCTCGGGGTCGCTGCGAAACGACGGCGGCTCGATCGTGTTCGACGGCGAGGAGATCTCCGCCCTGCCCCCCTATCAGCGCACCCGGCGCGGCATCGCGCGCACCTTCCAGGTGCCGCGGCCGTTCTCCAGCATGCCGGTGCTCGAGAACCTCGTCGTGCCGCTCGAGTACGTGGTCCACCGCGGCTCGCTGCACACCGCCGACACCCGCGGCGAGGCGATGGCGATCCTGCAGCGGATCGGGCTCGCCGACAAGGCGGACACGCCGTCCAACCGGCTCACGCAGGTCGAGCTCCGCAAGCTCGAGCTCGCCCGCGCGATGGCGGCGCGGCCGCGGCTCCTGATCTCCGACGAGGCGATGGCCGGGCTCTCGTCGTCCGAGGTCGACGAGATCCTGAAGATCCTGTTCCAGCTGAACGAGTCGGGCATCACGATCATCATGATCGAGCACATCATGCACGCCGTGATGCGCTTCTCGCAACGGGTGATGTGCCTCGACGCCGGCAAGATCATCTGCGAGGGCACGCCGGCCGAGACGGTGGCGAACCCGGAAGTCCAGCGGGCCTACCTTGGCGCTTAGACTTTCCGCGAAAGGCGTCGAGGCCGGTTACGGCGCGGTGCGTGCGCTGCATGGGGTGTCGCTCGACATCGCCGAGGGCGAGACCGTGGTACTGCTCGGCACCAACGGCAACGGCAAGAGCACGCTCATGCGCTGCTTCATGGGGGCGGTGCGCCCGACGCGCGGCGAGATCACGCTCGAGATGGACGGCCGCAGCGTGAACCTCGTCGGCATGCCCACCGAGGAGATCGTGAGCCTCGGCATGGCGATGGTGCCCGAAGGCCGGCGGCTCTTCCCCAAGCTCACCGTCGAGGAGAACCTGCTGCTCGGCGCGTTCCGGCCGGGGGCGCGCGGCGCGATCGGCAAGAACCTTTCTTTCTGCTACGAGTCGTTTCCGGTGCTGAAGGAACGCCGGAAGCAGCTCGCGGGCAGCATGAGCGGCGGCCAGCAGCAGATGCTCGCGATCGCGCGCGCGCTGATGTCGGCGCCGCGGATCCTGCTCGTCGACGAACCTTCGGTCGGCCTGTCGCCGCTCCTCGTTCAGCACACGGTGAGCATGATCAAGCAGCTGAAGGACGAGTTCCAGCTCACCGTGCTGATGGCGGAGCAGAACTTCCAGCAGGCGCTCCGCATCGCCGACCGCGGCTACATCATCGCCCACGGCGAGATCGTGTTCGAGGGCAAGAGCGCCGACGCGCTGCGCAACAACGACCTGATCAAGAGTCTCTACCTGGGGGCCTGAAGCCATGGCAACCACACCGCCGCTCCGCGGCCGCGTTCCCTATTCCGCGATCGTCGACCGCCCGCCGCTGAAGCTGCCGGACGGGGCGCGCATGGTCGTGTGGACGATCGTCAACGTCGAGGACTGGTCGATCGAGCGCGCGATGCCGCGCACCGTGCTGCCGCCGCCGATGGGCCAGCCGCTCCTGCCCGACCTGCCGAACTGGGCGTGGCACGAGTACGGCAACCGCGTCGGGTTCTGGCGCCTCTACGACTGCATGCAGAAGTTCGGCATCACGCCGACGCTCGCGCTCAACGGGATCGTGTGCAAGAGCCACCCGCGCATCGCGCAGGCGGCGAAGGACGCCGGCTGGGAGTTCATGGCGCACGGCTACGTCCAGGGCCCGATGCACAAGGTCGACGACCAGCGCGCCGCGATCCGCGACACCATCGCGGCGATCCGCGAGTTCACGGGCAAGGCGCCCCGCGGGTGGGAAAGCCCGGGACTGACCGAGACGAACGAGACGATCGACTTCCTCGCCGCCGAGGGCATCGAGTACGTCGCCGACTGGGTGCTCGACGATCAGCCGGTGTACATCTCGACCGCCCACGGGCCGGTGGTGTCGATCCCGTATACCGTCGAAACGAACGACATTCCGATGATGCTGATCCAGCACCACGGCGCCGAGGAGATGCTAAAGCGCGGGGTCGACCACTTCGACCGGCTGTACGAGGAGAGCGCGAAGATCACCCGCGTCATGGCGATCAGCGTGCACCCGTACATCTCCGGCGTGCCGCACCGGATCGGCTATCTCGAGCGGCTCTACGCCCACGTCAAGTCGAAGCCCGGCGTCGCCTTCTGGACCGGGGAGCGGATCCTCGACTGGTACCGGACGCAGGTTCCGCCGCCGCGCTGACGAGCGGAAGCACCGCTACCGGCCATTCTTGGCCGGTTGACGCCGGGCGGCGGCTAACGCTCCGCCGCCCGGGGCCCGGGCCGGCAAGGTCTAGCAGGACTTGCCCATGCGGCGCGCGATGATGGCGTCGCATCCTGCGGCGGTCATCCACGGCGTGGCGCTCGCGGCAGGCGCGGCAGGTGGTGGCGTGCTTGCGCATCCGGCGGCGAAGAGAACGAACAGAACGGCAGCGGCGGCTTGCAGAAGTCTCATGAGGGGCTCCGGATTAGGTTGAGCAACGGCCACTACCCTCCCCGCGTCCTCCTGGCGCCGTGAGCGCGATACCCGTCGTCGCGGGATGGCAACCGCGTCTCCAGGCGCCGTGAGTACGATAAACCCGCCGCGGCGGGATGACAAGCCTGCGCGAGCGACGGCCGGGCCGCGGTTTCTGCTGCGGCTGCTGGCGGCGCTCGTCCTCGCCGCGGTCCTCGCCCACGCGGCGCCCGCGGCGGAGACGCGGTCGATGACGCTCGCCGGCGAATCGACCCTCGTCGATCTCCACTGGCCAGCGGCCTTGCCGCCACGCGGCCTCGTGGCGATCGCTCATGGCTTCACCGGATCGCGTGCGCGGCATGTCGTCCTCGCCCGGCGCCTCGCCGATGAAGGGTTCGCCGTCGCCGTACCCAACCTGCCGCACTGGATCCGCCCGCAGGGGAACGCCGATGCGATCGTCGACCTCGTGAAGACGGTGCGGATGGAGCGCGGGCTGGATCGCCGGCCGGTGGTGCTGATCGGGACCTCCGCGGGCGGGCTCGCGTCGCTGCTCGCCACCGACGGGGTCGCGCGGCTCGCGCTGTGGATCGGTCTCGACCCGGTCGACACGCTCGGCATCGCCGAAGACGTGGCGCGGAGCTCGCGCGCGCCGGCGGTAATCCTGCGGGCGCCCAGCGGCGCGTGCAACGCGGGCGGCAGCGCGAAACGGATCGCCGCGTGGCTCGGCAACCTGAAGATCGAGCGTCGCATCGACGGCGCCTCGCACTGCGACTTCGAGGACTCCACCACCGCGCGGTGCCAGGCGATCTGCGGCGCTGCGGACCCGGAGCGCCAGGCGTTGATCATCGACGCGACGGTGAAGGCGGCCGTCGAAGCCGTGCCGGCGCAAAGTCCGGCGGACTAGTCAGTTCTCGACGGCCTCCACCGCGCCGCTCCGCGTCGACTTCGCGATCGCCTCGAGCGCCGAAACCGTCGCGACCATCTGCTCGTGCGGCACCGGGTACGCGGCGCGGCCCTCGATCGCATCGGCGAACGCTTCCAGATTGGCGAGCACCGCCGGCGCCGGCGGGTAGTCGATCGAGCGCTTCGGCTCGCCGCGCAGCGCGGTCGTGAGCGTCCACCCCTGCGGCGCTTCCGGATGCGCCTTGTCGCGCACCTCCGCCCAGCCCTTCGACCCGTAGACCGCGACGCGGCCGTCGAACGGCGTGGCGAGGATCGCGCTGATCAGCGAGTGCCCACCGCTCCTGAACCGCGCGAGGATCGCGAGCGTGTCGCCGTTCGCGAGCTGGCTGCCGAGCTGCTTCACGCTCGCGAACACGGTTTCCGCCGGCCCCATGAGGCTCACCGAAAGGTCGACGAGGTGGATGCCGGTGGCGGTGAGCGGGCCGGCCGGCGCCTCCTTCGCCGACAGCCGCCAGTTGTCGGCCGCGAGCGTGAGGAACTTGTCCTGGCTGAAGTTCGCTTCGATCTGCAGCAGTGTCCCGAGCGCGCCCGTCCGCGCGAGCCGCGCGATCTCGGCGAGCGGCGGCTCGAAGCGCTTCTCGTGCCCGACCGCGAGTCGCACGCCGTTCGCCTTCACCGCTTCGATCGCGCGCAGGACCTCCGCCCGGGAGAGCGACAGCGGCTTCTCGCAGAAGACGTGCTTGCGCGCGTTCGCCGCCGCGACGATCTGCTCGCAATGCAGCGAGTGCGGCGTGCAGAGCACGACCGCGTCGACCGCCGGATCGCGCAGCACCTCCCGGAAGTCGGCGGCGTGAGCCAGGCCCCGCGCGCCGGCAAACTCCGCCGCGCGCGGATCCGGATCGACGCCTTTCACGGCCACGAGCTTCGAGCTGCTGCCGAGCAGCCCGACGATGATGCGGCCCCACCAGCCGAGTCCGACGACAGCGACGCGAACCATCCGCCTGCCCTCCTTCGCGCGCACCTTAGCGCGTGATTGACGCGCCGTCACGCGTTCGCTAGATTGCCTCCGCCGAGCCGTACCGGAGGACGCAATGGCTTATGAGGAGACCCTGCCCCGCAAGCGCTTCTCGCGCCGGGAGATGATGAAGCGCGTGGCGCGATTCTCGAAGCTGAAGGGCTTCGACGGCGGACTGCCCGACAGCAAGATGCCCGGCTGCGAGCGCATCCTGTACAACGTGATCGGCTTCCAGCCGCCCCCGGGCGAAGGCGCCGGGCTCCAGTCGCCGGTCGGCGACCAGGCGTCGCGCCTCGCGGCGATCAAGATCTCGGAAGGCTTCAACCTCGGCTACTGCCGTGCCCTGCCCGGCAAGGGGCCGATGCTGCACAACCACGACACGAACGAGACCTTCATCGCCATGACCGGGACCTGGCGCGCGAGCTGGGAGAACGAGCACGGCAAGCTCGAGCACGTCGACCTCAAGCCGCTCGACGTCATCTCGTTCCCGCCCGGGGCCAATCGCCGCTTCATGAACGTGACGAAGGGCCCGAAGAACAAGCACTCGATCCTGATGTTCGTCATCGGCGGGAACGAACCGAAAGCGGAGTTCACCGCCGAGTCGATGGACGAGCTCGAGCGGGCGGGGATCTGGCCGGAGCAGCCGCGGACGGCGCGGCGGAAGCGTTAGGGGATCAGGCCAGCTCGCCGAGCACCGCGCTCCACGCCGCGGCGAGGTTGGCGAGCTCGTAGCCGCCGCCGCCGAACGCCATCAGCCGTCCGCCGCAAAGGTCGTCGGCGAGCCGCCGGAGATCGCGCGCGACGCGCGTGTGCACCGCCGGCGTGAGCCTGAGGTCGGCCAGCGGATCGCCGGCAAGCCCGTCGGCGCCCGCCTGCAGGATGAGGAACTGCGGCTTGAATCGCCGCAGGTGCGCCATCCCGAGCTCCCACGCGGCGAAGAACTCGTCGTCACCGGCGCCGGGCGGCAGCGGCAGGTTGAGCTTCGTGCCTGCGGCGTCGCCCCGGCCCGTCTCGCGGGCGTGCCCGGTGCCGGGATACAGGAACCGCCCGTCCTCGTGGATGTCGACCACGATCAGCTCCGGATCGGCCTCGTACGGGTAGTAGATCCCGTCGCCGTGGTGCACGTCGATGTCGACGTAGCCGACACGACCGACGCCGAAGTGCGTGCGCAAGCTGTCGATGACGACGCCGAGGTCGTTGAACACGCAGAATCCCGCCGAGCGGTGCCGCCGGGCGTGATGAAGGCCGCCGATCGGCTGGAAGCTGCGCACCGCGTCGCCGGCCATGATCCGCTCGAGGCCCTCGAGCGCGGTGCCGGCGACTACCGCGCCGCGGTCGTAGACCCCGGGGAACGCCGGCGTGTCGCCGTTGTCGAGGTAGCCCTCGCCGACCGACGAGCGCAGCTTGACCCAGCTCACGTGCTCCGGGGTGTGGAAGCGCTCGAGCTCGGCCACGGTCGCCAGGCGCGGCGTCGCAATCGCGACGCGCCGGTCGAGGCCGCGGCCGACCGCCTCCGCCATGAATGCGCCCTGGCGATCGATCCCCAGCGGATGGCCGTCGGGAAAGCCGTACTTTCCGAGCAGCTCGCCCACCAGCAAGAGTGTCTCCCCGGCCATGGGCCGGATCCTAGTCCTTCCCCGCTACCGCCGGCAGGTGGCAAACTAGCGCCCAGAACAACCTCGCCCGGCGCGTGAACAGCGCCGCGTCCGCAACCGGAGGTCGGCCCAGGTGAAAGCCCCGTCCTTTGCCTATGCGAAACCGCGCTCGCTCGAGGAGGTGTTCGTCCTCCTGCGCCGCACCGACGACGCGAAGCTGCTCGCCGGCGGCCAGACGCTCCTCGCGACGCTCAACATGCGGCTCTCCTCGCCCGCCGTTCTGGTCGACATCACCGGCGTGCCAGGGCTGGCCGGAATCGCGGTCCGGGGGAACGTGCTCCGGATCGGCGCGCTGACGCGCCACCGCGAGATCGAACGCTCGCGGGAGGTCGCCGAGCACGCGCCGCTGCTCGCGCAGGCCGCGCCGCACATCGCGCACGTCGCGATCCGCAACGCCGGCACGATCGGCGGCAGCCTCGCGCACGCCGACCCCGCGGCGGAGTGGCCGGCATGCTGTCTCGCGCTCGACGCCGACCTGGTGATCGCCTCGCGGTCGGGCGAGCGCCGGGTCAAGGCGCGCGACTTCTTCAAGGGACTCTTCGAGACCGCGCTCGGTGCGGGCGAGCTGATCGCTGCGGTCGAGGTTCCGCTGCTCGGGGCGGGGTATCGGAGCGCGTTCCTCGAGCTCGCGCGGCGCCACGGCGACTATGCGATGGTCGGCGTGGCCGCAACCGCGAGGCCGGCCGGCGGCGCGCTCGCCGACCTGCGGCTCGCGTTCCTCGGCGCCGGCGCGACGCCGATCCTCGCCCGCCACGCGATGGCCGCGGCCGAAGGGAAGAAGGGGTCGCCCGGCGCTATCGCCGCGGCGCAGGCCGCGCTCGAGAAGGACCTCGCGCCGATCGGCGACCTCAACGCTTCGCCCGCCACCAAGCTGCATCTCGCGCGCGTGCTCTGCGGGCGCGCGCTCGCGCAGCTCGCGGCCTAGGAAGCGACGATGGAAGCGACCATCCAGACGACCATGACCGTCAACGGCGCCGCGGTGACCCGGGCCGTGCCGGCGCGCCAGCACCTGATCGACTTCCTGCGCGAAACGCTCGGGCTGACCGGCTCGCACGTCGGCTGCGAGCACGGCGTGTGCGGCGCGTGCACGATCCGCGTCGATGGCGAGATCGTACGCGGCTGCCTCATGCTCGCGGTGCAGGCGCACGGCCGCCGGATCGACACGATCGAGGGGCTCTCCGATTCCGGCGAGCTGGCCGAGCTGCAGCGCTGCTTCCACGAGCACAACGCGCTCCAGTGCGGTTTCTGCACGCCGGGCATGCTGCTCGCCGCGCACGACCTCGTGCGCACGAAGCCGAACGCCACCCGCGACGAGATCCGCAGCCACATCGCCGGCAACTACTGCCGCTGCACCGGCTACCACGCGATCGTCGACGCGGTGGAGGATGCGCTCGCGCGCCAGGGGGTGAAAAAGTGAACGCCCGCGCCGAGTTGCCGCTCCACGCCCCCGGAACGCAGGTCGACAAGGGCTACATCGGCCAGAGCGTTCCGCGCCCGAACGCGAAGCGCCTGCTCCAGGGCCGCGGCGCCTTCGTCGACGACCTGCGCTTCCCGCGCCTCGCGCACGTCGTTTTCTTCCGCAGCCCGTATGCGCACGCCAGGGTCAAGAAGCTCGACCTCTCGAAGGCGGCGCGGCAGCCGGGCGTCATCGCCTGCTTCGACGGCCGCGCCGTCGCCGAGTACTGCACGCCCTGGGTCGCGGTCCTCGGCCACCTGAAGGGCATCAAGTCGGCGGCCCAGTACGCGATCGCGATCGAGCGCGCGTGCTGGCAGGGCGAGGCGATCGCCGCGATCGTCGCCGAGACCCGCGAGCAGGGCGAGGACGCGCTCGGCCACGTCGTCGCGGAATGGGAGGAGCTGCCGGTCGTCACCGACATGGAGGACGCGCTCTCCAACCGCTACGTCATCCACCCGGATCTGGGCGACAACATCTGCTTCAAGCGCGAGTTCGACACCGGCGGCGTCGACGACGCCTTCGCGAAGGCCGACGTCGTCGTCGAGGAGACCTACGTTTTCGGCCGCCACACCGGCGTCTGCCTCGAGCCGCGCGCGATCCTCGCCGACTACAACGCCGCCGAGCACTCGCTGACGGTGTATCACTCGACGCAGGCGCCGAACATGATGCAGGACATCTTCTCGCGCCACCTCGGCATCCCCGAGGCGAACGTGCGGGTGATCTGCAAGGACGTCGGCGGGTCGTACGGCATCAAGGTGCACGTGTACGCGGACGAGATGGCCACCGCCGCGATCTCGGTCATGCTGCGCCGGCCGGTGAAGTTCATCGCCGACCGGCTGGAATCGTTCCTGACCGATATCCACGCCCGGGAGCACAAGGCGAAGGTCCGGCTCGCCTGCACGAAGTCGGGCGAGATCCTCGCCTTCGACCTCGACGATCTCACCGCGATCGGGCCGTACTCGGTCTACCCGCGCACCAGCGGGATCGAGGGCAACCAGGTCGTCAACCTCACCGGCGGGCCGTACGGGCACAAGCAGTACCGCGCGAAGATGCACGTCGTCTTCACCAACAAGAACGTCACCTGCCAGTACCGCGCGGTCGGCCACCCGATCGCGGTCGCGCTGACCGAAGGCATCGTCGACCTCGCCGCGGCGAAGATCGGCATGGATCCGGCCGAGTTCCGTCGGCGGAACCTGATCCCCGACGACGCCTATCCGTACACGTTCGCCTCGGGGATCAAGTTCGAGAAGCTCTCGCACCACAAGTGCCTCGATCGCCTCCTCGCGCTGATGGACTACAAGAAGCTGCGCGCGGAGCAGGCCGAGCTGCGGAAGAAGGGCGTCCAGCGCGGCATCGGGCTCGCCGCGATGATCGAGGTGACCAACCCGTCGCCCGCGTTCTACGGCGTCGGCGGCGCGCGCATCTCGGCGCAGGACGGCGCGACCTTGCGGCTCGAGCCGACCGGCATGGTCACCGTTCTCTGCAGCGTGACCGAGCAGGGCCAGGGGACCGACGGCATCTTCGCGCAGATCGCCGCGAGCGCGGTCGGCGTGACGATGGACAAGGTGCGGGTCATCACCGGCGACACCGCGGTCACGCCGTACGGCGGCGGGACCTGGGCGTCGCGCGGCGCGGGCATCGGGGGCGAGGCGGTGCTGCAGGCGGCCAGAGCGCTGCGCTCGAACATCCTCGACATCGCGGCGGTCGTCCTCGAGATGGACAAGGCCGAGCTCGACATCGTCGGGAACGAGATCGTCAACCGGCTCTCGCTCGAATCGAAGCTCGCGCTCGCCGAGCTCGGGCGCATCGCCTACTTCCGTCCCGACACGCTGCCGCTCAAGTTCCAGTCGGAGCTCACGGTCACCCGCCACTACACGCCGCGCGAGTACGGCTTCACGTTCACCAACGGCATCCAGGCGTCCTACGTCGAGGTCGATCCGGAGACCGGGTTCGTCCGGCTCCTCAAGCACTGGTGCGTCGAGGATTGCGGCACGGTGATCAACCCGATGCTCGTCGACGAGCAGATCCGCGGCGGCGTAGTGCAGGGCATCGGCGCGGCCCTCTTCGAGGAGTGCGTGTACGACGACGCGGGCCAGCTCCTGAACGGGACGATGGCCGACTACCTGGTGCCGATGTCGGGCGAGATGCCCGACATCATCTGCGCGCACGTCGAGACGCCGACCAAGCAGTCGCAGCTCGGCGCGAAGGGCGCCGGCGAAGCGGGCACCGCCGGCGCGCCGGGCGCGGTGATGAACGCGATCAACGACGCGCTCGCGCCGTTCGGCGCGCGGGTGACCGCGCAGCCGTTCACGCCGGAGCGCATCCTGAAGGCGCTCGGGAAAGTCTGACCTCAACCAAGGAGCAACGCGTGCTGCACGAACTCAGGATCTACCGCTGCGCCCCCGGGCGCCTGCCCGCGCTCAACAAGCGCTTCGAGACCCGGACACTGAAGTTGTGGGAGAAGCTCGGCATCCGCCAGGTCGGCTTCTGGACGGTGGCGATCGGCGCGACCAACCACGACCTCTACTACCTCCTCGAGTGGGAAAGCCTCGCCGAGCGCGAGCAGAAGTGGAACACGTTCATGAACGACCCGGAGTGGATCGCCGCGCGGGCGGAAAGCGAGAGGGACGGCCCGATCCTCGCCCACACCACCAACTACATCCTGCAACCGACCAGCTATTCGAAGCTCAAATGACGTCGAAAGTCATGGTCGTGACCGGCGCCGGCCGCGGCATCGGCGCCGCGATCGCCGGGCTCGCCGGCAAGCGCGGCTACGCCGTGTGCGTGAACTACGCGCGCAGCCGTGATGCGGCCGAAACGCTCGCCGCCGGCATCAACGCCGGCGGCGGGAAAGCGGTGGCGATCCAGGCCGACGTGTCGGTCGAGGCCGAGGCGAAGCGCCTGTTCGCCGAGGTCGACCGCGCGCTCGGGACGCGTGGACGTGCTCGTCAACAACGCCGGCATCATCGGCCGCCAGTGCCGCGTCGACGAGATGGACCCGAAGCTGCTCGCCGACGTCTTCGCCGCGAACGTGTACGCGACGTTCTACTGCACGAAGCGAGGCGCTGCGTCGCATGTCGACGAAGCACGGCGGCACGGGCGGCGCGATCGTGAACATCTCCTCGGTCGCGGCGCGCCACGGCGGGCTGGCGGCCGGAGACGCACTACGCGGCGAGCAAGGGTGCGATCGACAGCTTCACCGTCGGGCTCGCGAAGGAGATCGGCACCGAAGGGGTACGGGTGAACGCGGTCCGACCCGGCTTCATCGTCACCGCCATCCACGAGGTGCACGGCGGCGAGGCGACCGCGCGCGCGGTCGGGCCGACGGTGCCGATCGGCCGGGTCGGCCAGCCGGCGGAGGTCGCGGAGACGGTGCTCTGGCTCGCGTCCGACGCCGCGTCCTACATGCACGGCGCGATCGTCGACGTCTCGGGCGGACGCTAGCCCGGCAGCTGCGACGCCACCACCTCCGGTTTGATGCCGAGCGCGAGCGCCTCGGCGTTGGGGAAGTTCAGCTCGATCTTCACGCCGTTCGGGTCGAACATGAACAGCTGGTAGAGGCCCTGGTCGCTGACCATCCGCTGCTTGAAGTCGATGCCGAGCGCGCGCAGGTGCGCCATCGTGTCGGCGAGCCCGTCGGCGCGGAAGGCGATGTGGTCCACCACGCCGCTGCCGGAGGTCGCCTCCGACTGCTGCCCGAGATACTTCTTGCGGTTCGCGGACACGTTCGCGCCGCCCTCGGTGAGATGCAGCACGTCCTTCTCGCCGATGTAGAGCCACACCACCGGGAACTTGAAGTCCGGATGCCAGCCCTCGGTCATCCCGAGCGCGCGGACGTACCAGTCGCGCGTCTTGCCGAGATCGGCGGTCTGGATCAGGAAATGGTCGACCTGGGTAAGCGCCACGGCACTCTCCTCTAGCGGGGCGTCGCGTCGCCGCCCTCGATGATCACGTTCTCGACGACGCCCGCCCCGGCGCGGCGGAACGCGGCGGCGTCCTGATATTCCTTCGACTCGAAGTTCGGTCTTGACCGTGCAGCCAAGGATGCCGAAGATCGCGGGCGCAGGCAACCGGGGAGGATCGACGGCATGAAGAACACGGTGGGCATGATCGGGCTCGGCATCATGGGCTCGGCGATGGCGTCGAACCTGGTGAAGGCCGGCTTCCGCGTCGTCGGCCACGACGTGGTGGCGAAGGCGCGGGCGGCGCACCGGCGGGCCGGCGGTGTCGTCGGGCGATCGAACGGCGACGTCGCCCGCCGCGTGCCGATCGCGATCACGTCGCTGCCGTCCGCCGCGGCGCTGGAGGCGGTGGTCGAGGAAATCGTGCGCGCCAGGCCGCGCGACCTCATCGTCGTCGAGACGAGCACGTTGCCGCTCGACGTCAAGCACGCCGCGCAGCGGCGTCTCGCCGGGGCCCGCGTGACGATGCTCGACTGCCCGCTGAGCGGCACCGGCGCGCAAGCGCGGGTGAAGGATCTGCTCGTCTACGCGAGCGGGCCGCGCGCGGCGTACCGGCAATGCACCGCGGTGTTCGATGGCTTCGCGCGCGGCCACTACTACGTCGGCAAGTTCGGCAACGGCTCCAGGACGAAGTACGTCGCCAACCTCCTGGTCGCCATTCACAACGTCGCCGCCGCCGAGGCGCTCGTGCTCGCGAAGAAGGCCGGGCTCGATCCGGCGGCCACGCTGCGCGTCGTCGCCGACGGCGCCGGCGGCTCGCGCATGCTGCAGGTGCGCGGACCGTCGATCGTGAAGGACGACTACTCCAACGCGATGATCAAGCTCGACCTGTGGCAGAAGGACATGAAGATCATCGGCGAGTTCGCGCGCGATCTCGACTGCCCGACGCCGCTCTTCGCGACGACGGCGCCGCTCTACAACGCCGCGATCGCCCGCGGCCACGGAGCCGACGACACGGCGCGCGGTGGGCGCGGTGCTCGGCGCGATGGCGGGGCTGAAGCCGAAGCGCCGGCGGCGCTAGCCTGCCCTACTCGACCTTGATGTTCGCGTCCTTGATGAGCTTCGCGTAGCGTGCCGCCTCGGCCTTGATGAAGTCGCCCAGGAATTCCGGCGTGCTCGAGACCGGCTCGACGCCGAGGTCGGCGTAGCGCTTCTTCAGGTCGGGGTCGGCGAGCACCTTCACGAGGTCGGCGTTCAGCTTCTCGACCACCGGCCGCGGCGTGCCGGTCGGGACGAAGACGCCCCACCAGTTCACCGCCACCAGGTCGGGGAAGCCCTGCTCGGCCATGGTCGGAATCTCGGGCGACAGCGGCGAACGGTCCTTGCTCGTGATCCCGATCGGCCGCAGCTTGCCGGAGCGGATATGCGCCATCACCGGCAGCGCGTCCGAAAAGATCAGCTGCACCTGGCCGCCCATGAGATCCTGCACCGCGAGCACGCCGCCCTTGTACTGCACGCCGACGATGTCGATCGCCGCCGAGCGCTTGAACATCTCGCCGACGAGATGGGACATGCTGCCCGGACCGCTGGTGCCGAAGTTGAGCTTGCCGGCATCTTTCTTCGCCAGGCTGACCAGCTCCTGCACGGTGTTCACCGGCGTGTTCGAGTTCACCACCAGGATGTTGGGACCGGTGCAGATCATCGACACCGGGAGGAAATCCCGCTGCATGTCGTACGGCAACTTGGAGAGGATCGGGTTGATCGCCACCGGCCCGAAGTTGCCGATGACGAAGCTGTACCCGTCCGCGGGCAGGCGCGCGGCGTACTCCATGCCGATCGAACCGGCCGCGCCGGGCTTCGACTCGATGATGACCTGCTGGCCCCAGAGCTCGGAGAGCTTCTGCCCGAGCACGCGCCCCATCAGGTCGGACGACCCGCCGGGCGGATACGTGACGATCAGCCGGACCGGCTTCGACGGATAGGTCTGCGCGGCTGCGCCGGCGGCGCAAAGGACCGCGGCGATCGCAAGGACGGCGCACAGTGCTTTTTTGACGGGCATGGATCTTCCTCCGGTGGTCGTTTTGCTGCGGCGCGGCGGCCGTACGATCGTGAATCGCGCGCGGCGTCGGGCGCTGGGCAGAACGCGTATCCTAGACGCACCCGGCTTCCAATGCGTTGCGTTCGGGCATTGCAATCGGCCCGCGCCACGCTCCAGAATCGCGCCTTTTCGCTCGCCGACCCGCCGATGAAACCCACCGCAACGCTCAGCCCAGGCGCGCGCGCCGACCAGACGCTCGCCTGGAACATGAACCTGCTCGCCCATCACGAGTTGCAGGGCTTCGGCGGGATGGGAGAAGGCATGGCGATGCAGGCCGCGCGCGACGGGCGCCGCATCCTGTGGCTCGCGCACGAGTCGGCGCCGAAGAACTTCACCGCGGTCGACGTCACCGACCCGCGCGCGCCGAAGGTGGTCGTCCAGACCGACCTCCCGCACGCGAAGATGCGCTCCAACTCGCTCGACGTCGTCGGCGACGTGATGGCGGTCGCCTATCAGACGAGCGCCGTGAACATGCAGCCCGCCGGCTTCGATCTCTTCGACATCTCGACGCCCGAAGCGCCGAAGCGCATCGCCCATTTCGACGCGTCGGGGCCGCATTCGCGCGGCGTGCACGCGGTCTGGTTCGTCGACGGCGAGACCGTGCACATGGCGAGCGGCGCCGCGGACTTCAAGCCCCGCGACCCGAAGGACGACCAGTTCTACCGCATCGTCGACGTGCGCAACCCCTCGCGGCCGGTCGAAGCCGGGCGCTGGTGGCTTCCCGGCACGCGCGACGGCGACGACGCGCCGCCGCCGCCGCGCCTCGCGCCGCAGTTCGACGTCGGCTTCCGCGCGCACAACACCAACGTGTACCCGGCGCGGCCCGACCGCGCGTACATCGGCTACATCGACGGCGGCGCGATCATCCTCGACATCGCCGACCGGTCGCGGCCCAGGCTCGTATCGCGGTGGAGCTACTCGCCGCCCTTCAACGGTTTCACGCACACGGTGCTGCCGCTCTTCGAGCGCGAGCTGCTGATCGTCAGCGACGAGTGCGTCCAGGACGACGGCAGGGACTGGCCGAAGCTCGTGCGCGTCGTCGATGCGCGGCTCGAGACCAACCTCGTGCCGATCGCCACCTTCCCGGCGCCGCCGCACGCCACGTTCGCGAAGCGCGGCGGCCGGTTCGGCGCCCACAACCTGCACGAAAACCTGCCGGTGCCGACCTCATGGCGCTCCGAGACGATCGTCATCGGCACCTTCTTCAATGCCGGCGTGCGGGCGTACGACGTGTCCGACCCGTACCAGCCGCAGGAGGTCGCGTACTTCGTCCCCGGCGCGCCGAAGCTCTCGCCGGCGGGCGCCATCCAGCTGAACGACGTGTACGTCGACGACCGCGGGATCGTGTTCACGGTCGATCGCTTCGCCGGCGGCCTGTACGTCCTTGAGCTCACTCTCTAGCGCCGCCGGCCGCGATCCCCTGGCCGGCAGGTTGCCGGTCACCGTAGTCACCGGCTTCCTCGGCAGCGGCAAGACGACGCTCATCCGCCGCCTCCTCGGCCATCCGGGGATGAACCGTGCCGCGGTGATCGTGAACGAGTTCGGCGAGGTCGGCATCGACCACGAGCTCGTCGCGGCGTCGTCCGAGAACGTCACCCTGCTCTCGAACGGCTGCCTGTGCTGCGTCGTCCGCACCGACCTGCAGGAGACGCTGCGCACGCTGTTCGCGCAGCGCCGCGCCGGCGAAGTGATCGACTTCGACCGCGTGCTGGTCGAGACGAGCGGGCTCGCCGATCCGGCGCCGGTGATCCAGACGCTCGCGACCGACACGATGCTCGCCTCGCACTACCGGCTCGACGGGGTCGTGACGCTGGTCGACGCGGTGAACGGGCTCGGCCAGCTCGACCGCGAGGCGGAGGCGGTGAAGCAGGCCGCGCTCGCCGACCGGCTGCTGGTCACCAAGACCGATCTGGCGGACGCCGCGGCGCTGCGCGAGCGGCTGCACGCCCTCAATCCGCGCGCCGAGCTTGCCGACGTCGTCCAGGGCGAGATCGACCCCGGGTTCCTCACCGGGATCGGCCTCACGAGCGCGCGCGCCGACGCGGCGCAGATCGGACGCTGGCTCGGCGCGGGGAGCGGCGAGGGCGCCTACCTCGGCGCGGTCGCGCCGCGCCATGATCGCTCTATCACGACGTTCACGCTCCGGTTCGACCGCGCGTTCGACTGGCAGACGTTCAGCTCGGCGCTGGAGCTGCTGACGTCTCTCCGCGGGCCGGACCTGCTGCGCGTGAAAGGCCTGGTGAACGTCGCGGGCGAAGCCGGGCCGGTCGTCGTGCAGGGCGTGCAGCACGTGTTCCATCCGCCGGTGACGCTCGCCGCATGGCCGTCGGACGACCGGCGCTCGCGGCTCGTCTTCATCACGCGCGGGATCGACGAGCAGGCGGTGACGGCGCTGTTCGACGCGGTCGGGATGCTCGGGCGCGAGCAAGCCCGGCGCGATTGATACCCTCGGAACGCGTCGTCCACCGGGGAGCCCTGATTGCGGGGCAGGGGGATGTATCCCCCGAACTCGACACCCTGCTAGACTGCCTTTCGCTCGAAAAGGAGGAAGCCGGTGCCGAAAGTGTTGTCCGAGGCGGCGGTCAAGCGGTTCCGCGAAACGGGCTACCACTTCCCGGTACGGGTGTTGACGGCGACCGAGGCCGACGGCTACCGGCGGCACCTCGAAGCCTACGAAGCGCGGACCGGCGGCCCGATCAGCGGACCGTACCGCCACAAGTCGCACCTCCTCTTCACCTGGCTCGACGAGCTCGTGCGGCACCCGACGGTGCTCGACGTCGCCGAGGACGTGCTCGGCCCGAATCTCTTCTGCTGGAGCACCAGCTTCTTCATCAAGGAGCAGCAAAGCAGCGCCTACGTTTCGTGGCACCAGGACGCGACCTACTGGGGTTTGAGCTCGCCCGACGTGATGACGGTGTGGATCGCGTTCACGCCCGCCAACCTCGAGAACGGCTGCATGAAGTTCGTCCCCGGAACGCACGCGCTGGAAGTGGTGCCGCACCGCGACACGTTCGCCAAGGACAACCTGCTGACCCGCGGCCAGGAGATCGCCGTCGAAGTCGACGAGGCCAAAGCGGTCGATGTCATCCTCGAGCCGGGCGAGGCGTCGCTTCACCACGTTCGGCTCTTCCACGGCTCCGCACCCAACCGCTCGCCGGACCGCCGCATCGGCTTCGCCATCCGTTACGTGCCGACGTACGTCAGGCAGATCGCCGGCGAAACCGACAGCGCGACGTTGGTGCGGGGGGTTGACGAGCACCGCAACTTCGAGCACGAGCCGCGGCCGCGCCGGGACCTCGATCCGGAGATGGTGGCGTTCCACCAGGCGATCACCGACCGGCAGGCGAAGGTCCTGTATCGCGGCACCGGCGTCGAGAGCTTTCGGCGCGCTTGAGGTGAACCACAAGGCGCGCGGGCAACGGCTGCGCCGCCCGCCGCCACCCGCGAGAGGCGCAGCGTCCAAGGAGGGACGGGTCATGAAGCGTCGTTTCGCAACGTGCGCGGCGGTGATCGTCGCGTTTCGCGCTCGCCTTCGCCGCCGGCAGCGCGGCCGCCCAGCACAAGTGGAAGATGCAGTCGCTGTGGCAGGCCGGCTCGGTGAACCAGAAGATCTTCGAGGAGTGGTGCAAGAAGGTGCAGGCGATGACCAACGGCCGGATCGAGATCCAGCCGCTGCCGGTCGGCGCGATCGTCGCCTACACCGAGACCCTCGACGCGATGACGAACGGCGTGCTCGACAGTCATCACAGCGGCGCGCCCTACGCCTCCGGCAAGGAACCGGCGCTCGCCCTGATCGGCGACCTCAACGGCGGCTTCGAGAACCCGTACCAGATGCAGATGTGGTTCGAGTACGGCGGCGGCCTCGAGCTCGCGCGCGAGATCTACAAGCGGTTCAACGTCTACTACGTGAGCCCGGTGTGGTGGGGCGTCGAGTCGGTGCCGGCGAAGAAGCCGCTGCGCACGCTCGCCGACTTCAAGGGCGTCAAGATGCGCGTGCCCGAGGGCCTCGGCGCCGACATCTGGCGGCGCGCCGGCGTGGGCGTCGTCACGCTGCCCGGCAGCGAGGTGTACACCGCGCTCGAGCGCGGCGTCATCGAGGCGACCGACTGGGGAACGCTCGGCATGAACAACGACCTCGGCTACCACCGCATCGCCAAGTATCCCGTTGCACCCCGGCTTCCACTCCATGCCGGCCGCCGAGGTCGCGGTGGCGATGCCGAAGTGGAACGCGCTCTCGCCCGACCTCAAGGTGATGTTCGAGGTCGCCGTGCGCGATTTCGCGCGCGACATGGTCCAGCGGATCGCGCATGGAGGACATGAAGGCGGCGGCGGCAGGCGAAGGCGGCGGGGCGTCGAGCTGGTGAGCTGGTCGCCGGAGGAGCGCAAGAAGTTCCGCAATCTCTCGCAGCAGGCGTGGGCCGAGTGGGCGAAGCGCAGCCCGGCGGCGCAGAAGGTGTACGACAGCCAGATCGCTTTCCTCAAGCAGCTCCAGCTCCTCGATTGACGGTGCGGTCCGGGCGCGGCGCGGCGAAGCCGGAATGAGTCCGCCGCGCCGGCCGCCGATCGTCGATCGCATCTCGGCTGCGGTCGGCAACGGCCTCTCCTGGCTGTTCCTCGTCGCGGTCGCCCTGACCGTGTACGAGGTCGTGCTCCGCTACGCCTTCAACGCGCCGACGATCTGGGTGCACGACATGGTCATCGTGCTCACCGCCGTCTGCTTCGTCTTCGGCGGCGCCCTCGCCTCGCAACGCCGCAGCCACATCCAGGTCGCGTCCTTCGCCGACCGCGCGCGCCCGCAGACGCGCCGTGCGCTCGGACTGCTGTGCCGGGCGCTCGCCGTGCTGTACCTCGCGCTGCTGCTCTACGCCGCGATCAAGCAGGCGATCCCCTCGCTCGCGGTGATGGAGACGAGCGGGCGCGCGTGGGACGTCCCGATGCCGGCGTTCCTGAAGACCGTGCTCGTCGTGGGCGTCGCGCTGATGCTCGTCCAGGAACTGTCGCACCTGCGGCACCGCACGCCGCCGAAAGACGACGCCGCGAAGGAAACCTCCGAGACGGTCTGTATGAGCATCGAGGTCCTGAGCCTGCTGATGCTCGGGATCACGCTCGGCCTGCTCGGCATCGGGCTGCCGTTCGCGTTCACGACCGGACTGGTCGCCTGCGGCTTCGCGCTGGTGCTGTTCGGCGCGCCGGCGATGACGGTCGTCGCCAGCCGCACCTTCAGCTTCATGACCGAGTTCGTGCTCGCCTCGGTCCCGATGTTCATCCTCATGGGCGCGCTGCTCGAGCGTTCCGGCGTCACGAACGAGCTGTTCCGGGCGGTGCACGTGTGGGCCGGCGGCGTGCCCGGCGGCGTGGGCGTCGCGACGATGGTGATGGCGGTGCTGATCGGCGCGACGATCGGCGTGATCGGCGGCGAGGTGACGCTGCTCGGCATCGTCGCCCTGCCGCAGCTCCTGCGGCTCGGCTACGACCGCAAGCTCGCGATCGGCTCGATCTGCGCGGGCGGCGCGCTCGGCTCGATGATCCCGCCGTCGATCATCCTCGTCTTCTTCGGCCTCGCCGCCAACATCTCGATCGGCGACCTGCTGCTCGCCTCGGTGGTGCCCGGGCTGCTGCTGGCGGGCCTTTATTGCGTCTACATCCTCGTGCGCTGCGCGATCGACCCGCGGATGGGTCCCGCGGCGCCGGCGCACGAGCGCGCGATCCCGCTCGTCCAGAAGCTCAAGCTGATGAAAGGGCATCGTGCTGCCGCTCGCGATCATGCTGTGCGTCATGGGCAGCATCTACGCTGGGCTCGCGTCGGTGACCGAGTCCGCGGCGCTCGGCGTGGTCGGCGTGCTGTTCGCGGTGTGGGCGCGCGGCGAGCTCGGATGGCGAATGCTCTACGACTCGCTCAAGCAGACGATGGCCGATCTGCGGCACCGTGCTGTGGCTCGTGTTCGGCGCGAACGCGCTGATCGGCGTCTACAACATGATGGGCGGGATCGCCTTCGTCCAGGGCCTGATGAAGGGCCTCGAGCTGCCGCCGCTCATGATCGTGGTCGTGATCATGGTCATCTGGGTGATCCTCGGCACGTTCCTCGAGTGGATCGCGATCATGCTGCTGACGCTGCCGATCTTCCTGCCGATCATCAAGGGGCTCGGCTACGACCCGGTCTGGTTCGGGATCCTCTTCAACCTCAACATGCAGATCGCATACCTGTCGCCGCCGTTCGGCGGGGCGCCGTTCTTCCTCAAGAGCGTGGCGCCGCCGGACGTCACGATGGAGGAGATCTTCAGCGCCTGCTGGCCGTGGATGGGGCTACAGATCGTCGCGCTCGCGCTCGTTCTCGCTTTCCCCGACATCGCGCTCTGGCTGCCACGCATGGCGAACTGACCGGCGGCGGCGCGCTCCGACGTGCGGCCGGGTGGTCTGGCTCGGGCGGCTCACCCGGGCCGATAGCTCGCGAGCCGGTACGTGTCTTCGACGAGGATGTTGAGGGCGCCGGCGCGGGTCCGTCCGTCCACTGCACCGCGCGCTTCACGGCCGGCGCATACCAGACCGTCGCGAGCGTGAAGGTCGGATCGATTCGCGGCTGCAACGTGGCGCCCGGGGTGCGCGAGATCTCGTAGTCCATCCGGGCCGCTTCGAAGCTCCCGGCCGGTACCGTGACGCGCTCGGTCCCGCGCAGGCGGGCCTGGCCGGTGAACGGCTGGCCCCAGCTCGGCGCGGGCGTTGCGACGGCCGCCACGGCCGGCAGCGCGCCGAACGCCTGCAGATAGGGCGAGAACTCGTAGACCGAGCTGGGCACGAGGGCGCAAAGCCGCGCGAGCGGACGCTCGACCATCTCGACTGCCGAGCCGAACCCGTGCTCCTCGCCCTCCGGGGCGCCGACGACGGTCACTCGATCGCGGAGCCCCGCCGGCCCGACTTCGGTCAGCCGGATCTCGACCGTGCGCGGCGGCAGCGCACGGAAGATGCTCGTGTACTGATAGGCCCACGTGTCGCCGATGCGCGGCGCGGCCGCGCCGTCGAGGGGCCGTGGCGGAAGCGTCGGCGCGGATGCGCAGCCGCCGAGCCAGGCGCCGAGCGCGCCGGCACCGAATGCGCCGATCAACCGCCGGCGGTGAAGGGACAACGGGTGGCGAAACGCTGCGGCTGAGCGGGGCATGGGGAGCTCCTTCCGTTTCCGGTACGCTCGAAAGGCAATTCTGGATGCCGAGATCTTACTGCCGCTCGATCTTTCGCACCTCGACCACACGGTGCCACCGCGCGATCTCGCGCGCGATGCGGGCGCGCATCTCCTCGGGCGAAGTGGGATACGCCTCGCCGCCGAGCTCGGCGAGCCGCTGCTGGACCGCGGGCTCGGCGAGGATCGCCCGCAGCTCGCGGTTCAACCGGTCGATCACCGGTTGCGGCGTACCCGGCGAGGTCACGATGCCGAGCCACGACTGCGCCTCGACGCTGGAGAGTGTTTCCGCGATCGTCGGCACGTCGGGGAATCCGGGCGAGCGCGTCGCGGTCGAGAGCGCGAGCGGCCGCATCCGTCCGGTCCTGATCTGCGCGCTCGAGAATGTCATCGTTTCGATCATCACGTCGATCCTGCCCGCGAGAAGCTCGGTGAACGCGGGCGCTGCGCCCTTGAAAGGCACGTGAATCATCTCGGTGCCGGCTTCGATGTTGAGCCACTCGCCGAGCAGGTGATGCAGGCTGCCCACGCCCGCGGACGAGAAGCTGACTTTTCCTGGCGCGGCTTTGGCGCGCGCTACCAGATCGGCGAGCGACTTCACCGGCGAATCCGGCAAGACCGAGATCGCCATCGGGTACTGGGTGACGATCGAGATCATCCCGAAGTCCTTCACCGGATCGTAAGGGAGGCTCTTCATCATGACCGCGGAGGTGGGATGTCCGCCGGTGAGGAGCACGAGGGTGTAGCCATCCGGCGCGGCCTTTGCGACCGCGTCCTGCGCGATGATCCCGGTAGCGCCGACCTTCTGTTCGACGATCACCGGCTGGCCGAGGCGCTCCTGCAGCCGCTGGGCGAGCAGCCGCGAAACGATGTCCGTGCTGCCGCCGGGGGCGAAGCCGACGTAGAACCGCAGCGGCCGGCTCGCGTAGTCTTGGGCGGACGCGGTGGCGGCAAACGCCAGCGCTGCAAGAGACGCCGCCAATCTCATCCCGAAAAGGCCTCCGTTCAATCGATTGCTTGCGCCACGCGCTCCGGCGTGAGCGGCAGGTCGCGGGCACGCACGCCGAGCGCGTGCGCGAGCGCGTTGGCGATCGCCGCCCCGGTCGGACCCGCGGCGCACTCGCCCGCGCCGAGGCCCGGCTCGCCCGGCCGGTCGACGATGACGACCTCGACCTCCGGCACCTCGTCGAACCGCAGGATCGGGTAGTCCTCCCACGAGCGCGTCAGTACGCGCGTCGCATCCCAGCGTACCGCCTCCTTCAGCGTCCAGCTCGCCGCCTGGACGATCCCGCCTTCGATCTGGTTCTTCAGGCCGTCGGGATTGATCGTGCCGCCGGCGTCGACGGCGGCGACGGCGCGGCGCAACCGGATCTTCTCGGTGACTTCGAGCTCGGCGATCACCGCGCAATACGCGCTCGCGTTCTTGTAGCGCGCAAAGCCGATGCCGCGTCCACGCGCGCCGTTGCCGGACGCGCCTGCCTGCCAGCCGGCGGCGCGCGCCGCCGCCTCGATCACCGCCCGCGCGCGCGGATCGGCGAGGTGCTTCAGCCGGAACGCGACCGGGTCCGCGCCGGCCGCGGCCGCGAGCTCGTCCATGAACGACTCGATTGCGAAGACGTTGGCGAACGCCCCGAGCGTGCGCAGCGCCGAGACGCGGAGCGGCATCTCCGGCACGAAGTGGTACACGACCTCGTGCGGGATGTCGTAGATCGGCGGCGAGTTGCGGTCGCCCGCGCCCGGCGGCCAGGGCGCGTCGCGCGGCGTCGACGCGGCGAGCGGCGGATCCAGATGCCACGCCGCGAGCAGGTTCACGCCGTCGCCGGCGCCGGGGCGGCGCACGTGCGAGTGGCTCCACAGCTCGTGCCGCCACTCGACGATCGAGCCGGCGGGGTCGAGGCCGCCGGCGAGCTTCACCACCATCGCCGAGCCGAACGGCGACCACGCGAGCTCGTCCTCGCGCGTCCATTGCAGGAGCACCGGGCGGCCGCACGCGCGCGCGAGGAGCGCCGCGTCGAGGGCGGCGTCGTCGGCGCCGTTGTGGCCGTAGCAGCCCGCACCGTCGCTGTGGACGACGGTGACGTCATCGTCCTTGAGGCCAAGCACGCGTGCGATCTGCCCGCGCAGCGGGAACGGCCCCTGCGCGTGCGACCACACGGTGA
>CAWHBL010000036.1:0-26657 GCA_963827555.1 uncultured beta proteobacterium
CCCCGACTGCATCGGGCTCGAGCAAGGAGCACACGATGCCCATGCAAGCTGCGTGGCTCGTAGTCAGCCGCGCGGCGGCAGCGGCGGCGGCACCTCGGGCGGCGGCAGGAGCTCGTGCGCGTTGAGCGTCGCCGCCACCATGCTGTAGTAGCCGACGAGCGCGGTCAGCTCGACCACCCCGACTACGCCGAGGAGGTCGCGCACGCGCTTGTGGGTCGCGTCGCCGACGAAGTGGGTCGCGTTGAGCTCGGCGGCGTACGCGTACACCGCCTCCTCGTCCTCGTGGTCGAACTTCGGCCGCTTGCCGTGGCGGATCGCGTCGATCACCGTCTGCGGGACGCCGCCCTTCAGCGCCGGCGGCTCGTGCGCGTACCACTCGAACTGGCAGTCCCAGTGGCGCGCGGTGACCAGGATCGCGAGCTCGCTGAGACGCGGCGGCAGGCTCGTCCGGAAGCGCAGGAGCTCGCCGAGCTGCTGCCATTTGTCGGCGAGCTCGGCGTTGTGGATCGCCGCGCGCAAGGGGCCGCGCAGCACCCCGCGCGGGCCGGCAACGACGGCGTCGTGGACTTTGCGCTGTTCCGGGGTCAGCTCCTCCAAGGTGGGCAGTGGGATTCGGGGCATGGCGTGTTTTCCTCTCCATCGACTGTGGCGCCGGAGTCTAATCCGCCGGGCGCGCGCGCGGGCGAAAGAAGCTATTCTCGCCGCGTCCCGCAGGCCACGAACGGTGTTCGCATGAAGCTCCACTGGTCGCCGCGCTCGCCCTACGTGCGCAAGGTGATGATCGTCGCGCACGAGACCGGCGTCGCGGACCGGCTCGAGCTGGTGCGCTCGGTCGTCGCGATGTCGAAGCCGAACCACGACGTGCTGCGCGACAACCCGCTCGGCCGGATTCCCACGCTGGTGACCGGCGACGGCACGATCCTCTTCGACTCGGCGGTCATCTGCGAATACCTCGACTCGCTGCACACCGGCCCGAAGCTCTTCCCGCCGGCCGGCGCGGAGCGCTGGCACGCGCTGCGGTGGCACGCGCTCGGCGACGGCATGCTCGACACGCTGATCGTCTTCCGGAACGAGCGCGAGCAGCCGCCCGCGCAGCAGAACCCCGACTGGCTCGCGAACTTCGCGCTCAAGATCGCGCGCTCGCTGGACGCAATCGAGCGCGAGACCGCCGCGCTGGACGCGGCGCCGTTCGGGATCGGCCACGTCGCGATCGCGTGCGCGCTCGGCTATCTCGACTTCCGCTTCGCCGACCTCGGCTGGCGCGACGGCCATCCGCGGGGCGCGGCGTGGTTCGCGAAGATCGCGGAGCGGCCGTCGGTGAAGCTCACCACGCCCGCGCCGGAGTAGGGCTGCGTGGACCTCACCGCGAAGCTACGGAACGGGCTGCGGGGCGCGTCCAGCCTGCTGGTCGCCCCCGAGAACACCGCCCCTCACGTCGGCAGCGGCAAAGTGCCGGTGCTCGCCACCCCGGTCGTCATCAACCTGCTCGAGGCGGCCGCGCTCGCGGCGGTCGAGCATCTCCTGCCCGAGGGACATCAATCGCTCGGCGTGCAGCTCGACGTCCGCCACTTCGCCGCCACGCCGGTGGGAATGCGCGTCGAAGCGGAGGCCGAGCTGGTCGCGGTCGAGGGGCGCATTCTCAAGTTCCGCGTTTCCGCCCGCGACGAGCGCGAAGCCGATCAGCGAGGGCACGCACGAGCGCGTAGTGGTCAACGTCGCGCGCTTCGACCGCCGCATGGAGGCGAAGGCGCGCGGGGCGTAGCGGCCTACAGCGCGCCGAGCTCCACCAGCTCGTCGCGCAGCCGTTCCGGCGTCGTGAAGTGCAGCGCGTGCAGCCCTTCGCCGCGCGCCGCGGCGACGTTCGCGGGCACGTCGTCGACGAACACCGTCCGCGCCGGCTCGAGCCGGCAGCGCTCGATCGCCAGCCGGTAGATCCGGGGATCGGGCTTCACCAGCCCGACCTCGCCCGACACGACGACGTGCTCGAACCGGCCGAGAAAATCGAACCGCGCCCGCGCCACCGGCCAGGTCTCGTGCGAGAAGTTGGTGAGCGCGTAGAGCCGCCGCCCGCGCGCGGCGAGCTCCTCGAGCACCGCGACGGTGCCCGCGATCTCGCCGCGCAGCATCTCCGGCCAGCCTTCCCGCCAGCGCGCGATGAGCTCGGCGTGCTCGGGGTAGAGCCGTTGCCGCGCGGCGATCGCCTCGGCCATCGGCAGTCCGCGATCCATCTCGACGATCCACGCCGGCGACACCACCTCGTTCAGGAAATGCTCGAGCCCGGGGGCGTCGTAGCCGAAGAAGCGCTCGTAGTAGTAGCGCGGGCTCCAGTCGAGCAGCACCTTGCCAAGGTCGAAGAGGACTGCGTCCACCCCGCGATTTGAGCACGGCCGCGCCGCTTCCGGCTACCATCGGCGGCGCAACCGACCGGAGCGAACGATGGCCGACCGTCCGAACTTCCTCGTGATCCTGATCGACGACCTGCGCTTCGACGAGTTCGGCGCCGGCGGGCACCCGTACATGAAGACGCCGAACGTGGACCGCATCGCGCGCGAGGGCGCGAACTGCCGCCGCGCGTTCCACACCACGCCGCTCTGCTCGCCGAACCGGGCCTCGATCCTCACCGGCCAGTACGCGAGCCGCCACGGCGTCATCGACAACGTCGCGCGCGACGCGCTCTCCCACCGCCTGCCGAACTACCACGTGGCGCTGCGCGAGCTCGGCTACGAGACGGCGCACATCGGCAAGTGGCACATGGGCAACGACGGCACCCCGCGGCCCGGCTACGACACCTGGGTGAGCTTCGACGGGCACGGCAGCCTCTTCGACCCGAACCTGAACGAGAACGGGGTGTACCGCAAGCACACCGGGTACATGACCGACCTCCTTAACGAGCGCGCAGTGGCGTTCGTGAACGCGAAGCACGATCGCCCCTGGGGCCTGTTCTTCGCGCACAAGGCGGTGCACCCGGACGCGTTCCAGGCGGCCGACGGCACGCTCGACCTCACGCAGTGGGGCGGCTACCGGCCGGCGCCGCGGCACGCCGATCTGTACCGCGGGGCCGAGTTTCCCCGGCGGCCGAACATGCTCGCGCCGGAGGAGGTGGTGAAGTCGAAGCCGGCGTGGGCCGACGCCTTCGGCCGCAAGCGCGGCGAGAAGTCGCAGGCGGTGCTGAACGCGATCCGCGCCGGCACGCAGGAGGAGATCCGCCTGCGCGCCGCGATGATGGCGTCGGTGGATGAGGGCATCGGGCAGGTGTTCGACGCGCTCGAGCGCACCGGCCAGCTCGACCGGACGTTCATCCTCTTTCTCGGCGACAACGGCTACTTCTTCGGCGAGCACGCGCTCGGGCCGGAGCGGCGTTTCGCGTACGAGGAGGGCATCCGCGCGCCGTTCGTGCTGCGCTATCCGCCGCTCGTGCGGCCCGGCACCGAGGTGAACGAGCTCGTCCTCGCGCTCGACATCGCGCCGACCATCCTCGAGCTCGCGGGCGGCGAACCGGGCGCGCAGATCCAGGGGCGGTCGCTCGTGCCGCTGCTCGCCGGGCGAAAGGACGGCTGGCGGCGCTCGTTCATGGCCGAGTACTTCACCGAGAACGCGCTGCCGTGGCTGGTCGGCATGAGCTACAAGGCGATCCGCACCGACCGGCACAAGCTGATCCACTGGGTGAACCGGGAGGGCGTCGACGAGCTGTACGACCTCGACGCCGATCCGTACGAGCTGGCGAACGTGATCGGCGATCCGCGCTACGCGGCGGTGAAGCGCGAGCTCGAGGCCGGGCTCGCGCGGCTGGTGGCGGAGGCGGTCGGGCTCTAACCGGTCACTTCACCGGCAGGAACACGGTCGGGAGCTGCTGCACGATCCGGCGCAGCGTGCGGTTCTCGTGCTGGGCGAGGATACGGGCGAGCACGTCCTGGTGCGCGATCAGCTTGCCGAATTCGCGCTCGAAGCTGAGGTTCGGAGGGTCGCCGGCGGGCTCGTTCGACAGCAGGAGGAGCTGCCCGGTCGCATCGCGCGCGTTCGAGAGTTTCCACGCCGCGATCTCGACGTTGCGCGCGGCGTTGTACACCGACTGCGGCTCGATCGAATCGAGGACGTAGAACTCGTCCTTCCCGCCGTACGCTTCGTGGATCATGCTCGCGAGGCCGACGGTGAAGGCGAACACCCGGTCGCCGCCGAACTCCGGCCGGAACGCGAGGTACATGGCGTCGGTGCCGCGGGCATTGCCGAGCTCGGCGAAGCGCCAGGCCTGGCTGCGGTCGAAGGCGCGCACGATGGCGACCTCCGCGCTCGTGTACGGACCCTTGCGCCACTCGCGCGGGTTGCGCCGGTAGAGCTTCTCGCCGATGTTCCGGACGATCGCGAGGCTCTCCTCGAGATGCGTCTCGGCGACGTTGTCGATGTCGGTCTTGGCGAGGTCCTGGACCTTGAACGGCTCGGTCGCCGGCGGCGGTCGCTTGCCGCCGGCGGACCGGGACGACGGGGAGGCCGTGCACGCCGCGAGAGCGAGCGCAAGGACGAGACAGCCGACTGCGCGTGACGCCGAAGCCCCGATCCCGGTTCTCCCCGGTGCGACCTCGCGATCATCGCACAGGTCGCACGCGTTGCGCGACCCCGGCGCGCGCGCGGACGAGGAGTAAGCTTCCGCCTCCCACAAGAAACGCCGCCGGGTGCGGCGGCCCAAGGAGGAGACGATGTACCGACCGAGCCTGCCCGCGCTCGTCCTCGCCGCCGCCGCCGCGCTCCTGGCGGGCTGCCAGCAGATGCCCGAGCAGCGCGCCGGCGCCGGCGCGGGCGCCCCGAAGTTCGTGGTCGACCCCGCCTGGCCCAAGCCTCTGCCCGAGAACTGGATCCTCGGCCAGGTCGCCGGGATCGCCGTCGACAAGGACGACCGGATCTGGGTGTTGCATCGTCCGACGACCCTGGTCGACGACGAGAAGGGGGCGATGGCGAATCCCCCCACTACCAAGTGTTGCCGGCCGGCGCCGGCAGTGCTCCAGTTCGACGCCGACGGCAACCTGCTGAAGAGCTGGGGCGGGCCGGGAACCGGCTACGACTGGCCGACGAGCGAGCACGGGATCTTCGTCGACGTGGACGGCAATGTCTGGGTGGCGGGAAACAGCGCCACCGATCACCAGATCCTCAAGTTCACCCCCGACGGCAAGTTCCTGCAGCAGATCGGGAAGCGCGGATCGACCGGGGGCTCGAACAGCATGACCCAGCTCGGCCGGCCGGCGCACATGGTGATCGACGCGGCGGCCGGCGAGCTCTACGTCGCCGACGGCTACGGCAACCGGCGGGTGCTCGTGCTCGACGCCAGGAACGGCGCGTACAAGCGGCACTGGGGCGCCTACGGCAACCAGCCGAACGACGACAAGCAGGCGGCCTACGATCCGGCGAAGCCGCTGCTGCAGCAGTTCGGCAACCCGGTGCATTGCGTGCGGTTGTCCCGCGACGGCTTCGTGTACGTCTGCGACCGCCAGAACGACCGCATCCAGGTGTTCGAGAAGAGCGGCAAGTTCGTGAGGGAGTTCCGCGTCGAACCGGCGACACTCCAGAACGGCTCGGTGTGGGACCTCGTGCTCTCCGAGGACGTGACGGAGCGCTACATCTTCGTCGCCGACGGCGCGAACAACCAGATCCTCACGCTCGACCGGCAGACCGGCGTGACGCTGACCGCGTTCGGTCGCGGCGGCCGGATGGCCGGCGAGTTCAAGTGGGTGCACAACATGGCGATCGACTCGAAGGGCAACCTCTACACCGCCGAGGTCGGCACCGGCCGGCGGGTGCAGAAGTTCAAGCGCGTGGAGTAGCCGCCGTGATCCCTGCCGCAAACCCGGTCGGCGCGGCCGCGCTCGAGGCGCTCGCCGCGCTCGATACGCCCACCGTCTGCAACGCGCTCGAGATCGTCGATCCGAAATTCCGGCTGACGGGCTACACGCGCGAGCCGCTGTTCTGCGCGCATCCGCAGCTGAAACCGGTCGTCGGCTTCGCCCGGACCGCGACGATCCGCGCGGCGGTGGCCGCGAGCGAGCCGAAGGAGGCGGTGAAGGCGCGGCGCCTCGCCTACTACGAGTACGTCGCCCACGGCGGGCCGCTGCCCTCGGTCGTGGTGATCGAGGACCAGGATGGGCCGCTCGCCGGCCTCGGCGCCTTCTGGGGCGAGGTCAACACCCACATCCACCGGGGGCTCGGCGCGCGCGGCGTGGTCACCAACGGCAGCGTCCGCGATCTCGACGCGAGCGCGTCGGGCTTCCAGCTCCTCGCATCGCGGGTGACCCCGAGCCACGCGCACGTGCACGTGACGGGCTTCGGCGCACGGGTGCGGGTCGCCGGTCTCGACGTCGCGAGCGGCGATCTGGTGCACGCCGACCGCCACGGCGCGGCGGTCATCCCGCTCGACGCCGTGCGGCGGGTGCTCGACGCGGCGGCGCTGCTGCAGCGGCGCGAGGGCGTGATCCTCGCCGCGGCGCGCGCCGAGGACTTCGACTTCGAGAAACTCGCGCGCGCGATCCGCGACGCGGACGAGGTGCACTGACCGAGGAGGACCATCGGTATCGCCGCGCCGGCTCCTTTCCGCCGGGAGCCGGTACGGAACGGTCGAGGCGGACGCCACTCAGAAGGAGGTCCCATGAAGCAACGGCACATCGGCGTTCACCTGAGCGATGACGAAATGCGGCGCGTGACCGGGGCGGAGAAGACCGCTTTCCCTCGCCGGTGCCGACGCAGGTCATTTCCAACGGCGAGTACAACCCGCCGCCCCAGACCGAGCGGCAGCGCCAGGTCGAGTCCCTGATCAAGGAGTACGCCGCGACGTACGGGCGGAAGCAGGGCCTCGACCGGCGTCGCTTCCTCAGGTCGGCCTCCGGCATGGCGGCCGCGTTCCTCGCCTTCAACAAGGTCTTCGGCCCGGTCTGGCTCGTGAGCGAGGCCGAGGCGGCGGACCCCGACAAGGCCAATGCGCGCGCGAACCAGCTCTCGAAGCAGTTCATCTTCGACGACCAGACGCACTTCGTGCGCGACGACTTCGACAAGGAAGGGCTGCTCGGCCTCGGCGAGTACGCGGCGAAGAACTGGAACCCGGCGATGGTCGATCCGAAGCGGGGCGGCGTGCCGCTCACGCTGCAGCGCTACAAGCTGCAGAACTACCTCAAGGAGATCTTCCTCGACAGCGACACGAAGATCGCGCTGCTGTCCGGGGCGCCGTTCGACGACCCGAGCTGGTGGCTGCTGTCGAACGCCCAGATCGCGGCGGCGCGCAACTCGGTGAACGCCACCGCCGGCTCGCGGCGCATGCTGGGCCATTTCGTGTTCACGCCCAACTATCCGGGCTGGATGGACGAGGTCGAGCGCGGGATCGCCGAGCTCAAGCCCGACGCCTGGAAGGGTTACACCGTCGGCGACCCGCTCTCGCCGTCGACCAAGGGCACGCAATGGCGCCTCGACGACGAGAAGCTGGTCTACCCGTTCTACGAGCGGATCATGAAGACCGGCGTCCGCAACGTCTGCATCCACAAGGGCCTGCTGCCGCTCGACTACGAGAAGTCGTGGAAGGACATCTGGCAGTACAACACCGTGTGGGACGTCGAGAAGGCGGCGCGGGACTGGCCGCAGATCAACTTCATCATCTATCACACCGCGCTCCGGCCGTTCCTCGAGTCCCCGGACGCCGAGATGGCCGAGTTCGAGAAGACCGGCAACATCCGCTGGTCGACGGACGTCGCGAAGCTCGCCGCCGAGAAGGGGCTCAAGAACGTCTATGCGGAGATCGGCACATCGTTCGCCACCACGGCGGTGGCGAATCCGCGGTTCGCGGCCGCGTTCGTCGGCCAGCTCGTCAACATGATGGGCGCCGATCACGTCGTCTACGGCTCCGACTCGGTCTGGTACGGCTCGCCGCAGTGGCAGATCGAGGCACTGCGCCGCCTCGAGATCCCCGACGACATGATGAAGAAGATGAAGTGGAAGACGAAGCTCGGCGGCGCCGACGGCGCGGTGAAGCGGAAGATCTTCGGCGAGAACTCGGCGCGGCTCTACAAGGTTCCGATCAAGACCGCGCTCGAGCGGATGACGACCGACCAGATCGCCGTCATGAAGCAGGAATACCAGCGCGAAGGCGTCGAGCGCAACAACGCGTACTACGGCTACGTGCCGAAGCTCGCGCAGGCGAGCGTGCACGCGCAGGACGCGACGCCCTGGGTGTGAGCGGCGGCGGCGGGCCCGTCAGGCGAGCGCTTTCGTCACCACCTCGGCGACGTCCTTCGACAGGCCCGCCTTCGCGCGGATCCGTTCCAGCGCCGCGCGGGCGTGCGCCTGCCGCGCGGCGTCGAACTTCTTCCACCGGTCGAACGCGCGCGCGATGCGCGCGGCGATCTGCGGGTTGAGGGAGTCGAGCTCGAGCACGCGGTCGGCCGCGAACGCGTAGCCCGCGCCGTCGGCGGCGTGGAAGCGCACGTGGTTCGAGCAGAACGCGCGGATCAGCGCGTAGACCTTGTTCGGGTTCCGGATGTCGAACGCCTCGTGGTGCATCAGCCGCTCGACGCGCGCGAGCGTGTCGGGCAGCCGCGAGGTCGCCTGGACCGCGAGCCACTTGTCGACGACGAGCGGCTCGTGCTTCCAGTCCGCGTAGAAGCGCTCGAGCGCCGGGTCGCGCGCCGGCGCCGGCGAGTTGGCGAGCGCGGCGAGCGCCGCCATCCGGTCGGTCATGTTGTCGGCGGCGGCGAACTGCTCCGCGCAGAGCGCGTAGGCGTCCGTCGACTCGAGCTCCATCAGGTAGCCGAGCGCGAGGTTCCGGAGGCTCCGCTTGCCGGCGGACCGTGCGTCCGGGCTGTAAGGGCCGGAGATCGCCAGCGACTGATACGTCTGGAGCGAGCTCGTCGCGGAGCGCGCGCGCGAGCTCGCGCCGGAGGTGGACGCGCACGGCGTGGATCGCGTCCGGATCGACGACGTCCATCTGCTCGGCGAGGTACGTCTCGGACGGCAGCCCGAGCGCCTCGGCGGCGAACGCCGGGTCCTGCGGACCATCGCCGAGGACGCGCGCGAACGCGTCCACGAACGCGCGCGGCACGTCGAGCGGTTTCCCGGCGCGGTGCGCTTCGATCCCGCGCAGCAGGATGCCGGTCGCGAGCCGCTGGCCCGCCTCCCACCGGTTGAACGGGTCGGCGTCGTGCGCCATGAGGTGCGTCAGCTCGGCCTCGGTGTACGCGAAGCCGAGGATCACCGGCGCGGAGAAGCGGCGCAGGAGCGAAGGCACCGGCTTCGCCGGCACGTTCGTGAACACGAAGCGCTCCTCGGCCTGCTTCACCGACAGCACGCGGTCGGTGCCGCGCGGCGTCGGCTCGCCCGCGAGCTGCAGCGGAATCTCGGTCCCGTCCTGGCGTGATCAGGCCGACCGCGAGCGGGACATGCAGCGGCAGCTTCTCCGGCTGACCCGGCGTCGGCGGCGTCCACTGCTTCACCGTCAGCACGTAGCGCTTCGCCGCCGCGTCGTAGTCGCCGGTCACGTCGAGCCGCGGCGTGCCGGCCTGGTCGTACCAGCGCTTGAACTGCGCGAAATCGAAGCCGCTACCTTCGGCCATCGCGTCGACGAACTCGTCGCAGGTCACCGCCTGGCCGTCGTGGCGCCGGAAGTAGACGTCCATGCCGCGGCGGAACGCGCGCGGGCCGATCAGCGTGTGGATCATCCGCACCACCTCCGCGCCCTTCTCGTACACGGTGGCGGTGTAGAAGTTCGAGATCTCCATGTACGACTGCGGGCGCACCGGGTGCGCCATCGGGCCGGCGTCCTCCGGGAACTGCGCCGCGCGCAGGCCGCGGACCTCCTGGATGCGCGTCACCGGGCGCGAGTAGGTGTCGGCGCCGAACTCCTGGTCGCGGAAGACGGTGAGGCCCTCCTTGAGCGAGAGCTGGAACCAGTCGCGGCAGGTGACGCGGTTGCCGGTCCAGTTGTGGAAGTACTCGTGGGCGACGACGCGGTCGATGTTGAGGAAATCGCCGTCGGTCGCGATGTCGGGGCGGGCGAGGACGTACTTGGTGTTGAAGATGTTGAGGCCCTTGTTCTCCATCGCGCCCATGTTGAAGTCGCCGACCGCGACGATCATGTAGCAGTCGAGGTCGAGCTCGAGGCCGAACGTGTCCTCGTCCCACTTCATCGACTTCTTCAGCGCCTGCATCGCCCACGCGCACTGGTCGACCTTGCCCGGCTCGACCCAGACCTGCAGCGTGACCTTGCGGCCCGAGCGCGTGACGAACGAGTCCTCGAGCTTGTCGAGCTTCGCCGCCACCATCGCGAAGAGGTAGGAGGGCTTCGGGAACGGGTCCTCCCATTTCACCCAGTGCCGGCCGCCGGCTTCGTCGCCGCGTCCGACCTGGTTGCCGTTCGACAGCAGCACCGGATACTGCTCGCGCGCGGCGTGGATCGTGGTCGTGTAGCGCGCCATCACGTCCGGCCGGTCGACGAAGAACGTGATGCGGCGGAAGCCCTCCGCCTCGCACTGGGTGAAGAAGCCGTCCTTCGAAGCGTACAGCCCCATCAGCTTCGTGTTCTTCTGCGGCTCGATCCGCACGACCGTTTCGAGCGTGAACGAGTCGGGCGCCGCCGCGATGGTCAGATGCTCGGCGTCGAGCGCGTACTCGGACGCCGCGAGCGGCCGGCCGTCGATCGCGGCCGATTCGAGCGCGAGCTCGTCGCCGTCGAGAACGAGCGGCGCGCGCGGATCCTTCGCGGCGGGATTGCGCTTGACCGCGAGCTTCGCCCGCACGCGCGCGTGGTCGTCCCGGATGTCGACGTCGAGATCGACGGTCGCGATCAGGAACGCGGGCGGGGTGTAGTCCTTGAGATGGATGGTGACTGGGGTAGGATCGCGCATCGGGAACACCGCGGGAAACCGGGGCAGGGCCGCCAAGTCTACCGAAGCCAAGCTGCTGAAGCACAATCCATCCCCATGGCCTCGCCGGTCGAACACCTCCTCCGCTCCCACCCGCGCGACATCGGCGGCTTCGCCGTCCGGCGCGTGCTGCCGTCGGTCCCGAAGCAGATGATTGGGCCGTTCATCTTCTTCGATCACATGGGGCCGGCGCGGCTCCCGCCGGGCGAGGGGCTCGACGTGCGGCCGCATCCGCACATCGGCCTCGCCACGGTCACTTACCTCTTCGAGGGCGAGATCCTCCACCGCGACAGCCTCGGCTCGGTGCAGCCGATCCGGCCGGGCGACGTCAACTGGATGACCGCCGGGCGCGGGATCGCGCACTCGGAGCGGACGCCGCCGGAGCTGCGGCGAGCACGGGGCCGGCGTCCACGGCATCCAGACCTGGGTGGCGCTGCCGCGGGCGAGCGAGGAGGTCGAGCCGTCGTTCTTCCATCATCCGCGGGCGAGCCTGCCGGTGGTCGAGCCGCCGGGCGCGAGGTGCGGGTGATCGCCGGGCACGCGTTCGGCGTCCGCTCGCCGGTGGCGGTGTTCACCGACACCCTGTACGCCACGGCCGAGCTCGAGCCTGGCGCGAGCCTCGCCCTCCCGCCCGAGCACGAGGAGCGCGGCGTCTACGTCGTCGAGGGCAACGTGACGATCGGCGACACCGGCGTCGAGCCGGGACAGCTCGCGGTGCTCGCGGCGGGCGGCGAGGTCGAGATCCGCGCGCCGTTCTCGGCGACGTTGATGCTGCTCGGCGGGGCGAAGATGGACGGCCCGCGCTTCATCTGGTGGAACTTCGTGTCGAGCTCGAAGGAGCGGATCGAGCGCGCGAAGGACGACTGGCGCGGGGACCGCTTCGGGCAGATTCCCGGCGAGACCGAGCGGATCCCGTTGCCCAACCGGTAGGGCCCGCGGCGGGGCGCTGCTACACTACCGGCGCACCGCTCCTCCCCCATCGGAGGAGACCATGTCCCGAGATGTGGAAGGATCGCGCTACTTGCCGGCGCCGCGGCCATCGCCGCATCGCAACCCGGCTTCGCCCAGACCACGCTCACGATGTCGTCGTGGGTGTCGCCCCAGCACCATCTCACCAGCGTCGTCCTCGCCGGCTGGGCAGACGACGTCGAGAAGGCGACCGGCGGCCGCGTCAAGTTCCAGATGCTGCCGAAGCATCCGGCGGCGCCGCCCGGGACCTTCGACGCGGTCCGCGACGGGCTGGTCGACCTCTCCTACGTCACCGCGAGCTACACGCCGGCGCGGCACATCCTGCCGCTGCATGCCGGAGCTGCCCGGCATGCGGCGACAGCGCCGAGGTCAACTCGGTCGCGTTCTCGCGCGATCTACTGGAAGCACTTCCACAAGGTCGGCGAGTACAACGGCGTCAAGCTGCATCGGCGTCTTCACGCACGGCCCGGGCCAGATGTTCACCAAGAAGCCGATCAAGGGCATCGCCGACATCCAGGGCATCAAGATCCGCACCGGCGGCGGCGTCGCCGAGGCGGTCGCGAACGCGCTCGGCACCTCGGCGTTCGTCAAGCCGGCGCCCGAGTCGTACGAGCTGCTCAAGTCGGGCGTCGCCGACGGCGTGTTCTTCCCGCTCGAGTCGATCGTCTCGTTCAAGCTCGACACCGTCATCGGCCAGGGCACGCTCTTCCCCGGCGGCATGTACAGCTCGTGCGTTCGGGTTCTTCATGAACGAGGGCAAGTGGGCGAAGCTCTCGAAGGAGGACCAGGCGGCGATCGACAAGCTCGGCTACGAGCACCTCGCCCGCTTCGCCGGCAAGTCGTGGGACGAGGCCGACCGGGACGGCCTCGAGGCGATGAAGAAGGCGGGCGTCGCCGGTCGTCAACGCCGACCCGGCGTTCGTCGCCGAGGTGCGCAAGCGCTCCGAGCCGATCATCGACGACTGGATCAAGAAGGCGAGCGCCAAGGGCATCGACGGCGCCGAAGGTCCTCGCCGAGTTCCGCGCACGAGCTGAAGAGCGTCGCCGCCGGCAAGTGAGCGACCTGCCGGCGGCCGGCGCTCCGGCGCCGGCCGTCCCCGAGCATCGCTGGGAGCGCCGCGCTGACGCGGTACTCGGGATCGCCGCCTCGGCGATCCTGCTGGCGATGGTGCTGCTCACGTTCGTGGACGTCGTGGGCAGGTACGTCTTCAACCGGCCGGTCCGCGGCGGGTTCGAGCTGACCGAGCTCGGGCTCCTCGTCCTGATCTTCGCCGGCCTGCCGCTCGTCTCGCACGCCGACGAGCACGTCACGATGGATTTCATCGACCGCCTGCTCGGCCCGCGCGGGCGGCGGCTCCTCGAGCGCGCGGTCGAGGGCATCTGCGCGGCGTTCTTCTTCGTCGCGGCGTGGCTGGTGTGGCTGAAGGCCGACCGCATCTGGGAGTACCGCGACGCGACCGACGTGCTGCGCGTCGTCTACGGCCCGTTCGTGTACTTCATGGCGGTCATGATCGGCCTGAGCGGCCTGATCCATCTCTACAAGATGTTCGAGCGCCGATGATCGAGGGACTGGTCGGGCTCGCCGCGATGATGCTCATCGCGTTCGTGCGGGTGCCGATCGCGCTTGCGATGGCCATCGTCGGCGTCGTCGGCTATGCCTACATGCGCGACTGGAACTGGACGGTCGCGTTCGCGAGCGCCCAGACCAAGATCTACGAGACCGGCCGCAACTACACGCTGTCGGTCGTGCCGCTCTTCATCCTGATGGGGAGCTTCACCACCCGCGCCGGAATGTCGCAGGAGCTGTTCCGCGCCGCGTACGCCTTCATCGGCCACCTGCGCGGCGGCCTGGCGATGGCGACCATCCTTGCCTGTGCCGGCTTCGGCGCGATCTGCGGCTCGTCGATCGCCACCGCCGCGACGATGGCGAAGGTGGCGTACCCGTCGATGAAGCGCTTCGGCTACTCCGACTCGCTCGCGACCGGCGCGATCGCCTCCGGCGGGACGCTCGGCATCCTGATCCCGCCGTCCACGATCATGGTGATCTACGGCGTCTTCACGGAGACCAACATCGGGAAGCTCTTCGCCGCCGGCATCCTGCCGGGCATCCTCGCGGCGGCACTGCTCTGCGTGGCGGTCGCGTACGTCACCTGGCGCGACCCGAAGGCCGGCCCGCCCGGCGAGCGCGCCTCGTGGCGCGAGCGCTGGCTCGCGCTCAAGGACATCTGGGCGGTCGCCGCGCTGTTCCTCTTCGTCATGGGCGGGATCTACGGCGGCGCGTTCACCGCCACCGAGGGCGCGGGCATGGGCGCGTTCGGCGCGATGGTGTTCGCGCTGTGGCGGCGGGCGCTCTCGTGGGAGGCGCTCTACGCCTGTCTCGTGGAGAGCGCGCGCACGACCGCGATGCTGTTCATGATCCTGATCGGCGCGCTGATGTTCGCCGAGTTCGTCAACATCACCACCATGCCGAACGACCTGAAGGCGTTCGTCGACCGGTTCAACGTGAACCCGATCCTGGTGGTCGCGGCGATCTGCGCGATCTACGTGCTCCTCGGCACCGCGATGGAGGAGCTGTCGATGATCCTGCTCACCATTCCGGTGTTCTTCCCGGTGGTGATGCACCTCGGGTTCGACCCGATCTGGTTCGGCATCCTGATCGTGGTGGTGGTCGAGATCGGCCTCATCAGCCCGCCGGTGGGGATGAATCTCTTCGTGCTGAAGACGCTGCTCCCCCAGGTGAGCACCGGCACGGTGTTCCGCGGCGTGACGCCGTTCATCGTCGCCGACGTCGTCCGCCTCGCGATCCTGATCGCGTTCCCCGCGATCTCGCTCTGGCTGCCGAGCATGATGAAGTGACCGTGCGTGAAGCGCGGTCATCCCGGCGAACGCCGGGATCCAGTCCTCGCGCCTGTCGGCCCGGCCTACTTCCCCGGCACGTAGCGCTCGTCGAGGAAGAGCTGCACCTCGCGGAACAGGCTCATCCGGTTCCGCTCCAGCATGACGGTGTGCGTCCCCTCGCCGATCTCGACATAGCGCTTGTAGGGCGCGTTGGTCAGCAGCGGGAAGAGCGTCTGCGCCATGTAGGCGGGCGTGTCGGCATCCCACTCCGCCTTGACGAGCAGCGTCGGGACGCGGATGTCGGCGGCGCTGTACGGCATCTTCGCCTGGCCGCCCGGCGCGGCCCAGTAGCGCTGGCCGTCGAGCACGACGCCGTTCGGGGCGCGCACCACCGGCGGGTTCCGCGCCATCCCGCCCGGGTCGCTCTTCAGCGTCGCGTCGGACCACGCCTCGAACCAGCCCGCGGGGATGAGGTCCTTCTGCTTCTCCGGCACCACGCCGGTGAGCCAGCGGCCGCGCGCCGCGCTCATCTCCACCGTGCGGTAAGCCGCCAGCGGACCGGGCCCGGTCTGCACGAGCGACGGCGTCTGCCGGATCCACACTGGGGCATACAGCACGAGCTTCTCGACCTTGGCGTTGTTCCGCGTCGTGTACCACGACATCGTCACCGTGCCCCACGACCAGCCGATCAGGTTGAGCTTCGGCACGGTGCGGGCCTGCAGGATGTAGTCGACCGCCGCGCCGACGTCGCGCACGGCCTCCTCGGTCGTCGCGAACGGCGGGTTCGCCTGCGGCGCCTGGTCCATCGCCGCCGGCCGGGTCGAGCGGCCGTAGCCGCGCACGTCGACGAGCCACACGTCGTAGCCTGCCTTCGCGATGTAGTCCATCCAGGACGTGCCGCCGACCGGCAGGTCGAAGCTCGTCTCCGACGGGTAGGTCGCGCCGTGCACGAACAGCACGGTCTTCGCGGCGGTGAAGGTCGTCATCGACGCGAGACGCTTGTTCCGCACGTACACCGAGATGCCCGGGTCGGAGGGCACCATCGCTTCCGCCATGACGACCGGGTCCGACCCGCCGCCTTCCATGTGTGCGCAGCCCGCGACGGCCGCGAGCGTGATCAGGAATGCGATGGAAATCAGTCGCTGCATTTCCGAGTCCTCCCTTGTCCGGGAGCTGGGGCGCCCCCGAGAACCGCATTATCCGCCGGGAGCTACGACCGGCGGTCCGCCCGGATCATCTCCGCGCCCCGCTCGGCGATCATCACCGTCGGCGAGTTCGTGTTGCCGGAGGTGATCGTCGGCATGATCGAGGCGTCGACGACGCGCAGGCGCTCGACCCCGTGGACGCGCAGCCGGGAATCGACCACCGCCGCCGGGATCGGACGGCCGGGCTCATCTTGCAGGTGCCGACCGGGTGGAAGATCGTCGTTCCGACGTCGCCCGCGGCCTTCGCCAGCTCGTCGTCGGTCTGGAACTCGGGGCCCGGCTTGAACTCCTCCGGCTCGTAGCGCGCGAACGCGGGCTGCGAAGCGATCCTGCGCGTGAGCCGCAGCGCGTCGGCGGCGACCTTGCGGTCCTCCGGCGTCGACAGGTACCGCGGGTTGATCGCCGGGTGGGCATTCGGATCGGCGCTCTTGATGCGCACGTAGCCGCGGCTCGCCGGCCGCAGGTTGCACACCGACGCGGTGATCGCCGGGAACGCGTGCAGCGGGTCGCCGAACTTGTCGAGCGAAAGCGGCTGGACGTGGTACTCGACGTTCGCGGTCGGCTGCGACGGGTCGCTCTTCGCGAAGCCGCCGAGCTGGCTCGGCGCCATCGTGAGCGGGCCGGTGCGCCGGAACGCGTACTCGAGCCCCATCGCTGCTTTGCCCCACAGGCTGTTCGCGCGCTGGTTCATCGTCACCGCGTGCTTCACCTTGAACGCCATGCGGAGCTGGAGGTGATCCTGCAGGTTCTCGCCGACGCCGGCGAGCTCCTGCGCCACCGGGATGCCGTGCTGCTGCAGCAGCGCGCCGGGCCCGATCCCGGAGAGCTGGAGGAGCTGCGGCGAGCCGATCGCGCCGGTCGCGAGGATCGTCTCGATCCGTGCTTCGGCGAGGACGTCCTCGCCGCCCCGTCGGAGCTCGACGCCCGTTGCCCGCCGACCGTCGAGCCGGATCCGGTTCACGTGCACGTCGGTCATCACCGTGAGGTTCGGCCGGCCCATCGCCGGCTTGAGGAAGCCCTTCGCCGCGCTCCAGCGCACCCCGCGCCGCTGGTTGACCTCGAAGAACGCCGCGCCCTCGTTGTCGCCGCCGTTGAAGTCCTCGACCTTCGGGATGCCCGCCTGCGCCATCGCCTCGCGGAACGAGTCGAGCACGTCCCACGACAGCCGCTGCCGCTCGACCCGCCACTCGCCGCCGGCCGCGTGCATGTCGCTCGCGCCGCCGTGATGGTCTTCCGAGCGCTTGAAGACCGGCAGCACGCTCGACCACGACCACGCGCCGTCGCCGGTGATGCGCGCCCACTCGTCGTAGTCGCGCCGCTGGCCGCGGAGGTACAGCATCGCGTTGATCGACGAGCAGCCGCCGAGCACCTTGCCGCGCGCGTACAGGATCGAGCGGCCGTTGAGCCCCGCGTCGGGCTCGGTGCGATAGCACCAGTCGGTGCGCGGGTTGCCGATGCAGTAGAGGTAGCCGACCGGGATGTGGATCCAGATCCAGTCGTCCTTGCCGCCGGCCTCGAGCAGCAGCACGGTGACGTCGGGATCCGCGGAGAGCCGGTTGGCGAGCACGCAGCCGGCGGTGCCCGCGCCGACGATGACGTAGTCCCACGCGCCGAGCGACTTCATCACTCGGCCTGCGCAGCGTGGCGCGAACATCCCGCGAAGCGGCCCCGGCATGCACTCACCATGCATTCATCCATGTCAATCATGCACTCGAAAGGCAATTATGCAGCGGACGTTTAGGACAGCGCATGTGGGTCGTCTACCAAGGCGGCCGCGCCCTCGGCCAAATCGCTGCCATACCTAACGCGTTCTCGACCGACTCTACTGGCTTCGTGGTGACGCTCGATGGGAACTCAACGCCCGTCATTTGCACACGGGAGCGGCGCGGTAGGCAGTGGGACTTCGCGGATCGCTTCGGGAGTTAGTCACGAGTCTGCCGGCTCCGCGAACCCCCAACGGTCCCCCTCGGCCTCCCACGGCGTCGGGCTAGCTTGGTGGTTCAGCCGCTACGCCGACGAAAAGTCGGCCGAGGACCGCCGACGCTACAAGAGCGAGGAGGAAGACGCCCGCCTACGCACGCGCGGGTTGTGGGTGGACGAGGCCCCGGTGCCGCCGCGGGAGTGGCGGAAGGGCGATCGGGCGAAGCTCTAAAGGGGCGCTCGCGAAACGGCGTGATCCGCCATAGAGTCCGTCGCTGGGAGCGGCCGTCCGACGGCGCTATCGACCCTTTGATGTCGTCGGGCCCAAGGGAAGCGGACTTAGGCGGACTTCGCTGTACAGCGAAGAGCAGACGCTTGAGCACGTTCTCCGAAGCAGACACCCGCAGCCTCGCGGGTCCGGACGCGTCTCCGCTCAGACTGGCTCATCCGTCTTATGAGTACGTCGTCCCTGTCGTACTTGTCGCCCCTCGGATTCGAGGTTGTGTTTGACTCGCATCCAATCATCCGGGCAAGACAGTTCGTGAAATACCGTTGGCGTGAAAACGGCCCTGCGGCTTTCGCAGGGCCGTGGCGAACAACTACGTATTATGCTGTTACGGAGTCGTCTACTGTGGTGAGCCCGCTCCGCGATTGACCACGCCGGCGTAGGTAAGCAGGTCGGTCATCGCGTAATTTCCCGTGACTTTACCGGAGCGGTCCGGCAGCGTGGGCCGCCAGTCCGGGGACGCCGCCAGGTACGAGTTGCCGTCGCTCTTCAGAATCTGGATGAAGACTTCGCCGACGATGGTGCTGCCGACATCGCCCAGTCGCAACCCTTGCTCCCGCACGAACGCTTCTCTCAGGATGTAGAACCAGAGGGGCGTGGACTTGTCTAGGCCGAGGTCCCGAACGCCCTCCTGGAAGTCCGTTGAGGTAAGCGGAGCCACCCCGATTTCTTTGGCGATCGCCTGCCCTGAGGGCAGCGACCACGTGAGGTGCCGCTGCAAGTTGCGCTGCGGCAAAGAGGTGATAGTCAGCTCTTGGCCAGGGATGGTGGCGAGCGGCAGATCGAACAGCGGCGAGGAAATCGTCGTATCGAGCCGCTTGGCGTTTCTGGTGTTCCCGTCGCCGAAATTGAAGAACGTCTGCCAACCGATGAAGCGCCGCGGCGCACGCGTAAAGCCGCGCAAATCCACTGGGTCGGCTTGCCCTTCGCCCGCCGGATCGAAAATCATGCCGAAGAACGCCGGGGCGTTGGTGTTAGGGTTGCCCCCTACATCGCCGTTGAAGTTGGCGCGGTAGGAGGGTCGCACCATGCTATGGCCCAGGCGATAGGCAGCGCCTTGGAACTCCACGGGAATGAACGGCACCGAGGTCCGGAAAAACCTTGGACCCCTCTCCAGCAACCTGTTTACCCTGGTTTGGCCGATCAGCAGCGGCAGAAACTCGTTGACGATGATCCATTGGTAATGCCAGGTGACGATTCGGCGCGCCTCGCTGAAAATTTCGGCTGCGTCATCGCGGCGATTCTGTTTGGTGACGAGATCCACCACGTGGTTGTGGAACATGATGAACGCGGCTTGCAACCCGCTGATCAGCATGTTCTCGTCATTGCGCGGGTCGCCGATGATCGCCACGCCATCGCGTGTGCGCGGCAGGTCCTCGAACAAACCGCCTTTTTCAACCCTGAGCTTGGGCCCGACGCTACGATTTGCGCGCACGTAAAGTTCGGGACTACGGCTCGGTCCGCCGCCATACACGGTATCGAGATCGAGCATCGGCGTGCGGCCGTTGGGCGACTCCTCCGGCTCGGCGCGGATGCCAAGGCGCGACTCCAGGTCGAACGTGAAGTCGTGATCGAGGAACTGGCCGAGGAATGTCGTCCCCGCCGGATGGTCGGGGTTGTCGGGATTGTTTACGCTATTCGCTCGGGTCGGTAATCAACAGGACCGGCCGACTCGGGTCACCTTCGAGCGGGTCCTTCGCATCCATCAGACCGCCCTTCGCGCCCAGCGCGAGCAGCGCGTGATTGAGCCGTCCGCTCGGGATAGCGAACGCTGGCAGATCCGGAAACATTCGGCCAAACCGGTCTGAGCGAATGACGTGCCGCCCTCGCAGCAACCCGTCGTCCGCGTAGCCATTCCGGGCCCCACCCAGCATCGCTGCCGGTGCAACGGCCCCCGCACCGAGCGCAGTGAGAAACGTGCGCCGGCTGATGCCACTCGATTGTTGCTTCTGAGAAGTATTCATATTCCCTCTTTTGTAAGGACGAACGAACCCAGAGCGCATGTAAATGCGCTCGATTTTTTCCTCTCGCGGTTTTGTTGAAGCCTTTGTATGGTGGGTCGTCGATTCGACCCAGCCCTGTGTTGTTATGACATCAACATAGTGGGATATAGACGATAGCGATGGAATGTCAACCTGGAAAATTGCGGAAAACGGATCGGCACGCGTCGGGCGTGCGCCGTTGCCCGTCTATGCCATTGACATGTCGTGGTCCAACCACATTGAACGTCTGCTTGGCACGACATGAATGTCGCCTCGGGCCAACAGCATGATTTGGTGCGAGCGTGCGCTTTCCCCATGACTGTCGCCCAAGTTGACAGCATGGTTGAAGCGACCGCTCTCGGCGACTTGGCTCTACGGCCGCTGTTGTTAGGTTGGCGGTTCAGCGGAATCCGCGACGGTCACGCGCGATGCACCCAGTCCCGCGCATCGCTCTGCGTAGCCCCGAAAGCCTACGGGGTTGCCGACGCAGTAGAGGTAGCCGACCGGGATGTGGATCCAGATCCAGTCGTCCTTGCCGCCGGCCTCGAGCAGCAGCACGGTGACGTCGGGATCCGCGGAGAGCCGGTTGGCGAGCACGCAGCCGGCGGTGCCCGCGCCGACGATGACGTAGTCCCACGCGCCGAGCGACTTCATCACTCGGCCTCGAGCGGCACCCTGAGCGTGGTTCCCGGGACGACGATGCCGCCGCGCTCGCCGGGGACGACGCCGCCGTAGCGCGGCGCGAACACTTCCGGCAGCAGCCGCGCCCCGGGCGGCGCGACCCACAGGCGCAGCAGGTGCCGGTGACGCTCCGGCTCGGGCCAGTTCACGAAGTCGTTGCGCGAGTGCAGGATCTGGTGGTTGTGCAGGAACTGCATGTCGCCGGGCGCGAACGCCATCGCGAGATGCACGTCGGGATCGTTCGCGATCTCGTCCATCAGGTCCATGGCCGCGATCTGCGCCTCGGTGAGCCGCCGCACCTCGCGGAAGTTCCGCTGCGCCGACTCGATGTACTGGCGGACGTAGATGCAGGTCAGGCGGTCCGCGTGCCAGTGGAACACCGGGATGTCGAACCACGGCTTCATTCCCGCGGGGATCTCGCCGCGGCGGTCGGTCGCGAACGGCTCGAACAGCGCCGGCAGGAGATCCGGGCGGCGCGCCAGGATCTCGTTGTAGATGGTGCACGAGGAGACGACGAAGCTCTCGCCCCCGGCGCGCGCGGTCTTCAGGCACAGGAGGCCGACCACGTCGACCGAGTCGGTGTGGTACTCGAGCCGCCGGCTGGTCTGGTAGTAGCGGACGTTCGGGTCGGCGATGTCGAGCCCGAGGTCCTTCACGTGCCCGAGCAGGTGGCCCTTCGCGTTCTGCGAGCGCGGCCGGCCGAAGTACGAGCCGATCCCCATGTACGCGATCGCCTGCTCCTCGCGCCGGTAGTCGTCCACCGGGAAGCCGCGCAGCATGAAGAAGCCGCGTCCGTCCAGCAGCTCCGCGCCGAGGCCGCGGAGCGCGGCGCCGAAGGCGGGCAGCGGAAAGTCCTCCGGCGTGATCGCGGCGAGCGGCCGGCCCGACGCCTTGAAGATGTGCACCGCCGCGTCGATCTCCGCGAGCTCGGCGGGAGAGAGCCGGTAGATCCATTCGCGTTCGCGCGCCGCGAGGTCGCGGCCGTACCAGACGGCAGGGCCCGTCACCGGACCGGGCGGCATCGAAGGAGCGGTCATCGGCGCGAGCATATCGGAGCGCCATCGCCTGCGGTAGACTGCCGCGCTTCGGACGGGGGAGAAGCCAGATGACACGACTCGCGCTGGCCGCAGCGCTCGCTTTCGCAGCTTCGCAGGCGCTCGCGCAGGGCTATCCGTCCAAGCCGATCACCTTCGTGATCCCGTTCGGCGCCGGCGGCGACTCCGACCTCTCCGGCCGCAACGTCGGACAGCACGCCTCGAAGTACCTCAACAACCAGCCGATCATTCCGGTGAACCGCGTCGGGGCGTCGGGCGTGATCGGCGCGATGGCGGTCCGCAACGCGCCACCGGACGGCTACACGCTGCTCGTCGCCCGCATCGCGACCCACGCGATCGTGCCCGCGCTCGACTCGAAGGCGCCGTACCGCTGGGACGACTGGACGATGCTGTCGCTGATCGAGCTGAACCCGTACATCTGCTTCGTCAAGGGCGATTCGCCGCACCGGACCGCGGCCGAGCTGATCGCGGCGATCCGCGCGAGCCCCGGCAAGCTCAACTTCTCCACCGCCGGCGTCAGCACCAGCCAGAACATGGCGGCGCAGTACCTGATGACCCTCGCCGGGCTCACGAAGGACCACGCGGTCGGCATCCACTACAAGAGCGGCGGCGACGTGACGACGGCGGTCCTCGGCGGGCAGGTCCAGTTCGCGTGCAACAACGCGCCGACCGTCATTCCGCAGGTCCGGGCCGGGGCGCTCCGCGCGCTGTTCGTGACGCCCGAGCGCCTGGCGGAGCTGCCGGACGTGCCGAGCGCGCGCGAGGCGGGTTACCCCGACATGGCGAAGATCGTCGGCTGGACCGCGCTGATGGGACCGCCCGGGCTGCCGAAGGAGGTCGTGGACAAGTGGGTCGACGTCTTCGCCAGGCTGGCGAAGGATCCCGACTGGCAGTCCGGAAACGCGAAGCTCGGCGGCGTGGCGGCGATCCGCTCGAAGGCCGAGACCGAGCGGTTCGTGCGCGAGCAGTACGAGCTCTACGACCAGCTCGTCACTTCGCTCGGCATCCGGCAGTGACCGGGCGCGGCGGCTACGTGCCGTAGCGGACCGGCGAGCCGAGCGCCTTGATCGCCGCGAGCGCGCTGTAGCAGGCGAGCAGCGCGGTCTTCGGGTTGTCGGGCGACGGCACCGACTCGAACTTGAGGCTGATCGTCCCGGTCCGACCGCGGATCGTGATGTAGTGCGTATTGAACTTGAGCGCGGGGTCGGCGACCACCTTCAGTCGCGTGCGGTCGAAGCCGACGCCGGCCATCGCGAGCACCGCGGCGATGTTCACGTTGGCCGGGAAGTGCGGGACGCCGTCGCGCGCCGAACCGTCGAAGAGCGTCGTCGCGGCCGCAAGCCGGTCGAGATCGACGCCCAGGCGCTCGACGTACGGGATGTCCTGCCACGCGGCGGGCGGCTTGGTGACCGCGATCTCGACCTCGTCGACGCCCGCGGCGCAGGCTGCCTTCAACGCATCGAGGCCGCCGATCCCGCCCGACGGGACGTAGAGGAGCGCGCGCGCTTCCGCCGCCAGCCGCTCGAGCTTCGCGCGCAGCGCGTCGTCGCAGAGCGCCCCGCCCGAGAGGACGATCACCGGGATCCCCGCCTCGAGCAGCGGTGCCGCGTACTGCCGCACCGCGTCGTGCGACGCTGCCTCGACGACCGCGTCGGGCTTCAGCGCGACGAGGGCGTCGAGCGCGGTGACGAAGGGAACGCCGAAGCTCGCCGCGAGCGGCCGCCCGCGCGAGGCCTCGCCCCGGCCGAGGATGCCGGCAACTTCTACAACGCCGAGCTCCGCGCGATGCTCCAGGATGAGGCGAGCGATGACGCCGCCACCGATGATGCCGATGCGCATGCGGGGATTCTGCCATGCGGCGCAAGATGCCTTCTCCCCGTCGGCCAGTGTAGACTCACCCGCGCTTCGACCAGTCGTCCATAGGAGGAAGATCCATGAAAAAATTCTTCGCACTGCTCGGCGCGGCTGCCGCGCTCGCCGCCTCGGCGTCGTTCGCCGCGTACCCCGACCGCCCGGTCAAGCTGATCGTGCCGTGGGCCGCCGGCGGCGACACCGACAATCTCTTCCGGCCGCTCGCGCCGCTCATGCAGAAGAGCCTCGGCCAGCCGGTCGTGATCGCGAATGTCGGCGGCGCCTCGGGCACCAAGGGCGCGAAAGAGGCGAAGGACTCGCCCGCCGACGGCTACACGCTGTACGCCGTCCACGACTACATCCACTCCACCTACTACGCCGGCGTCGCCGACGTCCAGTACACCGACTTCGAGCCGGTGTGCCTGATCACCTCGACCGCGTCGGTGCTCACGGCGAGCGCGAAGTCGCCGTGGAAGACCTGGGCCGAGCTGCTCGCCGACGCGAAGGCGCGTCCCGGGCAGATCACCGTCGGCGCGACGCTCGCCTCGACCAGCCACTTCTTCCCGGCGCTGATCGAGAAGGCGGCCGGGATCAAGTTCAAGTACGTCTCGTACGAAGGGCCTCGCGCCGCGGATGAACGCGATCCTCGGCGGGCACATCGACCTCACCGACTCCAACCTCACGCAGAAGGGCAAGGTCGACGCGGGCGAGCTCAAGTTCATCGCCATCGCGACCGAGAAGCGCAGCCCGGAAACGCCGAACGTGCCGACGCTCAAGGAGCTCGGCGTGAACGTCGTCTTCGACGTGAGCCGCGGACTCATGGCGCCGAAGGGCACGCCGGCCGACGTGCTGGCGAAGCTCGAGTCCGCGTGCGCGGCGGCGGCGAAGGAGCCGGCATTCGCCGAGGCGATGAAGAAGCAGGGCACCGAGGTCCGCTACCTGGACCGGAAGGCCTACGCCGCGTGGCTCAAGCAGACCGACGAGCTGAACCGGACGATCGCGAAGGACCTCGGGCTGCTGAAGCGTTGATCGTCTCCCTCCGGGGGAGGAGGGGAGAGGGGGAATGAAGTGCGCATGATCGGCCGCGACGGCTGGGCGGGCCTCGTCATCCTCGCGTTCTGCGCGTGCCTCTGGTGGATGACGCTCGACCTGAAGGCGAACCCGCTGGTGCCGATCGGGCCGGGCTTCTACCCGCGCATCGTCATCGGCGTCACCGCGCTCTTCGCCGTCCTGGTCGTGATCGGCGACGTGCTCGCGCGGCGGGGCGGCGGGGTGGCGGGGAAGGCCGCGCAGGCGGTGGCGGAGCGGGCCAACTACCCGCTGGTGCTGGCGAGCTTCGCCGTCTTCGGCGCGTACGTGCTCGCGCTGCCGGGGCTCGGTTTCCGCATCGCGACGTTCCTGTACGTGACGGCGGCCGCGGCGCTGCTCGCGCGGCCGCTCGGCGCGAAGCGCTGGATCGCGATCCTCGTGCTCGCGCTTCTCACCGCGGCGATCACCTACTTCGTGTTCGAGCGCTACCTGCTGGTGCTCCTGCCGCGCGGGCGATGGACCGGGTTCTAGAGGCCTGATGTACGAGCTCCTCGGCGCCGGCATAGCCAACATTCTGCAGTGGCAGTACCTGCTGCCGCTCTTCCTTGGCACCCTGATCGGCGTGGTGGGCGGCGCGCTGCCGGGCATCACGATCACGCTGACGGTCATCGTGGTGCTGCCGTTCACCTTCGGGCTCGAGCCGCTGCAAGGGCTCGCGGCGATGATCGGCGTCTACGTCGGCGGCGAGACCGGCGGGCTCATCACCTCGTGCCTGCTCGGCATTCCGGGCAAGCCGTCCGCGGTCGCCACGACGTTCGACGGCTACCCGATGGTCCGCAAGGGCGAGCCCGGCCGCGCGCTCTGGCTCGGCATCTGGGCCTCGATCCTCGGCGGGCTGCTCGGCGCGATCGTCCTCGTCGGCGCGACCGGGCCGCTCGCCCGGTTCGCGCTCCAGTTCGGCCCGTGGGAGTACTTCTCGCTCTTCGTGCTGGCGCTGTCGATGGTCGCCGGGCTGGTCGAGGCCTCGCTCGCGAAGGGCCTGCTCTCGGGCGCGCTCGGCCTGATCGTGACCGTGCTCGGCGGCGACCCGGTGCTCGGCCAGCCGCGGCTCACCTTCGGGATCGGCTTCATCGAGGGCGGCATCTCCTTCCTGCCGGTGCTGATCGGCGTGTTCGCGTTCGGCCAGATCATGTCGGAGGTGGAGCGCATGGGCGGCGCGGCGGCCGCGGCCGAGCGCGCGAACCGCGCGATCCGTCTCGTGGTGTCGCACGGCAAGGTGATCTGGGAGATCGTGTCGCGCCCGTTCCTGCTGCTTTGGGCGTCGTTCATCGGCCTGGTGATCGGGGTGCTGCCGGCGATCGGCGGCAGCGCCGCCAACATGCTCGCCTACGACCAGGCGAAGAAGTTCTCGCGCCATCCCGAGAAATTCGGCACCGGCGTCCCGGAGGGCATCATCGCCTCGGAGGCGTCGAACAACGCCAACGTGGCCGGGTCGCTGGTGACCATCATGGCGTTCGGCATCCCCGGCGACGCGGTCACCGCGGTGATGCTCGGCGCGCTCACGATCCACGGCATCCAGTCGGGGCCGCTCTTCATCTCGCAGAACGCCCAGCTCGCGTACGGGATGTTCGCGGCGTACATCCTCGCGCACGCGGTCGTGCTGGCGATCCTGCTGGTGGGGGTGCGCTGGGCGCTGCACATCGTCGTGGTCCCGAAATGGGTGCTGTTCCCGGTCGTGCTGGTGCTGTGCGTGGTCGGCGCCTACGCGCTCAACAACACCGTCGGCAACGTCTACGTGCTCGCCGTATTCGGCGTGCTCGGCTACCTGATGGTCAAGTTCGGCTTCCCGCTCGCGCCGTTCATCCTGGGGGTGATCCTCGGCGACCAGATCGAGATCAATCTCATCCGCGCGATCATGAGCGACCCGAGCCCCTGGCTCTTCCTGACGCGGCCGATCT
>CAWHBL010000037.1:0-50042 GCA_963827555.1 uncultured beta proteobacterium
TACTTCTTCGTTTCCCGTGCCGCCGACACCGCGGCCCGGAGGCCGAGGAGATAGCTCTCGACCCCGAAGCCGGCGATCTGGCCCTTCGCGATCGGGCCGATCACCGAGTGGTGCCGGAACTCCTCGCGGGCGTGGATGTTCGACATGTGGACCTCGATGATCGGCACCTTGAGGATCGCGAGCGCGTCGCGGATGCCGTAGCTGTAGTGGGTCCACGCGCCGGCGTTGATCAGCACGCCGTCGACCTTCTCGTCGTGGGCGCGGTGGATGCGTGCCGCCATCTCGCCTTCGATGTTCGTCTGGAAGCACTCGACCTCGACGCCGAGCTCCTTCCCGAGCGAGCGGATCTGATCGTCGATCTGGGCGAGCGTGATCGTGCCGTACTGGGCGGGGTCGCGCTTCCCGAACATGTTGAGGTTGATGCCGTGAAGCACCAGGAACTTGGCCATGATTTCGGATCCTCCGGAGAGTTGGGGCTGGTTCAGGCCGTCTCGACGATCCGGCCGGTCCGCGCCGCCTCGGCGATCGCCTCGGTCACGCGCAGGTTCTGCAGGCCGTCCCGTGCCGACACGAGCGGCTTCGCCTCGCCGCGGATGACCGCGCAGAAGTGCTCGATCTGCCGCTCGAGCGGGTCGGCGCGCTCGAGCGGCGCGACGCCGGTCTGGAACGGCTTCCACCACGACCGGTCCTCCTTCCGCGCGTAGGTCTTCAGCCGCATCGTCGGCACGGCGAGCGAGCCGTCGGTGCCGGCGATCAGGTAGCAGTCCTCGTCGGGATAGGTCGGGTAGCTCTTGTTCTCCTGCGAGGTCTGCTCCCAGCTCCGCGGCGAAGCCGCGGTGTCGGAAAGCAGGAACGTGCCGAGCGCGCCGTTCGCGAACCGTAGGTTGATCGCGACCGTGTCCTCGACGGCGTGCTTGCGGGTCGCATTGGAGGCGAACGCCTGGACGGCGACGATCTCCCCGCACAGCGCCCGCAGGTTGCCGACCTCGTGGATCATGTTGAGCAGGATCGGACCGCCGCCGGGCTCGCGCCGCCACGGCGCCGCGTCGAAGTAGTCGTCGGGCTTGTAGAACAGCGCGCTGCCGATCACCGCGACGATCGGGCCGAGCGTTCCCTCCTCGATGATGCGGCGGGCGGTCGCGAGGAGCGGGCTGTGGATGCGGTGATGGCCGACGAGGATCTTTGCGTCGGCGGCCTCGACCGCTTCGCAGAAGCGCAGGCCTTCGGCGACCGTGGTCGCGACCGGCTTCTCGACCAGGGCCGCGACGCCGGCGCGGATGCAAGCGAGCCCCTGCTCCACGTGCAGCTGATTGGGGGTGCCGAGGACGACGCCGTCGGGCTTCGCCTTGTCGAAGAGTTCGCCGAGCGACCGGTAAAGAGGGACGTCCTCCTTGCGCGCGATTTCCTCGGCGGCCGGCGAGGGATCGACGATCGCCGACAGTCTCGCCGAGGCGCTCCCACGGACGACCCGGATGTGCTCGCGCCCGATCAGCCCGGCGCCGGCAACCGCGATGGCCAATCTGCTCACAGCATGCCTCGAACGTTGTTGCGACCGGTGGGAGCCTACTATGAACGAACGAGCGGTAGCGAAGGAGGTGTCGGCATCGGACGACGGTTTCGGAACGCGCTGCGGAGCGCCGCTACGTAAGCCGCTGTGACGGCTGAAGACTCGCCCGGCCAGGAACGCGGATTGCTGGCTCCCTTCAGCGCCCAGTGGCGCGAGAGGGCCTCCTCATGAATCCACGACTGACCCATGCTTTCGTCGGCGTCGCGAGCGCATTGCTCGCCGCAACGGGCGCGCTCGCCGCGCCACCGTCCGATGCGCAAGCGCGGTACCAGGCGGAGCGCGCGGCGTGCGACGGCGCTCACGCGTACCAGGACCGGGCGACCTGCCTGAGAGAAGCCGGCGCCGCCTACGAGGAAGCGAAGCGCGGCCGGCTCGCCGACGGCAGCGCGCAGTCGCAGTACCAGCAGAATGCGCTGATGCGATGCAACGGGCTTCCCCCGGACGAGCGCAGCGCTTGCCAGGCTCGCATGCAGGGCCAGGGAACGACCAGCGGCAGCGTCGCGGGCGGCGGCATCTACCGCGAGCTCGTCATCCGCGAGTGACCGCCGGGCGCGAAGGTCAGTCGGCCTTCGCGCCCGACTCCTTGACCACCTTGCCGAGGCTCGCGGTGTCGGCCTTGATCACCGCCGCAAACTGGTCGGGGGTGGTCGTCACGACGTCGAGCCCGCGCTCGGTGAGCGACTTCTCGATGTCGGGGCTGCGCACCGCCTTGATGAACTCCTGATTGAGCTTCTGCACCACCGGCTGCGGCGTGCCGGCCGGGACCATCATCCCGAACCACTGATCCATCTCGACGCCGGGGAAACCGGCCTCCGCCATCGTCGGGACGTCCGGCAGGAGCTTCGAGCGCGTCTTGTTGGCGATCGCGAGCGCGCGGAGCTTCCCGTCGCGCACGTAAGGCAGGCTCGTCACCATCGCGTCGAAGAAAAGGTCCACGCGGCCGGCCAGCATGTCGGTCAGCGCCGGCGCGGAGCCTTTGTAGGGCACGTGGGAGAGGTTGGTCTTCGTCTGCGCCTTGAACATCTCTCCGAGCAGGTGGCCGCCCGCACCGATGCCCTGCGACGCGAACGTGAGGCCGGCGGGCTTCGACTTCGCCAGCGCGACGAGATCGGCGACCGACTTCGCCGGGCTGTCCGCCGGCACGACGAGGATGTGCGGCGTGTTGATGATCAGCGTGACCGGCTGGAAATCCTTCTGCGGGTCGTACGGCAGCTTCGAGTACAGCGTCGGGTTCACCGCGTGCGACCCGGTAAAGGCGAAGAGCACCGTGTAGCCGTCGGCGGGCTGCCGCTTGACGTACTCGGCCGCGATGATCCCGCTCGCGCCGGGCTTGTTCTCGACGATCACCGGCTGCTTGACGTTGTCGGCCATGCGTTGCCCGACCTGCCGCGCGACGGGGTCGGTGACACCGCCCGGCGGGAACGGCACGATGATCGTGATCGGCTTCGCGGGAAAGGCCTGCGCGAATGCGACGCTCGAGACCGCCGCCGCGCCGGCGACGACGAGGGACTGCAGCAGCTTCACTGCCTTCATTGAACTCTCCTGGTGACTGACTGGCTTCTGACGTTCAGCGCGTCCCGGCGTACGGGCCGAGCTTGAGCAGCTTCGCGGCGTTCTCTTTCATGATCAGCGGCCGGACCTCCGGCTTGATCGGGAGCTTCTCGAAGTCCGCGATCCACCGCTCGGGCGTGATCAGCGGGTAGTCGGTGCCGAACAGCACCTTGTGCCGGAGCAGCGTGTTCGCGTACTGCACCAGCAGCGGCGGGAAATACTTCGGCGACCAGCCGGACAGGTCGATGTAGACCAGCGGCTTGTGCGTCGCGACCGAGAGCGCCTCCTCCTGCCACGGGAACGACGGGTGGGCGAGGATGATCGGCATCGTCGGGAAGTCGACCGCGACGTCGTCGAGGTAGATCGGGTTCGAGTACTTGAGCCGTATTCCGCCGCCGCCCGGCATCCCGGCGCCGATGCCGGTCTGCCCGGTGTGGAAGAGCGCGGGCAGGCCCGCCTCGGCGATCGCCTCGTAGAGCACGTAGGCCGACGCGGTCGTTCGGATAGAACCCCTGCGTCGAGGGATGGAACTTGAAGCCCCTGACGCCGAAATCCTTGATCAGCCGCCGCGCCTCGCGCGCGCCCATCTTCCCGCGCGCCGGATCGATGCTCGCGAACGGGATGGCGACGTCGGCGTGCTCGGCGGCGAGCTCGGCGACCTCCTCGTTGGTGATCCGGCGCTGGCCCATCTCCTTCTCGCTGTCCACCGTGAACACGACGAACGCCATCTTCCGCTCGCGGTAGTAGGCGGCCATCTGCGGGATCGTCGGGTGCACCGGCTGGTACTTGAAGTACCTGCCCCGCGCCTCGAGCCACTCCTTCTCGGCCTCGTCCGGCGCGATGCGCACGGACGTTTCCGCGTGGGTGTGGACGTCGATGGCGACCAGCTCGTCGAAGTTCATTGGCGTGCTCATGATCGGACCTGCGCGGCGACGATGGTGCGCGGCGTGGGCGTCGCCGCGTACAGCTCCTCGACCAGCGCGGCGCGATGCTTCAGCACCGCGCGCTGGTTGATCGAGCCCTTGTCGGTGATCTCGGAAGCGTCGATCGACGGCGGCGCGTCGAGCAGGATCGCGCGCGCGATCCGCGTCGAGCTGCCGGTCGCCTCGCGCGCGAACGCGTCGAAGAGCGACTGGAACTTCGCCCGCACCGCGGGATGCGCGAGGACCTCCGACGCCGGCGCGTCGCCCGCGAGACCCGCTGCGAGCGCCCGGCACTCGTCGAGCCGCGGGAACACCAGCGCGCCGATCCAGTCGCGGTTGAGGCCGGTAATGACCACGTCCTGCACGAACGGCGCGCCGGCGGCGATGAGCTTCGCGCGCAAGGGGCCCACGCTCACCCAGGTGCCGGTCGCGAGCTTGAAGTCCTCGGCGACGCGTCCGTCGAAGACGAGGCCCTTGCGCGGATCCGCCGCGTCGACCCAGGCGACCGCGTCGCCCAGCCGGTAGAAGCCTTCGTCGTCGAACGCGGCGCGAGTGAGCTCGGGCTGACGCCAGTAGCCGGGCGTCACGCTCGGACCGCGCACCCGCATCTCGGTCTTGTCGCCGTCCGGGGCGAGCTTCACCTCGACGCCCGGCACCGGCAGGCCGATCATCCCCGAACGCACGCCGTCGCCGCGCGTGAACGTCACCGACGGCGCGGTCTCGGTCGCGCCGAGCCCGGTCACCCAGAGGATGCGCTCGCCGCAGCCCTGCACCGCGAGCTCGTCCATCGCGTCCCAGACCGGCTGCGAGAGTCCTGCCCCGGCGTAGAACAGCATGCCGACCCGGCTGAACAACTTCTCCCGCAGCGCCGGCTCGCGCCGGAGATACGGCACCAGCTCCTCGAACCCGCGCGGCACGTTGAAGTACACCGTCGGCGCGATCTCGCGCAGGTTGCGGACCGTCTTCTCGATCAGACCGGGCACCGGCTTGCCGTCGTCGATGTAGAGCGTGCCGCCGCCGTAGACGACGAGGCTGAAGTTGTGGTTGCCGCCGAACGTGTGGTTCCAGGGCAGCCAGTCCACGAGCACCGGCGCAGGATCGAGCACGAAGGGCAGCGTCTGCGCGATCATCTGCATGTTCGAGCAGAGCATGCGCTGGGTGTTGATGACGGCCTTCGGGTTGCCGGTCGAACCGGAGGTGAGCAGGAACTTCGCGATCGTGTCGGGACCGACCGCGGCGTGCGCCTGATCGACCGCATCGGTCGCAGCCCGGGCCTCGAGCGCGGCGAAGGGCGTCGTCTTCCGGCCGGGAATCGCGCCGCGGGTGAGCACGACCTCGGTGCCGGCCGGCACGACCGCGCCGATCGCGCGGCCGAACTTCCCGCCGTCGGCGGCGAAGACGAGGCCGGGCGTGAGCAGCCCGACGACGTAGCGCAGCTTCTCGTAGTCGGTCGAGACGAGCGAGTACGCCGACGAGACCGGCGCGAACGGCACCCCGACGTGCATCGCCGCGAGCGCGATCAGCGCCTGCTCGAGGTCGTTGTCGGAGAGGATCGCGACCGGCCGCTCGGCCGAGAGGCCGCGGTCGAGGAGCGCCTGCGCGATCGCGCGAAAGCGCGCGAACGCCTCGCCGTACGTGAGCTTCCGCCACGCCCCATCCGGGTCGCGCTCGGCGATGAACACGCGGTCCGGCGTCGTCCGCGCCCAATGCGCGAAGCGCTCGGTCAGCTTCGACGGATAGGGCGCGAGCGGCTCGGGCGAGCGGAGCAGCGTGGCGCCATCCGGCCGTCGCTCGACCAGCACCTCGGCCGCACCCACCGGGACCTTCCTGACCGGCGTCGCGGGCATGTCAGGTCTTCTTCACCTTGCCGGCGCGCTTCTCGAGGAAGCTCGTCATCCGCGCCTTGGCCTCCGGCTCGCTCTGCGCGATGCCGGCGATCAGCGACTCCATGAAGAGCCCGGCGTCCTGGCCGAGCTCGGCGATCCGCGGCAGCGCGTGCATCACCGCGAAGTTGGTCATCGGCACGTTCGCGGCCATCTTCCGCGCGAGCTCGATGCCCTTCGCGAGCCCCTGCCCCGGCGGCTGGAGGTACGTCGAGAGCCCGAGCGCGTGCCCTTCCTCGGCCGAGTAGACGCGGCCGGTAAGCATCATGTCCGCCATCCGGTGCGCGCCGATGATCCGCGGCAGTCGCACGGACCCGCCGCCGCCGACGAAGATGCCGCGCTGCGCCTCGGGCAGCGCGTAGAAGGCCGACGGCTCGGCGACGCGGACGTGCGCCGAGCACGCGAGCTCGAGCCCGCCGCCGACCACCGCACCGTGCAGGACCGCCACGACCGGAATGGTGCCGAACTGCATGCGCGCGAACGCCTCGTGCCACATCCGCGAGTGGAGCACACCCTCGGCGGCGGACATCGCGTTGAGCTCGGAGAGATCGAGTCCGGCGCAGAAGTGGTCGCCGGCACCGTGCAGCACGACGGCGCGCAGGCCCTCCGGCGGCGCGACGAAGAAATCGCGGAGCCCCTCGACGGTCGGATCGTTCAGCGCGTTCCGCTTCGCGGCGCGGTCGAGACGGAGGATGCCGATCGCGTCGTCGCGCTCGAAGTGCAGCGACGCGGGCGTACGGGCCTGCATGTCTCGTCCTCCTCGGCGACGTTCCGTGCTAATGGTTATACTATATAACCATTAGCACGGCGCTGTCAAGTCCCACCCCACAGGCGGGCGAGCAGCGCGATCGCCTGGTCGCGCTCGCGGTCGGTCCAGCAGGCGGTCACGCGCCGGTCCAGCTCGCGCACGACGCGCTTCGCCTCGTCGAGCAGCGCGACGCCGCGCGGGGTGAGCTCGAGGATGTGATTGCGCCGGTCGTGCTCGTACACGGTGCGGCTAATGAGCCCCCGCTCCTCGAGCCCGCCGACGAGGCCGACCATGTTCGGGCGCTGGATGTTGAGCGCCTGCGCGATCTCGGCCTGCGTCGCCAGCGGGTTGGCCGCGATCAGCACCAGCGTCGAGAACTCCGGCGGCCGCAGGCCGCGCGCGCCCATCTCGCGCTCGAACTGCTGGCGCATGTGGACCTCGGCGCGCCGGATGTTGTAGCCCGCCAGCTCGCCGAGGATGCCGGGGTCGAGCGCGCCCGCGCCGCCGCCTTCCGCCTTCGTCCGCCGGCGCGGCCGCGCGGCCTGCGGCTTGCGGCGAGCGGCCATCCTAGGCCGCCAGCCCGGCGGCGAATTTCGGATACGTCTCTGCGATCTCGTCGCGGATCGCGGCCGCGGATGAGCGCGAGCACTTGCGGTTCGGGCTCGGGCGTCGCGGGCACGGCCGCCGGCCGGTCGAAGTCGAAGCCGGTGTTGGCGACGATCTCTTCGACGGTGTGTCCCGGATGGACGCTTTCGAGCGTGAAGCGCTTGCGCGCGCGGTCGAAGGCAAAGAGCCCGCGCCCGGTAAGGAGCTTCCACGGCCCGCCCGGGCGGTAGACCCCCGGCGGACTGGTCCCCGGCGCGGAAACGAAGTCGACCTTCGGCACGAACACGCGCGGCGAGTGCTCCTCGCGGAAGAGGATCACCTTCGGCACGAGGAAGTAGAGATAGGCCGAGCCGTAGGAGCCCGGCCAGCGCACGTCGCTCCGCGGATAGGCGCCGGCGCCGACGAGGTTGATGTTCGCCTCGCCGTCGATCTGGCCGCCGCCGAGGAAGAACGCGTCGACGCGGCCCTGCGCCGCCCGGTCGAAGGTCTCGACGCCGCCGTCGGTGAAGTCGGTGTGCTTGCGCGAGCCGAGGATGGTGAGCCGCAGCGCGCCGCCGGCGAGCTCGCGCGCGAGCAGCGCCGCCGAGCCCGGGATCGGCGACGCGTTGCCGATGACGACGTTGCGGCAGCCGGCCAGCAGCCGGGCGATCGTCGCGATCAGCAGCTCGGTCGGCGAGGCGGTCATTGGACTACCCTCGCGCCAGGCGCTCGGGATTCGCCCTTGGGACGGCCCGACGGGCTCATGCCGCGGCAACCTCCGCCGCCAGCCATTCGTCGAGCCACGCACGGAATCCCTCGGCCGTCCGCGCGGCCTGCGCATAGCGCGCGAGCGCCGCGGCGTCGGGGTCGTAGTGGCCCGGCAACCCGAGCGGCGCGGCGCCGCGCCTGGCGACCGCGATGCGCGTGACGTAGACCGACGGCACCACGCCCGCGGCGCGATCGCGATCCTGCAGCAGGTCGCCGTCGACGATCTCCTCGACGGTGACGAAGCTCTCGCGCGCCGCCTGCGCCATCCGCAGCAGGTCGCGGCTGCGGCCGACGAAGACGTTGCCGGTCCGGTCGGCGCGCGGCGCGTGGAAGAGCGCGACGTCGGGCTGGATCGCCGGGACGACCACGATCGGGTCACCGGCAGCGAACGGATTGTCGACGACCTTCCAGTCGGCGCGGTGGGCGAGGATGTCGGACCCGATCACGCCACGGAGCGGCATGAAGGGCACGCCCTTGACGCCGGCGAGGAGCCCGGCGTGGATCGCCGGGCACGTCGCGTCGAGCACGCGCAGGCTGCCGTCGCGGACGGCGGCCGCGAACCGCGGCGCGGTGCCGTGCTCGCCGAGCGCGACCGCCGAGGTCTCGATCGCGGCGACGCAACCGGCGCCGATCAGGACGTCGGCCTGGATGCCGCTCGTCGGAACGCACACGAGGTGCAGCCCGCGTGCGCCGCGCCGCACCAGCGCGCGGGTCGCGGCGATCGCGACGCCGTACGGGTCGTTGGGCACCGCGACCTTGGCGCCGTCGGGGACCGCGGCGGCGAGCTCGTCGAGCGTGCAAAAGGGAAGCGTGACCATCGGCGGATTATAGGCAGGCGATCGGCACTATACTTCGCCGCTCTTCGAAGAGGACGTCATGGCCCGCATCCCCTACGCCGACACCGAACGGTCCGACATCGCCCCGCTCGCCGCGCGCATCAAGGCCGAGCGCGGCGGGAAGATCCTCAACCTCTACCGGATGCTGCTCCACAGCCCGCCGGTCGCCGAGGGCTGGCTCGCTTTCCTCACCGCGATCCGGCAGAAGTCCGGCCTCGCGGCGCGGGTGCGGGAGCTCGTCATCATGCGCGTCGCCGTGCTGAACGCCGCGGAGTACGAGTTCCAGGCGCATCTGCCGTTCGCGCAAAAGGAGGCCGTGACCGAGGCACAGATCGCCGCCCTGCGGACCGGCGACACCTCGATCTTCCCCGGTCCCGAGCGCGCGGCGCTCGCCTACGCCGACGCGATGACGCGGTCGATCCGCGTCCCCGACGACGTGTTCGCCGCGGTGCGGCAGCATTTCGACGACCGCGAGATCGTCGAGCTGACCGCGACGGTCGGCGCCTACAACCTGGTGTCGCGCTTCCTCGAGGCGCTCGCGATCGACCACGAGTGACGATGCGGCGCGACGACTTCACCCTCGCCCACCGCCTGCGGGTCCGCTGGGCGGAAGTCGACATGCAGCATGTCGTCTTCAACGGGAACTACCTCACGTACTTCGACGTCGCCATCGCGGAGTACTGGCGCGCGATCGGGCGCGGCCGCGAGCGCGAGCTCGCCGAGATCTACATGCGCCTGTACACGGTGAAGGCCACGCTCGAGTATCACGCGCCGGCGCGCTACGACGAGGAGCTCGACGTCTGCGCGCGCGTCCTCCGGTTCGGCCGCTCGTCGATGACGTTCGCCTTCGGCATCTGGCGCGGCGACGTCCTGCTCACCTCGGGGGAGCTCGTCTACGTCCACGCCGACCCGGAAACGCGGAAGTCGGTGCCGGTCCCGCAGCTGCTCAAGGACGCGGTGCTCGCGTACGAGCGGGTGCGGCCCGAGCTCGGCTAGCGCTCGCGCGGCGCCGCCACGCGGTCGATCATCGCCTTCACCGCCCGGATCTGCGGGCCAGTCTTGTTCGCGTACTGCGGGCCCGTGTAACCCCACCAGTCCCAGCACCCGCGCGGGTTGAAGACGTAGCTCCAGCGCCAGTCGCGAAACCCCGGCCCGTTGCGCGGCGTCGTCTGCGGATAGAGGACGACGAGCCGGTTCGCGTCCGCCCAGCGGTTGTAGCCCGCCTCGCGCACGAAGCGCTCGCCGATGCTCTCGACGCTCATCCGGCAGCCGTGCAGCGCGACGTGGACCCGGCACGCCTCGGTCTCGCAGGTCTTCGGCACGTAGAGGTAGCCGGAGTCGCCCATGCTGATCGCGTACGCGTCGCCGCCCGCGAACGGCTTCTGGTCGAACCGCACGATCCGTCCGCTCTCCTTCGCCGGCGGCTGCTCGAGCGTGCCGAGCAGGTGCTGCAGCAGCTCGCCGGCCGCGTCGTACCCGCAGTCGTTGATGTAGGGCGACGCCGTCGTATCGCACGCGACTCCGGCGTCCGCGGTGATCATTCCGTGCCCCGCCGGCTTGTCCGCCACGAGCACGACGCTGCCGGGGGACGGCGCGAAGAGCGCGTAGAAGCGCCGCGTCGCCTCGACCACCGGCCGCTCGACGACGCGGTCGAGCGTCCCGGTGAAGAGCCACACGCGCGCCGCCCCGAGGTTCGCCAGCGGGTCGATCAGCCTCGCCCGCGCGAGGATCTCGGCATCGGTCTTCAGCAGCTCCACCGACGGCACCGGGGCCCGCGAGGTCGGGGTCGTGCAGTTGTTCAAGGCGGCCCAGAGACTCCCCTGCGCGCAGTAGAACGGCCCGCCGGCGAGCACGCCGGCCCCCTTGACCGCGGCCGAGTGCGCGACGTGGAGCTGGACCGCCATGAAGCCGCCGGAGGAGATGCCCGACACCGTGACGCCCGCGTCGGCGCCGAGCGCCGGCAGCGGATCGGCGGCGAGCGCGCGGGCTGCGGCGAGTACGGCGGCGAGCGCTGCGAGGTGGCGCATCATCGGCGCCTATAATAGCCGCCGCTCTTCATCCGTCATCCCGCGAGGTTCCCATGCAAGTCCGCGACAAGCTGTACATCAACGGCGCGTGGGTCGCGCCGCACGGCAAAGGTTCGATCGACGTCCACGCCGCGGCCACGGAGGAGGTGATCGCCCGCATCCCCGAGGGCGACGCCGCCGACGCCGACGCTGCGGTCGCCGCCGCGCGCGGCGCCTTCGACGCCTGGAGCGCGACGGCGCCGGCCGACCGCGCCGCGTTCCTCGCGAAGATCAACGAGGGCATGAAGGCGCGGTCGGAGGAGATCGGCCGCACCATCGCCCAGGAAGTCGGGATGCCGCTCAAGCTCGCGACGAAGATCCAGGCCGGTTCGCCGACCTTCACCTTCGGCATGTACGCGAAGATGCTCGGCGACTTCAGGTGGGAGGAGAAGGTCGGCAACTCGGTGGTGATGCGCGAGCCGGTGGGCGTCGTCGCCTGCATCACGCCGTGGAACTACCCGCTCCACCAGATCGCCGCCAAGGTCGCGCCGGCGCTCGCGGCCGGGTGCACCGTGGTGCTGAAGCCCTCCGAGGTCGCGCCGCTCAACGCCTTCATCCTGGCCGAGATCGTCGACTCGGTCGGGCTGCCGAAGGGTGTCTTCAACCTGGTCACCGGCTACGGACCGGTGGTCGGCGAGGCGCTCGCGGGTCATCCCGCGGTCGACATGGTGTCGTTCACCGGCTCGACCCGCGCCGGCAGGCGGGTGTCGGAGCTCGCCGCGCAAACGGTGAAGCGCGTCGCGCTCGAGCTCGGCGGCAAGAGCGCGTCGATCGTGCTCGACGACGCCGATCTTCCGGCCGCGGTGAAGGGGACGCTCAGCGCCTGCTTCCTCAACTCCGGACAGACCTGCAGCGCGCACACGCGGCTGCTCGTCCCCGAGTCGAGGTACGCCGAGGCCGCGAAGCTCGCGGCCGAGGAAGCGCAGAAGTACACCCTCGGCGACCCGCTCAAGGACGACGCCCGGCTCGGGCCGCTCGTCTCCGCGCAGCAGCGCGAGCGGGTGCGCGGCTACATCCGCAAGGGGATGGAGGAAGGCGCGGAGCTCCTCGCCGGCGGGCCGGACGCGCCGGAGGGCCTGGCGAAGGGCTACTACGTCAAGCCGACGGTGTTCGGCAAGGTCAGCCCGAAGTCGACGATCGCGCAGGAGGAGATCTTCGGGCCGGTGCTGTCGATCATCGCCTACCGGGACGAGGACGACGCGGTGCGGATCGCCAACGACACGCTCTACGGGCTGGCGGGCGGGGTCTGGTCGAAAGACGAGGCGCACGCGATGCGCGTGGCGAAGCGGCTCCGCACCGGGCAGGTCGACATCAACGGCGGGCCGTTCAACATGTTCGCGCCGTTCGGCGGCTTCAAGCAGTCCGGCCACGGCCGCGAGCTCGGGAAGTACGGGCTCGAGGAGTTCCTCGAGCTGAAGTCGGTCCAGCTCAAGCCGGAGCCGAAGCCCGCCTGATCAGTCGCGCCGGCGCGGGAACAGTCCCGCGACGAAATCGACGAACACCCGCACCTTCGCCGAGAGGTGCCGGCTTTGCGGGTACACGACCGAGATCGGGACCGTGTCCCGGGGCAGCCAGTCCGCGAGCACCGGCTGCAGGGCGCCGGAGGCGATCCAGCGGCGGGTGAGGAGGTCGGTGATCATCACGATGCCGGCGCCCGCCACCGCCGCGTCGATCAGCGCCTCGGCGTCGTTCACGCTGAAGCGGCCGCCGGGGACGACCGTCGTGCGCCGGCCGTCCCGTTCGAACGTCCACTCGATCACGCTGCCGCGCGTCGCCGACCAGAGCCCGAGGCACTGATGCCCGGCGAGGTCGGCCGGCGTTTGCGGCACGCCGTGCAGGGCAAGGTAGTCGGGTGAGGCCACCGCCACGAAGCGGTCGTCGTAGACGCGCCGCGCGACGAGCGTCGAGTCCTCGAGGCTGCCGGCCCGGAGCGCGAGATCCACGCCCTCGGCCACGAGGTCGACCCGCCGGTCGTCCAGGGTCGCGAATACGCGTAGATCGGGGTACTGGGCGGCGAAGCGCGGGAGTGCCGGGATCACGAACTGGCGCCCGAGGGCGGGCAGGAGATTGATGTGCAGCACGCCGCGGGGCGTGGTCCGGCCCGCGGTGAGCATCGTCTCGGTTTCGTCCACGTCGGCAAGTACGCGGCGGACGTGGTCCAGGTAGGCGGCGCCATCGTCAGTAAGCGCTAACCTACGCGTCGTACGATTCAATAGCTTGATTCCAAGGCGGTTTTCCAGCCCGGCCACGTGGGCCGTGACCGTCGCCTTGGAAAGATCCAGCCGGTCGGCGGCCCGGGAAAAGCTTCCCAGCTCCACCACCCACCGGAACACCTCCATGCTTTGAATCCGGTCCATTGTTCGGTTTAGCCAAAAGGTCTTTTCGATCCTACCCTGTTTATTTAGCTAAAGCGAACGCCCAGTATTCGTCCCATCGAACGCGGCCACCGGCCGGGTCCGAAAGGAAGCAGACCCATCAACCACTGAACGGAAAGGAAACACGATGAAACGCACTCTGATCGCCCTTGCCCTCGCCCTCGGCGCCACCGCCGCGGTCGCGGAGCCGACCCTGCAGCTGCAAAGCGCGCAGGACGCGTCGGTCTGGAAGAACGCGCCGGAGCAGACCGCCTATCAGGCCGGCAGCCAAATCCAGCTCGTCGACGACAACGCGCCCGGCTATCCCTTCAACCCGTAACCGTCTCGAACACGAAAGGACCCACACCATGAAACGCACCCTGATCGCTCTTGCCCTCGCCCTCGGCGCCACCGCCGCGGTCGCGGAGCCCACCCTGGATCTGCAAAGCGCGCAGAAGGAGTCCGTCTGGAAGAACGCGCCGGAGCAGACCGCCTACCAGGCCGGCAGCCAGCTCGTCGACGACAACGCGCCCGCCTACCCGTTCAACCCGTAATGCAATGCACGGCGGACCCGGGGTCGGCAACGGCCCCGGCGCCAGCCAAGGTGTAAATGACATGGAACCCCGTCTTCTCCTCCACATCCTCGGCGTCGTGACGCTAGTCGCCGCTTCGCTCACCGCGATGGCCGACCAGAGCGGCCGGCTGGTGGGCGTGCACGAGATCCCGCCGTTCGTCACCGATCGCGTCGAGATCGTCCCGACCTCAGATCGCCCGATCCTCGGTGCGCCGACCGCCAACGACCGGTCGGCGCGCGCGGGCTGATGCGGCGCCCGCGACCGAAGGCACTGGTGAGACCGCCCGGTTCGAGCGCCGTCCCCCGCACCCTCGCGACGTTCCTCACCGCGACGCGCCGGTACTTCGCTCGTCCCCTCGCCACCGCCAGAGTCGACCCGAAACGCGTGCGCGGCTAAGATCGCAAGCGAACGACGGCAAACCAGGAACGCTTGTCATGCTCGTGCTCAGCGCCGGAACCGGACGGGTGGTCCAGGCGATCGCGCGCGAGCTCGGCCACCTGCCCGGCCCGAAGCGGTTCCTGCCCGCGGGCGCGGCGCGCAGCGCCGTGCCCGGCTTCGAATCGGTCGCCGCCGGGGCCGCGGACCGCGCGGCGCGCGCACGCGCGCTCGACGGCGCGCGCGAGCTCGTCATCCTCCCGACGTTCGACGCCCGCGCGGCGGATGCCCAATGCGCGCTCGTGCGCGAGGCCGCTGCCGCGGGGATCCGGCGCATCCAGCTCGGGTCGCTCATCGGCGCCGACGCGCGCTCGCCGGTGTGCCTGCTGCGCTGGGTCGGCATGCTCGAGCGCGAGGTCGTCGCCACCGGGCTCGCGCACGACGTCCTCCGCTGCGCCCCCTTCATGCAGAACATCACCCTGTTCACCCGGCGCGACGAGACCGGGCTGGTGGTGGCCGGTCCGTTCCGGGAGGCGGCATTCCCGTGGCTCGACGCCACCGACGTCGGCCTCATCCTCGCCGGCGCGCTCGGCCGCAGCGACGCCGACAACGTCCTGTGCCAGCTCTCGGGGCCGGAGCAGGTCGGCTTCGAGACCGTCGCGCAGCTGCTCGGCGAGGCGCTGCGCGAGCGGGTGCGCTACGTCGACGTCTGCCTGCCGGAGGCGCAGGGGCTGCTCGAGGCGAGCGGCTTCACGCCGCCGCAGATCCGCGCGCTCACCGAGTACTGGGACTACCTCGTCAGCGGCGTCGTCAAGCCGGCCTGTTGCGACACCGCGCTCAGGCTGCTCGGGCGCCCGCCGCGGACGCTCGCCTGGTATTTCGCCGAGCACGCGCCCGAGCTGCGCCTGGCGGCCTAGCGGACCCGCTGCAGCCAGCCGTTCGCCGTTCCCCGCTCGGTCATCCGCTCGCACTGCGCCGCCGTCAGCGTCGTGTTGGCGAGCGTCGTGTCGTCGCGCATGAGGTTGCCGGCGTCCTGCGAGTGCTCCCCCGAATCCATCAGCACGTGCGCCAGCTCGTGTGCGAGCGCGATCGGCAGGTCGCGGATGTAAGCCGTGATCCAGACCGTGCCGGCGAGCTCGGGGCGGGTGGCGGTGTTGCTGCGGCCGAACGCCTCGGCGTCGTACACCGGCTGGTGCCGCGTGTCGCGCACGAAGAACACCGCCGGCTTCGCCGGCTGCATGCGACGCACGAGCTCCCGGCCCGCCGGCGTCGCGAGGTAACGGAACCGCGGATCGCCGCCGGCCAGGCTGTAGAGCTCGGCGCGCTCGAGCCGGACGCCGCACTGCGCGAGGATCGGCACCGTTTCGCGCACCGCGCTCACGATCCGCTCCGGCTGCCACGACGTGTCGGCGAAGGTGTAGAGGTCGAGCTGCAGGCGGTGGGTCGCGGGCGTCGCTCCGCCATAGGCGAGCTCGTGCCCCGGGAGCGGCCACGTCGCCGCAATCCGCAGCGGCGGCGGCCCTTGTGCGCAGCCGCAGGCGGCGACGATCGAGCAGAGGGCGGCGATCCGGCGCGCTGTTTCCACCATGTCGCGATTTTAGGCGCGCGGGTTGAGTTTTCCGGAGGCTGGCGGCATAGTCCCGACACGCCCGCCAGGAGCCTGCACCGATGAAAGGCCTGCTCGCAATCCTCGCCGCCGCCGCGGTGTCCGGCGCCGCGCTCGCCCACCACGGCTGGAGCGAGTACGACTCGAACAAGGAGCTGAAGCTCACCGGCAAGATCGTCGAATCCGGCTACGAGCATCCGCACGGCCACGTCCGGCTCGAGACGCCGGGCAAGACGTGGCTCTGCGTGCTCGCGCCGCCGAGCCGCATGGAGAATCGCGGGCTGCCGAAGGAAGCGCTCAAGGTCGGCAACACCGTGACCGTCGTCGGCTACCCGAACCGGAACAAACCCGAGGAGATGCGCGCGGAGCGCATCACTTTCGAGGGCAAGACCGTCGAGCTGCGCTAGAACCGCGGCGAAACGGCAACGAGGAGGAGGAGCAAGCGAGCCGCGGGGGTGAGCCCGCCCGCGCGACTCGCGGCCGCATGGATCTCGGAGCCCTGCTCGAGACGCTCGAGCATTCGTCGCTCGCCGGCGCGATGAAGCACTCGCTCTGGCTCTATCCGATCGTCGAGATCGTCCACATCGCCGGCTTCGCGCTGCTCGTGGGCACGGTGGCGGCGTTCGATCTCCGCCTCCTCGGCTTCGCGCCCTCGACCTCGATCCGCGCGCTCGAGCGGAGCCTGCTGCCGTGGGCCTGGATGGCCCTGCTCCTCATCGTGCCGAGCGGCGTCGCGATGTTCTCGACGCACGCGGTGGATTTCGCCGGCAATCCGGCGTTTCGCGTGAAGCTGCTCCTGCTCCTCGCCGCGGCGCTCAACGCGCTCCTCTTCCACGCCGGGGTCTTCCGCTCGGTCGCCGCCTGGGACCAGCACGCGCCGACGCCGCGGGCGGCCAAGCTCTCCGCGCTGCTGTCGCTCGCGATCTGGGCGGGGGTCATCTCGTGTGGGCGACTCATCGCCTACCTATGATGCGGGCGATGCGCGGACGAGGCTTCACGGTCACCATCCTGCTCGCTCTGCTCGCCGCCTGCGCCTCGACCAGCATCGTCGAGGAGTGGCAGAGCCCCGACTACAAGGGCGGCCCGTTCAAGCGGCTCCTGGTGGTCGGGGTCACGAAGGAGGCGACCGTCCGCCGGATCTTCGAGGACGAGTTCGTCCGGCAGCTTCGCGCGCGCGGCACCGACGCGGTCGCGAGCTACACGCTCATCCCGGAGGACGGGCAGGTCGATCGGCCGCGCCTCGAGCGCGCGGTGCAGGAGTCGGGCGCGGACGGGGTCGTCATCACGCGCGTCCTCAAGGTCGAGCAGCGGACCCAGGTCGTGCCGGGCACGCCGGCGTTTCCCGGGTTCGGCACCGACATCTACCGCCATTACGGCACCGGCTGGGGCGGCGTCTGGACCGGCTACGCTTCGCCGCCGGCGGTGTTCCAGTACGAGGAGGTACGGGCGGAGACGAAGCTCTTCGGCGCGCGCAACGCGGCGCTGGTGTGGGCGGCGCAGAGCGAGGTCTTCGCCCCGACGGACGCGCGCAAGGACAGCGCCGACTTCGCCGCGCGGATCATCGCCGCGCTCGCGTCCCGCAAGCTCATCTAGCGCAGCCCGAAGGGGAACCGCGCGCCTCGCGCGGCACCCGATCGGCGCGCTGGAACCCGGCGCCTAACGCAGCCGCGGCGCGCCGGCGTCGGCAATACCCTCGCCGTACCACATGCGCGCGATCCCGGCCCAGTAGGCGCCGGCCTCGCACATCGGGCAGGCGCGCGAGGTGCCGTACATCTCGCAGCCCGAGAGGTCCCGGGTCTTGAGGCGCCGGGCCGCGTCCCGGATCGCCTGCATCTCGGCGTGCGCGGTCGGGTCCGGCGTGGTGATCACCGCGCTGATCCCCTCGCCGACGACCGCCCCGTCCCTGACGATCACCGCGCCGTAGGCCTGGTCGCCGCGCTCGACCGAGATCCGCCGCATCTCGAACGCGCGCTGCATGAAGGCCGCGCGCGCGCCCTTGCGCGCGCGCCGGGGACACCAGCCCGAGCGCGGCGACCCCGCCGAGCGCGAGCAGCGCGCGGCGATGCCGGTCGCAGTCGGAGGCGTTGAGCGGCCTAGCCGTGGCGACGGATGAAGTCGTGGATGCGGGGCGCGATCGTCTCGCGCCAGCGCCGACCGCTGAAGATGCCGTAGTGCCCGAGGCCCGGGACGAGGTAGTGGCTGCGCCGTTTCGCCGGGATGCCGGTGCAGAGCCCGTGCGCCGCCTCGGTCTGGCCGTTGCCCGAGATGTCGTCGAGCTCGCCCTCGATCGTGAACAGCGCCGTCTTCGCGATCGCCGCGGGCCGCACCGTCTCGCCGCGCACCCGGAAGCGGCCGTGCGGCAGGTCGTGCTGCTGGAACACCCGGTGGATGGTGTCGAGGTAGTACTCCGCCGGCATGTCGAGCACCGCGTTGTACTCGTCGTAGAAGCGGCGGTGCGCTTCCGCGCTGTCGCCGTCGCCGCGGACCAGGTGGTGGTAGTAGTCCCAGTGCGCGTCGGCGTGGCGCGACGGGTTCATGGCGACGAACCCGAGGTGCTGCAGGAACCCCGGGTACACGCGGCGCATCCCGCCGGGGTACTTCATCGGCACCGGGTGGATGAGCGTCCGCTCGAACCAGCTGAGCGGCCGTTGGGTCGCAAGGTTGTTCACCGCGGTCGGGCTCCGCCGCGGGTCGATCGGGCCGCCCATCATCGTCATCGTGCGCGGCGTCGGCTCGCCGGCCGCGGCCATCAACGAGATCGCGATCAGCACCGGCACGGTCGGCTGGCAAACCGAGATCACGTGCGCGTCCGGCCCGAGGAAGCGCAGGAACTCGCGCATGTAGTCGACGTAGTCGTCGAGGTCGAAGGCCCCTTGCGCGAGCGGCACCATCTTCGCGTCGACCCAGTCGGTGACGTACACCTCGTGGTCCGGCAGGAGCGTGCGAACGGTGTCGCGCAGGAGCGTGGCGAAATGGCCCGAGAGCGGCGCGACGAGCAGCACCGTAGGGTCGTTCCGAACCGCGTCCCGCCGGAAGTGGATGAGGCGGCAGAACGGCTTCTCGACCGCGACGCGCTCCTCGACCGCAATCTCCCGGCCTTCGACGCACGTGGTCGTCAGGCCGAACTCGGGTTTGTCGTAGCGCTGGGTGATGCGGCAGAAGAGGTCGAAACCGGCCGCGATCCGCCGGCTCGAGGGCAGGTACGCGAGCGGGCTGAAGGGGTTGGTCAGGAGGTCGCGCTGCGCGGCGGCGACCGTGTTCCACGGCGCGAGCCAGGCGTGGCGCATCTCATGCAGCGCGTACAGCAATCGACAACCTCCTGATCCGACAAGGATCCGTCGACGATTCGCGAGCGTTATATCAGGGCGCAACCGCCAGCGCATTGTCCGGCGTCGCCCAGGCGCGAAAACGAGCATCAACTGTGCCATCGGCGCCACAGCCCGGCCGCATGGGCGTCCCGGTGCGGAGAAACCGTGCACAATTCACGCCCGCAACCCGCGGCGGAGACGGACCATGCCGCAGCCGACGGCGCCGAAGATCGACATCTTTCCGCACATCTTTCCGCTCGCCTACTTCGAGCGGATGAAGGCGCTCGCGCAGGGGAATCCGGCGCTGGCCGGTCAGATCAAGCGCTGGCTGCACATTCCGGTGCTGTGGGATCTCGACGCCCGCATGCGGATGATGAAGCGGTTTCCGGGCTACCAGCAGGTGCTCACGCTGTCGATGCCGGCGATCGAGTTCCTCGCCGGGCCGGAGGCATCGCCCGAGCTGGCGCGCATCGCGAACGACGGCATGGCGGAGATCGTCGCGCGGCACCCGGACCTCTTTCCGGCGTTCGTCGCCTCGCTGCCGATGAACAACGTCCCGGCGGCGCTGGAGGAAATGGATCGCGCGATCGGCACGCTCGGCGCGAAGGGCGTGCAGATCTTCACCAACGTCAACGGCCGCCCGCTCGACGAGCCGGAGTTCTATCCGATCTTCGAGCGGATGGTGACGAAGCACGACCTGCCGATCTGGGTCCATCCCACGCGCACCGCCAAGTTCCCCGACTACGCGACCGAGTCGAAGTCGAAGTACGAGATCTGGTGGGCGTTCGGCTGGCCGTACGAGACGAGCGCGTTCATGGCGCGGCTCGTGTTCTCCGGCATGCTCGACCGGCTGCCGAAGCTCAGGATCATCACCCACCACCTCGGCGCGATGGCGCCGTTCTTCGACAAGCGGATCGGCTACGGCTGGGACCAGCTCGGCAGCCGCACCGCGGACGAGGACTACGAGTCGCTGCGGAAGAGCATGAAGAAGCGCCCGCTCGACTACTTCCGCATGTTCTACGGCGACACGTCGGTCAACGGGTCGGCGTCGGCGATCCGCTGCGGGCTCGACTTCTTCGGCACGAAGCACGTGCTCTTCGGCACCGACTGCCCGTTCGACCCGCAGGGCGGGCCGCTGTTCATCCGCGAGAACATCAAGGCGATCGACTCGCTCAAGCTCGCGAAGGACGATCTCCGCCGGATCTACTTCGGCAACGCGATCCAGATGCTGCGGCTCAAGCTGCCGCGGGCGAAGCCGAAGCGCAGGTAGCGGCGCCCGCGCGCAGCGGCGCGGGCGGGCGTCCTCAGGCCGCTTTCTTCTGTCCCGCCAGCGCCTCGTCGCGCAGCGCGCGGCGCAGGATCTTGCCGACGTTCGTCTTCGGCAGCTCGGTGCGGAACTCGACGTACTTGGGACGCTTGTAGCCGGTGAGGTTCGCTTCGCAGTGCTTGCGGATGTCGTCCTCGCTAAGCGCCGGGTCCTTCTTGACGACGAACAGCTTCACCGCCTCGCCCGACTTGTCGTCGGGCACGCCGATCACCGCGCACTCGAGCACCCCGGCGTGCTGCGCGACCACGTCCTCGACCTCGTTCGGATACACGTTGAAGCCCGACACCAGCACCATGTCCTTCTTGCGGTCGACGATCCGGACGAAGCCCTGCGGGTCGACGGTCGCGACGTCGCCGGTCGCGAAGAAGCCGTCGGGGCTGATCGCCTTCGCCGTCTCCTCGGGCCGCTGCCAGTAGCCCTTCATCACCTGCGGGCCGCGCACGCAGAGCTCGCCGACCTCGCCGACGCCGCGGGCCTTCCCGGCGTCGTCGCGGATCTCGATCTCGGTCGACGGCAGCGGCAGCCCGATCGCGCCGTTGTATTCCTTCAGGCTCAGGGGATTGATGCAGACGCCGGGCGAGGTCTCGGTCAGCCCGTAGGCCTCGAGCAGCGCCTTGCCGGTGAGCTTCTGCCAGCGCTCGGCGACCGCCTTCTGCACCGCCATCCCGCCGCCGATCGTGAGCAGCAGCTGGCTGAAGTCGAGCTTGGCGAAGTCCGGGTGGTTCAGCAGCGCGTTGAACAGCGTGTTCACGCCGGTGATCACGGTGAACTTGTGCTTGGCGAGCTCCTTCACGAACCCCGGGATGTCGCGCGGGTTGGTGATCAGCACGTTGCACCCGCCCATCTTCATGTAGGTCAGGCAGTTCCCGGTGAGCGAGAAGATGTGATAGAGCGGCAGCGCGGTGATGACGACCTGCGCCTGGTCGCCGAGGAACGGCTTCTGCCACCAGTAGACCATCTCGAGGTTGGCGAGGATGTTGCGGTGGAGCAGCATCGCGCCCTTCGCGACGCCGGTGGTGCCGCCGGTGTACTGCAGGAACGCGATGTCCTCCAGGCCGACCGCCACCGGCTTCAGCTCGTGGCGTGCGCCCTCGGCGACGACGTCGTTGAAGCGGAGCGCGTTCGGGAGCTCGTACGCCGGCACCATCTTCTTCACGTGGCGCACGACCAGGTTGACGATCGCGCCCTTGAAGCCGAGCATGTCGCCGAGCGCGGCGACGACGACGTGCTTCAGCTTGGTGCGGCCGACGACCTGCTGCAGCACCGAGGCGAAGTTCTCGAGGATGACGATCACTTCCGCGCCGGAGTCGTTGAGCTGGTGCTCGAGCTCGCGCGCGGTGTACAGCGGGTTGACGTTGACGACGACGCAGCCCGCGCGCAGCGTGCCGAAGAGCGCGACCGGGTACTGCAGCACGTTCGGCATCATGATCGCGACGCGCGCGCCCTTGGCGAGCCCCTTCGCCTGCAGCCACGCGCCGAAGCTCCGCGTGAGGCGGTCGAGATCGGCGAAGCTGATCGTCTTGCCCATGTTGTGATAGGCGGCGCGCTCGGCGTACTTCTTCACGCTCGCCTCGACCAGCGCGCCGATCGACTGGTACTCGTCGTAGCGGATCTCCGCCGGAACGCCGGGCGGATAGCTCTTGAGCCAGATCTTCTCCACGATCCTCTCCTCGTTATGATTAGCGGCCGTCCCTCGCGGCCGCCCTCCTGTGGTCGCCGCCCTTGTCCCGGGCGGCTCGAGGATTATCCGTGAACGGCCACCGGCCCGCCTAGTGTCGGGGCCTCGTCGGCACCCTCCGGTGCCCCGGCGACGCTCGCGCCGGACCGGCGCGGGACGGCAGGGGTCTACCGGATCGCCGCCGCGCGGCGGATGCTGGCGATCATCGAGCTCTGCAGCAGGAACGCCCGCGCGAGCTCGGGGTCGGCGTTCGCCCGGCGCAGCTCGTCGAACCGCTCCTTGCGCGCTGCGGGATCGCGCTCCGCGAGCGTGCGCAGGTTGCGGATCGAGCCCTCCTGGACGTACTCGACGTTTACCGTCCGGCGCTGGCGCACGTAGCGGTCGAGGAGCGACTCGTCGGCTTCGCCGCGGCACACCGCGGCGAGCTTGTCGGCCAGGTTGATCAGCGTCGTGGATGCCGCCGTTCAGGCCGAACGCGCCGAGCGGGTTGTTGAGATGCGCGGCATCGCCCGCGAGCAGCACCCGGCCGCGCCGGAACTCCCGCGCGACGCGCTGGTGCACCTTGTAGATGCTCTTGTACCGGATCGCGTAGCGCTCCGCCCGCGGGACGAAGTACTGCATCCGCCGCTCGACCTCGGCTGCGGACAGCGTGAGGTCGTCCGGCTCGTCCGGCGGGACGGGAAACGCGATCCGCCAGAGGCCGCCGGGCTCGGCGTCCGGCATCTTGAAGACGGCGGCCCATTGATCCGGGTCGGCGACATAGGCGTTGGGCGTGAAGCCGTGCGCCCCGAAGTCGTAGCGCGTGCTGACGACCACGAACCGCTCCGGCCAGGTGAACCCCTCGAACTCGACGCCGATCGCCTTCCGCACCGTGCTTCGGCCGCCGTCGGCGCCGACCAGCCACGCGCCCTCGATGCGTTCGGTGCCGCCGGACGACTCGGCGTCGACCCACACGCGGTCGTCGTCCTGCCCCACGTCGGCGACACGCGCGCCGAAGCGCACCGCGGCGTGCGGGAACCGCATCAGCCGGTCGAAGAGGATCGGCGTCAGCCGGTGCTGCTCGAGATGGAAGCGGTACGGGTACGGCGTTTCGTCCGCGATCAGACCGAGGTCCCACTCCGCGATCACGCCTTCGACGCGGTCGCGATGCTGCCAGCGCGGCACCTTGATCCCGGTCCGGTGCATCTCGTCGGTGACGCCGTACGGCGCCATCATCTCGAGCGTCGGCGGATGGAAGGTCCCGGCGCGGAGATCGTGGGTCAGCGCCGGCTCCGCTTCGAGCACGAGCACCGGCACGTCCCGGCTCGCGAGCGCGAGCGCGGTGAGGAGGCCGACCGGTCCGGCGCCGGCGACGAGCACCCGTTCGCGCTCAGCCATCGACGATTTCGACATCGGGCCGGCCGCTCAGCCGCCGTCATGCCCGCTTTGCGCCTCGAGCACCCGCAGAGAAGCGTCTCACCGCTGTGCTTGAACGTCGGGCTTCCGCTTGTCGACGAACGCCGCCATGCCTTCCTTCTGGTCCTCGGTCGCGAAGAGCGAGTGGAACAGCCGGCGTTCGAACAGGATCCCCTCGGCGAGCGGGGTCTCGTAGGCGCGGTTGATCGCTTCCTTCGCCATCATCACCGACGGCAGGGAGAACTCGCAGATCGCATTCGCCGCCGCCAGCGCCTCGTCGAGGAGCTTCGCCGCCGGCACGACGCGCGACACGAGCCCGGCGCGCTCGGCCTCGGCCGCGTCCATCATGCGGCCGGTGAGGATGAGGTCCATCGCCTTCGCCTTCCCGACCGCCCGCGGCAGCCGCTGGGTGCCGCCGGCGCCGGGGATGACCCCGAGCTTGATCTCGGGCTGGCCGAACTTCGCGGTGTCGGCGGCGATCACGATGTCGCACGCGAGCGCGATCTCGCAACCGCCGCCGAGCGCGAAACCGGCGACCGCGGCGATGACCGGCTTGCGGACCGTCCGGATGCGCTCCCAGTTGCGGGTGATGTACTCGGACTTGTACACGTCCATGTAGGACCAGTCCTTCATCGCGCCGATGTCGGCCCCGGCGGCGAACGCCTTCTCGTTGCCGGTGAGGACGATCGCGCCGATGCCGTCGTCCTGCTCGAACGCGGCGAGCGCGTCGCCGAGCTCGTTCATCAGCGCGTCGTTGAGCGCGTTGAGCTGCTTCGGACGGTTGAGCGTGATCAGGCCGACGCGGCCGCGGGTTTCGGTGAGGATGTTCTCGTATGCCATGTACTCGCCCCCTGTCAACCGGTCCTCAGCGCACCGACGATCGCCCGCGCGGCTTCGCCGAGGTGGATCGTGTCCGTCCCCACCGCCACCAGCGTGTAGCCCTGCGCGATGAACCGCTTTGCTGTCGCCGCCGATCCGACGTAGATGCCGAGCGCGTCGCGCCGCTTTCCGGCAGGAGTCGGCGACGCGCGCGATCGCGGCGAGGACGTCCGGATGCTCGACATCGCCGAGCCGGCCCATGCTGCCGGAGAGATCGTAAGGGCCGACGAAGACCGCGTCGACGCCGTCGACCGCGACGATCGCATCGATCGCCTCCACCGCGGCGATGTGCTCGCACTGGACCACGACGACGGTCTCGTCGTTGGCGCCGCGGACGTAGCGCTGGAAGTCGAACCCGTACCCTTGCGCGCGCACGAGCCCGACGCCGCGCACGCCCCGCGGCGGATACTTGCAGAACGAGACGATCGACTTTGCCTGCTGCGCGGTGTTGACCATCGGCACGACGACGCCCGCCGCACCGATGTCGAGCGCCTTCTTGAGCGTCGCCTCGCCACCGTCCGGCACGCGGACGATGCACGGCACGCGCGAAGCCTGGAGCAGGGACTGCGCGGCGAGAATGTCGAGTGCGGCGTGCTCGGTGTCGACGAAGAGCCAGTCGAGCCCGCCTGCGGACAGCACTTCCGCGGCCTCGGTCGCCGGGAGGGTGACGATCGGTCCCGAGCAGCAGCTCGCGCCGCCGCAGGCGTTCGGCGAACGACCCGGAAGTCATCGCGCGCCGCTCTTCTTGTACGCGCCGAGCGGCAGCACGTCCGGCAGGTGAAGCCGCGGGCGATTCGGCTCGACCGCGGTGAGCGCGGTGGTCTCCTGCATCGTGCCGAGGCTCCGCACCGCAAGCTCCTGATACTGGCGCGTGGCGTCGCCCTTCCAGCGCAGCTCGTCCTCGGTCAGCTCGCGCAACACCCTGGCCGGGATGCCGGCGACGAGCGTGCGCGGCGGGACTTCCATTCCCGGCCTTGACGAAGGCGAGCGCAGCGACCATCGCCCACTCGCCGATCACCGCGTTGTCGTTCACGACCGCATTCATGCCGACGAGCGCGTGGGTGCGGATGCGGCAGGCGTGGAGGATCGCGCCGTGGCCGATGTGGCCGCTCGCCTCGATCACCGTGTCCTCGTCCGGGAAGCCGTGGACGATGCAGCAGTCCTGGAGATTGGCACCCTCCTCCACGACGATCCGGCCGAAGTCGCCGCGCAGGCTGGCCGACGGCCCGACGTACGCGCCGGGACCGACGATCACGTCGCCGATCAGCGTCGCCGACGGATGCACGAACGCCGATGGGTCCACCACCGGCGTGATGCCGTCGATCGTCCAGACCTTCACCATGGCGAGCGGTTACACTTGAATCGCGCCCGATTCTAGCGCGACGCCTAGTGCTCCGACTGACCGTTCTGATCGCCGCCGCCGTGACGAGCAACGCCGCCGCCTTCGACCTCCAGGGGCACCGCGGCGCGCGCGGGCTCGCGCCGGAGAACACGCTGCCGGCGTTCGCGCGTGCGCTGTCGATCGGGGTGACGACCCTCGAGCTGGACGTGGGTCTCACCGAGGACGGCGTCGTCGTGGTGGCCCACGACCGGCGGCTCAACGCCGACATCGTGCGCGGCCCCGACGGCCGCTGGCTCGTGGGGCGCACGCGCGCGATCCGCGAGCTGACCTTCCACGAGCTCGCCCGCTACGACGTCGGCCGCCTGCGCCCGGGCAGCGACTACTCGAAGCGCTTCCCCGAGCAGCGCCGCATGGACGGCGTGCGGATCCCGAGGCTCGAGGACGTCTTCGAGCTCGTGCGCCGCGCGCACAACGACGAGGTGCGGTTCAACATCGAGACCAAGCTCTCGCCGGTCGCGCCCGACGAGACCGCCGGCCCGGACGAGTTCGCGCGCGCGGTGATCCAGGTCGTGCGCGCGAACGGCGTCGAGCGCCGCACCGTCATCCAGTCATTCGACTGGCGCACGCTCGCCCTCGTGCAGCGCGAGGCGCCGGAGATCGCCACCGCCTACCTGACAAGCGACGCCGACAACGTCCGCGACGTCGGCCGCGGGCCGTCGCCGTGGACGAACGGCATCCGGTTCGCCGACAACGGCTCGGTGCCGAAGATGGTGAAGAGCGCCGGCGGCGGGATCTGGTCGCCGAACTTCCGCGACCTGACCGAAGCGCTCGTGAAGGAAGCGAAGGGCCTCGGGCTCCAGGTGCTGCCATGGACGGTGAACGATCCGCCCGACATGGAGCGCCTCATCGGGTGGGGCGTCGACGGCATCATCAGCGACTATCCCGACCGGCTCCGCGACGTGATGGCGGCGAAGGGGTTGCCGCTGCCGAAGGCGACGCCGGTGTCGCCGTAGGCGCGCGTTCAGAAGATCCTGATACGACTGGAGAAGCCATGTCGGCCGGACGAGTCCTTGCGTTCCTCGTGTTCGCGCTGCTCGCGGCCTGCGCGACGCCGGTCGGCACGGACTACACGGCGATGAGCGTGTCGCTGCCGCCGCTGAAGCCGGGCGAGGGCCGGGTCTTCTTCTACACGCCCAGGGTGCGGTTCGGCGGGGACGTTCAGCCCGAGCTCCGGCTCAACGGGACCGTGGTCGGTTTCGCCGTGCCGAGCGGGTTCTTCTACGTCGACCGTCCGCCCGGGCGCTACGAGGCGACCGGCAAGACGGCGGCCGACGGCAGGCTCGAACTTCCCGCTCGCGGCGGGCGAAACGAAGTACGTGCGCGCGTTCGCCCCGTCGGCCTTCTCGGTCAACGCGGTCCACTTCCTGCTGGTGCCCGCGACCGAGGGCCAAGCGGACATGGCCGGCTCGTCTATTCGGGGATCGCGGCGCCGTAGGCCCGCGCTCGAGCACGCCGGGGCGTTAGAATTATCGGACGCGCGGGCGCGTCCGCGCGAGCGGCGGCATGGGCGGCATCGACGGTTTCGGCTTCTGGCGGCACCCGGACTTCCGGGCCGGGTTCGGGTGGTATCGCGACGTCTCCGCCAACCGCAAGCCGGCGAAGTTCCGGCTCGCGCGCACGGTCCCGGTCGGTGCGCCGCTCGACGCGCCGGAGGAGGTCCTGTGGACCGAGCTCGAGCGCGGGACGCACGCCTTCCTCGAGCTCTGGGCTGCCGTCAGGCAGGACGGCGCGGCACTCCCCCCGGCCGCGCACCCGAGCCTCCTCGACGTGTGCCGCGAGCTCGCCTACCGGATGCTCCGCCACTGCAACTTCTGCCGCTGGGATTGCCGCGTCGACCGCGCGAGCGGCGAGAAACTCGGCGCCTGCAAGCTCGCCGCCGGCACGCGCGTCTCGAGCTATTTCCACCATCCGGGCGAGGAGCTGATCTACCGCGGCCGGCAGGGCTCGGGGACGATCTTCTTCACGTCGTGCAACATGCGCTGCGCGTTCTGCCAGAACGGCGACATCTCGACCGACAAGGACAACGGCGAGCCGGTCTCGGCACGCGCGCTCGCGACAATGGCCTGGATCCTCCGGGCCGAGGGCTGCCACAACATCAACTGGGTCGGCGGCGATCCCACCATCCACCTCCACACGATCGTCGACGCGATCTCGCAGCTCGCGGCGTTGCGACCCGAGGAGGACGATCTCCGCGAGGCGCTGCAAACGAAGGCCGACTGGTACGCGGCGTTCCCGGCTGCGCCGGCGAACGCCTACTATCGCGGCGCCTTCAATGCGCCGATGCTATGGAACTCGAACTTCTTCATGTCGGTCGAGGCGATGCGGGTGCTGCGCCTCGCGATGGACATCTGGCTCCCGGACTTCAAGTTCGGGCCGGGCGAGTGCGCGAAGGAGCTCGCCCGCACGCCGTGGTACTGGGAGACCGTGACCGGGAACCTCAAGCTCATCCATGGCTGGGGCGAGGCGTTCACGATCCGCCATCTGGTGATGCCCGATCACGTCGAGTGCTGTACCAGACCGGTGCTGGAGTGGGTCGCGCGCGAGATGCCCGAGGTGCCGGTGAACGTGATGGATCAGTACCGCCCGGAGAACTTCTGCGACCCGGGCGACCCGAAGTTCAAGGACCGCTATCGCCCGATCGCACGGCGCCCGCGGCGCGACGAGGTCGTGCAGGCGTACCGGTACGCCCGCGACCTCGGCCTGAGGTTCGAGTCGCTCTCCTACGAGAAGAACACGACGGGGCTGCGCGCCTGAGGCAGGAGCCGGGTCCGATGACGCTCGCGTGCGCCCGGCCTCGTCGCGGCGACGCTCGTCGCCCGGGCGGTGCTGGCCGCGAACTTTGCTCAACGGCAGGAGGCCAAAGCCATGTCGCTCGAGCTCACCTCAAGCGCATTCGCTCACAACGGCGCGATCCCGACCGAGAACACGTGCGAAGGGAAGGACATCTCGCCGCCGCTCGCGTGGTCCGGCGTGCCCGCGAACGCGCAGAGCCTGGCGCTGATCGTCGACGATCCCGACGCACCCGATCCGGCGGCGCCGAAAGTCACCTGGGTGCACTGGGTGCTCTACAACATCCCGCCGAGCGCGACCGGCCTGCCCGAAGGGGCCAAGCTCCCGCCGGGCGCGCGCGAGGGCCGCAACGATTGGCAGCGCACTGGATACCGTGGCCCCTGCCCGCCGGTCGGCCGCCACCGGTACTTCCACAAGCTCTACGCGCTCGACGCGGTGCTCTCCGATCTCGGGCAGCCCGACAAGGCGAGGCTCGAGGCGGCCATGAAGGGTCACCTCATCGCGCAAGCGGAGCTGATCGGGACCTACCAGAAGCGCAAGTAACTCGGAACGGCTGACCACGAGGAGGCGCCATGCCCGTCGTCTCTTTCTCCGGAACTCCCGTCGAGTACGAGCAGACCCGGCCGCGGCCGGATCTCGTCCTCCTTCACTCGCTGCATACCGACCTCTCGGTGTTCGAGGCGATGCTCCCCGCACTCGCCGAACGTTATCGGGTGACGCGGATCAACCTGCCGGGGTACGGTGCGTCGAGCCCGGCGCCGCCCGACAGCGTGCGCGAATACACCGATTACGTCGCCGCCGTCATCGATGCGCTCGCGCTGCCGAAGCAGACGACCACCGTGTTCGGCAACGGCCTCGGCGGGCTTATCGCGCTACAACTCGGCATCGGCTACGGCGCCCGCTTCGACCGGCTGATCGTCGCCGGTGCGCTCGGGGCATTTCCGGCGGAGGCGAGAACGTCGCTGCTGGCAATCGCCGAGACCGTGCGCGCGAAAGGCATGCGGGCGGTGCTCGATGCCGCCATGGCGCGGGCGTTCTCACCCGGGTTCGCGGGTGCGAGCCCCGAGCTCGTCGCTGCGCGAAAGGCGCGACTCGCCGCAGTCGATGCCCAATGCTTCGCGCACGCCTGCGTCGCGATGGCCCGCCTGGACCTTCGCCCCCAGCTCGGCACGATCCGCAACCCCACGCTGGTGGTGTGCGGAGCACACGACCAGACCACGCCGCCAGCCCTCGCGCGCGAGGTGGCCCAGGCCGTTCCCGGCGCGATCTATCGGGAAATTCCGGACTGCGGTCATTGCCCGATGCTCGAGCAGCCGACGCAGCTCGTCGAGCTGATCAACGAGTTCATTGCGGCCAGACATTGACGACGAGCGGGAGTGATGGCCACGGCGCGATTCCGCTTTCACGGCGCGCTGTCCGCGTTCCTCGCGCGCGCGCGGCGCGACGCGGCGTTCGAGTACGCCTGCGCGCGCGCCGCGACGCTCAAGAACGCGATCGAGGCGCTCGGCGTGCCCCATACCGAGGCCGCGCGGGTCCACGTCAACGACGCGCCGGCGACGCTGGACCGGATCGTGCGCGAGGGCGATGCGATCGAGGTCTGGCCCTGGGAGGACGCCGCGCTCGCGCCGGATGCGGACCGGCCCGCCTTCCTTGCCGACGCCCACCTCGGCGGTCTCGCCCGCTTCCTGCGCATGCTCGGCTTCGACACGCTGCACGAACCCGCCATCGCGGACGCGGCGATCCGGGAGCTCGCGTGGCAGGAGCGACGCATCGTGCTCACGCGCGACCGCGAGCTGCTCAAGTGCCGCGAGATCGCGCGCGGCTGCTACGTGCGCGCGCTCAAGGCCGAAGCACAGCTGCGCGAGGTCGCCGTCCGCTTCGACCTCGCCGCGCGTGCGCGGCCGTTCACCCTCTGCCTGGTGTGCAACGTCGTGCTCGAGGCCATCGACGCGACCGCGGTCGCCGCGCGGCTGCCGCCCACGGTGGCTGCGGCCCACCGGCGGTTCGTGCATTGCGCCGGGTGCGACCGGATCTACTGGGAGGGCTCGCACTACGCGCGCATGCGCGAGGTGCTCGGCCGCGCCCTGGCGTGAACGGCTCGCGGCCCGTCCGGCGCTACGGCCCCAGCCTGTAAACGACGTCGTGCTCGCGCGCGTGCGCGATCACCTTCAGGGCGAAGTCGTCGTTCGGCCCCACCTCGGTCACCGGCCGGTGCTCGACCTGCAGGGACTCGACCCGCTGGGTGAAGTCGCTCGTGTGTCCGCGGATGAGGACCATGTCCCCGACGCGGAGCCGGCCGGACTCGAGTCGCACGACCGCAACCGAAACGTGGCCGTAGTAGTGGGTCACCACCCCGATGCGCTCGCCCGCCGGCGCCGGTTGTGCGGGCGCGCTCGCCGGCGCAGGCCACGACGCCTGCGGCTGGACGGGTGCGCTCGCCGCCGCCGGCTTCGCCGCGGCGGGTTGCTTGGCCGGACTCGCCGCCGCCGGCTTTGCCGCGGCGGGTTGCTTGGGCGGACTGGCCGCCGCCGGCTTTGCCGCGGCGGGTTGCTTGGGCGGACTGGCCGCCGCCGGCTTTGCCGCGGCGGGTTGCTTGGGCGGACTGGCCGCCGCCGGCTTTGCCGCCGGCCGCGCCTTCACGGGCGCGGCGCGCCGCACCGGCGCCTTCTTCGCCGGCTTCTTCCCTACCTTGACGGTCTTCTTGCGGGCGGCCGGTTTCGCGGCCGGCGCCGGCCGGCGCTTCGCCTTCGCCTTGACCCGCGTTTTCTTCCTCGTCGCCATGTGCCTCCTCACGTGTGGTCAGGTGCGGATGGAAACCCCCTGCCCGGCGTCCCGACGCCGACGGCAGGGCCATGCTACGCCGAACGGCAGGAGCCGGAGGGCTCGCCGCGCCCGCGGGACGGGGAGTACGCTCGCGCCATGTCACGTGTCGTCCGGCGCGTCACCGTCTCCCTCGTCGCGGCGGCCGTCGCGGCGTACGCGACCGGCGCGGCCCTCCTGTGGCACTTCCCCGACCGGTTCGTCCACTTCCCCGAGGCCGAGGTCCGGCAGACGCCCGGGATGATGGGGATCCGCTACGTGGACGTCTGGCTGCGCGCCGGTCCGCGCCGCGAGTGGGTCCACGGCTGGTTCCTGCCGAACGACCGTCATGCGCCGGTCGTGCTGCTCCTCCACGGGACGGGACGCACCATCGCCGGCATGGTGCACGTGGCCGCGGCCATCCACCAGGCCGGCGCCGCGGTGCTGATGATCGACTACCGCGGCCTGGGCAAGAGCAGCCGCGGGCCGCTGACCGAGGCGCGGATGTACGAGGACGCCGAGGCGGCGTGGCACGAGCTGCGCTGGCACCAGCCCGACCCGGCGCTCCGGCTCGTCTACGGCCACTCGCTCGGCGGTGCGATCGCGCTCGAGCTCGCGGCGCGCTATCCCGACGTGAACGGCGTCGTCGTCGAGGCCGCGCCGACGTCGATCGCCGCGCTGCTGCGGGACTCGTGGGTCGCGCGCCTGTACCCGGTCGACGCGATGCTCGACGGGCGGTTCGACGCGGCGGCGAAGGTCCGCCGGGTCGGCGCGCCGCTGCTCGTCATCCACGGCAAGCGCGACGCGATCGTGCCTACGGCGATGGGCGTGGAGATCTACCTGCGCGCGGCGGGCGCCAAGCGCCTGCTGCTCGTCGACCGCGCCGCGCACAGCGACGCGGCGATCGTCGGCGCGGCCGAGTACCAGGCCGCGTTCGAGCGCATGCTGCCGCCGCTGCGCGAGCCGGCGCTCGCTCGCGCCGCCTCGCGCGCACCGCCCGGCTGAGGCAGCCGACTCGGCGCTATCCGCCGGCGCGCGGCGGTGTTGCCCGGCGGGCCGCTCATCTTCAGAATGCGAACGTCCATGGCCGCGACGCCGGAAGCTCCCGCGACGACCCTCCCCGACGCGCCGCGGTTCCCGTTCGGCCGCGAGTGCCCGTTCCATCCGCCGCCGCTGTATGCCCGCGCGCGCGCGGCCGCCCCGCTCTTCGCGGTTACGCTCTGGAACGGCAGGCGCGCCTGGCTGGTGACGCGCTACGCCGAGATCCGTGCGGTGTTGACGGACGATCGCCGGTTCAGCGGCGCGATGGCGCATCCCGACTTCCCGACGGTCACCGAGGCGCGCGTCACCGTGGACCGCAACGAGCGCGCGTTCGTCGGCATGGACAACCCGGCGCATGATCACTACCGGCGCATGTTCACGCGCGAGTTCAGCGTGCGCCGGATGCTCGCGCTCAAGCCGCGGATCCAGGCGATCGCCGATGCCGTGATCGACGAGCTCGCCGCGCAGGGTCCGCCGGCCGATCTCGCGGCCACGCTCGCAGTGAAGTTTCCGTCGCTCGTCATGTCCGAGCTGATCGGCTCCCCCTACGAGGATCACCGCTTCATCATCGACTGCGCCGTGGGACGGCACGGCCTGACCCAGACGCCGGGAGAGGCGCACGAGAAAGCGCGGGCGCTCGCGGCGTACTTCCGCCGCCTGATCGACGCCAAGGAAGCGAACCCCGGCGACGACCTGGTAAGCCGCGTCATCGAATCCCACGTGAAGCCGGGCAGCCTGAGCCGCGACGACTTCGCGGAGATCGGCGCCATGATCCTGCGCGCCGGGCACGACACCACCACCAACATGATCGGGATGGGGATGTTGCTGATCCTGCGCGACGACGGCCTGCGGCGGCGGCTCGCCGACGATCCGGCGTCGGTCGATGCCGCCGTGGAGGAGCTGCTGCGTTTCATCACGCCGGTGCAGTTCTCGCCGCGGCGCGTCGCGCTCGAGGACGTCGAGATCGGCGGGGTGACGGTGCGGAAGGGCGAAGGCCTGTTCCTGCTGCTCGCCTCGGCGAACCGGGACGAGCGCGTGTTCGCCGATCCCGATCGGCTCGACTTCGCCCGCGACGCGACCGACCACCTGACCTTCGGCTACGGGATCCACCAGTGCCTGGGACAGACTCTGGCGCGGTACGAGCTGCAGGTCGTCTACCCCGCCCTGCTCGGCCGGCTGCCCGGGCTCCGGCTCGCGGTGCCGCTCGAGGAGATCCGGTTCAAGGACGATATGCAGATCTACGGCGTGCATAATCTGCCGGTCGCGTGGTAAGGGAGGCCGGCGTGAAAGTGCACGTCGATCAGGGGAAGTGCGTGGGGTCCGGACAATGCGCGCGCACCGTGCCCGAGGTGTTCGACCAGCGCGACGAGGACGGCATCGTCGTGCTGCGCGAGGCGAAGCCCGAACACCGGCTCGCGCCCGCCGTCAGGAAGGCGGCCCGTCACTGTCCCGCACAAGCCATCAGGATCGAGGAGCCATGACCGACAACGAAGCGTTTGAAGATGAATCTCGTCCGCGGCGCCGCCGCGCTCGCGCTCGCCGCGTTGACGGCCGGCGCCGGCGCGCAGGAGTACCCGGCGCGCCCGATCCGCCTGCTGATCCCCTTCCCGCCCGGCGGCGGCACCGACTTCGTGTCGCGCGTCGTCGGCAACAAGCTGGCCGAGACGCTCAAGTGGACGATCGTGCTCGAGAACCGGCCGGGTGCCTCCGGCAACATTGCGCTCGAGCTGGCGGCGAAATCGCCGCCCGACGGCTACACCATCGTGATGGGTCAGTCGGACAACATCATGCTCGGGCCCTGGCTGTATCAGAACGTCGGCTACGACACGCTGAAGAGCTTCGCGCCGATCGTGCAGGTCTCGGTGACGCCGCTCGCGGTGGTGAGTGCCGCGCAGTCGCGGCTGGCGAAGCCCGGCGACCTGATCGCCCAGGGCAGGACCCCCGAAGGGGTGCGCTGGGCCACCGCCGGCAACGGATCGCTCGGCCACCTCTTCGGCGAGCAGCTCCAGCGCGCCGCCGCGGTGCGGTTGCTGCACGTGCCCTACAAGGGCGCGGCGCCGGCGCTCACCGACGTCATGGGCGGGCAGGTCGACGTGGCGATCATGTCGGTCGCGTCGGTGCTCAACCTGGTGAAGAGCGGCAAGCTGAACGCGGTCGCGGTCACCTCCGGAAAGCGTTCGCCGGCCCTGCCCTCGACGCCTACCTTCGCCGAATCCGGCCAGCCGGGTGTCGACGTCGTCGTCTGGCTCGGGCTCTTCGCGCCGGCGGGGACGCCGCGGCCGATCGTCGAGCGCCTCAACGCCGAGGTCAACAAGGTGCTCCAGGCGCCCGACGTCGTCGAGAAGATGAACGCGCAGGGCGTCGCGCCGGCCGGCGGCGGCATCGAGGAGTTCGCGGCGTTCGTGAAGAAGGACTACGAGCACTGGGGCCGGATCGTCCGCGAATCCGGCGTGAAGGTGGAGTGAGGCGGCGCGCGTCCGCGCGCGCTACGCCGCGTGCGGCGCCCAGCCGAGCGGCCGGTCGCGCGCGACGAGCTTCGCGCAGGCGAGGAGCTGCGGCTCGGAGAAGCGCGGGCCGACGATCTGCAGGCCGACCGGTAGCCCGGACGCCGAAAGGCCGGCGGGCACGCTCGCCGCCGGCAGCGCGGCGAGCGAGACGAGGAAGGTCTGCGCCACCCAGTCGATGTAGGTCTCGAGCTTCCGCCCGGCGATCTCGAACGGATAGTTCTGCTCGACCGGGAACGGCAGCACCGGACAGGTCGGCGTGAGCACGAGGTCGAACCGTTCGAACAGCGCGCGCCACCGGTGCCAGATCTCGGCACGCTTGTGCTCGGCGCGCGCGATGTCGCCGATCTTCACCTCCAGCCCGAGCCGGATGTTGCCGGCGAGGTTCGGGTCGAGCGCGTCGAGCTTCTCCAGCCGCGCGAGGTGGTTCCCGACCATCGATTCGCCGCGCAGCGTGATGAACGCGTCCCGCCCGTCCGAGAAGTCGACCGCGATCTCCTCGACCGCGGCGCCGTGGCGCTCCAGCCCGACCGCCGCGTCGCGGCAGAGGCGCGCGACCTCCGGGTCGATGCCGGCGCGGCCGAGCTCCGGCGCATAGCCGATCCGCACGCCGCGCAGGTCCTCGGTGCGCGCGACGATCTCGTAGGCGCTCTCCCACGTCGGCGGCACCGAGAGCGGCGACTTCGGCGACAGCCCGGTCATCGCGTCCAGCATCAGCGCGCAGTCCTCGGCGTCGCGCGCCATCGGGCCGGCGACGCTCTGGTCGTGCCACGGCAGCGTCGCCGGCCAGCGCGCCACGAGGCCCGCCGTGGTCCGCAGGCCGACGACGCCGCAGAACGACGCCGGCGTCCGCAGGCTGCCGCCGAAGTCCGAGCCTTCGGCGAGCGGCATCATCGCCGCCGCGAGCGCCGCCGCCCCGCCGCCGGTCGAGCCGCTCGCCGAGAGGCGGAGGTCCCACGGGTTGCGGGTCGCGCCGAACACCTTGTTCACCGTGTTGCCGCCGGCGGCGAACTCCGGCGTGTTGGTCTTGCCGATCACGATGCAGCCGGCGCGCTTCAGGCGCGTCACGACCTCGGCGTCTTCCGCCGGCACGTGGTCGGCGTAGAGCGTCGAGCCCCACGTCGTGCGGATCCCGGCCGTCGGGGTGATGTCCTTGATCCCGACCGGCACGCCGGCGAGCGCCGGGAGCGCGTCGCCGCGCATGACGGCGGCTTCGCTCGCCCGCGCCGCCGCGCGCGCGAAGTCCGCGGCGAGGGTCACGACCGCGTTCACTTGCGGGTTGGCCCGCTCGATCGCGGCGAGATGCGCTTCCAGCACCTCGACCGGGCTCGCGCGCTTCTCGCGCACCAGCCGCGCGAGCTCGCGCGCGGGCAGGCGGTTCAGGGCGGCGTCGGCGCTCATGTCCCGGCGAGCGCGGCGAGCGCCTGCGTGAAGCACGCCATCGGCGCGTGGGTGATGCCGGCGCCGATCTGGCCGACGCCCGGCTCCTTGTGCGCGATGCCGGTGTTGATCACCGGGCGGATGCCGGTGTCGACCACCTTGCGGACGTCGATGCCCGCCGGCGTGCCGGCGAAATCGAGCATCGGCAGCGTGAAGGTCATGTTGCGGCCGACGGTGACGTTGGCCATCTCGAGCGAGTTCGCGATCGCGGTCTGCGGCGTGCCGCCGACGAACTGGACGATCGCGGGCGCGGCCGCCATCGCGAAGCCGCCGAGGCCGGCGGTCTCGGTGATCGCGCTGTCGCCGATGTCGGGCCCGGCGTCGGCGCGGCCGTAACCGGGAAAGTAGAGCCCCTCGGGCACGAGCGCGGGCGCGGTGAACCACCGGTCGCCGGCGCCGCTCACGCGGATGCCGAACTCGGTGCCGTTGCGCGCCATGACGGTGACCATGCTCGAGCGCGGTACGCCGTGCGCGGCGTCGAGCATGCCCTTGCACGCGGCCATCGCGAGGTTGAGGAAGAAGAAGTCGTTGCCGTTCACGAACTCGATCGCCGCCGCGGCGTCGCGCATCGGCACGTCCGATTTGAGGATGCCCGGGACGATCCGCTTCACGAACAGGCTCGAAGCGGCGACGTTGCGGTTGTGCAGCTCGTCGCCCATGTGCAGCGCGCGGGCGATCAGCGGCTTCAGCTCGATCGGGCCGCCCGCGGCCAGGCCGCGCTGGAGCACCGGCGCGAGCGTCGCGCCCATCCACCGCAGCCGCTCGAGCACGTCCGGGCTGTTCGCGCCGTAGCGGAGCACCTTGCCGAGGCCCTCGTTCAGGTTGCTGAACGAGCGGTTGCCGTGGACGCGGTTGCGCAGCATCCACACCGGCATCGACGGGCTGATGATCCCGGCCATCGGCCCGACCGCGGCGTGATGGTGGCACGGGTCGAAGGCGATCTCGCCGCGTTCGGCCATCGCGCGCGCGGCGTCGGCGTCCTTCGCCCAGCCTTCGAGCAGGCACGCGCCGATCACCGCGCCGCGCATCGCGCCGCCCATCCGTGCCCAGGTGATCGGCGGGCCGGAGTGGAGCAGCATCCGCTCGCCCATGCCGGGCAGCACTTCTCGCGCGATGCCGATGCCCTCGAGCACCGGCTCCGCGGACGCGTAAGCCTCGAACGCCTTCTTGTTCGCGGCGTCGATCGCGGGATCGGCGGCGAGGCGCGCGAGCGCACGCGCCGCACCGGGTTCGCCGCCGGGCGGCGCCCACTCGACGCGCGCCACCGGCGCCCCCGCCTCGGCGACGGCGTCGGCGAACGAGGCGAGCCCGACGTTCACCACCGACAGCGGCTTGCCGAAGAGTGCGGTCATTTGGCCCGGCCCCGTTTGGCGATCGCGGCGGCGATCCGCACCGCCTCGGCGTTGCTCGAACCGAGAATCACGCCGGCTTTCGCGAGGGCGGCTTCCTGCCGCGCGAGCCCCTGCGGATCGGCCTCGGTGCCGCACACCGCGCCGACGAAGGCAATCCGCCGCCCACGCTTCGCCGCGGCGGCGCGCGCCGCGGCGATCGCGGGCGCCATCTCCGCCGCCGGATCGGGGTGGCTGCCGTAGCCGAGCACCACGTCGAAGAGGATCACCGCGACCTCCGGGTCGCCCGCCTCGCGCACCATGCGCTCGTTGCGCAGGCGATGGTCGATCATCGGATGCGGCCGGCCGCGGGTGAAGACGTCGTCGCCGAGATCGATGACGGTATGCCCGCGGCTCTTGAACGGATCGTCGAGCTCGTCCTCGTGGCGCACTGGCGCGTTGGACCACACCTGGCCGAGCGCTTCGCCGAGCAGGAGCGAGGCCTCGTAGCAGAACGTGCCGCCGCTGAAGAGGCCGCGCACGAACCGCTGGCCGGGGGCGAGGCGCGGCGCGCCCATGACGCGCGATGCACCGGCGCGCTTCGGGGCCTTGCCGCCGCGGGCGAGCGCTACCGCTGTCCGCGCTGCTTCCTCGAGGGTCCGTACCGGATGCAGGTTCTTCGCAGCGCGCTTGGCCGGCGCCGCGCCGACGAAGCAGACGACGACCGGCTTCTTCGCCTTCGCTGCCGCGGCGAGGACCTTCTCCGCGACAGCGGCGGCAGGCGGCTTGGAGATGAGCACGATCACCTTCGTCTCGCGGTCCGACGCCAGCGCCGCCAGCCCGGCGAGCATCGTGAGCCCGCCGACCTCTTCCTTCAGGTCGCGGCCGCCGGTGCCGATCGCCTGCGAAACGCCCGCGCCGAGCCGATCGATCAGCGCGGTGACCTGCTGCAGCCCGGTCCCCGATGCCGCGACGCAGCCTACAGCCCCGCGCCGCACGCGGTTCGCGAACGCGAGCGGGACGCCGTCGATGATCGCGGTGCCGCAGTCGGGGCCCATCACGAGGAGCTTCTTCTTCGCCGCGGCCCGCTTCAGCGCGACCTCGTCGGCGAGCGCGACGTTGTCGCTGAACAGCATGACGTTGAGGCCGAGGGCGAGCGCCTTCTCGGCCTCGGCCGCGGCGTACTCGCCGGGCACCGAGAGCAGCGCGAGATTCGCGCCCGCCGCCATCGCGAGTGAGCGCGGCGGCGCCTGCTCCACCGCGCCGCCGACCGACGGTGTCGGCGCCTTCGCCTCGAGCGCCGCCTCGACCCTCGCGATCGCCGCATTCGCCGCACCCTCGCTCTTCGCGCGCACCACCACCAGCAGGTCGCTCGGGCGGGGCGCGAGGGAAGAATCGACGAGGCCGACCTCGCCGAGGAGCGCGATGTTCCCCGCCGTCGCCATGATGGCCGAGGCCTCCTCGACGCCGGCGACGTCCTTCAGCGAAGCCGAGAGCTGCATCAGCGCGACCGAGTCGCGGTAGGTGTTCGGGATGACGCGGCTGAAAACCGGCATCGTGGGACCTTCCCCTCTATTTCCGCACTTCGCGCTGGAAGACCTCGAGGCAGCGGGCCTTGGCGTGCACGAACGCCTCGCTCGTCAGCGTCGCGGGGCGGCGCGGCCGCGGCGCCGCGAACGGCACGATCTCGGCGATCCGCGTCGGCCGGCGCGTGAGCAGGATCACCTGGTCCGCGAGGTACACCGCCTCCTCGAGATCGTGCGAAACGAGGATCATCGTGGTCTTCGTCGCCTCGAAGATGTCCTGCAGCTTGTCGCGCATGAACAGCGTCATCTCGTAGTCGAGCGCGGAGAACGGCTCGTCCAGGAACAGCACCTCCGGATGCGGTGCGAGCGCGCGCATGATCGACACGAGCTGCTGCTGCCCCCCGGACAGCTCGTAGGGATACCGGCGCAGGTCGAACCGGATGTCGAACGAGGCGACCAGCTCCTCGGCCCGCGCATCGCACTCGGCCGCGGTCCGGCCGGCGAGCCGGAGCGGGTACTTGATGTTGTCGATCGCGCGCTTCCATGGAAAAAGCGCTTCACGGTAATTCTGGAAGACGTAGCCGATCACGGTGTCGCGCAGCGCCTTGCCGTCGAAGAGCACCTCCCCCGCATCCATCGGCAGCAGGCCGGCGACCATGTTGATGATCGTCGACTTGCCGCAGCCGTTGGGGCCGAAGATCGTGGTGATCTGGCCCTTGGGGACGTCGAGGTCGAACCTGGCGTACAGCGGCTGGCCGGCGAAGCTCTTGCTCAGCCCGCGGATCGTGATCTCGGTGCGCGCCTTGACCGCAGCGGCGGCGGTCGGAGCGTTCACTTTCCGCCCGTCACTTTCCGCCCCAATGGACGAACTTCCGTTCGATCACGATGAAGAGGACGTTCAGCCCGTAGCCGAGCGCGCCCGCCGCGAAGATGGTCGCGTACATCTCCGGCATGTTGAAGATCATCTGCGCGTTGATGACGCGCTGGCCGAGCCCGTCGATTGAGCCGATGAACATCTCCGCGACGATCACGATCACCAGCGCGAACGACACGCCTGCGCGCATCCCGATGAACGTCTGCGGCAGCGACTCGAGCAGGGTGACGTCGAGCATGACCCGGGCGCGCGATGCGCCCATCACCCGCGCCGCCGCCTGCCGCGTCTTCCGCGCGTTCATCACGCCGTACGCGGTGTTGAACAGGATGAGCAGCGCCGCACCGAACGCGGCGACGGCCACCTTCGTGCCCTCGCCGACGCCGAGGATCACGAGGAAGAGCGGGAAGAGCGCCGAAGCGGGCGTGGAGCGGAAGAAATCGATCACGAACTCGACCGAGCTGTACAGGCGCTGCGACGACCCGAGGACGATCCCGAGCGGCACGGCGACCGCCACCGCGATCGCGAACGCGATGAGCGTCCGCCGGACGGTGATCAGGGAGTCCCTGACGAGCGCGCCGCCGACGAAGCCGTCCCAGATCGCCTTGAAGGACTCCCCCGGCGAGGGCAGCAGGACCGGGTCGATCCAGCCCGTCTGGTAGACGAGCCACCAGAGGGCGACGAACCCGACCGCTCCCACTGCCGGGGTGAGCGCGCCGAACCGCTCGCGCATCGTGCGCTCCACGCCGCGGTCAGAACGTCTTCATGAAGGTCTTGACGTCGATCTTGCTCTTCACGATCCCCGCCTCGGTCGCCAGATCGACTAGCTTCTGGAAATCGGCGACCTGCGCCGGCGAGAAGTCGCGCACCATGTAGTAGCGCGAGAGGGGCACCGTCTGAGCGATCTCGGGGGCAGTGTTCATGTGCGCCGAGAGCAGGTCGCGCGCCTTCGGATCCTCGTTGCCGTCCTTGAGCGCTTTCGCCCACGCGCGCGCGAACCGCTCGGCGACCTGGGGCCGCTCCTTCAGGAAGCGGTCGCTCATGACGCCGCCCGCGAGCACCGCGCACGCGTCGGGCCGCCCGAGCATGTGGGTCGCGATCACGCCCGCCTCCAGCTTCCGCCCGACGCCGCGGTGGACCATCATGCTCACCACCGGCTCGAGCGAGTAGGCGACCTCGAACTGGCCCGACTGGATGCCCGGGAGGTGCTGCGGCATCGGCTGCTCCTGCATCGTGTAGTCGCGGCCCTCCTCCAGCCCGATCGCCTTGAGCACGCCCTTCGCGACGAACAGGTTGCCCGGCCCGGGCGCCGACATGATCCGCTGGCCTTTCAGGTCCTTCAGCGTCTTGATCGTCGTGTTCTTCGACGACACCACGAACGCCTCGAGCTGGTACTGGGTGTTCTGGCAGTTGACCGAGAAGTAGTTCGCCGTGCCCGGCCGCAGGACGTTGATGTTCGCGCCCTCGAGCGAGAGCAGGTTGGACGCGGTATCGAGATCGCCCTTGACGAGCCCTTGCACGATCAGCGGGTGGGTGGCGAGGGGAATGCCCTCGACGTCGAGCTTCTCGGCGGCGAAATAGCCGCGCTCGCGCGCGATGAAGTAAGGCATCGCCGACGAGGCGATGAAGAGCCCCATCTTGACCTTGTCCTGCGCAAAGGCGTTCGGCGCAGCGGCGGTCGACGCCACGAGCGCCAGCGGGACGATGAAACGCTTCAGTGCTTGCATGGATGCTCTCCCTCTCTCCTCGGTGTGATGCGTATCGTACGGTCAGCAATGTCCGCGCCAGCGGCGCCGCGCCTATTGTCCGGACAAGACGGGATCATATAATGACCCCCGTCGATTGCATCCCCCACGAGTCGATCCCGATGCATCCCGAAGGTATCGGCGCGCCGGTGCGCCGCCGCGAAGACCTGCGCTTTCTCGTCGGGCAGGGACAGTTCGTCGCCGATCTCGTGTTCCAAGGCGAGCTCGCCTGCGCGTTCGTGCGCTCGCCGCATGCCCATGCCCGCATCGACCGTATCGACACGCAGGCCGCCGCGGCCGCGCCCGGCGTCGTCGCCGTCTACACCGGTGCCGACATGGCCGCCGACGGTGTGGGGCCAATGGCACCGTTGTGGCGCATCCCCGGCGCCAACGGCACGAAAATGAGCGACCCGCCGCGCTGGACGCTCGCGCGCGAGCGCGTGCGCCACGTCGGCGAGGCGGTCGCCCTCGTGATCGCCGGAACACGCGATCAGGCGCTCGACGCGGCGGAGCTCGTGGCGATCGACTGGGCGCCGCTGCCGGCCGTCGTCGACGTGCGCGACGCGGCGAACCCCGACGCGCCCCAGCTCCACCCGGAAGCCCCCGGCAACCTCGTCGTGCGCTTCCAGCGCGGCAACGTCGCCGCCACCGAGGAAGCTTTCGCCAAAGCGAAGCATGTCGTCGCCGTCGAGCTCGTGAACCACCGCATCGCCTGCGCCGCGCTCGAGCCGCGCGCGGTCGCGGCCATCGCCTCGCCGACCCGCGGGCTCGACGGCCACGAGGTCGTGATCTACTCGGCGACACAGGTGCCGCACCACATCCGGAAGTTCGTGTCCGAGCAGCTCGCCATTCCGGAGACCTCGGTGCGGGTCGTAGCGCCGGACGTCGGCGGCGGCTTCGGCACCAAGGGCAAGCACTACCCCGAGGAAACCGCGCTCGCGTGGGCCGCGCGCAAGCTGCGGCGGCCGCTGAAATGGGTGTCGACGCGGAGCGAGGCGTTCGTCAGCGATTACCAGGCGCGCGACCACGCCACTCGCGCCGAGCTCGCGCTCGACGCCGACGGGCGCTTCCTCGGCCTGCGGGTGACGACGCTCGCGGCGGTCGGCGCCCAGATCTCGACCGTCGGCGCGGCCGTCCCGACTACGGTCTACACCGGCGTCCTGTCCGGCCCCTACCGGATCCCGGCGATCGCCGCCGACGTGAGCGTCCTCTTCACCAACACCGTGCCCACCGACGCCTACCGGGGCGCCGGGCGCCCCGAGGCTTGCTACGTCCTCGAATGCCTGGTCGAGGAAGCCGCGGCGCGGCTCGGTTTCGACCGCATCGAGCTGCGACGCAAGAACTTCATTCCGGCAACGGCGATGCCGTACACGACGGCCGTCGGACCGACTTACGACACCGGCAACTTCCGGAAGCTCTTCGAGCGCGTGCTCGAGCTCGCCGACCACGCGGGCTTTCCCGCGCGCCGCGAAGCGGCCGCGAAGCGCGGACTGCTGCGCGGGTTCGGCGTCTGCTACTTCGTCGAGAGCTCTGGCGTCGCGCCGTCGAAGTACGCCGGCATGTTCGGCGCGCGTGCCGGCTTCTTCGATTCCGCCGACATCCGCGTCGCCGCCGACGGCAGCCTGCTCGTCATGTGCGGCACGCACAGCCACGGGCAGGCGCACGCCACGACGTTTCCGCAGGTGCTCGCGTCCCGCCTCGGCGTACCGCTCGACATGATCGAGCTGGTCGAAGGCGACACCGGCCGCGTGCCGTATGGCACCGGCACCTTCGGCTCGCGCTCGATGGTCATCGCCGGGTCGGCGATCGTCATGGCCGCGGACAAGATCATCGCCAAGGCGCGCCGGGCTGCCGCGCACCTCATGGAGGCGGCGGAGAACGATGTCGAGCACCTCGTCGTCGACGGCCACGGCGAGTTCCGTGTCGCGGGCACCGACCGCCGCCTGACCTGGGCCGAAGTCGCGCGCGCGGTGACCTACGCGCACAACCTGCCGCCCGGCATGGAGCCGGTGCTGCACGAGAACGCGTTCTTCGACCCGGTGAACCTCACCTGGTCGAATGGCGCCCAGGCCTGCGAGGTCGAGATCGACCCGGAGACCGGCGTGACGCGGCTCGTCGCCTACGTCTGCGTCGACGACATCGGCACGGTCATCAACCCCATGGTGGTGGAAGGCCAGGTGCACGGCGCCGCCGCACAGGGCATCGGGCAGGCGATGTTCGAGGGCACGCATTACGACCGCGCCACGGGCCAGCTCTTCACCGCGTCGTTCATGGACTACGCGATGCCGCGCGCGGACAACACGCCCGCGTTCGTGTCGGAGACCGACGAGACGCAGCCGTGCACGCACAACCCGCTTGGCGCGAAGGGCTGCGGCGAGTCGGGCACCATCGGCGCGCCGGCGGCGATCACCAGCGCGATGCGCGACGCCCTTCGCCCGCTCGGCGCCGCCGGCATTGCCATGCCGTTCACGCAAGGCAAGGTCTGGAAGGCCATCCGCGACGCGCGCCGCGCGGGTTAGCCCGCCGCCCTACTCGCCCGCGTCGATGATCGCGATCACCGGACCGCCGCCCTGCGGGCCCTGGTGCATCGCGTCCACCGACACGAACACCGCCGGATCGCCGATCGCCGCGGCCGCGACGCCGCCCACCGCGCCCTTCGCGTGGCGGTGATGGTGCACGTCGGAGTCGTCGAGCATGATCTGGCGCCGGCCGCGCAGCATGCCGCGGTGGTCCGCCTCGCACTTCAGGAAGCAGTTCACCAGCCGGCCCTTCAGGTCCTCCGCGCGCGCCCGCTCGGGCAGCTCGAGGCCGGCGTTCCGGATCGCCGCGTAGATGCCGTCGATGTCGATCGCGTCCTTCATCACCGCGTGCCCGATCGCGTAGCGGCCGCCGGCGCCCGCCTTGTTGCCGAGGAGCACGATCTGCCCGGCGTCGAGCTCGACGCCCGACGAGCACGAGGCGACCGACGAGTAAAGCTCGAGGTTCTTGCAGACGTCCTCGGCCTTGTACGACTTGACTTCGCCGAGCGCCACCGCGATGCCGAGCGCAGTCGTGCCGTTCGACACGCCCATCGAGTCGTGCACCTCGCAGGCGACCGTCTTCCCGCGACGGTGCGCGTCCTGCACCCAGTCGATCGTGAGCAGCGGCGTCTTGGTTTGCACGTAGTGCACGTCCTTGGGGTCGGCGATCCCGGCGTCCTTCATCGCGAGCAAGGACCCCCGCGGCAATCTTCTCGACCATCGCCGGCCGCCCGATGTCTTCCGGGAAGATCTGCGGGCTCATCGCGGTGCCGATCGCGAGCCGCGCCTTCGAAGCCGGCCCGGTCTTCGGTGTCTCCGCGAAGACCGTCGCGTGCGGCGTGATCACGCCGTCGCAGCCGCCCGACCAGACCATCGGGATCTGCTTCACCGCCTCGGCGGAGCGTTTGCCGTGTTTCATCAGCACCGCGCGGAACGCCTGGTCCGCGAGGATGCGGGTGAAGTCGTTCACCCCGCCGTTGCCCTCGGTCTTGCCGATCACCGCGACCACCTCGTCGGCGGCGAACTTGCCGGCGCGGATGCATTCCTCCAGGCCCGAGGCGTCCTGGACGCTCTTCAGGATGACCTTTGCGACTTCGATTGCCATCGGTATCTCCTAAACCCGCGGTCCAAACTCGCCCCGCAGCATCTTGTCGAACCCCGGGCCGCGGTCGATCAGCGGCAGCGGTGCTTTCCGCGCGGCGCGCAGCTCGTCGCGCAGCTTCGCCGTGGCCGCGGCGTCGACCGTGTAGGCCGTCTCTACCTCCGCGTCGCGCGCGACCAGCACGACGCCGTACTCGCGCCGCGCCGCTTCGGGCGACACCTTCCGCTGGACGACGTCGCGCAGAACCAGGTCCGGCGCGCGCTCGAGCGGATCGCCCCAGCCGCCGCCGCCGGTCGTCACGACGCGCACCACCTGCCCCGCCTTCACCGGCTCGCCGTCGACCAGCCCGCCGAGCGCCTTCGCCGCGCCGTGCAGGTCGACGGTCACGCAGAACGGTTCGCCCGCGCTGCCGCCCGGCGACGCCGTAGCAGCCGAGCCGCACCCGGTCGGCGGTCACGATCGTGTGGCAGTCCACGAGCACGCGGTAGTGCTTGTCGTAGCCGAGCCCGCCGCGGTGCTTGCCCGCGCCGCCGGAGTCGATGCTCAGACCCAGCCGCTCGACGATGACCGGGAAGCGGTTCTCGGTGAACTCGGCCGGCTGGTTCCGCGAGTCGGGCACGATGTGGATCGCGTCGTTGCCGTCGGCGTAGTACCGCCCGCCCGAGCCGCCGCCGATCACCTCGCGCGAGAGAAAACTCCGGCCCTCGAGGTCGGTGCCGTAGAACCCGGTGTAGCGGATCGTCTCCTGGTCGGCCGGCATCCGCCCGCCGGTCGCCTGCGCGACGACGCCGGCGAGCAGGCCGAGCGAGCGCAGCAGCACGAACGAGCGCGCATTGGTGGCCGCCGGCCACTCGGGCGTGATCAGCGTGCCCTTCGGCGGGAAGATCACGTCGAACACCTCGCACACCCCCTCGTTGACGTGGATCTCCGCCGCCCGCTCCGGCGTGTCGGCAAGGTTGCGCAGGATCGGCGCGATCCACTTGATCAGGAACGCCCCGTCGGCGTAGTCGGCCGGCCAGTTGATCGGCCCGGAGGACTGCGGCGCGGTGCCGTTGAAGTCGAGGGTGAGCCGCCCGCCTTTCTTGACGACGCGCAACGCGAGCCGGTGGAGGCTCGGGTCGGTGACCCCGTCGTGCTCGACGAAGTCCTCCCAGGCGTACTCGCCGTCGGGGATCTTCGGCAGCAGCTCGTTCGCATAGATGTCGCGGCACTTGTCGAGGATCGCCTGGAAGCACGCCTCGACCGTGTCCCGGCCGAACCGATCAAATAGCTCCTCCATCCGCCGCGCGCCCATCCGGATCGCCTCGATCTCGCTGTCGAGGTCGGCCTCGAGCATCTCCGGCACGCGCGTGTTGCGCCGGAGGATGCTGAACACTTCGTCGTTCCGCCGGCCCTCGCGGTAGATCCGGATCGGCGGAATCGCGAGCCCCTCCTCGAACACCGTGACCGCCGTCCCCGGCATCGAGCCCGGCACGCGGCCGCCGATGTCGTCGTGGTGGCCGAACGCCTGGATGTAGGCGACCACCTCGCCGCGGTGGAACACCGGCACCGTCGAGCAGATGTCGGGCAGGTGGCCGATCGAGCCCTCGGTGAGGTACGTGTCGTTCATCAGGAAAACGTCGCCCGGCCGCATCGTTTCCGGCGGGTAGTCGCGCACCACCGCGTTCGGCATCGCCGAGTACGAGCGCCCGGTGAGCTTGCGGCAGCGGCGATCGAAGAGGCCGACGCGGTAGTCGTGCGCCTCGCGGATCATCGGCGAGCGCGCGGTGCGCTCGATCGCATACTCGATCTCCGCCTCGATCGAGTTGAGCGTGCCCTCGACGATCTGGAGCACGATCGGATCGACCTCCGCGGGTTTCGGCTTGAGGATCGCCGCCATCTACTGCCTCCGCACGATCATGATGCCGTACGCGTCGACCGTCAGCGTCTGCCCGGGGAAGACGACGGTCGTCGAGCCGAACTCCTCGATCACCGCCGGCCCGTCGATCCGCGCGCCCGGCGGCAGCGCGGCGCGATCGTAGACGGGCGTCTCGACGAAGGCGCCGCCGAAGAACGCGCGCCTCGCGGTCCGCGGCTTGACCGGCGCACCGCCGGCGAGCTGCGGCAGGGCCGGCCGGTCGATCAGCCCGAACCCCGACACGCAGGCGTTGACGAGCTCCACCTTCTGCTTGCCGCGATAGCCGTAGCCGAACGCCTTCTCGTGCGCGGCGTGGAACGCGTCCACGAGCGCCGCGACGAACGCCGGATCGATGGCGCCGCCCGGCGCCTGCACCCGCACCTCCATCGACTGCCCGACGTAGCGCACGTCGGCTTCGCGCACCAGGCGGATGTTGCGCGGATCGATGCCGTCGCGCGCGAGCGTCTCGGTCGCCTCGCGCCTCGAGCTGGCGGTAGAGGTCGGCGAGCGCCGCCGGATCGAGCGCGTCCTCGTGCGTGACGCGGGTCGCGATGTGATCGGTGCGCCAGTCGACCGCGAGCAGGCCGAACGCCGAGAGGTTGCCCGGGTTGAGCGGGACGATGCACGCCTGCATGCCGAGGAGCTCCATCACCGCCGGCGACTGCGCCGGGCCCGAGCCGCCGAACGAGAGCAGCGCGAGTCCGCGCGGGTCGATGCCGCGCTGGATCGTCATCTGGCGGATGCAGTTCGCCTGGTTCCAGTTCGCGATCTCGATGATGCCTTCGGCGAGCTGCTCGACGCCCATGCCGCTGCCGAGGCGCTGGCCGAGATCGGCGATGCCCTTCCGCGCGCGCTCGGCGTCGAGCTTGATGCCGCCGCCGATCAGCGCCGGCGGGATCCGCCCGAGCACGAGGTTGGCGTCGGTGATCGTCGGCTGGTCGCCTCCGTCCGGATAGCACATCGGCCCCGGCACCGCGCCGGCGCTCTTCGGCCCGACCTTGAGATGGCCCTCGCGGCTGATCCAGGCGATCGAGCCGCCGCCGGTGCCGACGGTCTTGATGTCGATCATCGGGATGCGCACCGGGAACGGTCCGACCGAGCCGCCGTTGGTGACCTTCGGCACGCCCGCCTCGATCAGGCACAGGTCGGTGGAGGTGCCACCAGCGTCCAGCGTAACCAGATCCTCGAAGCCGGCGATCTTCGCGACCACCGCGGCGCCGAGCGCGCCTGCCGCCGGCCCGGACAGCGCGGTGGTGATCGGCTTGTCCACGACCTGCTCGCTCGAGATCACGCCGCCCGAGGACTGCATCACCAGGAACGGCTTCGATCGCAGGTCCGGCCCGAGTTCGTCGTGGATGCGCTGCAGGTAGCGCCCCATGTGCGGCTTCACGAACGCGTCGACGAGCGTCGTCATCGCGCGCTCGTACTCGCGGTACTCGGGCAGCACGTCGCACGAGAGCGACACCGCGCACTCCGGGTATTCTTCGCGGAAGAGCTCGCGCACGCGGCGCTCGTGACGGTCGCTCGCATACGAGTGGATGAGGCAAACGCCGACGGCGCGGACGCCCCGCTCGCGGAAGAAGCGCGCCGCGAGCCGGGCGCTCCGCTCGTCGAGCGGCGCGAGCTCCGCACCGCGGAAGTCGAGCCGGCCGCCGACCTCGCGCACGAGCTCGACCGGGACGATGCGCTCGGGCTTCACCCAGAAGTACGAGTTGCCGTAGCCCTCGGGCACCGACTGGCGCGCGATCTCGAGGAGGTGCCGGAAGCCTGCGGTGACGACGAGGCCGAGCGAGTCGATCTCGCCCTGCAGCAGCGCGTTGGTCGCGACCGTCGTGCCGTGCGCCAGGCCGGCGAGGTCCGCCGCCGAGCGCCCGGTCTCGCCGAGGATGCGGGTGACGCCCTGGACGAGCCCGATCGCGGGGTTCGCCGGCGTGCTCGGGACCTTCGTGACCGCGACCCGGCCCGACGCGCCGTCCACCGCGACGATGTCGGTGAACGTGCCGCCGGTGTCGATGCCGATGCGGAGGCGCTGGGTGGCTGCGGCAGTGCTCATGGGGAGCGCCGAATCTAGCAGTGATCATGATGGCCGGGAAGCTCATCGGGTGAGCCAGCCGATGGCGGAAAATCGGCGGCATGGGAAGCGTAACTCGAACCACGTCGACGCCAGCGCGCCCGCTGGAGACGCGCATCATTCTCGTGCGCGGCGAGCGGGTGATGATCGACGCCGACCTGGCGGCGGTGTACGGCGTGCCGACCAAGGCGCTGAACCAGGCGGTCAAACGGAACCCTCGCCGGTTCCCCGCGGATTTCGCGTTTCGACTGTCGGCCGCCGAGAAGTCAGAGGTGGTCACAAACTGTGACCACCTCGCGCGACTCCGATTCGCCTCGGCGCGCCCTTACGCCTTTACCGAGCACGGGGCCATCATGGCGGCGAATGTCCTGAACAGCCGGCGCGCGGTCGAGCTGAGCGTCGAGGTCGTCCGCGCGTTCGCGCGCCTGCGGGAGATGGTCGCCTCGCACAAGGACCTCGCGCAACGGCTGGACGAGTTGGAGAGCCGTTACGACCGCCAGTTCAAAGCCGTGTTCGATGCGATACGCGAGCTGATGCGACCACCGGAGCCCAAGACGAAGCGCAAGATCGGCTTCGTGTGAAC
>CAWHBL010000038.1:0-84231 GCA_963827555.1 uncultured beta proteobacterium
CTGGAGGAGCACCTGCTCGAGCAGGTCGTCGATGCCCTTGCCGGTCTTCGCCGACACCGGGACGAACGGTGACTCGCCGCCGTACTCCTCGGGGACGACGCTCTGCGTGACTAGTTCCTGCTTAACCCGGTCGGGGTTCGCCTCGGGTTTGTCGATCTTGTTGAGCGCGACCACGATCGGGACGTTCGCCGCCTTGGCGTGCGAGATCGCTTCGATCGTCTGCGGCATCACCCCGTCGTCGGCGGCGACCACGAGAATCACCAGATCGGTGATCTTCGCCCCGCGTGCACGCATCGACGTGAACGCTTCGTGGCCGGGCGTGTCGAGGAAGGTGACGGTGCCGCGCGGCGTGGTCACGTGGTAGGCGCCGATGTGCTGCGTGATCCCGCCCGCCTCGCCCGCCGCGACCTTGGTGCGCCGGATGTAGTCGAGGAGCGAGGTCTTGCCGTGGTCGACGTGTCCCATCACCGTGACCACCGGCGGACGTGCCAGCGCTGCGCCCTCCTGCTGCACCGGCGCCTCGTCGAGATACGCGTCCGGGTCGGTGAGCTTGGCGGCGGCGGCCTTGTGCCCCATCTCCTCGACGACGATCATGCCCGTCTCCTGGTCGAGCACCTGATTGATCGTCACCATCTGGCCGAGCTTCATCAGCACCTTGATAACCTCGGCCGCCTTGACCGACATCTTGTGGGCGAGGTCGGCGACGGTGATCGTCTCCGGGACGTGGATCTCGCGCACCACCGGCTCGGTCGGCCCGGCGGCGGGTTTCACCGCCTCGTCGGCGTGCCGGTGCCGCCCGCCTTTCGGCGTGTGCCAGCCGGTCCCGCCGGTCGCGTCGCCGCGGGTCTTGATGGCCCGTTTCTTCGCGGTCTCGTCGCGCCAGACGGTGACCTGCTTGGCGGGCTTCTTCGCCTTCTTCTCCGCCGCCTCGGCGGTCTTGGGCTTGTGCAGGGTGGTGTCCGCGGGGGCCGGCTGCGCGGCTGCTCCGGCGGCCGCCTGCGCCGCGGCGCGCGCCGCTTCCTCCGCCGCGCGCTGCTCGGCCTCGCGCTTCTCCAGCTCGCGCCGCTCGCGCTCCTGCCGCTCCGCAAGCTCCGCCGCCTGCCGCGCGGCGAGCTCGGCATCGCGCCGGCTTTCCTGCTCGCGCAGCTCCACCTCGCGCACGTCGACCGCCGGCGCCGGCGTCGGCGCCTCGACCACTACGGGCGCCGGTCCCTCGCCCGCTTCGCGCTTGACGAAGACGCGCTTCTTGCGGACCTCGACCTGGATCGTCCGCGCCTTGCCGGAGGAGTCGGCCTTCTTGATCTCGCTCGTCTGCTTGCGGGTGAGCGTGATCTTGTGCTTCGCGTCGCCCGCGCCGTGCGACTTCCGCAGGTAGTCGAGGAGCTTCGTCTTGTCCTGCTCGGTGAGGGTGTCCTCGGCCAGCGTCTTGTTGACGCCCGCGGCGCGGAGCTGCTCGAGCAGCGTGTTCGGCGGCATCTTCAGCTCGCCGGCGAACTGGGCAACGCTCATGTGTGCCATGCTGGTAGCGTCCTCTACTCCCCGGCGGCGAACCAGTGCTCGCGCGCCTTCATGATCAGCTGCTTTGCCCGCTCCTCGTCGACCACGCCCAGCTCGACCAGCTCGTCCACGGCCAGGTCGGCGAGGTCGTCGCGGGTCTTGACGCCGCCGCGCGCGAGCTTCGCCGCTAGGTCGGTGTCCATCCCCTCGAGATCCAGCAGGTCCTTCTCGACGCCTTCGACCTGCTCCTCGCTGCGGATCTGCTCCAGCAGCAGGGCGTCCTTCGCCCGCGTGCGCAGCTCGTTGACCGTCGCCTCGTCGAGGCCGTCGATCTCGAGCATCTCGTTGATCGGGACGTACGCCACCTCCTCGAGCGTCGAGAAGCCCTCCTGGACGAGGAGATCGGCGAGGTCCTGGTCGATGTCGAGCTTGGCCATGAAGAGCGTGCGCACGCCGGCGGCTTCCTCCTCGGTCTTGCGCTGCGACTCCTCCTGGGTCATGAGGTTGATCTGCCAGCCGGTGAGCTCGGAGGCGAGGCGCACGTTCTGCCCGCTGCGGCCGATCGCGATCGCGAGGTTCTCCTCGTCCACGACCACGTCCATCGAATGCTTTTCCTCGTCGACGATGATCGAGGCGACGTCGGCCGGCGCGAGCGCGCCGATGACGAACTTCGCCGGATCCTCGGACCAGAGCACGATGTCGACCCGCTCGCCGGCGAGCTCCTGGGTGACCGCCTGGACGCGCGAGCCGCGCATGCCGACGCAGGTCCCGATCGGGTCGATGCGCCGATCGCTGGTGAACACCGCGATCTTCGCCCGCACGCCCGGGTCGCGCGCCGCCGACTTGATCTGGAGCAGGCCCTCCTCGATCTCGGGCACCTCGAGCCGGAACAGCTCCATGATGAACTCGGGCGCGGTGCGCGAGAGGACGAGCTGCGGCCCGCGCAGGGAGCGGTCGATGCGCAGCAGGTAGGCGCGGCAGCGATCGCCCACCCGCAGGTTCTCCTTCGGGATCATCTGGTCGCGCGGCAGCACCGCCTCGACCCGGCCCGACTCGATCACGGCGTTGCCGCGCTCCATGCGCTTGATGGTCCCGGTGACCAGCTTCTCGCCGCGCCCGAGGAAGTCCTGCAGGATCTGCTCGCGCTCGGCGTCGCGAATCTTCTGCAGGATCACCTGCTTCGCGGTCTGCGCGCCGATGCGCCCGAACTCGATCACCTCGAGCGGCTCCTCGATGTAGTCCTCGACCTGGACGTCGCCGTACTGCGCCTTGGCCTCGGACAGCGGGATCTGCTGCGCCGGCAGCTCGACCGCGTCGTCGGCGACCACCTGCCAGCGCCGGAACGACTCGTATTCGCCGGTGTTGCGGTCGATCGCGACGCGCACGTCGACGTCCTCGGTGAAGCGCTTCTTAGTCGCCGACCCGATCGCCTGCTCCAGCGCGCCGAAGACGGTGTCCTTGTTGACGTTCTTCTCGCGCGCCAGCGCGTCGACCAGGAGCAGCAGTTCGCGGCTCATCTCCAGCACTCCTAAAGGTTCGGCACCAGCCGGGCCTTGTCCATGTCCGAGAACGCGAACGACACCACCGCGCCGTCGACCTCCAGGTCGACCGCCTCGTCGCTCGCGGCGCGCACGACGCCGACGAACCGCCGCCGTCCGTCGCGCGGCACGCGCAACCGCACCTCCGCCCGGCTGCCTGCGAATCGACGGAAATCGGCCGGCTTCTTCAGCACTCGGTCGAGCCCCGGCGACGACACCTCGAGGCGGCCATAGTCGACGCCCTCCACCTCCAGCACCCGCTGCAGCTGGCGGGTGACGCGCTCGCAATCGGCGAGCGTCACCGCCGGCCGGCCGGCGCCTTCGCCCGTGCCGTCCTCGGCGCGGTCGATGAATATGCGGAGCTGCCGGCCGTGGTTGGCAAGCTCGACGTGGACGAGCTCGTACCCCAGCCCGACGGCTGTCGATTCAATGACTTGGCGGACGTCCAGTATCCCCGGCACAAACAAAAAATGGGCACGCGGCCCATCCCCTGAAAAAAGCGGCGGAAGTGTAGCAAAGAAAGCCTCGCGGGACAACGGGATACGCGCTTTGCGCGATCCCTCGCGACGTGCGTCAGGCGGTCTGCGGAGCCCTCGGTGAGAGGGCTGGATGGGGTTGCACGACGGCTCCTTCAACCCCGGCGAGCAGCGCTGCGACCGCTTCGGGACCGAGTTCCCTGAGCTGGCCTCGCTTGAGGCCGGGCGGCAGCTTGAGCGGGCCATAGCGCACGCGCATCAGCCGGCTCACGGTCCGTCCGATCGCCCCGAGCATCCGGCGCACCTCGCGGTTGCGGCCTTCCTTGAGGACGACCCGGTACCAGTGGTTGCGCCCCCGCCCGCCGGCGTCTTCGATCGTCTCGAACCGGGCCCGCCCGTCCTCGAGCAACACACCCTCGGCGAGTCGGGCGAGCTCGTCCGGCCCCAGGACGCCGTCGACCCGCACCGCGTACTCGCGCTCGAACCCGTAGCGGGGGTGCATGAGCCGTGCGGCGAGCTCCCCGGACGTCGTGAAGATCAGTAGCCCGCTCGAAGTGAAGTCCAGGCGGCCCACCGCGATCCAGCGCCCGCCCTTGAGCCGCGGCAGATGCTCGAACACGGTGGGCCGGCCGGCCGGGTCGTCGGCCGACACGATTTCTCCCGCCGGCTTGTGGTAGACGAGCACCCGCGGCAGCGCGTGCTCGCGCCGTGCGGCGACGAGACGGTCGTCGACCTTGATGCGGTCCTGGGGCGAGACCCGCTGCCCGAGATGGGCGGGCGCGCCGTTGACCTTCACGCGACCGGCGACGATCCACGCCTCCATGTCGCGGCGCGAGCCGAGGCCCGAGCGGGCGAGCACCTTCTGCAGCTTCTCGCTCGCCGGCGCGTCGGCCGTCGTGGGGCGCGGTCTACGCGGCGGAGGCGATTGCCGGCGGGGTCCGCTCGTCCTCGCCCGGCGCCCGTTCGGGCTGGGTCGCGGCGGCCTCTCCCGCCGGGGCGGGGAGGTCGAGGCTCTTGGCGATCTCTTCAAGGGGCGGCAGCTCCTGTAGCGAGCGGAGACCGAGGTCGTCCAGGAAGCGTTTCGTGGTGGCGTACAACGCCGGGCGGCCGGGCGCGTCGCGGTGCCCGACGATATCGATCCAGCCGCGCGCCTCGAGCGCCCGGATGATGTTCGGCGACACGGTCACGCCCCGGATATCCTCGATGTCGCCCCGGGTCACCGGCTGGCGATAGGCGACGATGGCGAGCGTCTCGAGTACCGCCCGCGAGTAGCGCGGCGCCTTGTCGGCGCTGATGCGCTCGAGGTAGGGCTCGAACGCGGGGCGGGTCTGGAAGCGCCAGCCGCTCGCGAGGTTCACCAGCTCGACCCCCTTCTCCGCCCAGTCCTCGCGCAGCTCGTCGAGCAGGCGCCGGATCGTGTCAGCGCCGAGCTCCTGGTCGAAGAGCTTGCGCAGCTCGGCGATCGCGAGCGGCTCCTGGCTCGAGAGGAGCGCGGTTTCGAGTACGGTCTTGGCTTCGGCGAGGCTTAGCATCGCGTCGTCGTCTCCGGGTGGTCCTAGAACGTGCCTGGCGCTTCCACCGCCGCGCCGGCCGCGATCCGGACATAGATCGGCGCGTACGGCTGACCTTGAGTGACCTCGATCAGCCCTTCCCGCGCCAGCTCGAGCACGGCGAGGAAATTGACTACCAGCACCGCGATGCCGCGGAGCGGGTCGAACAGCTCGCCGAACTCGCGGAACGCCCCGCCGGCGAGCAGCCGCAGGATGCCGGTCATGTGCTCGCGCACCGAGAGCTCGTCGCGCGTCACCTTGTGGTGGCGGGACAGCCGGGCGCGCGCGAGCAGGCTCCGCCAGGCGTCCTCGATGTCCTGCGGGTGGACGTCGGGCAGTCGTTCGACGAGCGCCTGCTCGATCCACACCTCGACCGCGAGAAAGTCGCGATCGCGCTGCGGCAAGCGGTCGAGCTTCTGCGCGGCCGCCTTCATCTGCTCGTACTCGAGCAGGCGGCGGATCAACTCGGCGCGCGGGTCGATCTCGCCGTCGTCCGCCGCCTTGGGGCGCGGCAGCAGCAGCCGCGACTTGATCTCCATCAGCATCGCCGCCATCACCAGGTACTCGGCCGCCAGCTCGAGGTTCTTGCGGCGCATCACCTCGACGTACTCGAGGTACTGCTCGGTGAGGCGCGCCATCGGGATGTCGAGGATGTCGATGTTCGCCTTGCGGATCAGGTAGAGCAGCAGGTCGAGCGGCCCCTCGAACGCGTCGAGGAACACCTCGAGCGCGTCGGGCGGGATGTAGAGGTCGGCCGGGAGCTCGTGCAGCGGCTCGCCGCGCACCTTGGCGAACGGCTGGGACTGGCTGTGGACGAGCTCGAGTGCCATGTTCAGTCGTAGTTTAGTCCCATGACTTCACGCACCTCGCGCATCGTCTCGCGCGCGAGCTCCCGGGCCTTGTCGCAGCCGTCGGCGACGATGCTTCCCACCAGGGTCGGGTCGTCTAAGTAGCGCTGCGCCCGCTCCCGCATCGGCGCCTGCTCCGCAAGCACCTGCGTCGATCACCGGCTGCTTGCATTCCAGGCAGCCGATCCCCGCGCTCCGGCAGCCCTGCTGGACCCAGTCCTTGGTCTTGGCGTCCGAATACACGAGGTGGAACTGCCATACCGGGCACTTGTCCGGATCGCCGGGGTCGGACCGTTTGACCCGCGCCGGATCGGTCGGCATGGTGCGGATCTTCCTCGCGATCTCCTCGGCGCTCTCCCGTAGGCCGATCGTGTTGCCGTAGGACTTCGACATCTTCGCGCCGTCGAGACCCGGCAGCCGGGACGCCTCGGTGAGGAGCACGTCGGGCTCGACGAGGATCATCCGCCCGCCGCCCTCGAGGTAGCCGAACAGCCGCTCGCGGTCCGCGACCGAGAGGTTTTGCGCCTCGTCGAGCAGGGCCTTCCCGGCGTCGAGCGACGTGGCGTCGCCCCGCTCCTGGAACTTCGTTCGCAACTCCCGGTAGAGCTTGGCCTTGCGGCTGCCCAGCTTCTTCGCCGCGGCGAGCGCCTTCTCCTCGAATCCCGGCTCGCGGCCGTAGATATGGTTGAAGCGGCGCGCGATCTCGCGCATGAACTCGACGTGCGGGACCTGATCCTCGCCCACCGGCACGAACTTCGCACGGTAGATCAGGACGTCCGCGGACTGCAGCAGCGGATAGCCGAGGAAGCCGTAGGTCGAAAGGTCGCGATCGGCAAGCTTCTCCTGCTGATCCTTGTACGTCGGCACACGCTCGAGCCAGCCAAGCGGCGTGATCATCGACAGCAGGGTGTGCAGCTCGGCGTGCTCGGGGACCCGCGACTGGATGAACAGCGTCGCCTGGCCCGGATCGACGCCGGCGGCGAGCCAGTCGATCACCATGTCCCAGACGTTCTGCTCGACGATCTCGGGCTCCTCGTAATGGGTAGTGAGCGCGTGCCAGTCGGCGACGAAGAAGTAGCACGGATACTCGCTCTGCAGCCGCACCCAGTTCTTGAGCGCGCCGTGGTAGTGGCCGAGATGCAGGCTGCCCGTCGGGCGCATCCCCGACACCACCCGTTCGGGAAACATCGTCAAAGCATCCCGAACGCGTTCGCGATCAGCTGCAGCGAGCCGGCCACCATCGGCCCGAGGACGATCCCGAGCACGTTCGTGAACATCAGCGCGAGCAGGATCGGGAAACCCCAGGGCTCGAGGCGCGCGTACTGATCCGCCATCCGCGTCGGCAGCAGGCCCGCGACGATCCGCCCGCCGTCGAGCGGCAGTAGCGGGATGAGGTTAAGCAGCATCAGCACCAGATTCACCGTCACGCCGGCCTGGCTGATCAGGAACATCGGATCGGTGAAGTAGTTGTTGGGCAGGACGAGTGCGAGCTTCGCGAGCAACGCCCAGCCGAGCGCCATCGCCAGGTTTGCCGCGGGCCCGGCGGCGGCGACCCACATCATGTCGCGCTTGGGTTTGCGGAGAGCGTGATAGTTGACCGGCACCGGCTTCGCCCAGCCGAAGAGCATGCCCTGCCCCGCGCCCCAGGAAGTCACCAGCAGGATGACGAGCGGCACGAGGATGGTGCCGACCGGATCGATGTGACGCACCGGATTGAGGCTGACCCGCCCGAGCACGTACGCCGTCGTGTCGCCGAAGTGCTTCGCCACGTAGCCATGGGCCGCCTCGTGGAGCGTGATGCCGATGATGACCGGCAGCGCGTAGATCGAGATCGTTTGGACGAGTTGGACGAGATCCATCGCTGCGATCGGTATCGTGCGATCGATTTTATCAGACTCGAACGCCCGTTCCGCGCACGCGCCCTTCAGCCGCTCAGCGCGGCGACCGGTCCTTTGCCTTCGCGCACGATCTCTGCCACCGGTCCGGTGAGATCGACGACGGTGGTCGGTTCGACGCCGCACGACCCGCCGTCGAGCACCAGGTCGACGTCGTGCTCGAGCCGCCGCCGGATCTCGTGCGCGTCGGTCAGCGGCCGCTCGTCGCCCGGCAGCGCGAGCGTCGTCGACAGCAGCGGCTCGCCGAGCGCGGCGAGGAGCGCCTGCGCGACCGGATGATCGGGCACCCGCAGCCCGATCGTCTTGCGCCGGGGGTGGGCGAGGCGCCGCGGCAGCTCGCGCGTCGCCTCCAGGATGAATGTGTAGCTGCCCGGGGTGAGCGACTTGAGCAGGCGATAGCGCGCGTTGTCCACCCGCGCGTACGTCCCGAGCTGCGAGAGGTCACGGCACATCAAGGTGAAATGGTGGCGCTCGTCGACACCGCGGATGCGCCGCAGGCGCAGCATCGCTTCCTTGTCGCCCAGATGCGCACCGAGCGCGTAGCAGGAGTCGGTCGGATACGCGATCACGCCGCCCGCGCGGACGATGTCCGCCGCGCGCGCGATGAGTCGCGGCGCCGGATGAGCGGGATTGATCTCGAAGTACTGGGCCAAGGCAGGACCGCGGGCGCGCCGCCCGGCGGTCTCTTACCAGTCGTGCCAGACCGGCTTCAGGTCCGCCGGCAGCGGCGGCAGCCGCCCGAGGTCGACGCGGCTCTCCTCCGGGCCGTGGAAGTCCGAGCCGCGCGAGGCGAGAAAGCCGAATTCGCGCGCCAGGCGAGCGAACTCGGCGTACTGGTCGGGCGAGTGGCTGCCGGTCACGACCTCGATCCCTTCGCCGCCGGCGGCCCTGAACTCGGCCAGAAACCGCCGCAGCTCCGCGCGCGACAGGTTGTAGCGTCCCGGGTGCGCGACGACCGCGCGGCCGCCGCTGTCGCGGATCCACGCCACCGCGTCGGCGAGGTCGGCCCACTGCTGCGGCACGTAACCCGGCTTCCCGCGCACGAGATAGTGCCGGAACACGCTCGCCACGTCACCGGCCACCCCGCACTCGACGAGGAAGCGCGCAAAGTGAGCGCGGCCGATCAGCTTCGGATTCTCGGCGTACGCGTAGGCGCCCTCGAGGGTGCCCGGGATGCCCAGCCCGTCGAACTCCGCGGCGATGCGCTCGGCGCGCCGCCCCCGGCTCGCCCGGAGATGCGCGAGCTGCGCGACGAGGTTCGCGTTCGCCGGGTCAATGCCAAGGCCGACGATGTGGATCGTCGTCTCGACCCAGGTGACGGAGATCTCGACCCCGGGCACGAAGCGGATGTCGTTCGCGCGCGCGGCCGCCGTCGCCTCGGCGAGCCCCGCAAGCTCGTCGTGATCGGTCAGCGCGAGCACCGACACGCCGTTCGCCGCCGCGCGCCTCACGACCGCGGCCGGCGCGAGCATGCCGTCGGAGATGGTGGAGTGGCAGTGGAGGTCGAAGTTGCAGGTTTCGATCGCGCCCATCGCCCGGAAGTCTATCACCCGGGTCGTCCGGACCCGACGCAACTCGCGGCTACGAAAGCAAAAATTCCTCGATCGTCGACGCGAGGCGCTGGGGCTGGTCGTGATGCAGCATGTGGCCGGCGTCGGGAATCGTGCGATCGACCAGGGTCGCAAAGCAGCGCTTGCGCGCTTCGTACGCTGCCGAATCGAGGCGCAACCACTTCAGCGATTGGGATTCCGCGCCCTCGACCCAGAGCATCGGGGCAGCCACCTGGCGCCAGCACGCCTCGGCCTCCTCGATGCGGTAGAGGACGGGATTCACGCGCTTGTGAGCCGGATCGCTCCGCAACGCCACGCGCCCGTCGGGCGTGGCCGCGCCCCAGTGCCGGGCGAGGAACAGCGCACGCTCGCGCGCGAGCCGCGGATTCCCCTGCTGCAGACGCGACGCCAGCTCGTCGAAGCTCGCGTAGTCGCGAAAACCCTGAGGCTTGGCAAGCGCGTCCAGCCATTCGGCATAACGGCGCGGCGCTCGCGACGCATCGCTCCCCCGCAGGCCGAAGCCCTCCAGGTTCACGAGCTTCGCGACCCGCTCCGGGCGAGCTCCGGCGTAGAGACAGGCCACGTTGCCGCCCATGCTGTGGCCGACGAGGATCGCCGGTTCATCCGGCGAGAGCTGGCGGAGCAGCGCGTCGAGATCGCCAAGGTAGTCGGGGAACCAGTAGCCGTCCGCCCCGCTCCACTGCGAGAGTCCGTAGCCGCGCCAGTCGGGCGCGATCACGCGCCACTCGCCGCGCAGCTCGTCGACCAGGAACTGGAACGACGCCGACACGTCCATCCACCCGTGCAGCAGAAAGAGTTTGCGGGCCTCGCGATCGCCCCAGCACCGGAGGTGATACCGCAGGCCGCGGACGTCGACGAAGATCGATTCGCTGGGTTTCATGGCAGCAGCCGATGCTAACATCGCGTCCAATCGCGACGAGGAGCTGACGACGTGCCGATCTACTCACTGGGCGAGCGCAAGGTCGAATTCCGCGGGCGGGAGTGGTTCGTCGCACCCACGGCGAGCGTGATGGGCTCGGTCGTACTCGAAGACCAGGCGAACGTGTGGTTCGACGTCGTCATCCGCGGCGACAACGACCTGATCACCGTCGGCGAGCGGGTCAACGTGCAGGACGGCTCGGTGCTGCACGCCGACCCGGGTTTTCCGCTCACGCTCGCCCGCGGCGTGTCGGTCGGACACAAGGCGATGCTGCACGGCTGCACCGTCGGTGAGGGCAGTCTGATCGGCATGAACAGCGTCGTCATGAACGGCGCGATGATCGGCAGGAACTCGATCGTCGGTTCGAATACGCTGATCGCCGAAGGAAAAACCTTCCCCGATGGCGTGCTCATCCTCGGTTCACCCGGCAAAGTCGTGCGCGAGCTGCGGTCGGAGGAGATCGCGGGCATCCGCGCCATCGCCGACGGCTACGTCGAGCGCGCGCGGCGATTCAAGTCGGAGCTCGCGCTCCAGCCCTCACCCGACGGTCTCGCGCGCTAGCTAGGGCGCGAACGTCTCGACCGGGCCTGCCGCCTTTTTGCCGCGGTGCCAGACCGCGTGAATCTTCTTCGTATTGGCGATATCGGCAGTCGGATCGGCGTCGAGCACGACCAGGTCGGCGCGCTTGCCGGCAGCCAGCACGCCGCGATCATCGAGCTTCAGCAGGGCCGCCGCATTGGACGTTGCAACGGTGATCGCCTGCATCGGGGTCAGGCCGGCGTCAACGATCAGCGCGAGCTCGCGATGCTCGGCCCAACCGGAAACGCGCAGACCTACCCCGGAGTCGGAGCCCAGACCGATCCGCACACCAGCGTCATGCAGCGCCTTGAGGTTCTGCTTGTTCGTGGCGACGGCGGCACGGTTCTTGACCGTCGCCGGGGCCGCCAGCGTGCGTTCGCGATAGGCGGGATCATCCAGCAGCGTGCGAACCGCGGGATGCAGTGCACGCTGGAAAAACGGCTCACGCATCCAAGGAGGCTGCTCGGCGAACACGAAGTTCGACTCGTCGAGCACGATGGTAGCGATGTACCAGACCGAGCGCGCTTTCACCATCTCGATGAACTCGGCGTCCACTGGCTTGTCGCGGACGCCGTGAGCGATGATATCGACCCCCGCGCGGACGATCGCCTTGGCATCGTCGAGATCATAGATGTGCGCGGCCACGCGCAAGCCGTTCTTGTGCGCCTCGTCGATTACCGCGCTGTAGACCTCCGGCGTGACCTTGGCCGGTAACGCCTTGCCCGCATCATCCAGCCAGATCTTGACCAGGTCGGCCTTGCGGGCCGCCATCTCTCTTACTGCCTGACGCGCCGTCTCCGCGCTGTCGGGCCGCGTGACCTGGTTGTCCGCAACGCGGACAACCGCCGCCGACGGCTGGCCGCCGACCACGCCGACGCCTCGGTCGGCTCCGAACAGGTCAGCGCCGGGTAGGCGGCCGGCACGCGATTCCGCACGCAGGTCATAGAACAGAGGCCCATTGAGGCCGAGCGACATCACCGTCGTGACGCCATAGGCCTCGAGCTGCCTCAGCTGCCGCTGGATGAAATCGCGGTTGTAGTTGTCGGGTGCAGAGACGAGGCCAGCGAAAATGCCGACATGGGCGTGCGCCGAGATCAGGCCGGGAATGATGGTCTTGCCGCTGTAGTCGATCACCTCGGCGCCAGCGGGAACCGGGGTGCCAGCGGACGGACCGACGGCAACAATGCGCCCGTCGCGGATGATGATCGCTGCATTATCGATGGGATTCCCGCCCGTGCCGTCAATGACCCGGGCACCGCGCAGGACGACGGTCTGGCCTGACGGAGGAGTTTGCGCCTGCAAGGCAGGGGGTGCGGCGAGCAACAGCGCGCCCATCAGCAATCCACACGACAACTGAAGGCTTTGCATGGGTGTAGGCCTCTCGTGGGTTGAAGGAAGCCACTAGGGATGCGCAGCCACTATACGCCCCCCGCCGGCTCATCCTGTGAGCCCGTCACGGCAGCGAACTAGCCGGGAAGCGCCCTACTTCGGCGCCATCCGGATCGCGCCGTCCAGGCGGATCACCTCGCCGTTCAGCATGGCGTTCTCGACGATGTGCTTCACCAGCGCGGCGTATTCCGCCGGCTGTCCGAGCCGCGACGGGAACGGCACCTGGGCGCCGAGCGAGTCCTGCACCTCCTTCGGCAGCGAGTGCAGCATCGGCGTGAGGAAAATCCCGGGCGCGATCGTGCACACGCGGATGCCGCTCCGCGCGAGGTCGCGCGCGATCGGCAGCGTCATCCCGACTACCCCACCCTTCGAGGCCGAATAGGCGGCCTGTCCGATCTGGCCGTCGAACGCCGCCACCGAGGCGGTGTTGACGATCACGCCGCGCTCGCCGCCGGCGTTCGGCTGGCCCTTCGCCATCGCATCCGCGGCGAGGCGGATCATGTTGAACGTGCCGATGAGGTTGACGGTGACCACCTTCGCGAACGACCCGAGCGCGTGCGGACCTTCCTTGCCGATCGTCTTCTCGCCGATCGCGATGCCGGCACAGTTCACCAGGCCCTGCAGTCCGCCGAAAGTCTTGACCGCCAGCTCGACCGCGCTCTTCCCGTCCGCTTCGTTCGTGACGTCGCACTTCACGAACCGCGCCTTCGGCCCGAGCTCCTTTGCGAGCGCCTCGCCCCTGTCGGTCTGAAGGTCGGCGATCACGACGTTGGCACCGCCGGCGTGGAGCGTTCGCACGCTGCCTTCGCCGAGGCCCGACGCGCCGCCGGTGACGAGGAACGTGCTCGTCTTGAGATCCATGTCAGGTCCTTCCCGAGTTCAGATCCGTTCGATGATGGTCGCGGTCGCCATGCCGTGCCCAATGCACATGGTCTGCAGCCCGAGCGTGCCGCCCGTCGCTTCGAGGCCGGCCAGCATCTTCGCCATCAGCCCGGCCCCGGTCGCGCCGAGCGGGTGACCGTGCGCGATCGCGCCGCCCCACGGATTGAGCTTGGCCCCGTCGGCCGCGAACTCGCGCTGCCACGCGAGCGGCACGCAGGCGAACGCCTCGTTCACCTCGATCCAGTCGAGATCCTTGATCGACACCCGCGCGCGCTCGAGCGCGAGCCGGGTTGCCGGGATCACGCCGTCGAGCTGGAGCGTGGGATCGGAGCCGACCACCACCCGCGCCCGGAAGCGCGCCCTGGGCGTCAGGCCGTCGGCCCGCGCGGCGTTCTCGTCGCCGACGAGAACGGCGGCCGCGCCGTCGGAGATCTGGCTCGAGTTGCCGGCGGTGATCACGCCGCCGGTCTCGCGGAAGACCGGCTTCAGGCTCGCCACCTTTGCCGGGTCCACTCGTTCGCGTACGCCCTCGTCCCGCGCGAGCGGGATCGGCGCGCCGGATTCGTCCACGCCGAACGTCGGCAGCAGCTCGCGCCCAGCGTGCGCGGCGAGCGACTGCCACGCGCGTTGGTGGCTTTCGATCGCGAACTCGTCGAGCGCCTGCCGCGAGAGCCGCCACCGCTCGGCAACGCGTTCCGCGCTCTCGCCCTGGTGAATCAGCTCGTGCCGGGATAGAAGCTCGGGGTTCAGGCCGCCGAAGCCGCCGTGGCGGCCGTCGGGATCGATGTCGAAGAACATCCGCACCCGCGTCATGTTCTCCACGCCGCAGCCGATGGCGTACCGCGCGTCGCCGGCGGCGATCGCCTGCGCGGCGAAATGAACCGCCTGCTGGCTCGAACCGCACATGCGGTTCAGGGAGACCGCCGGGACCGCGACCGGGAAACCGGCCAGCAATACGCCGAGCCGCCCGATGTTCGCCCCCTGTTCACCGGCCTGCGTGACGGTGCCGCATACGACGTCCTCGACGCGGGCCGGGTCGACGCCGGCGCGCGCCACGACCCCGTTCAGGACATGCGCGAGCAGAGAATCGGGCCGGGTGTCGCGGAACGCCCCGCCGCGTTTGCCGAACGGCGTGCGGACGGCGGCAAGGATGACGGGAACGGCCATGTGGAGCGGCGAGCGGAACGCTGACTCGCGATTATCCGCTACTCGCCGCGCCGCGCCTCACTTCTTCTTCTTGGCGTCCTTGGACTTGTCCTCCTTGGGTTTCTCGGCCTTGATCAGCGCCGAGCGGTCCCGCAGCAACGGCTCGACCGCCGTCGCTCCCACCAGCACCGTGCGCCCGGCGAGCGCCTGCTCGCGCGCGAGCTTGGCGGCGAGCGCCTCCTTCTGCTCCGCGAACGCCTTGTCGGCTTTCTCCTTGTCCTCGGCCTTTTCGTTGCCCGGCGCTTTCCGCGCCTCGGGCACGGCCCCGGTCACGCTCGACCGGACGTAATACCGTTTGTCGGCCGCGGCCTTCCCGATCTTGAGCTCGTAGGTCCAGCCCTCGAAGGTCTGCGCCCGGACCGTGGTCGGCTTGTCGAGGCCGGCGTCGGGATCACTCACAGCCGGCGCGGCATCGGCGATCTGCAGCGCGTAGAGGGCGCTCGATGCGTCGTACGCCTTCTGCAGGTCGAGCGTTTCCGGGCCGTCGAGCTTCCACTCGGCGTCTTCCTTCTCCTTCGACACCGACCACTTCTCCTTCCCGTCGGACCCGAACGTCGTGATCGACTTGGGCCGCTCGAACCGGATCAGCTCCTTCGACAGCCACTGCTCGGGCTTCGCCAGGACGTTGCCGAACGATTCGTTGACGACATTGACGCGCTGCGGATCGGCCGCGACCCAGACGTAGCGGCCGGTCGGCAGGCCGTCGACGGGCAGGCCGGGGATCTTCATCTCCTTGACCGTCTTCTTTCCGAGCACGAGCTTCGCTACCGTTTTCCCGTCGTGCCCCTTGAGCTCCACCAGCGTCCCGGTCTCCTCGGGCTTGGCGCCGGCGTCGGGCGCAGCGAGCTGCAGTCGCGGCTTGACCGCGTCGCTCAAGCCCTCCGCCTGCACGACCTTGAGCTCCTGGAGCTTGAGCAGGAGATCGCGGATCGGCTCGAGGTCGGCGGGATAGTCGCCGCGTTCCTTCACCGTCCAGCCCCGCTCCCCGCGCACCAAGGTTACGGTCGCCTTCGGCTCGACGATGTCGATCCTTGCGACGTCGTCGACCTTGAATCCCTCGACCAGCCGCTGGCCGACCCGGGTGTCCGCGACCTGATAGCTCGCCCGCTTCCAGGATTGCAGGTAGAAGCCTGCCGCGACGAGCACCACCAGCGCCGCGAGAACCAGGAGGAACTGCTTGCCGGTCATCGTGCCGCCCTCCGCCGGCGCCGGACGATCGCGATCCCGATGCCGGCGAGCGCGACGAGCAGCGGCATCGCGGCGATGTTGACGACCTTGGTCCAGAACTCGAGCGCTTCGGTCTCCGAGCGGAGCTCCCGGCGCACGTCCTTGAGCTCGCGGCGGGTATCGGCCGCGCGCTTGCGGAAGTTCTCGACCTCGGCCTGCTGCTCGGGCGAGAGGATCGCCCCGCCGCCGGCCGGCGCCTTGGTCTTCTGCAGCGATTCGAGCTTCTTGCGCGTCTCCTGCAGCGAGTCCTCGAGCGACTTAATCTTGCCGAGGTACGCCTGGGCCGCCTCCGCCTCCATCTGCTTGACGACGGTGAACGGGCGCGACGCCGTCGCGCGGCTGCGCACGTTGATCAGGTCCGAGTCGCCGGCCATCTGCTCGACCAGCCCCTGGATGAACGCGAGGTTGCCGTTGATCGGGATCGCCACCTTCTGGCCGAAGATGTCGCGGATCTGCACCGTGGCGCCGTCGTTCAGCATGTCGCTGTCAGCGACGAGCACGACGGTCCCTTCGGCCTGTGCCTCCTTGAGCGCCGGGCCATGGTCGACCGCTGGCGCAGGCTTCTTCTCCTTTGCGTCCTTGCCGTCGGCCTCCTTCGCGGCCGGCCGGCCGTCCGGAAACGCGGTCTTGAACTTGCCGGTGAGCCGGAGCGCGATCGGATGCTCCTTGCCGTCGGGCGTGAACCCGCGGACCGCCTCTTCGCCGCGCGCCATCGCGCTCGCGGTATCGACGAGCTTGACGATCGGCGAGGTGTGCATCAGCACCGACTCGGTCAGCCCTTCGGCCGGCTTGCCGCTGAAGACGCCGGAGAACGCGAGCAGCGCCGTGCCGAGCTGGCTCGTCGTCACGTCGTCCTTGCTCATCGCCCCGGCGTCGAGCTGGATGACCGTGGGCACGGCGCGCGGGCCCGAGCCCGCCATGTACTTCATGTCGAGCACGACCTTGCCCGAGTCGAAGCTGTAGCCCCAGGCCTTCAGCAGCAGGTCGAGGTTGGACGAGCTCCCGCCCTGCCCGCCCATCATCCCCGGCATCTGGTCGAAGTAGGCGTACGGGTCGAGAAACACGACGAGCTTGCCGCCGCGCAGGACGAACTGGTCGAGCGCGAACTGCGCCTGCTCGCTGATTCCGCGCGGATGGACCACGACCAGGGTCTTGATGTCGTCCTCGATCTTGTCGACGTCCATCGACACCCGCTTGACCTCGAAGTCGCGCTTGAGCTCGTTCACGAAGATCTGCGGCTCGGCGCCGGCCCCCATGCCCATCATCGGGTTGCCGGGCATTCCGAACAGCGGCAGCGGGCTCATCATCCCCACGATCGGCTTCTTGGTCGTCGTGACGCGGGCGATCGCACGCCCGAGGTCGTACTCGAGCAGCCGCTCGCGCTCGGGCGAGAGCACCGGCAGCGCGAGCTTCTGGTCGGCGAAGCTCACCGCGAGGCCGAGGTAGAACTTGTCGCCCGAGGGCAGCTCCTGCGCCTCGACGCCGTCGAGGTTGGCCGAGTCCTCGGCGTCGCTGTCGGGCTGCGGGTTCAGCTTTTCGACCACGAGCTTGCCGTTCGCGGCCGCGCGCATCTCGTTCAGTAGGTCCTCGACCCGCGCCGCGAACACCCGCATCGCGACCGGGACGTTGGCGTCGTTCTGGTTGAAGTAGAACCGGATCCTGACCGGCGCCTCGAGCTTGCCGAGGACCTTGCGGGTGCCCTCCGAGAGGGTGTAGAGCCGGCCCTCGGTGAGATCGATCCGGGCGGGCGCGAGCCCGAGGATGTAGTTGGCGGCGACGATCGCGACGAAGACCGCGATCACGCCGCCGATCGAATACAGCCAGCGTCCGGTGCTCTTGTTCATCGAAGGCTCCTATCCCGCCCGGTGGCCGCGCAGGATGACGCCGGTGACGAACAGCGCGAAGCCGATCACCGACGCGAAGAAGAGGAAATCGCGCGAGTCCACGACGCCTTTCTGGAAGCCGTCGAAGTGGGTCAGCACGCTGAAGGCGGCCACCGCCTCGACCAGCGTGGGTCCCGCGAACCGCGCCAGGATGTCGGTCACTGGCGTGAAGCCGACCAGGATCAGCGCCAGGCAGACCACCACCGACAGGATGAAGCTCACCACCTGGTTGCGGGTGATCGCCGAGGTAAGGCAGCTCACCGCGAGATAGGTGCCGGCGAGCAGGAGACTGCCAATGTAACCGGCGAGGATAACGCCGTTGTCCGGATCGCCGAGCCAGTTGACCGTCAGCCACACCGGGAACGTCAGCACCATCGCGATGCCGATGAAGATCCAGGACGCGAGGAACTTGCCGAGGATCGCCTGCCACGGCGTCACCGGCAGGGTCAGCAGCAGCTCGATCGTGCCGCTGCGCCGCTCCTCCGACCACAGCCGCATACCGACCGCCGGCACCAGGAACAGGAACAGCCACGGCATCCACATGAAGAATGCGCCGAGCGAAGCCTCGCCCCGGTCGAAGAACGAGCCGAAGGTGAAGGTGAAGAACCCGGCGAGCAGCAGGTAGATGACGATGAAGACGTAGGCGACCGGCGAGTCGAAGTAACCGGTGAGCTCGCGCTTCGCGATCGTCCAGACGTTGGCCCAGGCGCTCTTCATGGCCGCGCCTCCGGCGCGGTGTCGGGCCGCGTCAGCCCCCGGAAGACGTCGTCGAGCCGCCCTTCCTCGGTCCGGAGCTGCACGATCGTCCAGCGCTCAAGCACTTCCTCGGTGACCTGCGCGGTGAACGCGCCGTCGGCCCGCGACTTGTCGGGATAGACGCGAATCACGGCGCGGTTCGGTTCCTCGCTCAGCACCTCGCACCGGCTCACCGTCGGCAGCCGGCCGACCGCTTCGGCGACCGCCGCCGCGCTCGGGCTGCGCACGGTCATCAGCACTGCGCCGGCGCGGTCCGAGCGCGCCTTCAGCTCCTCCGGCGTCCCGTTCGCGACGATCGCGCCGCGGTCGATGATGATCGCCCGCGTGCATGCCGCCTCGACCTCCTCGAGGATGTGCGTGGAAAAGACGATCGCCTTCCGCTCGCCCATCCGCCGGATCAGCATCCGCACCTCGTGCTTCTGGTTGGGATCGAGCCCGTCGGTCGGCTCGTCCATGATCAGCACGTCGGGGTCGTGGATCAGCGCCTGCGCGAGGCAGGTGCGGTGGCGGAAGCCCTTGGAGAGCGTGTCGATCGTCTGGTGCAGCACCGAGTCGAGGCCGCAGGTCTCGACCACGCGGTGGACCGCCTTCTTCTTGTCCGCCCCGCGCAGTCCGCGCATCTCGGCGGCGAACCCGAGAAAGGCCGCCACCGTCATTTCCGGATACGACGGCGCGGACTCGGGCAGGTACCCGATCCGGCGCTTCGCCTCGAGCGGCTGCTCGGCGACGTCGAACCCGCAGACCACGGCGCGCCCGGCCGTCGCCGGGATGTACCCGGTGATCATCCGCATGGTGGTCGACTTGCCGGCGCCGTTCGGCCCGAGAAATCCGAGCACCTCGCCGCGCTCGACCTGGAACGACACGCCGTTGACGGCCGTCTTGGGACCGAACGCCTTGGTCAGATTCTCGACCAGGATCATTGCTCCTCCGCTTTGTTATCGCTCCGGCCAGCGCGCCTACTTGGGGCGGCCGGCCCGGGTTTCAAGTCCCGGGTGGCGCGCTTCGCGCCCGGGGTTTTAGGACTGCCTAGACCGGTTGCCGGGCCCGGAGTTCCCGCGCCCCGCCGACCGGCCGCTCAGGTCTGCTGGGCGGCGGTTCCCCCGCGAGCCGCTTCGGTGGCGGCGCGGTCGACGCCGCCGCCCCCCGTCAGCACGACGCCGAACCACGCCTCGGCCTGCTGACGGGTGTAGTAGCCCTTCGCGACGTCACGCGCCACCAGCTCCGGCGCGCGCAGAAACGGATTGCCGAATCCGCCCCCGCCCGGCGTCGACACCTCGATCAGGTCCCCGCCGTGGAGGTGGATGTCCTGATCCTTCGACAGGTGCGGCGGCGTGTACGCGGTCCCGTCCCGGACGATCCGCACCCGGTTCACGCCGCCGTCCCGACCGCCGCGCGCGCCCTGCGGGCCGAACCGGCCGTGGTCCATCACCATCGACGCGCGCGCTTCGCCCCGGCGGAGGCGAATGCGGTAGTTGACGCCGAATCCGCCCCGATGCTCGCCCGGGCCGCCCGAGCCTTCGTGCAGCGAGTACTCCTCGAACAGCACTGGATAGTACTGCTCCATCACCTCGATCGGGGTCGTTTTCGAGATGCCGATGGTCGAGCAGCCGTTCGACAGGCCGTCGCCGCGCACCGAGCCGCCGTAGCCGCCGCCGGAGATCACGTACATCACGTACGACCGCTGCCGGACCGGGTCGTGGCCGCCGACCGACAGGTTGCCCGACGTCCCCGCCGGAGCCGCGAACACCTGGTCGGGGATCGCCTTCACCAGCGCGCTGAACACCGCTTCGGCGATCCGCTGGCTGACCTCGGCGGCGCAGCCCGAGACCGGCCGCGGGTACTGCGCGTACAGGAACGTCCCCTCGGGCGGCACGATCGCGAGCGGCTCGAACATGCCGGCGTTGATCGGGACGTCCGGAAAGACGTGCTTGACCGCGAGATAGATCGACGACTTCGTGGTTGCGATCACGCTGTTCATCGGCCCGCGGCACGGCGGCGAGGAACCCGACATGTCGAAGCCGAGCGTGCGGCCGCGCTTGGTGATCCGCATCGCGATCCGCAGCGGCTCGTCGACCACGCCGTCGGAATCGACGAACGACTCGCCCTCGTAGGTGCCGTCGGGGATGGCGGCGATCTTCGCCTCCATCTGCCGCCGCGCCCGCGCGCGCAGCTCGACCACCGCGGCGTCCACCGTGTCCGCGCCGTAGCGGTCGAGCAGCGCGGCGAGGCGCCGCTCGCCGATCGCCAGCGCCGCGGCCTGGGCCTTGACGTCGCCGATCCGCTGATCGGCGATGCGGATGTTCGAGAAGATGATCGCGAGGATCTCGGCGTCGAGCCGCCCCGCCTTGAAGAGCTTCACCGGCGGCAGGCGCAGGCCCTCCTGCTCGACCTCGGTCGCGTTGGCCGAGAAGCCGCCCGGCACGACGCCGCCGACGTCCGGCCAGTGCCCGGTGTTCGCGAGCCAGCACCAGAGCCGGCCGCGGTAGAAGAACGGCTTGACGAACTTGACGTCCATCAGGTGCGTGCCGCCGAGGTACGGATCGTTGACGATGAAGACGTCGCCGTTCGGCGAGCGGGATCTTCCCTTCGCGCACGCGATCGATCACCGCCTGGGTGGAGAACTGCATCGTGCCGACGAACACCGGCAGGCCGAGATCGCCCTGGGCGATCAGTTCGCCCGACTCGCGATGGTAGATGCCGTCGGAGCGGTCGAGCGCTTCGGCGATCACCGGGCTGAACGCCGCGCGCACGAACGCGAGGTCCATCTCGTTGCAGACCTGCTGCAACCCGTTCTGGATCACCGCCAGGGTGACCGGGTCGAGCGCTGCGGCGTGGCGGTCGTCGGGAGGAGGCATCGGGGCTGGAAATATAGCAGCGGTCAGACGTCGACGATGAGGTTGCCGAGCGCGTCCTGCTCGACCCGGCAGCCCGGCTCGATGAGCGTGGTGCAGTCGAGCTGCTCGATGACCGCCGGCCCCGCGAACGCGGCCTGCTCCGGCAGCCAGTCGCGGCGGTAGACCGGCGTCTCGCTCCAGCCGCCTTCGAACCACACGTTGCGCCGCTCGGTCACCGCGTCGGCGAGCGACGCCCGCGGCGTCCGGCGCGCGAGCGCCGCGAGCGGCACCGGTCGGCGGCGGCCGATCGCCGCGGTGTGCAGGTTGACGAGCACCGGCCGGATCTCCGTCAGCTCGACCTGGAAGCGCTGCCAGTACGCCGCCTCGAAGAGGCGATGGAGGCTCTCGCGCGTCACGTCCCGCCCCGGCAGCGCAACGGTGAGGATGTGGCTCTGGCCCTGGAACTGCATGTCCGCGCGGTGCACGAACTCGATCGCGTCCACCGCGACCCGCTCGCGCTCGATGGTCGCGCGTCCGTCGGCGATCTGCGCATCGAGGATGTCCCGCACCAGCGCGTCGGTCACTTCGGGCAGCGGCCGGTTGACGGTGCGGACGAAGTCGTGGCGCACGTCGGCGACCGCGCAGCCGAGCGCGTTGGTGAGCCCCGGCCGCGCCGGGATGAACACCTTCGGGATCGCGAGCTCGCGCGCGAGCGCGACCGCGTGCAGCGGCCCGGCGCCGCCGAACGCGAACAGCGCGAAGTCGCGCGGATCGTGCCCGCGGGCGAGGCTCACCATGCGGATCGCGCCGGCCATGCGGTCGTTCGCGATGCGGACCACCGCGGCCGCGGCCTCATCGGGCGCGAGCCCGAGCGGCCGGCCGATCTGCTCCTCCATCAGTGCGTGCAACCGGTCGAGCGGCACCGCGCGATCGACCGCGAGCAGCTTCCCGGCGCTCAGGCGCCCGAGTACGAGGTTCGCGTCCGTAATCGTCACCCGCTCGCCCCCGCGGCCGTAGCAGATCGGCCCGGGTGCGGCGCCCGCGCTCTCCGGCCCGACCTGGAGCATCCCGGCGTCGTTGACGTAGGCGATCGACCCGCCGCCGGCGCCCACGGTGTGCACGTCGACCATCGGCACGTGGATCGGCAGCGCGTACTCGAGCTCAAGCTCGGTCGAGACCGCCGGCAGCCCGTCCAGGATCAGCGCGACGTCGGTCGACGTGCCGCCCATGTCGTAGGTGACGACGCTGGGAAAGCCGGACTGGGTCGCGGTGTAGGCGGCGGCGATCACGCCCGAGGCCGGCCCGGACATCACCGTGTTCACCGCCGCTTCGGCCACGATGCTCGCGCCGACGGTGCCGCCGTTGCCCTGCATCACCAGCAGCTCGGCGCCGAACCCGCGCGCGGCGAGCTCGCGGCTCAGCCGCTCGATGTACCGGTGGAGCACCGGCTCGATGGCCGCGTTGACCGCGGCGGTCACGCCGCGCTCGTACTCCCGGTACTCGGACAGCAGCGTATGCCCGACCGTCACGTAGCGGTTCGGCCAGACGCGCCGCACGATCTCGGCCGCGCGACGCTCGTGCGCCGGGTTGATGTAGCTGTGGAGGAAGTGGATGACGACCGACTCGGCGCCCAGCGCGAGGAGGCGCCGTGCCGCCGCCTCGACGGCGGCTTCGTCGAGCGGGCGCACCACGCCGCCGTCCGCGTCGATCCGCTCCTCGACCTCGAGCCGGAGCTCGCGCTCGACGAGCGGCCGGAACGCGCCGGTGAGGCCGTACGGCTTCGGCCGCGTGCGGCGTCCGAGCTCGAGGACGTCGCGGAAGCCGCGCGTCGTGATCAGCCCCACCCGGGCGTGCTTCCGCTCGAGCATCGCGTTGGTGGTGGTGGTCGTGCCGTGCACGATCGCCGCGAGCTCGGCCAGCGACACTCCGGTCTGGTCGAGCGCGGCCAGCACGCCGAACGCCTGGTTGTCGGTCGTGGTCGGCACCTTCGCGACGCGCACTTCGCCGCTCGCCTCGTCGACGAGGACGAGGTCGGTGAAGGTGCCGCCGACGTCGACGCCCGCGATCTTGCTCATACGGCGAGATACTGCGCGCGCACGTCGGCGTTGGCGGCGAGCTCGGCCATCGTCCCGGCGAAGCGGATGCGGCCCTTCTCGATGATGTAGGCACGGTCGGACACTTCCGCCGCAAAGTGCAGGTTCTGCTCCGACAGCAGCACCGACAGCCCCTCCTTCTTCAGTGCGCGGATCGCCGCGGCCATCTGGTCGACGACCACCGGCGCGAGCCCCTCCGACGGCTCGTCGAGGAGCAGGCAGGAGGGATTACCCATGAGCGTGCGCGCGATCGTCAGCATCTGCTGCTCGCCGCCCGACATCCGGCCGCCGGGCCGGTCCGGCATCGCAGCGAGGTTGGGGAAGAGCGCGAACAGCCGCTCCGGCGTCCACGTCGGCGCGTTCGGCCGCGCCGGCTGGCGACCCACTTCCAGGTTCTCCGTCACGGTGAGGTCGGTAAAGATGCGCCGGTCCTCCGGCACGTACCCGAGCCCCGCCCGGGCGATCGCGTACGGCTCGAGCCGGTCGATCCGCCGGCCGTCGAACGCGATCGCCCCGCTCGCCGGCCGCACCAGGCCGATGATGCTCTTGAGCGTGGTCGACTTGCCGGCGCCGTTGCGGCCGAGGAGGCACACCACCTCGCCGGTCGCGACCTCGAGCGCGACGTCGGCGAGGATGTGCGCCCGGCCATAGTAAGTGTTGAGTCCCTGCACGGCGAGCATCAGTGGACCGCCCTCGAACCGAGATACACCTGCTGCACCTCGGGGTTCGCTCGCACCTCGGCCGGCCGGCCCGAGGCGATCAGCCGCCCGCGGTCGAGCACGATGATGCGGTCGGCGTGGGCGAAGACGACGTCCATGTCGTGCTCGGTGAAGAGCACCGCGATAGAGCGCTCGCGCACGATCTCGGCGGTCAGCGCCATCACCGCGATCCGCTCCTTCGGCGCCATGCCGGCGGTCGGTTCGTCCATCAGCAGGAGCTTCGGCTCGTTGGCGAGCGCGACCGCGAGCTCGACCCGCTTCAGGTCGCCGTAGGCGAGCACCGAGCACGCACGGTCGGCCTGGTCGGCCATGCCGACGCGGGCGAGCAGCCGATCGGCCTCGTCGCGGTAGAGCGCGGCCGCCCGCGCCCACCAGCCGTGCAGCCGGCGCGCGGTGCGAGAGCAGCGCCACCTGCACGTTCTCGCGTACTGTCATCGAGGCGAACGTCGCGGTGATCTGGAACGTCCGGCCGACGCCGAGCCGCCAGACCTGCCGCGGCGCGAGGCCCAGCACCTCCCGGCCGTCGAGCCGTACGCTCCCGGCGTCGGCGTCGAGTTGCCCGTTCAGCATGTTGAAACAGGTGGTCTTGCCGGCGCCGTTCGGCCCGATCATGGCGAGGAGCTCGCCCGCGCCGACGTCGAAGCTCACGTCGCGCACCGCCTGCACTCCGCCGAACGACTTGGCGAGATGCTCGACCGCGAGCATCGCGTTCATTCCGGCTTCCCCCGCTCCGACCACGCCCGCAGCGCACCGACGATGCCCTGCGGGAACAGGAGCACGATCGCCAGGATGGTCGCGCCGAGCAGCGCGCGCCAGTAATCGGTGTTGCGCGCGATCGTGTCCTGCAGCCAGGTGAACGCCGCCGCGCCGACAAGCGGGCCGCTGAGCGTCTGGACGCCGCCGAGCAGCACCATCACCAGGCCGTCGATCGAGCGCGACACGGACATCGTGGAGTCCGGGGAGATGCTGCCCTTGGAGAACGCGAAGAGCCCGCCGGCGAGGCCGGCAAAGCCGCCGACCACGACGAACGCGAGCCATTGCAGCCGCTGCACGTCGATACCGATCGCGTCGCATCGCAGCGGCGAGTCGCGGCCCGCGCGCAGCGCGTACCCGAACGGCGCGAAGAGCATCCGTCGCAGCAGATAGATGCCACCGCCGCACAGCATCAGGGTGGCGAGATAGAACGCGGGTCTGGACGCCAGCCACGGCGCCGGCCAGACGCCGACGATCCCGTTCGAGCCGCCGGTGAACGAGTCCCACTGGTAGACGATCGACCACGCGATCTGCGCGAACGCGAGCGTCAGCATCGCGAGATACACCCCCGACAGCCGCACGCAGAACCAGCCGAAAACCGCGGCGCCGATCGCCGCCACGACCGGCGCCGCCGCGAGCGCCGCCTCCATCGGCCACGCCGCCTTCTTGAGCAGCAGGCCGGCGCCGTAGGCGCCGAGGCCGAGGTACGCCGCGTGCCCGAAGGACACCATCCCGCCCGGACCCATGATGAAGTGCAGGCTCGCGGCGAAGAGCGCGAACACGAGGATGTCGATGCCGAGCACGAGCGTGTAGCCGCTGGTGGCGAGCGGCAGCGCTGCGAGGGCGACGACCAAGGCGATCGCCGCCACGTTGAGCGCGGGCGTTGCCGGCCGCAGCGGCGGCTCGACGTGCGTCGCTGCCGCGCGCTGGATCGCCCACGGCTTGCCGAGCAACCCTTGGGGCCGCAGCACCAGCACGATCGCCATGACGATGAATTCGGCCACCAGCGTCAGCTTGGAGAACACAAACGAATGGCCGAGGACCTCGACCGTCCCCAGCCCGACGCAGAACGCCTTGATGGTGCCGATCAGGAGCGCCGCAAGGAACGCGCCCGGGATGCTGCCCATCCCGCCGACGACGACGACCACGAACGCATCCGAGATCGCGCCGAGATCGAGGAAGAGCTGCGCGGGCTCGCGCGGGATCTGGAGCGCGCCGCCGAGGCCGGCCAGGAACGCGCCGAGCGCGAACACGCCGGTGAAGAGCCACTTCTGGTTCACGCCGAGCGCGCCGACCATCTCGCGGTCCTCGGTCGCCGCGCGGATCAGCGTGCCCCAGCGGGTGCGGTTGAGGACAAGCCAGAGCGCGCCGAGCACCAGCGGCCCGACCGCGATCAGGAACAGGTCGTACTCCGGAAACGCGATGCCGAGGATCTCGACCGACCCGCGGAGCCCGGGTGCCCGAGGGCCGAGCAGGTCCTCGGCGCCCCAGGTCCAGAGTGCGAGGTCCTTGATCACCAGCGCCAGCGCGAACGTCGCCAGCAGCTGGAAGAGCTCCGGCGCGTGGTAGATGCGCCGCAGGATCGCGATCTCGATAAGCGCGCCGACGGCGCCGACGATGAGCGCCGCGGCGATCACTCCGCCCCAGAAGCCCGGCGCGCCGGCGTCGAGCCCGGTGATGATGCCGTAGGCGACGTAGATGCCCAGCATGTAGAGCGAACCGTGGGCGAAGTTCACGATCCGCGTGACGCCGAAGATCAGCGACAGGCCGACCGCGATCAGGAAGAGCGTCGATGCGCTCGCGAGGCCGTTCAGGAACTGGATGAAGACCGACGCCACGAAAACGTACGGGGGCGCTATGCGCCCCCGTAGAAACCGTGCGCTAGCACTCGTTCTAGTCGCCCAACCGGAGCTTCTTGACCTCGGCGTCGGAAGGCAGGTAGCTCGCGCCGTCGGCGTAACGCCACGAGGTCATCACGCCCTTCCCGTCCTTCAGCCCGATCCGGCCGACGTACGCGCCCATCGTCGACTGGTGGTCGAGCGGCCGGTAGAGGATCTTCCCGAACGGCGTGTCGACCTGGAGGCCCTTCATCGCTGCGACCAGCTTCTCGTTGTCGAGGCTGCCGGCGGTCTTCATGGCCGCCACCGCGGTCATGACCGTCGAATAGCCCACGATCGAGCCGAGCCGCGGGTAGTCGCTCCAGCGCTTCTGGTAGGCGTCGAGGAACTTCTTGTGCGCCGGGGTGTTGATTGCGTTCCACGGATAGCCGGTGACGTACCAGCCGTTCGGCGTCTCGTCCTTGAGCGGGTCGAGGTACTCCGGCTCGCCGGCGAGCAGGTTGAACACCTCGCGGCCCTTGAACAGGCCGCGCGTGTTGCCCTCGCGCACGAACCGCGTCAGGTCGGCGCCGAAGAGCGACGAGAAGATCGCGTCGGGCTTCGAGTCGGCAAGCGCCTGCACGACCGCGCCGGCGTCGATCTTGCCGAGCGGCACCGCCTGCTCGGCGACGAACTCGACGTCGGGCTGCGCCTTCTTGAGCAGCTCCTTGAATGCGCGGGTCGCGGACTGGCCGTACTCGTAGTTCGGGTAGACGACTGCCCAGCGTTTCTTCTTCAGCTTGGCCGCGTCGGGCACCAGCATCGCCGTCTGCATGTAGGTCGACGGCCGCAGGCGGAAGGTGTACTTGTTGCCGTTGTCCCAGACGATCTTGTCGGTGAGCGGCTCGGCGGCGATGAACAGTACCTTCCTCTGCTTGGCGAAGTCGGCGACCGCGAGGCCGATGTTGGACAGGAACGTCCCCATCAGGAAATGGACGTTCTCGCGCGAAAGGAGCTCCTCCGCGAGCCGCACCGCGTCGCCCGGGTTGCCGTTGTCGTCGCGCGAGACCACCTCGAGCTTGCGGCCGAACACGCCGCCGGCGGCGTTCGTCTCCTCGACCGCGAGCTCCCAGCCCTTGCGGTAGGGCTCGAGGAATGCCGGCAGCGTCTTGTAGCTGTTGATCTCGCCGATCTTGATCGTGCCCTGCGCCGACGCGGGCGTCGCGAACGCCGCGGCGAGCGCCGCGATCGCGGCGAGGGTGAGGACGTGCCTGCGCGCCAACATGCCTGCCTCCCGTCAATGGTCGTTCTTACCCGGCAATATACACTGGGCGCCGGCGCGCTCTCCGGCGCAGACGCCGCCGGCGACGCGGTACCTGCCGCGCAACGCGAGCACGGCGCCCCAGATCAGTCCGCTTCCGGCAAGTTGCTCGGCCAGCGCCGCGCCGTTCGCGAGCGCGACTCTCGACTGCCGTCGTCCGGAAGCGCGCCGACACCGACCGTGACCAGCCGTTCGCCGAGGTCGGTGTCGTCGTCCACGTCGCATGCCCGCCGCCGCTCGACCGCCGGGCTCGCCACGTCGACCGCGTTCGCGATCATCGTCGCCGCCGCGTCCGCCGCGGCGCCGCTCGCCGCGAGCACGGTCACGCTGTCGGCGATGCCCAGGCTCCGGCTCCGCCCGCGCCAGCCGCTCGTCGCCACGCCGCGCACCGGCATCGCCGCGTCGATCTCGAACGTCCCGTCGAGCGGCACGCGGTGGCCGTGCCGCGTCGCGCGGTCGGGATCGGCGACCAGACCGAGCCTCAGGCGCTCGCCGGGCGCGAGATGCAGCGCGATGTCGCCGCCATTGTTGACGTAGGCCTTGCGCACCGCCGTCCCCATGGCGGCGATGATCTCGTCGGCGACCGCCCCGGCTACCGCCGCCATCGGCGTGATGAAGCGGGCCTGGAACGGAAGACACGCCGTGCGCATCCGTCGCGCGACCGGACCGGCGAGGCTGCCCGTCTCCTCCACCGGGCGCCGTAGCGTGCCGAGCTCGGCGACGAGCTCCTCGAGCACGGTCTCGAACCGGTGCCAGCCGCGCTCGATGGCCGCGCCCGCGTCGTCGCCGAACGCCTCGACGACCAGATCGATCGGCCCGTGCTGGAAGTGCCACCGCCGGTCGTCCAGACGCGCACGGATCGCGCGCGACCCCCTGGACGAAGGGGCAAGCTGCTGCGAAACGGGCGCTATAGCGGCCATGGGTTGTCCTCGTCCCAACCGGCGACCCGGACGCGCTCGCGCGCAAGAACGTCCGCGAGCGGCCGCACGCGGTCCACGTGTCCCCCGAGGCGCGCGTAGTCGTCGCGCCGCAGGGTGAACTCGATCGGGGCCACGATCGCCGGCGTCGGCACCCAGCCGAACGACTCGTCCGGCATGCGCAGCACGTCGACCATGACCATGATGCCGCCACCCGGCCAGACGTAGGCCGGCGCGCCGCCGCAGGTGACCCGCGTGAGCGCATCCTTCACCGAGCGGGTGAGCGCGACCGGGTTCTCGGTGACGCCCGCGCGCAAGGAGCCGCCGGCGCCGCCCATGAAAAGCACGGTGCAGAGCGCCGGCTCGCAGTTCTCGCCGATGCGGTCGACGACCTTCTTCACCTCGGGCGGGATCTCCGCCGGAACCATCCGCAGCGCCTCGTCGAGGACGAAGTAGGCGTAGTCCTCGCCGGTGGTCGACACCATCAGAATCCGCTCGCCGGGCCAGGCCGTCTCGCGCTCGATCGACTTGACGATCCGGAGCGGATCGGTGATGTCGGTGCCGCCCCAGCCGAGGCCCGGATTCGCCACCTGGAAGTAGCGGCCCGGCGTCGACTTGCGGCCGGCGACCTTGATCCCGCCGGCGCGCATGTCGAGAAACCTTCCGGCCTGGTGCTCCGACAGGACGCCGGTGATGTGGTCGTCGACGACGATCACCTCGTCGACGTGGCCGAACCACTGCTGCGCGAAGATGCCGATCGTGGCCGAGCCGCAGCCGACGCGCATCCGGCTCTCGGGGACGCCGTTGATGATCGGCGCGCGCCCGGCCTGGACGACGAGCTCCGCTCCGCCTTCGACCGCCAGTTCGACCGGACGCTTGTTTCCGAGTGCCAGCATCACGTCGCAGGTGATGCGCCCTTCCTTCTTGCTGCCGCCGGTGAGATGCTGCACGCCGCCGAGCGACAGCATCTGCGAGCCGTACTCCATCGTGGTGACGTGGCCGACCACCTCGCCCTGCGCGCGCACCGGCGCGCACTCCGGTCCGATGTAGCGGTCGGTGTCGATCTTCACCTTGAAGCTGCAGTAGCTGAAGATGCCCTCGGTGACGACAGTTATCGTGTCTATACCCGCGTGCTGCGACGACACGATGAACGGCGCCGGCTTGTAGTCGGGATAGGTGGTGCCGGAGCCGACGCCGGTCACGAACGCCGGCGCGCCGGCGATGCCACCGTCCCAGGGCTCGCCCGACCGGAACGGCACGAGCGCGCCCTGCTCGCCCACCACCTTGGACATCACCAGCAGCGGGTCGACGCGCGTCAGCACGCCGTCCCGGTTCGCGTAGCGGTCGCACGCACCGGTGCGCCCGTCGCTGATCTGACAGAGCACCGGGCAAGCGTTGCAGATGATCTTGCCCGCCGCCGGCGGCTCCAGCGTGCCGGCGCCGGAGGTCTCGTCGACGCGGTCGGCCTTGGTCGTAGTCATGCGACAACCCCGGCTGCGAGCAGCGCCGCGCGGAGGCGATCCGGCGTCGCGGGCGCGTGCCGGATCCGGACGCCGGTGGCATGCGCGATCGCGTTGAAGATCGCCGGCGCGGTGGGGATGAGCGCCGGCTCGCCGACGCCCTTCGCACCGTGCGGTCCGAGCGGCTCGGCGTCCTCGATCAGGATCACCTCGATCGGCGGTACGTCGCCGACCGTCGGGATCAGGTAGTCGTGCAGGTTGTCGGTGCGGCCGGCGTGGTATTCCTCCATCAGCGCGAGGCCGATCCCCTGTGCGATGCCGCCGTGGATCTGCCCCTCGACCTGCGTCGGGTTGATCGCCCGGCCGACGTCGTGCGCGGCGACGATCCGCAGCGGCTTCGTCGTCCCGAGCGCGAGGTCCACCTCGACCTCGGCGATCTGCGCGGCGAAGCCGTAGGTCGCGTACGGCACGCCCTGGCCGTCCCGGTCGAGCGGCACGGTGGGCGGGTTGAAGTAGCCTTCGGCCGCGAGGACGTCGCCGCGCGGATCGCGCGGCAGCTCGGTGAGGTCGATCCGCTTCTCGTCCGCGGCGTCCGTCGCGATCAGGGCGCCGTCTTCCAGCCGCAGCTCGGCCTCGGGGCGGGATTCGGCGAGCGCGATCATGCGCCGGCGCAGCTCGACGCCGGCGATCCTGGCGGCGTTCCCCGACACGAACGCCTGGCGCGAGGCCGAGGTCTTGCCCGCGTCTGCGGTGAGATCGGTGTCGCCCATCACGTAGTCGATCGCGCTCATCGGCAGCCCGAGCGCGTCGGCGAGGATCTGCACCAGGATCGTGTTCGAGCCCTGCCCGATGTCGACCGCGCCGTTGTAGAACATCACCCGGCCCGCCGGTTTGAGTCCGACCCGCACCGTCGACGGGTTCGCGATGACCGTGTTGCCGATGCCGTACCACATGCACGCGACCCCCGCGCCGCGGCGCCGGCCGGCGCTCGCAGGATCGCGGTTGAACGCCTCCGCTGCCGCAACCGCCGCCTGCCAGCTCGGCCGCAGGGCGTCGAGACACGCGGCGAGTCCGGCGCTCGCTTTCAGCACCTGCCCGGTCGCCGTGGCCTGACCGGCGCGAATCGCGTTCCGGTGCCTGAGCTCCAGCCGGTCGAGGCCGGTCTTCGCGGCCAGCTCGTCGAGCAGCGCCTCGTGGACGATGGTCGATTGCGGGACGCCGAAACCGCGAAACGCGCCCGCGACGGGTGCGTTGGTGTAGACCGCGCGCGTGAGCGCCCGGGCGTTCGGCACGAAGTACGGTCCCGACGCGTGGATCGGTACGCGGTTCGCGACGGTGTTGCCCCACGACGCGTAGGCGCCGGTGTTGAAGTCGCCGGTGAAATCGGCGGCGACGAGCCGCCCTTCCCCGTCGCAGGCGAAGCGAGCCCGCATCCGGGCCGGGTGGCGCTTCGTGGTCGAGGCCATCGACTCGGGCCGCGTGTAAACCGTTCGGACCGGCCGGCCGAGCTTCCACGCCGCGACCGCGAGGAGCGGCTGTACCGAGATGTCGAGCTTGCCGCCGAACCCGCCGCCGACCGCCGAGGGGACGATGTGCACCCGCCCGGGCTCGATCCCGAGAATGCGCGCGGTCTCGTCGCGATCCATGTACGGGGTCTGGGTGCACGCGAAGATCCGGATGCGGCTCGCCGATCCGCTCGGCGTAGCCCGCTTCCGGCTCGATGTACGCGTGCTCGACGAAGCTGGTCGTGAACTCGCCCTCGGCCACGTGCGCCGCCGCGGCGATCGCCGCGTCGACGTCGCCCTTCACCACCCGCCCGCGGACAAGGACGTTGTCGGGGTTCGGCGCGTGGATCGGCTGGCGCGTGTTCGCGAGCGCCTCCTCGATCTCGGTCTGCGCGGTCTCCACCGTCCAGCGGATCGGGATCTCGTCGTCGCCGATCGCGAGCACGGCGTGCTGCTCGCCGACCAGGCACAGCACCGCCTCGCCGCGAAAGCGCACGCGCCCGTCGGCGAGCACCGGCTGGTCCTTCACGTCGGGGAAGATGCCGAAGCTGTTCACCGGCACGTCGCGCGCGGTGACGACGTCGACCAGCCCCGGATGCGCAGCGCGCAACGGCCCGAAGTCGCCGAGCGTGAAGCGTGCCCTGGCGTGCGGCGAGCGGATGGTCCGCAGCCAGAGCGCACCCGCGGGCGCGGCGTCGGCAGCGTAGCGCTCGGTCCCGGTGACTTTCGCGAGCCCGTCCGTCTTGGCGGCGCGAGCTCCGACCGCCCGCCCCGCCGCGGGCTCCGCGGTTGCTGCCCCATCGGCCGCCGCGGCGAGCACCGCCTCCACGATCTTGCGATAGCCGGTGCACCGGCAGAGCACGCCGCCAAGCGCGTCGAGCGCCTCGGGCTCGGTCGGGCGCGGATTGCGCGCGAGGAGCTCGGTGGCGGCCATCAACATCCCCGGGGTGCAGATCCCGCATTGGGCCGCGCCGTGCGCGAGGAACGCGTGCTGGAGGCGGTCGAGCTTTCCGGCCGCGGCCAGGCCCTCGACCGTCGTTACCGCCCGGCCCTCCACCTGCCCCAGCGCGACCAGGCACGCGCACACCTGCCGGCCGTCGAGAAGCACGGTGCACGCACCGCAGTCGCCGGCGTTGCACCCGATCTTCGTGCCGGTCAGCCCGAGCTCGTCCCGGAGGACATCGGCGAGGCGGCTCGCCGCGGGTGCGATCACGCGCCGCGCCGCGCCGTTGACCTCGAACGCGATCGCGCGCACCCCGGCCGGGGCGGTGCCGAGACTGCGCGCGCGCTCATTCATCCGCGAGCCGCTCCAGCGCGCGGGCGACCAGCGTCGCCGCCGCGTCGCGACGGTACGCCGCCGTGCCGCGCACATCGGAAATCGGCGCTAGCGGGTCGAGGTGCCGGTCGCTTACGAGCGCCCCGATCCCCGGGGCAAGCCGCCGCCCGGCAAGATCGCGCTCGAGTTGCCCGAGCCGCTGCGCCACGGCGGAGCAGGCGCCGACGGCGACCGCGGCGCCGGCGATCGTCCGATCCGTGCCGAGCTCCAGGACGACGGCAACCATCGCGATCGAGATCACCAGGTACCGGCGCGCGCCGAGCTTGAGGAAGACCGACCGGGCGCCCGCGGTCCGCTTCGGAACGACCACCGCCGTCACCAGCTCGTCGGGCGCGCACGCCGTCCGGCGACTGCCGAGCACGAACGCGTCGAGCGGCAGCGCACGCCGCCCGCGTGCCGACGCGAGCTCGACCGTGGCATCGAGCGCGAGTAGCGCCGGCACGCCGTCCGCGGCGGGTGACGCGTTGCAGAGGTTCCCGGCGACCGTCCCGCGGTTCTGGATCTGCAATCCGCCGACCTCGCGTGCGGCCTGCCGCAGGCACTCGAACAGGCGCGGCAGGGGCGCGTCGAGGATCTCGGTCCAGGTGACGAGCGCGCCGAAGCGCCAGCCGTCCGCGTCTTCCCTGATTCCCCGCAGCTCGGCGATCGCGGTCAGATCGAGCACCTCCGCCGGGACCGGCCGGTCGACGCAGGCCGGGTAGAAGTCGGTGCCGCCGGCGAGGATCGCCGGCCGCCGCGCGGCGAGCGCGCCGAGCGCGTCGTCGAGGGCGGTGGGCCGGAGGTACACGCGCGCGCTCTTTTCAGTGTTCTCTTAATTCCGGACGATTGTTGCCCTGCCGCCGGCGCGCTGTCAATGCCCGGGCCGGCGCGGGCGCAGATGGTCGAGGACCATGCCGGTGATGTGCTCGAGCCAGGCCGCGCGCCGCCCTTCCGCGGCGAGATCGAGGTCGAGAAACCGGCTCAGCGTGTACCGGTTCGACAGGTAGAAGTAGCCGAGCGAGGCGATCGTGATGTACAGCTGCACCGGATCGACCCCGCCGCGGAACACGCCCGCCCGGGCGCCGCGCCGGAGCAGGTCCTCGAGGATGCGGATGAACGGCGAGGAGAGCTTGCCCACCCGCGCCGACCGGCGCAGGTTCCGCCCGCGCTGGAGGTTCTCGCTGTTCAGGAGCCGGATGAACTCCGGGTGCCGGTAGTAGTAGTTCCAGGTGAACGCGATCAGCTGCCGGATGCCCTCGACCGGGTCGGCGCCGGCGAGATCGAGCCGCTCTTCGGCCGCCCAGAGGTCCTCGTAGATCCGCTCGAGCACGAGGCGGAAGAGATCCTCCTTGTTGCCGAAGTGGTAATAGAGCATGCGGTCGAAGGTCTTCGCCCGCTTGCTGATGCGGTCGACGCGCGCGCCGGCGTAGCCGTTCGCGGCGAACTCGTGCAGCGCCGCGTCCAGGATGCGCGCGCGCGTGCCGTCGGGATCGCGCCGCCCGCGCGCCTTCGGCCGCGCGCGGCGCGCGCGGCGGCGCCGTTATTCTTCAGCGGCATTAGGGTCTTACGGCTGGGCATGAAGTTGAAATGACCGGTCGAGTCGGCTAAGCTTCGGCACCTTCTGGCCCGGGCGCGACGCGCGCCGCAATGTAGTAGATTCTGAACAGATTCCGGCCCCGCCCGCAACCCCGGGGCCGCCACCTGCGGATCCGCCATGACCCACGTTGTCACCGAGAGCTGCATCAAGTGCAAGCACACCGACTGCGTCGACGTCTGCCCGGTCGACTGCTTCAAGGAAGGCCCCAACTTCCTGGTCATCGACCCGGACGAGTGCATCGACTGCGCGGTCTGCATTCCCGAGTGCCCGGTGAACGCGATCTACGCCGAGGAGGACGTCCCGGCCGGCCAGGAGTCGTTCACCGCGCTCAACGCCGAGCTCGCCAAGCTGTGGCCGGTGATCACCGACAAGAAGGACGCGCTGCCGGACGCGGAGCAGTGGAAGGACGTGAAGGAAAAGCTGGCGCACCTCGAGCGCTGAGCGCCCGCCGCGCACCCCCTTGTCCCTGCAACTCGCCTACGGCCTCGCGTTCGAGGATCTCTACCGCCGGCCAGGCCTCGTCCGGCTCGACGGACATTTCGTCGCATTCCTGGAGACTGCCGACGCCGCGCTCGCCGGGCGGTTCCGCGCGGGGCGCGCCGACCCCGAGGGGCTGGACGCGAAAGCCGAGTCGCAGCTCCTGCTCGATCTCGCGCCGCACCTCGAGCGGTTTCTCGCGCAGCTTTTCGGCATCGCCGACGAGGTCCTCGCCCTCGCCCGCCGGCACGACGAGCTCGCGCCGCTCTACTCGGTCAAGCGGCAGTTCGTGCAGCGGCGCGCCGGCACGCGCATCAAGCCGGCCGACGCCGAGGCGCTCGATGCCGCCGCGCTCGAGCGCGAGCTGACGCCGCTCTTCGGCGGCACGTTCGACGAGCTCGCGTTCGCGACGCACGTCGAGCGGTGGCTCGCGCACGAGGCCGACCACGTCCACGAGCTCGACCTGGCGTTGAAGTACGCCGCCTGGGCGCTGCACACCGCGGCCGGCCGCGAGCGCCACCGCGCCGGCGTGCTCTTCAAGCAGCCGGCGAAAACCGATCCGCACCACCTGCTCGTGCACGCCGAGCAGGACGAGCACGACGGCATCACGAGCTATCGCATCCAGCCCGATCATCTGCGTCGGCGCAACGGCTTCGAGCTGACCGATCCCGGCACCGACCTCGTCGGCGCGCTCGACCAGGCGAACTACTGCATCTGGTGCCACACGCAGGGCAAGGATTCCTGCTCGAAAGGCCTGCGCGAGAAGGCCTCCGCCGGCGCCGCGCCGGCGTTCAAGAAGAGTCCCTTCGGCGTGACGCTCGCCGGCTGCCCGCTCGACGAGAAGATCTCGGAATTCCACATCGCGAAGACGCAGGGGCTCGCGCTCGCGGCGCTGGCGATCATCGTCGTCGACAACCCGCTCGCCGCGGCGACCGGCCACCGCATCTGCAACGACTGCATGAAGTCCTGCATCTACCAGAAGCAGCAGCCGGTGGACATCCCGCAGGCCGAGACGCGGACGCTGAAGGACGTGCTCGCGCTGCCGTGGGGGTTCGAGATCTACTCGCTGCTGACGCGCTGGAACCCGCTCAACCTGCGGCGGCCGCTGCCGCGGGCGCGCACCGGCTACCGGGTGCTCGTCGCCGGCATGGGGCCGGCCGGGTTCAGCCTGGCGCATCACCTGATGAACGACGGCCATCTCGTCGTCGGCATCGACGGCCTCAAGATCGAGCCGCTGCCGCCGCCGGTTTCGGGCGTGGCGCTCGACGGCACGCGCGTGGCGTTCGCCCCGATCCGCGACATCGGCGAGCTGCACGAGTCGCTCGCCGACCGCGTGATGGCGGGCTTCGGCGGCGTGGCGGAGTACGGGATCACCGTGCGCTGGGACAAGAACTTCCTGAAGGTCATCCGACTCCTGCTCGAGCGGCGCGAGGAGTTCGCGCTCTACGGCGGCGTGCGCTTCGGCGGCACGGTCACGCTCGACGACGCGTTCGGGCACGGGTTCGACCACGTCGCGCTGTGCATGGGCGCCGGCAAGCCGACCACGCTCGACATCCCGAACGGGCTCGCCCGCGGCGTGCGCACCGCCTCCGACTTCCTGATGGCGCTGCAGCTCACCGGCGCGGCCAAGGCCGACTCCATCGCCAACATGCTGGTGCGGCTGCCGGTCGTCGTCATCGGCGGCGGCCTCACCGCGATCGACACCGCGACCGAGTCGCTCGCCTATTACGTGGTGCAGGTCGAGAAGTTCCTGCGCCGCTACGAAACGCTCGCCGCCGAGATCGGCGAGGACGCGATCCGGGAGAAATGGGAGCCCGAGGAGCGCGAGATCGCCGAGGAGTTCCTGTCCCACGGCCGGGCGATCCGCGCCGAGCGCGGGCAGGCCGCGGCCGCGGGGCGGCCGGTGCGGATCCCGGAGCTGCTGCAGCGCTGGGGCGGCGTGACGATCGCCTACCGCCGCCGGCTGATCGACAGCCCCTCGTACACGCTGAACCACGAGGAGGTCGAGAAGGCGCTCGAGGAAGGCATCGTGTTCGCCGAGTGCCTCGCGCCGCTGGCGGTGGACGTCGACGAGTACGGCGCGGCGAAGGGGATGCGTCTCGCGCGGCAACGGCTCGGCGACGACGGCAAGTGGCGCGAGGCCGGCGAGACCTGGCTCCCGGCCGAGACGATCTTCGTCGCCGCCGGTACCCAGCCGAACACCGTGCTCGCGCGCGAGGACGCCGCGCACTTCGCGCTCGACGGCAAGTACTTCCGCGCCTGCGACGAGGACGGCAACCCGGTCAAGCCGCAGTACTCGATCGCGAAGCCGGCCCGGGCCGACGTGCTCCTGTCGCGGACCGACGACGGGCGCTTCGTGTCGTTCTTCGGCGACCTGCACCCGTCCTTCTTCGGCAACGTGGTGAAGGCGCTCGGGTCGACCAAGCAGGGCTATCCGGTGCTCTCGCGCGTGCTCGCGAAGCGCCCGCCATCGGCGGCCGAAGACGACCGTGCGTTCGTCGGGGCCGACGACCGTGCATTCCTCGCCGCGCTCGACCGGGACCTGCGCGCAACCGTGCACGAGGTGATCCGCCTGACGCCGACGATCGTCGAGGTCGTCGTGCGGGCGCCGGCGGCGGCGCGCCGGTTCCAGCCGGGCCAGTTCTACCGGTTGCAGAACTACGAGACGCTCGCCGCCGTCGCCGAGCGGACCCGCATGCAGATGGAGGGGCTCGCGCTCACCGGCGCGTGGGTCGACCGCGAGCGGGGGCTCGTCTCGACGATCGTGCTCGAGATGGGCGGCTCTTCGGACCTCTGCGCCGCGCTCCGTCCCGGGGAGCCGGTGGTGCTCATGGGACCGACCGGCACGCCGACGCACATCGAACCGGGCGAAACCGTGCTCCTCGCCGGCGGCGGCCTCGGCAACGCGGTGCTGTTCTCGATCGGCCAGGCGTTCCGCGCCGCCGGGTCGCGGGTGCTCTACTTTGCCGGCTACAAGAAGATCGTCGACCGCTACAAGACGGCGGAGATCGAGGCCGCGGCGGACGCGGTGGTGTGGTGCTGCGACGAGGCGCCCGGCTTCGCGCCGGAGCGGCCGCAGGACCGCACGTTCATCGGCAACATCGTCCAGGCGATGGAGGCGTACGGCGCCGGCCGCCTCGGCTCGCAGCCGATCCCGCTCGACGCCGTCGCGCGCATCATCGCCATCGGCTCCGACCGGATGATGGCCGCGGTCGCGCGCGCGCGGCACGCGGTGCTCGCGCCGTACCTCAAGGCGCGCCACCTCGCGATCGGCTCGATCAACTCGCCGATGCAATGCATGATGAAGGAGATCTGCGCGCAGTGCCTGCAGCCGCACCGCGACCCGCGGACCGGCAAGACGAGTTACGTGTTCTCGTGCTTCAATCAGGACCAGCCGCTCGACTGCGTCGACTTCCACGCGCTCTCGGAGCGGCTGCGGCAGAACACCCTGCAGGAGAAGTTGATGGCGCAGTGGCTGCAACACTGCCGCCCTGCGCTCGCCGTCGAGCGCCCGCTAATCTAGCACTAGACAAAAGCGGCCGGCGCCAGAAGAATACGGTCCGCGACCGGCCGGAAAAGGAGCAACAACATGGATGCGGCACGCATCGAGCGGGTCTATTCGGCGTACTCGCGGGTCTACGACCGCATCTTCGGCAAAATCTTCCAGGACTCGCGCGAGGCGCTCGCGTCGGTCGTTGGAGCTGCGCCCGGGAAGCCAGGTGCTCGAGGTCGGCGTCGGGACCGGCCTCGTGCTGCCGCTCTACCCGAGCCACTGCCGCGTCACCGGCATCGATCTCTCCGAGGGGATGCTCACCAAGGCCCGCGAGCGTGTCGAGCACCTCGGGCTCGCGTACGTGGCGGCGCTCGAGCGCATGGACGCGAGCCGGATGACGTTCGCCGACGACACCTTCGACGTGGTGGTCGCGGCGTACGTGGTGACCGCCGTGCCCGATCACCGGGCGGTGATGCAGGAGATCATCCGCGTGGCGCGGCCGGGTGCGCGTGTCGTGCTGCTCAATCACTTCGTCAACGGCAGCGGGCTGCTCGCGGCGCTCGAGCGCGCGGTGTCGCCGGTCTGCAAGTACATCGGCTTCCGCACCGACTTATCGGCCGGACAGGTGCTGGAGGGGCTGCCGCTCGAGGTGACGCGGCACGAGAAGGTGAAGCCCTTGAAGCTTTGGCACCTGGTCGAGTGCCGCAACGTCAAGCCGGCCCGCGCCGCGCACTGACCGCGGCGAGCGGTCGACCTCCCCTCACTTACCGCCCGGGGTCGTTGAAGGGCGGCTGGAAGAGCGGGTCGGTTTCCTGGCCGGTGCTCCGCACGATGCCGCGTCTTCGCGTCGAAGTTGACGTTGAAGATCCAGTTGCTGCTCGCCCCGGTCTGGTACCGATACGACCAGACCTCCTCGTTCATCCGGCTGAAAAACATGGTCTGGCCGGGCGGTCCGAACAGCAGGCGGATGTCGTCCTGGGTGGTGGTTCCGGGCACGATCTTCGCAAACCGTGCCTCCGTGAGCGCCTGGTACACGCTCGTCACGCGCTGATCCGGCCCGAAGTCGACCATGTAGGTCCATTGGCCGAGCGGGCCGGTCGGATACTGCCAGACGACGGCCCCGCCCGGCGCCTTCACGACGCTCGGCGGCTTGCCCATGCGCGACTCGACCTCGGACATGGAAGTGCCCGGCGGAAACGACGGCGGGGCGAGCGAAGCGCACGCGGCGGCGAGCAATGCGCCTGCCACGGCCGGACGCAAGCGGATCGAACCTCGAGGTTCGCGCCGGTTCGATGGGTCGAAACGGGTGCTGGTCATGAGTGGGTGTTCCGTCCATGGTGTCCGATCGGGTTGAACAGCTGGCGTCGACCTGGTCGCTCGGTGCTGCGCACGGTGCGCGTCGTCGCGTCGAAGTTGACGTTGAAGATGCGGTTGTCGCTCGCCGACGGCCTGGTAACGATACGACCAGACCTCCTCGTTCATCCGGCTGAAGGTCATGGTCTGGCCCGGCGGCCCGAGCAGCAGCCGGATGTCGTCCTGGGTCGTCGTGCCGGGCACGATCTTCGCGAACTGCTCGAGCGTGAGCGCCTGGTAGACGCTCTTCACGCGCTGGTCCGGGCCGAAGTCGACCATGTAGGTCATCTGGCCGACCGGGCCGGTCGGATACTGCCAGACGATCCCGCCGTCCGGCGCCTTCACGACGCTCGCGCGGCTTGCCCATGCGCGACTCGACCTCGGACATGGCAGTGCCCGGCGGAAACGACGGTGGCGCGAGCGAAGCGCACGCGGCGGCGAGCAATGCGCCTGCCACGGCCGGAAAGCGCGAGATCGAACGGTTCATGATGACCTCAGATGGTGTTCGCGTCCATGTTCCATGGGTTGAGCAGCGGGTCGATCTGGTCGCTCGTCGTGCGCACGTAACCCGTGGTCGCGTCGAAATGGACGTTGAAGATGCGGTTGTCGCTCGCCGACGCCTGGTAGCGGTAGGACCAGACCTCCTCGTTCATCCGGCTGAAGGCCATCGTCTGGCCCGGCGGGCCGAGCAACAGCCGGACGTCGTCCCGGCTGATCCCGCGCTGGATCTTCGTGAACTGCTCGAAGGTGAGCGCCTGGTAGACGCTCTTCGTGCGCTGGTCCGGGCCGAACCGCACCATATAGGTCGTCTGGCCGACCGGGCCGTTCGGGTATTGCCACACGGTGTCACCGTCCGGCGCCTTCACGACTCCCCGCGGCTTGCCCAGGCGCGATTCGACGTCGCTCATCGCGGTGCCCGGCGGAAAGGACGGCGACTGGAGCGCGGCGCAGCCCGCGAGCAGCATGCCGCGAGCGAGAGCGATACGAGACGGGCAGCGGTTTCATGGCAATTCTCCTCGGCGCTCGCGGCGGCGTAGCAGCGCACTATCCCACGATCCGGAACGGCGGGCTGAACAGCGGGTCCTGCTGGTCGCTCGTCGACCGCACCCTGCCGGTTGCGGCGTCGAAATGGACGTTGAAGATCCGGTTGGTGCTGACCGGGATCTGATAGCGGTACGACCATACCTCTTCGCCGAGGTTGCGATACGTCGAGATGGTTCCCGGGCGTCCGAACTCCAGGCGGATCTCGTCGCGGGTCATCCCGAGGCGGATGGCGCGCGAAGTTCTCCCACGTCAGGGCCTGGGTCAGTCCCTTCGCCCTGCCCGTCGGGTCCGAACGCGACCATGTAGGTGGTCTGCCCGACCGGCCCGCGCGGATACTGCCACACGACCTCCCCGCCGGGTGCGGTCACCACGTCGACAGGCTTGCCGAGCGCCGCTTCCACTTCGGCCTTGGACGCGCCGGGGGAGATCGAAGGGGAAAGCATCGCACAGCCGGCGAGGAACAACGCGAGCGCCGACAGCGCGATTCCTTTCAGGGCGGTCATCTGCAGCGGACGAGGCATCCGTGGATCAGAAACGCGTGCCGCCGCGCGCTTATTCCGGGCCTACAGGACGAAACACGACCGCGAGGCGACAAAGCGAACGGCTCATCAAGACGGTACTCCGGCAAGTTGACGAAGCCCGCTGATACTCGCCGGTCGCCGGCGCGGATGCTAGGCACGTCGACCTAGTCCTCGGGCGGCTTGAACCGATCGTCCACCGCCGTCCAGTGGGCCGGGTCGAGCCAGGTCCGGACGAAGTGCTCGTGCTCGGCTTCGCGCCGCATCTCGACCGGCCATCCGAACCGTTCGGCGAGCGCCTGGGCCTTGAGCGCCCGCATCACGTGCGGCGGGCGCTCCCGCATCGGCTCGAGGAAGCGCTCGACGAGCTCCAGCAGGTCAACGCCCGCGGGGGCGACGTGGTTGACGAGTCCGAGCGCGCGCGCCTCGTCGGCGGTCAGCGCGCGCGCCGACGCCAGCAGCTCCATCGCCGCGGCGTAGCCGGCGAGACGGGCGAGGTCGGGACCGCCGCCCCAACCGGTCGCGGTGTGGATTTCGGCGTGGCTGTAGCCGACCCGGGCGTGGGCGGCCGCGAGCCGCATGTCGCAGGCGAGCGCGAGCTCCGCCCCGCCGCCGAGCGCAGCGCCGTTCAGCACCGCGACCGTGGGCACCGGAAAGCGGCGCACCGCGTCGAGCGCCGCGGTCGCGGCCGCGACGAACTCCGCCGTCGCCTCCTCGTCGCGCGCGCCCGCCAGGTCGGCGAGGTCGGCGCCGAAGCAGAACGCGACGTCGCCGGCGCCGCCGAGCACCGCGAGGCGAAGGTCGTCGAGGCCGGCGTGCGCATCGAACACGGCTTTCAGCTCGCGCAGCATCGCGCGCGACAGCGCGTTCCGCTTCGCCGGCCGGTTGAGCGTGACGCGCAGGACACCGCGTTCGTAGGCGCGCAGGCAATCGGTCATGACGGTGCGCTCGAGTGTAGCTCGCGCCCGGGCGCGGTGTCATTCGACGTGGCGGGCGCACCTATAATCGCCGCTCCCCACGGAGGCAGGTATGGAGATCAGGCTCGACGGCAAGACGGCGCTCGTCACCGGCGCATCGAGCGGGCTCGGCCGGCGGTTCGCGACCGTGCTCGCGCATGCCGGCGCCCGCGTGGCGCTCGCGGCGCGGCGCACCGACCGGCTCGCGGCGCTGGCGCGCGAGATCGAATCCACCGGCGGCGCCGCGCACGCGGTGGCGATGGACGTGACCGACGTCGCGTCGGTGCGCGCCGGCGTCGCGGCCGCCGAGAACGCGCTCGGGCCGATCGACGTCCTGGTGAACAACTCCGGCGTCAGCGTCACGAAGCGCCTCGCGGAGGTCGAGGAGGCCGAGTACGACCAGGTGATGGACACCAACGCGAAGGGCATGTTCTTCGTCGCGCAGGCGGTCGGGAAGAGCATGATCGCCGGCAAGCGTCCGGGACGGATCGTCAACATCGCCTCGGTCGCCGGCCTGCGGGTGCTCGGGCAGCTCTCGGTGTACGGCATGTCGAAGGCGGCGGTCGTCCAACTCACGCGGTCGCTCGCGCTCGAGTGGGGGCGCCACGGCATCAACGCCAACGCGCTCTGCCCCGGGTACATCGAGACCGAGATCAATCGCGATTACTGGGACACCGACGGCGGACGCAAGCTCGTCGCGATGCTGCCACGACGGCGCGTCGGCAAGCCGGAGGATCTCGACGCCCTGGTGCTCCTCCTCTGCTCCGACGCGTCGGGCTTCGTGAACGGCGCGGTGATCGCCGCCGACGACGGCCTGGCGGTCTCCTGAGGCGCGCGCCCTAGCGCCGGCCGAGCGGGGTCGCGGCGAGCTGCTGCGCCGCCTGCGGGTCCATCTTCTTGAGCAGATCGACGGTGGCTTCGAAGTCGGTCTTCCGCCCGAGCTGCGCGTACGCGACGCCGAGCCCGTACACCGCCTGGCTGAACTTCGGATTGCGCTGCACCGCCTCCTCGTAGAAGCCGACGGCGCGGTCCGGCCGCTTGAGGTCGCTGAAGCTCTCGCCGAGCAGGTAGTAGGTCATCGGCGAGTCGCGGTTGATCCGCAGCGCGTTGTCGAGGGTACGGATCGCCCGCTCCGGCTGGCCGAGCGAGCGCTGGGCCTGGGCGAGCAGGTTCCAGCTGGTGATCTCCTGCGGCTCGATGCGGATCGCCTGCTGAAATGCATCGGCCGCGCGCTGATACTGCAGCAGCTCGGAGTACGCGTAGCCCATGATCACCCACCAGTCCGCGTTGTGCGGATCGCGCGCGAGGTTCTCCTGGGCGAACGCCACGATGCCGGCCCAGTCGCCCTTCTTCTCGAGCGCCGCGAGCTTTTCCTGGTTTGGCGTGCTCACCCCTTGCATGTTCTTCAGCAAGGTGGTGAACGTGCCGTCCGGAATCAGCGCCATCAGGAGGCCCGCGTACGGCGAGGCACAACCCGAGAGCGCAAGACAGAGAAGCCCCGCCAGCGAGGCGCCGCCGCGGTGCCGCGCGCGCGGCTAGTCATCGGTCTGATAGACGTAACCCTTCTGCGCGACGCTCGATTCCTTCTCGCGCCGCAGGCGGTCGAGGTCGAGCCTGCGGTCCCACCACAGCGCGCGCCCGGTCTTCTGCTCGTCGGCGATCTCGGGCTTCGCCGCGAGCAGCTCGCGGATCATGCGCGTCGCGTCGGACTCGTACCCGGTCTTGATCTTCTTTCCGAACATGGCGCGGCGGATTATACGCGCTCGATCAGGTCCGGCGCGTCATTTTGCACGCTGTTGACGCGCGCGCTGACCGGGCGGGTCTCGAGCGGCTCGCCCGCCCACGGCCCGAGCAGCGCCGAGGGATTCGGCGAGGACAGCCACTCGTCGCGGTCGGCGGGCGCGACGAGCACCGGCATGCGGTCGTGGAGCGCGCGCAGCGCTTCGTTCGCCGCCGTGGTGACGATGGTGAAGGTGGCGATCGTGTCGCCCTGCGGGCCGCGCCATTCCTCCCACAGCCCGGCGAGCGCGAGCGGCGCGCCGGAGACGAGCCGGACGAAGTAGGGTTGCTTCCCGCCGCCCGCGGCCGGCCGCCATTCGTAGAAGCCGTCGGCCGGGACGAGGCACCGGCGGCGGCGGAACGCAGCGCGGAACGCCGGCTTGTCGGGCAGCCCTTCGGCCCGGGCGTTGAACATCCGGCCGCCGATCCTCGGCTCCTTGGCCCACGCCGGAATCAGGCCCCAGCGGAGCATCACCGCTTCCTTTTCGCCCGCGGGCGTCTCGCGCACGACGAGCGCGTCCATGGTCGGGGCGATGTTGTAGCGCGGCGGATAGACCGGCACCTCGTTCAAGCCGAAGTGCTCGGCGATGACCTCGCCGGGCGAGACGAGAACGTAGCGGCCGCACATGCGTGCCGATTATCCGGCGTTCCGGCCCGCAAAAACAACGACTTCCCCCGGCGCCGCGACGATCACTTGCATTTTTGTTCAGTACTGTGTATCAATACAGATAAGGGCGGGGGCCAACCGGAGACATCCATGGACCAGGAAAGAGCGCTGTCGATCCTGCAGGCCCTCTCGGCCGGCACCGATCCCTTCACCGGCGAGCCGCTCCCGGCGGCGAGCCTGTATCAGCATCCCGACGTCGTGCGCGCGCTCTACCAGGCGGTGCGCGTGCTCGAGAACGCGGCGCGGCTCGAGAAACGGCAGGCGGCGCGCCCGGCCGCCGGCAATTCCGGCAAGCCGTGGACGAAGGAGGAGGACGACCGGCTGGTCGCCGCCTTCGACAAGGGCACGTCGATCGACGACCTCGCGGTCGCGCACGCGCGCAGCCGGCTCGCGATCGAAGCGCGGCTCGCGCGCTTCGGGCGGGTGCCGATGCCGGCCGGCGTGCGGGCGATCGCTGCCGCGCGAGGCGTCGGGGAATCGATCCGGGCGCAGTACTCGGTCCGTCCCTAGGAGCAAGACATGAAAGAGTTGACGCCGCGGCAGGCGGAGATCCTGCAGCTCATCCGCGACACGATCGAGGAGACCGGCTTCCCGCCGACGCGCATGGAGATCTCGCGCATGCTCGGCTTCGCCTCCCCCAACGCCGCCGAGGAGCACCTGCGCGCGCTCGAGCGCAAGGGCGTGATCGAGATCCTCGACGGCACCGCCAGGGGCTTGCGCCTCAAGGAGGCGCTCGGCCTGCCGCTCGTCGGCAGAGTCGCCGCCGGCTCGCCGATCCTCGCCGAGGAGCACATCGTCGGCCGCTACTCGGTCGACCCGGGGCTCTTCCAGCCGCGCGCCGACTACCTGCTGAAAGTGCGCGGCATGAGCATGCGCGACGCCGGCATCCTCGACGGCGACATGCTGGCGGTGCACAAGACCGGCGAGGCCCGCACCGGCCAGATCGTGGTCGCCCGCCTCGAGGACGAGGTGACGGTGAAGCGCCTGCGCCGCCGCGGCGCGACGGTCGAGCTCCTGCCCGAGAACCCGGAATTCAAGGCCATCGTCGTCGATACCCGCTCGTCGCCGTTCGCGATCGAGGGGATCGCCGTCGGGATCATTCGCAGCAGCCGGTCGCTGTAAGCGCTGGAACCGCCGGCGGGCGCGGACGAGTGCGTCCGTCGCGGTTCGTTTTTTCCGTGGCCGCCGAACGAGCGCCGCTTGCCGCCCTCCTCGCCCGCCCCGACATCCGTCGCGGCGGGGCGCTCGCGCACGTGGCGAGCCCGAGCGTGCCGACCGGGTTCCCGCTGCTCGACGCCGAGCTGCCGGGCGGCGGCTGGCCGACGGGCAGCCTCGCCGAGCTCGTGCCGGCGCACGATGGCATCGGCGAGCTGCGCATCCTCGGTCCGGCCCTCGCCCGCCTCGCGCGCAGCCGGCGAGCGGCTCGCCTGGATCGCGCCGCCGTATCTGCCTTATGCGCCGGCGCTCGCAGCAGCCGGCATTCCGCTCGGGCAGGTCCTGATCGTCCGGACGCGCGCGGCGCGCGACGCGTTGTGGGCGGCCGAACAGGCACTGCGCTCCGCCGCCTGCGGCGCGGTGCTCGTCTGGCCGGGCGAGGCGAAGTACGCCGCGCTCCGGCGCCTGCAGCTCGCGGCCGAGGGCACGCGGACGATGACGATGCTCTTCCGCGCGCCGCCGGCCGCCGGCGAGGCGTCGCCGGCGGCGCTGCGGCTCGCCCTCGACACCGCCGCCGGCGGGATCGCGGTGCGGATCCTCAAGCGCCGCGGCGCGGTCTGCGCGCGGCCGATCGCGATCGACCTGGATCGTCCCCATGCCGCAATGGATTGCGCTGTACCTGCCGAACCTGCCGCTCGAAGCGCTGACGCGCGCGCTTGCCACGCCTGAGCCGCAGGCGGTCGCCGAGCACCATCGCATCGTCGCCTGCGACGCGAAGGCGGCCGCGCGCGGCGTGCGCCCGGGGCTCTCGACCGCGGCGGCGAGCGCGCTCGCGCGCGCGCTCGCCGTCCATCCGCGCAATGCCGCCGAGGAGACCGAGTGCCTCCTCGGGCTCGCCGGCTGGGCCGCGCAGTACACGCCGAGCGTGGCACTCGAGCTTCCCGACTCGCTCGCGCTCGAAGTCTCCGGCAGCCTGAAGCTCTTCCGCGGCCTCGAACGCATCGCCGCGAGCCTGCGCGACGGCTGCGCGCGCATGGGGCTCACCGCGCTCGTCGCGGCGGCGCCGACCGCGCGCGGCGCGAGCTGGCTCGCGCACGCCGGCAGCGAGCGCCTGGTGGCGGACCCCGCCGCGCTCCCCGGTGCGCTCGCCGGGCTGCCGGTGCGCGTCATGACCGGCGACGACGCCGCGCGCGAAGCGCTCGCGGCCATCGGCGCGACGCGCGTCGGCGACGTGGCCGCGCTGCCGCGGGCCGGGCTCGCGCGCCGCTTCGGCCGGCAGCTCGTCGACGACCTCGACCGCGCGCTCGGGCGCGCGCCCGATCCGCGCACCTTCTTCACCCCGCCGGCCGAGTTCCGCGCCCGCCTCGAGCTGCCGGCGGAGGTGACGCAGACCGAGGCGCTGCTCTTCGCCGCCAGGCGGCTCTTCGTGCAGCTCGAGGGCTTTCTCGCCGCGCGCGCCGGCGGCGTGCAGCGGCTCGCACTGAAGCTGTTCCACCGTCGAGGCGAAGTTCACCGAGGTGCCGATCGGCCTCGTCGCGCCCGCTCGCGACGCCGCGCATTTCACGCTGCTTGCCCGTGAGCGGCTCGGCGGGCTCGCGCTGCCGGAAGCGGTACGGGCGATCGCGGTCGACGCCGGCGACGTCGTGCCGCTCATGGGCGAAGCGCTCGCGCTCTTCGACGACGGCGCGTCTTCCCCGGGCGACTGGCAGAAGCTCGTCGAGCGGCTCCGCGCCCGGCTCGGCGGGGTGGCCGTGCACGGTCTTGCCGTCGCTGCGGAGCATCGGCCGGAGCGTGCGTCGCGGGAAAGCGAGGTCGACGGCGGTTCGGGTGGTGCAGACCCTCCCGGCCTGCGCCCGTTCTGGCTCCTGCCGGCGCCGGAGCCGCTCGCGGAGATCGACGCCGCGCCGCACCGCGGCGGGCCGCTGAAGCTCCTCGCCGGCCCCGAGCGCATCGAATCGGGCTGGTGGGACGGCGGCGACGTCGCGCGCGACTACTTCGTCGCCGAGACCGCCGAGCGCGCGCTCGTCTGGGTGTATCGCGATCGTCATCCGCCCGGCGGCTGGTTCCTGCACGGGCTGTTTGCGTGAATGCTTCCCGCTTACGCCGAGCTGCACTGCCTCACCAACTTCAGCTTCCTCCGCGGTGCCTCGCATCCGGAGGAGCTGGTCGAGCGCGCGGCCGCGCTCGGTTACGCCGCGCTCGCGGTCACCGACGAGTGCTCGGTTGCCGGCGCGGTGCGCGCGCATCTCGCGGCGAAAGAGCACGGCCTCAAGCTGCTCGTCGGTGCCGAGTTGCAGCTCCAGGATGGCCCGAAGCTCGTGCTGCTCGCGACGAACCGCACCGGCTACGGCAACCTGTCCGAGCTGATCACCAAAGGAAGACGCAGCGCCAAAAAGGGCAGCTATCGGCTGACACGGGACGATCTCGACGGCGGGCTGAGCGAGTGCCTCGCGCTGCTCGTCCCTTCGTCTTCCTCCGCCGCCGCCGAAGCCGAATGGCTCGCCGAGCGCTTTCCCGGCCGCGCCTGGATCGCAGCGGAGCTGCACTGCGGTCCCGACGACCGGGCGCGGCTCGCCGCCCTGCGCGCGCTCGCACGCGCGGCGGGTCTCCCGCTCGTCGCCGCCGGCGACGTGCACATGCACGTGCGCTCGCGCCGCCGCCTCCAGGACGTCCTCACCGCGGTGCGCATCGGGCGTCCGGTGCGCGAGTGCGGCCACGCGCTCTTTCCGAACGCCGAGCGGAGCCTGCGGCAGCGGATACGGCTCGCGCAGATCTACCCGCCGGCGCTCCTCGCCGAGACGCTGCGCGTCGCCGAACGGTGCGCTTTCTCGCTCGACGAGCTGCGCTACGAGTACCCCGAGGAGCTGGTGCCTGCCGGCGAGACGCCGGCGAGCTGGTTGCGGCGGCTCACCGAGGACGGCCTCGCGTGGCGTTTTCCCGGCGGCGTGCCCGATCAGGTCCGCGGCCTGGTCGAGCACGAGCTCGCGCTCATCGCCGATCTCGCCTACGAGCCGTTCTTCCTCACCGTGCAGGACGTCGTGCGGTTCGCGCGCTCGCAGGGGATCCTCTGCCAGGGCCGCGGCTCGGCGGCGAACTCGGCCGTCTGCTACGCGCTCGGCATCACCGAGGTCGACCCGGCGCGGATGTCGATGCTGTTCGAGCGCTTCATCTCGCGCGAGCGGAACGAGCCGCCCGACATCGACGTCGACTTCGAGCACCAGCGGCGCGAGGAGGTGATCCAGTACCTCTACGCGAAGTACGGCCGCGACCGCGCCGCGATCGCCGCGACCGTCATCACCTACCGCCCGAAGAGCGCGATCCGCGACGTCGGCAAGGCGCTCGGTCTCGACCCGGCGCAGGTCGATCAGCTGGCGATGTCGCGCGCCTGGTGGGATCACTGGCGCGTCGAGCCGGAGAAGCTCGCCGCGGACGGCTTCGACGCCGCGAGCCCGGTGATCGGGCAGCTGTGCGCGCTGGTGAACGCGCTCGTCGGCTTCCCGCGCCACCTCTCGCAGCACACCGGCGGCTTCGTCATCGCCCGCGGCTCGCTCGAACGGCTGGTGCCGGTCGAGAACGCGGCGATGCCCGACCGCAGCGTCATCCAGTGGGACAAGGACGACCTCGACGCGCTCGGTCTCCTGAAAGTCGACGTGCTCGCGCTCGGGATGCTGTCGGCGATCCGGCGTGCCCTCGACATGATCGGCGCCCAGTGCGGCGCGCCGTTCGGGCTCGGCGACGTGCCGGCCGAGGACCCGGCGACCTACGAGATGATCCAGGCCGCCGACACCATCGGCGTGTTCCAGATCGAGTCGCGGGCGCAGATGGCGATGCTGCCGCGCCTGCGGCCGGCCTCGTTCTTCGACCTGGTGATCGAGGTCGCGATCGTCCGCCCGGGGCCGATCCAGGGCGGCATGGTGCATCCTTATCTGCGCCGCCGGCAGAACCAGGAGCCGGTCGCCTATCCGAGCGATGCGGTGCGGCAGGTGCTCGAGCGGACGCTCGGCGTGCCGATCTTCCAGGAGCAGGTGATGCAGCTCGCGGTGGTCGCCGCCGGCTTCACCCCCGGCGAGTCGGACGCGCTGCGCCGCGCGATGGCGGCGTGGCGGCGCAAGGGCGGGCTGGAGCCGTTCGAGCGGCGGCTGAAGGAAGGCATGCGCAAGCGCGGCTACCCGCCCGAGTTCGCGGAGGGCGTCTACCGGCAGATCCTCGGCTTCGGCGAGTACGGCTTCCCCGAGTCGCACGCGGCGAGCTTCGCCCTCCTCGTCTACGTGTCGGCGTGGATCAAGCGCCACCATCCGGCGGCGTTCTGCGCCGCGCTCCTCAACAGCCAGCCGATGGGCTTCTACGCGCCGTCGCAGCTCGTGCAGGATGCGCGCCGGCACGGCGTCGAGGTGCTGCCGGTCGACGCGCTCGCGAGCGACTGGGAGTGCACGCTCGAGGGAGGCGATCCCGGGCCGGCGCTCCGGCTGGGCATGTGCATGGTGAAGGGCCTCTCGCAGGCCGGCGCGGAGCGCATCGTCGCCGCGCGGCGCGAACGGCCGTTCGCGAGCGTCGACGACCTCGCGCGCCGCGCCCGGCTCGACGCGCGCGACCTGAAGTGCCTCGCCGCCGCCGGCGCGCTCAAAGCGCTCGCCCCCCATCGGCGGCGCGCGTACTGGGACGTCGCCGGTGTCGAGGCCCCCACCCCGCTGCTGCGCGAAGCACCGGTGGTCGAGTCGCCGCCCGTCTTGAGCCCGCCGACCGAAGGCGAGGACCTCGTCGCCGACTACGCGAGCCTCGGCCTCACGCTCGGCCGGCATCCGCTGGCACTGCTGCGCGGCCGGCTCGACAGCATGCGGCTCGCCACCGCCGAGGAGATCCGGCGGCTGCCGCATGGCCGCTTCGCCCGCGCCTGCGGGATCGTCACCGGCCGCCAGCGTCCCGACACCGCCGCCGGCGTGGTGTTCGTGACGCTCGAGGACGAGACCGGCTATGTCAACGTGGTGGTCTGGCGCGACCTCGGGGAACGCCAGCGGCGCGAGCTGCTCGGCGCGCGGCTGATGGCGGTGCACGGCGTCATCGAGCGCGAGGGCGAAGTCGTGCACCTGGTCGCCCGGCGGCTCGTCGACGAGAGCGCGCTGCTCGGCCGGCTCGTCACCCGCTCGCGCGATTTTCACTGAGCGCGCGCGATTTCCGCTGAGCGCAGGCGCGATTTCCGCGGAGTCGCTAAAGTTACGACGTGTTCGACGAGACGCTGAAGCTGATCCTCTCCCTGGAAGGGCGGAAGCCCGCCGCCGCGCTCCCGCGCCGGCTCGACGCGCTGTTCGAGCGCCTCGTTCGCGCCGCCAATGCGGTCGAAGCAAGCCAGATCGAGGAGGCGATCTGGAGCGCGTGGATGTCGCATCCCGATGCCCGCGTTGCGGAGCGCCTCGAGCTCGCCACCCGGGCAATCGGCGACAGCGCTCACGCCGTGGCCGGGAAGCTGCTCGACGAACTGGTCGCGGCTCACCCCGACTACGCCGAGGCGTGGAACAAGCGGGCGACGCTGTACTTCCGCATGGGGCGCGACGCGGACAGCGTCCGCGACATCCACCGCACGCTCGAGCTCGAGCCGCGCCATTTCGGCGCGGTCTGCGGGTTCGGGCAGATCTGCCTGCGCCGGGGCGAGCGGACCGGCGCCCTGTTCGCCTTCGATGCGGCCCTGCGCATCAACCCCCATCTTGGCGCGGTTCGCACCGCCCGCGAGGAACTTGCCGCAGAAGCGCGCGGGACGGCCCATTGACGCGGGCGGGGTTGTCCTACACTGCCGGGTAACGATGTACGCCGAAACGCTGAAACTGATCGTGCGCGGCCCGCGGCGGCGCCCGTCGCACCGGCTCCACCGGCGGCTCGACGCGCTCCTGCGCCGCCTCGCCGACCTCGCGTCCGCCACCTCCGCGGAAGCGACACAGGACGAGATCTGGGCGCTCTGGATGACCTATCCGGACCGGCGCGCTGCGGCCGAGCTCGAGCGCGCGACGCGGGCGATCGTCGCGGAGGATTACCCGGCCGCCGAGCGGATCCTGCACCGCCTGGTCGCCCTGCACCCGGGCTTCGCCGAGGCCTGGCACAAGCGCGGGACGCTCTTCTACATCCAGGCTCGCGACGAGGAAAGCGCGCGGGACTTCCACCACGCGCTCGCCCTCGAGCCGCGTCACTTCGGCGCGATGCTCGCCTTCGCCGAGCTCTGCATCGCGGCCGGCCGCAAGGACGACGCGCTCTTCGCGCTCGACGTCGCGCTGAAGCTGAATCCTCACCTGGCGGCGAGCCGGGAGCGCTACCAGGCCCTGCTCGCGGAACGTCCAGCCTCGGGGCACTAGCCCCGCAGCGTCTTCCCGAGCACGCCGTCCAGCGTCGCCAGCATCTCCTCGATCTCGCCGGCCGAGGTCGTGAGCGCCGGCATGAAGCGCAGGCTGCCAGGCCGCGGTGAGTTGAGGAGCAGGCCGGCTTCGCGCGCGGCGTCGACGACCTTCGGGCCGAGATCGCGCCCGAGGTCGAGCGCCACCAGCAGCCCGCGGCCGCGCACCTCGCCGAGCGAATGCTTGGCGGGCCAGCTTCTGCAGCCCCTCCGTCAGCTGCCGCCCGCGCTGCGTGACGCCCTCGAGGAAGCCCGGGGCGAGGAGCGCGTCCATCACGGCGCCGCCGACCGCCGTCATCAGGGGGTTGCCGTTGTACGTCCCGCCCTGGTCGCCATGCTCGAAGCAGCAGACCGCTTCCTTCGCGAGCAGCGCGGCGAGCGGCACCCCGCCGCCGATTCCCTTGCCCAGGGTCATGATGTCCGGCTCGATCCCGGCGTGCTCGTAGCCGAAGAGCTTCCCGGTGCGGCCCATCCCGGTCTGCACCTCGTCCACGATCAGCAGCAGCTGCCGCGCCGACGTGAGCGCGCGGAGATCGCGGAGGAACTCGTCGGTCGCCATCAGCACCCCCGACTCGCCCTGGATCGGCTCGAGCATGACCGCCACCGTCCGATCGCCGATCAGCCGTTCGACCGAGGCGAGGTCGTTGAGCTGCGCTTTCGGGAAGCCCGGGACCTTCGGCTCGAAGAGCTGAGTCCCAGCCCGGCTTGCCCGAGGCCGCCATCGTCGCGAGCGTGCGGCCGTGGAACGCGTGGTCGAACGTGACGATCTCGTAGGCGCCGTGGCGGAATTTCGCGCCCCACTTGCGCGCGAGCTTGATCGCGCCCTCGTTGGCTTCGGCGCCGCTGTTGGCGAAGAACACCCGGTCGAAGCACGAGTGGTCGACGAGCTGCCGCGCGAGTCGCGCGCTCGGGGCGTTCCAGAACGCGGGGCTCGGGTTGACGAGCGTCGCCGCCTGGCTGGCGAGCGCGTCGGCGATCGCGCGCGGGCTGTGCCCCAGGGCGTTCACCGCCCAGCCCTGCACGAAGTCGAGATACCGGCGGCCGGCGTGGTCCCATATCCACGATCCCTCGCCGCGCACGAACACGAGCGGCGGCCGGGAGGTGATCTCCATCAACGCGTCCAGCGGGAAGTCCTTGAGCTCCATCTTGCGGTTCCTTTTCATCGGCCTCGCCACGCTCGCTGCATCCGCGGCGGGGAGGGCAGCGCGCCGATCGGGTGTTCACGCGGCGCGCGGTCAAAACAACAAGGCCACAGAGATCGTCTGTGGCCTTGGCGATGTCGGGGTTGCTTCGTTCCTCATCGTCGTCGCGCGCACGGACGCCCCGCTTTGGCGGGCGGCGCGGCGTCGGCGGCGGATGACGAACGGGTGCATGCCCAAAGTGTCCGTCAGACCGTCGGGTCCCGTCAAGGCGCCCGACCCATTCCGCGGCGCGGAGAACCCCGCCTCGACCCGTTCGGCGACCGGCCGCCGCCCCGTCGGCGCCCGGCCGGCCAGAGCCAGCGGCGGTCTGTCCAGCCATGTTAGGATTTCCGGATCACGTGGTCGCTGAGAGTCCGTCCATGAAGAACAGCAAAGCGGCTCCCCTCGCTCTCGATTCCGACATCCCTGACGTGGCCAAGGGCCCCGTCTACGCCATCGAGCGCTTCCTCGCCCGTCAGATCCTCAGCTTTGCCGGCAAGGGCTCGATGTCCATGGTGCTCTGGAACGGCGAAGAGATCAGCCTCAACCCGACGCGCAGCATCGGACGGATCCACGTGCGCGATCGCGGGGCGTTGTGGAAACTGTGCCTGAATCCCGACCTGCATTTCGGCGACCTGTACAGTTTCGGCAGAGTCGACGTCGAAGGCGACTTCGTCCGCATGCTCGAGACGGCCTACGGGGGCGGCTCTCCCTCCACCGTCGCCGGCGCTCTGCGGCGCGTGCAGCGATTCCTGACCCGCCCACGGCGCAACACGCTCGCCGGTTCGCGCGACCACATCTCGCACCACTACGATCTCGGCAACGAGTTCTACGAGCGGTGGCTCGACAACGAGGCGATGCAGTACACCTGCGCCTACTATCCCGAGCCCGGCATGACGCTCGAGCAGGCGCAACGCGCGAAGATGGACCACGTCTGCCGCAAGCTGCAGCTCCGGCCCGGCGATCGCGTGGTCGAGGCCGGCTGCGGCTGGGGCGGCTTCGCCCGCCACATGGCGCGGCACTACGGGGTGACGGTGCGCTCGTACAACATCTCGGGCGAGCAGATCCGCTACGCGCGCACGAAGGCGAAGGAACAGGGGCTCGACGGGCGCGTCGAGTACGTCGAGGACGACTACCGCACCATCAAGGGCGAGTACGACGTCTTCGTGTCGGTGGGCATGCTCGAGCACGTCGGGCGCGACAACTATCGCGGTCTGGGACGGCTCATCGACGGCTGCCTTACCGAGCGCGGGCGTGGGCTGATCCACAGCATCGGCCGCAACAAGCCCGAGCCGATGAACGCGTGGATCGAAAAGCGCATCTTTCCCGGCGCCTACCCGCCGGCGCTGCGCGAGATGATGGAGATCTTCGAGCCGTATCGCCTGTCGGTGCTCGACGTCGAGAACCTGCGCCTGCACTACGCGCAGACTCTCGCCCATTGGCTCGAGCGCTTCGAACGGGACGTCTTCGACATCGAGAAGACGTACGACAAGACGTTCGTGCGCGCCTGGCGCCTCTACCTCGCCGGCTCGATCGCCACCTTCACGACCGGCTACCTGCAGCTCTTCCAGGTGGCGTTCGCGCGCGAGCGGAACAACGAGCTGCCGAGCTCGCGCGCCCACCTCTACCGCTGAGGCATGAGCGACATCCGTATCCGGCGTGCCCACTCGAAGCCGCTCGAGGAGGCGCGGAAGGCGGCGGAGAAGATGGCGAAGCAGCTGCGAAAGGACTTCGAGCTCGACTACGCCTGGGACGGCAACGTGCTCCGCTTCGAGCGGACCGGCATCGACGGCGAGCTCCACGTGACGACCAGGGAAGTGCGGCTCGAGGCGAAGCTCGGGTTCCTGCTCGCCTTCCTCAAGCCGCGCATCGAGGCCGAAGTCGAGGCGCAGCTGGACAAGGTTCTCGGCGCGCCCGCGAAAGCGGCCGCGCCGGCGAAGAAGAAATCCGCCCGGCGCTAGGCGCCGAGGGATCGGACGAGCTCGACGTACTTCTTCATCGCCTCGTCCTTCGACAGACCCTTCACCTTGGCCCAGGCGTCGAACTTGGCGCGGCCGATCATGTCGGTGAAGCCGGGGCGCTTGCCGGTCACGTCGCCTTCGGCCCCCTGCTTGTAGAGCGCGTAGAGCTGCAGCTTCGCGTCGTTCCCCGGGTCGTCCTTCAGCTTCTTGACCGCGGCCGCCGCGTCGTCGAACTTCTTCTTCAGGTCGCTCACCCGCCTTCTCCTTTCCGTCTGCTGCGGTGACGCCGCGGGCTCGCGCGGCGCACGCTCCGCTATTATAGGCAGCCCACCTTCCGTCGCCAGCGAACAACACCAACCATGCCCCGCCGCGAACGGATGTCGAGCGTCGATACCGCCTGGCTGCGGATGGACCGCGCGACGAACCGCATGGCGATCGTCGGTGTGCTCGTGCTCGACACGCCGCTCGACTACGAGCGTCTGAAGGCGGTGCTGGAGGCGCGCCTGCTCCGGTACGAACGCTTCCGCATGCGGCCGCGGGAGGACCTGGCCGGCGCATGGTGGGAGGAGGCGCCGCGCTTCGACCTCGCGCGACAGGTGAAGCGGGTCCGGCTGCCGGGCCGCGGCGGCGCCGAGGCGTTGAAACGGTTCGTCGGCCGCCTCGCGCCGCGTCCGTTCGACCCGCGCCGGCCGTGGTGGGAGTTCCACCTGGTCGAGAGCTACGGCAGCGGCTCGGCGCTCGTGGTCCGGATCCATCACAGCTACGCGGACGGCATCGCGCTGATCGGCGTGATGCTCTCGCTTACGACCGAGTCGCCGCGAGCCGCCGGCGACCGAGGCCCCGGCGGCGCCCGCCCCGCCGCCCGAGCGCGAAGGCGGCGAGGGGTTGCTCGCGCAGCTCTTCGAGCCGGTGGCCGGCGCCGCCTCCGGCGCGCTGCGGCTCTCGGGCGACGTCCTCGAGCAGTACGTCGCCCTGCTGCGCAACCCGCAGAAGGTCGCCGGCTACGCCCGCATCGCGGCGAGCGTCGCGGCCGAGGTCGCGCAGCTCGCCACCATGCCGGACGACTCGCGGACCCGGTTCAAGGGCGCAGCGGGCGTCGAGAAAGCGGTCGCCTGGACCGAGCCGCTGCCGCTCGACGAGGTCAAGGCGGTCGGGAAGGTGCTCGACTGCTCGGTGAACGACGTCCTGCTCTCGACCGTGGCCGGCGCGCTCCGCCGGTACCTGGTCGAGAAGGGCGACCCGGCGGCGGGCGTCGAGCTGCGCGCAATGGTGCCGGTCAACCTGCGTCCGCCCGGCGACCACGGGCGGCTCGGGAACCGCTTCGGGCTCGTCACGCTGCTGCTTCCGGTCGGCATCGCCAACCCGCTCGCCCGGCTCTACGAGGTGCATCAGCGGATGGAGGCGCTCAAGCGCTCGTACCAGCCGGTGATCGCGTTCGCGCTGCTCGGGCTCGCCGGCTTCCTGCCGCGCGCGGCGCAGCAGGAGATGCTCGACCTCCTCGCCAACAAGGCGACCGCGGTCATGACCAATGTGCCGGGGCCGCAGCAACCGCTCTATCTCGGCGGTGCGCGCCTCGGGCAGATCATGTTCTGGGTGCCGCAGTCGGGCGACATCGGCATGGGCGTTTCGATCCTGTCCTACAACGGCGGCGTCCAGTTCGGCCTGATCACCGACGCCGGCCGGGTGCCGGACCCCGAACGCGTGATCGCCGGCTTTCGCCCGGAGTTCGAGCGACTGCTGCTCACGGTGATGATGGAGCCGTGGGACGCGCCGCGCGAGCCGGCGCTCGTCGAGCGCGAGCTCGCGGCTGCGGCGCGGCGCAAGCAGCGCGCCGCCGGCGCCAAAACCAGAACGAGCTAGTCCGCGAGCTCGGCTTTGGCCGCCTCGACGTCGAGGCGCTCCATCGCGTCGAGCGGCTTTCTGCTTCGCCGCCTCGGCGTAGAGCTTTTCCGCCTCCTTCAGCTTGTCCTTGCCGAACACGGTGACGAGTCCGTTCGCGTACTCGATGCGTGCGATCGCCGAGTCCGGGTTGAGCTTGAGCGCCTTCTGGAAGTGCTCGACCGCCGCGTCCTTCTTGGCGCCGTAGGTGAGCCCGCCGACCATCGCGCCGACCTTGCCGATGATCTCGGCGTGCCAGGTGCCGAGCGCGATGTGCGCGTCGGCGTGCTTCGGCTGCAGCTTCAGCGCCTGCGTGAGCGCCTCTTTTATCCGGCCACCCAGCCCCTGGGCAAGCGCCTTCGCGATCGAGATCTCCTGGCTGTAGCGGCCGGCGGCCATGGCGTAGAAGTAGTGGGCGTTGGGATCCTTGGGCCGCGCCGCGATCGCCTCCTCGCCCCGCTTCATCGCCTCCTCCAGCAGCTTCACCTTCTTCGCCGCCGACTTCTCGAGATAGGTCGCATAGATCGCGGCCGCCTTGTTCGCGACGCTGTAGCCCTCGACGCCGGCGTCGAGCCCGGCCGCGACCGCCTGCTCGAACTCGCCGGCGTGATAGTGCCGCCATGCCTCCTGCAGGGCCTCCCCCTTCGGGAAGGGTTCGCAATCGCCGCGATGCAGACGGTCCCAGTGCTTCTTCAGGGCCGGGCCGTCGTACACGTAGCCCTTGTCGGCATGCGGAAACTTCGTCCAGCCGCCCTTTGCCATCGCCTGCCTCCTCCGGTGAATGGTCCGCTCAGGACCCGACGTATGCCGACGCCAGGCGGTCGAACAACGCCCGCGCGCGCGGCGCGAGGAACGGCGCCGCCAGGGCGACCACCTGGTACGCGCCGCCGGCGAGCGTCGTCTCCGGCTGCTGGTGGCGCGGGTTGCGGACGTAGTCGTACGACAGCCAGTAAGTCGCGACGACGACCATGTTGGTCGCCAGCGCGGGAATGTCCTTCGGCGCCGCTCTCATCTCGCCCGCGGCGACCAGGCCTTCGCACAGCGCGGTCGCCACCTCGACCTTGCGCTCGAGCAGCCGCTTGAAGTGCACCTCGAGCAGGCGATTGCGCGACAGGAGGTCGTTCAGGTCGCGGTAGAGGAACCGGTAGCGCCACATCGCCTCGAACAGGAGGTGCAGGAAGAGCCACACGTCCTCGGCGTTCGCGCCGCGGGCGCTCGGCGCGGCGAGCACGCCCTCGATCTCGCGCTCGAACGCCGCGAACAGCGTGTTCACGATCTCGTCCTTGCTGCGGAAGTGGTAGTAGAGGTTGCCCGGACTGATCTCCATCTCGTCGGAGATCACCGTCGTGGTGACGTTCGGCTCGCCGAAGTCGTTGAAGAGCCGCAGGCTCGTCTCCAGGATGCGCTCGCGCGTGCGGCGCTTCGGCTTGCGCTCCATGCGGCTCGCTTCGAGCGTTCCTCCGCGGGGCGCGAAGAATAGCACGCCGCCCGGGACCGACTACGCCGCGAGCGCGAGCCAGCGCTCGAGATCGTCGAGCGTATCGGCGAGCCGCGCCGCGACCCGGGTGCCGGCGACGAGCGGCGGCCGCGGCCGCGCCCGGCGCACGAGGTGGCGGTCCGGATCGGTGACGGCCTCGAGGCGGAGCGCGATGCCGTGCCGCGCAAGCATCGGCTCGAGCTCGTGGCGCCGCTCGAAGAGCTCCTTGCGGGTCTTCTGGTACGCATGCTCGGCGAGCCGGCGCCGGCTCGCATAGCTGAAGATGTTGGTGAAGAACATCTCGTGGTCGTGCCGGTTCGGCTCGAACAGCACGACGTCGGCGCCCGGGAACTCGCGCCGGTACCGCTGCATCCCGACCTCCATCCGCGAATGCACGATCGCGCGCAGGGTCTGCGCGAGCACGGCGGGCAGGCCGCCGTCGGCCAGCCGGCGCGGCGCCCGGGCGCTGCGCCCGGGCAGGCGGCTGTCGTACGGCACCAGCGGGTTGATGCAGACGAGAAGCTTCACGCCCTGCCGGAGGGCGACCGAGGCGTGCAGGGTCCGCTTGAGCGCGCCGTCCACGAAATGATGGCCGTCGATCTCGACCGGGGGAAACAGCCCCGGCAGCGCCGCGCTCGCCTGCACGGCGGTCGAGATCGGGACGTGGTCGTGGCCGGGCGCGCCGAACTCGACCGAGGCGCCGGTGTCGAGATCGGTCGCGACGAGGAAGAGCTTGCGCTCGAGCCGGCGGAAGTCGTTGGTCCGGCCCGGCGCTTCGAAGAGCCGCGCGAGGAAGGCGTCGATGACCTGGTTGTCGAAGATCCCGGTCGGGAGCGCGCGGGCGAGGCGCTCGAAGGACTCGAGCAGCGCGGCGCGGTCGCGGCTCGCGAGGATCTGCCACACCACGCCCGCCACGAGCGGCGGGAGCGACACCGCGCGGCGGAGGTATTCGCGGAGCGCGGGGCGGAGGAGGATCGACGGGTCGAACGGCGCCTCGTGCTCGTCGCTCTCGATGAACATCCGGCTCATCTCGAGCGGCGTGATGCCGTTCGCCAGCCCGGCAGCGATGACGCCCCCCGAGCTCACCCCGACGTACGCGTCGAGGCGGTTGAAGTCGATCCCGTCGAGGGCTTCGGCCAGCGCCGTCAGCGCGCCGATCTCGTAGATGGCGCCCAACGGCCCGCCGCCCGCCAGCGCAAGGCCCCGGGGCTCGCGCCCGTCGGGCCCGGCAGAGGGGCGGCCCGCCATGTTCCCGACGAGGCGCTGCGGCTTAGCGCTTCCTGGCGGCGGCGCGAGCCTTGCGTGCGCCGGTGAGCTTCTGGACGCTGGCGGTCAGCGTTTCCACCCGCTTGGCGAGCGCCTTGATGTCGCGGTTCGTGGGGACGCCGAGGCGATTCAATGCCCGCGCGACGCGGTCCTCGAACACCTGCTCCAGCTTGTCCCAGGTGGCGGTCGCGCGCGCGGTCGCCTGGCCCGTCTTCCTGGTCCACTGACCCGTCATCTCGCTCACCTTCGTCTCGGCCAGCTTGCGCGTGCGCGCCTCCAGGTGCCGGCCTTGCTTGACGAGCGCCTCGAACACCTTGGCGCCCTCCTCCTGGGTCTTGCCGAATGCGCCGAGACCCGCGTGCCAGATCTGCTGCGCGGAGTCGCGAATCGTGCCCGCCAGATCCTGTTCGCCCGCGCGATCCGCAAGCGCCTTCAGTTTCTTCGCCATGTCCAACTCCTTTCGTCGCCTGATCCGTGGTTACGCCCACGCGGATGCAGTCTAGGCGGGACATCTAGAGGCCGCACACTAAAGACCGCGGTCGTCGTGGCCGGCCGATACGCGGGCATATAATCGTCCCGCCATCGCGGGGAGGTCGCGGCGCCCACGATGCCAGAAGAACACCGCCCCGAAGGAGGACCTCCATGCACTACTTCGTCACCGGCGCGACCGGCTTCATCGGCAAGCGCCTCGTCGCCAGGCTGCTGGAGCGCAAGGGATCGGTGGTGTACTTCCTCGTGCGCGAGAAGTCGGCGAAGCGAGTGGACGAGCTCCTCGAGCACTGGGGTGTCGACAAGACTCGCGCGGTGCCGGTCCACGGCGATCTCGCCCTGCCCGGGCTCGGCATCACGAAGGCCGACCGCAACAAGCTCGAGCACAAGACGATCACCCACTTCTTCCATCTCGCGGCGGTGTACGACCTCAAGGCGGACGAGGAGTCGCAGCGCGTCGCCAACATCGACGGCACCCGCAACGTGGTCGCGTTCGCGAACGACCTCGGCGCCGCCTGCTTCCACCACGTGAGCTCGATCGCGGCCGCCGGCCTCTACGAAGGAGTGTTCCGCGAGGACATGTTCGAGGAAGCGGAAAACCTCGACCACCCCTACTTCTCGACCAAGCACGAGTCGGAGAAGATCGTGCGCGCGGAGTGCCAGGTGCCGTGGCGCGTGTACCGCCCGGGCATCGTCGTCGGCGACACGCGCACCGGCGAGATGGACAAGATCGACGGCCCGTACTACTTCTTCAAGCTCATCCAGCGGATGCGCCAGCTCCTGCCGCCGTGGATGCCGACGATCGGGCTCGAAGGCGGGCGGATCAATCTCGTGCCGGTCGACTTCGTGGTGGCCGCGCTCGACCACATCGCGCACAAGAAGGGGCTCGACCGGAAGTGCTTCCACCTTGTGGACCCGGAGCCGAAGCGGGTCGGCGAAGTCCTGAACATCTTCGCCAAGGCCGGGCACGCGCCGGCGATGTCGGTCTACGTCAACGCCGCCCTCCTCGGCTTCATCCCGCGCGGCATCAAGAAGGGGCTGATGGCGCTCACGCCGGTCCGCCGCATCCGCAGCGCGCTGCTGAAGGACCTCGGCCTGCCCGAGGACATCCTGACCTTCGTCAACTATCCGACCCGGTTCGACGCGCGCGAGGCGCAGGCGGCGTTGAAGGGCACGGGCATCGACGGTCCCGGCGCTCGAGACCTACGCGTGGCGTCTGTGGGACTACTGGGAGCGGCACCTCGACCCCGACCTCGCTATCGACCGCACGCTCAAGGGGCAGGTGAAGAACAAGGTCGTCCTCATCACCGGCGGCTCGTCCGGGATCGGGCTAGCAACGGCGCACAAGGTCGCCGCCGCGGGCGCGACGACCATCATCGTGGCGCGCGATCCGGAGAAGCTCGCCGAGGCGAAGAAGGAGATCGCCGCGGCCGGGCACGAGGTCGCCACCTACTCTGCCGACGTCGCCGATGCGGACCAGTGCGCCGAACTCGTCACGAAGGTGGTCGAGAACCACGGCGGCGTCGACGTCCTCGTCAACAACGCCGGCCGTTCGATCCGGCGGGCGATCGAGAACTCGTTCGACCGCTTCCACGACTTCGAGCGGACGATGTCGCTCAACTACTACGGCGCGCTGCGGCTTACGCTCGGGCTGCTGCCGTCGATGATGAAGCGGCGCCGGGGCCACGTCATCAACATCTCCTCGATCGGCGTGCTCACCAACGCGCCGCGGTTCTCGGCCTACGTCGCGTCCAAGGCCGCGCTCGACGCCTGGACGCGCTGCGCGGCCTCGGAGTTCTCCGACATGGGCATCCAGTTCACGACCATCAACATGCCGCTCGTGCGGACGCCGATGATCGCGCCGACGAAGATCTACAGCCAGGTGCCCACGCTCTCGCCCGAGGAGGCGGCGGACATGGTGGCCGAGGCGATCGTCTACAAGCCGGTGCGGATCGCGACGCGGCTGGGCGTCTTCGGCGAAGTGCTGCACGCGCTGCTGCCGCGGGTCGCGCAGATCGTGATGAACACGACGTTCCGGATGTTCCCGGATTCGTCCGCGTCGGCGGGCAAGAAGGAGGAAGGTGCGCCGCAGGCGACCGCCGACCAGATCGCGATGTCGAACCTGATGCGCGGGCATCCACTTCTGAGGCGGGTATGAAGCCCAAGCCTGGGGATATGGCGCCGGACTTCTCGGGCGTCACCACTGACGGCTCGAAGGTCGCAGCTGAAGGACTTTCGCGGGAAGAAGCTCGTCCTCTACTTCTATCCGAGGGACGACACGCCGGGCTGCACGGCGCAGGCGTGCAGCCTGCGCGACAGCAACGCGGAGATCCGGAAGAAAGGCGCCGCGATCCTAGGGGTGTCGGCGCAGGATGCTCGAGTCGCATCAGCGCTTCACGAAAAAGTACAACCTGAACTTCCCGCTGCTCGCGGACACCGATCAGGCCGTGGCGCGCGCGTACGGGACGATTGGCGGTGGTCTGGGTGGAACGATTCGAGGCGTGCTTGGGATGGCCGAACGCGCCACGTTCGTCATCGACGAGCAGGGTCGGGTTGCGCACGTGATCGACGACGTGAACACGAAGGACCACGCCGCGCAGGTGCTGGCGCTGCTCTAAGCGCTGGGTTGGGGTCTGCGGACTGTTAATCCGCAGGTCGTAGGTTCGATCCCTACTCGGGGAGCCAACAACCCTGCTACAAGTAGGCTCACCCCGGGCGGTTGCGCTGATCGCCCGTAGCACGATCCGAGCATCACCTGCGCGATCCATTCCTTGTCCGCCGGCTCAAGGTTTGGTCAGGGTGGCGCCGGGATCGACCGCGGCACCCACGAGCGCAGCGCCGACGCGACAGGCGTGCGGCCGCGCGAGTGCCGTTCAGCCACGAATGAGGGCTGCGTCGGCGCGGACATGACGCGAGGTCAGGCGCGCAGGCGCTTTACGACGACAATCGTGGTGGTGGCTGCGCAGCCGGTCAGGCTGAGCGTGTTCAGGATCACGAGCACCGGATCGCGGACGACGGTGGCGGCGTAGCGAAGCCCGACCGCGCCGTGGCAGGTCCAGAAGCTCCATGCGGCCAGCGAAAGGCTCTCGGCCGACCCACGATCGCGCCACGCGGCAATGGCCTGCGGCACCTAGGAGAGGGCGAGCCCCACACCTAGCACCGAGTACATTGCCGCCAGCACTGCTTTGCTCCTTCATCGTCGTTGAATTTCGGGGCGTAAGCTCCGGCCCCGGTAGCGAGTTCGTGTCAGACGGACAGGCGCGTGAATCTTATGAGCGGGCTCGCAGCGCGGGAAGGACTTGTTACACACGCGCGCACTCGACGCGCCTACGGCCGCTCGGGGTGCGATGCGCGAGGGTTGCGCGGGGGGCGCCACTCGAACCGAGCGGGACACCGAACGTCCGCCGTCGTACGGTTCGTAGGTCAGCAACGGGTCGATAGCACCGTCAAGCGCCTGCTTTCACGAAAAGGGCCGCACATCGATGCCGTTACGAGCCCGGGCGTCCATTCCATTGATAGCGCCGTCGAGTGGCCGGTTTCAGCGACGGGGCGGACGGCTCCTCCTGAGGCCGTAGGTGTACCTGTCCGACGGCGTCATCCTGCAGGCGTTCGCACTGGCCCGTGCTCAGTTGATCGTCGCCGGCAGCATCGTGACGCGGGACATTTCCGGTCGACGCCTCTGCAGCGAGCGAGCACTCCGTGTCGCGTAATTCGCGGGATTGCGGACTGACGCCGTCAACGACGGGGGCTCAGCGGGCATCGCGTTTTTCCAGCTCGGCAAGGCGCTTCTTCATCGTCGTTTCGGACGTATGTCGATCCGTCGCATCGCGCGCCACCGCCACCGCACCCGCGACCTCGCCTGCAGCGTCCCGCACGATCGCGAAGCTCAGATCGACGTAGAGCCTCGCTCCGCTCTTGTGTACCGAACGGGTGACCAGCGCCTGTCTCCCTAGCCTCGTGCGCCCGGCTTCGATGGCCTGGCGAAACGCTTTCCAATGAGCCGAGCGCAGGCGCTCCGGGATGATGAGGTCGAGACTTTGGCCGATCATGTCATCGGCGGAGAAACCAAAGACGGCCTCCGCTGCCGGGTTCCACAGCCGTATGACACCTTGCCGATCGGCGAAGATGATGGCATCCGCTACCTGCTCGACGATCGCCAGAGCTAAATTACGACTCACTTCTGCGGACATGCCCGATCCTCAATAGCGCACATTAACGGCATCGTGGAACCGATTCATACCAGAGCAGGGACGCGCAGCAAGGGGTCGAAGGCGGCCGTTGACCCGGCCGGAACCGCCTCAACCCCGTGCCCAGATTCCTCCAGCCGGAGCGCGCCAGTCACTTCAGGGGTTTGCAGCGTGCGAGCCCCTTGTCATTAATGGTCCCACATCAGGCTCGAGCGGAACTGAGCTTCGCGACAAAGCGGCGGGAGTATGATCTCCGCCCCCCACACCATTACGTAATACAGGAGGAGATCGTGACGAATCGCATCGCAACGTTGGCGCTGCTGACCGCTGCTGCTCTGCTCGCGGCCTGCGCGACCGATGAACGCATGTCCTCGGGCAAGCCCGAATACATGGTCGTCGGTATCGACAACAAGGTCACCTGGGGCGATGACGGCAAGCTGCAGTTGATGCCGCCCGGGAAGGATTCGGTGACGATCGTCGATATTGGCTCCAACCCGGCGAATCCAAAGATTGTCGCCAACCTGCCGCTGATGAACTCGATTTTCGGTCCGCCGACAAACCTCGCGATCACCCCAAACGGCCAGATCGCGCTAGTCGCGAATTCGATGGACTGGGCCCAGGACGGGAGCAGCTGGAAGCCGGCTCCGGACAACAAGCTCTACGTCATCGATCTCACGACCAGCCCGCCGACGCGGATCGACACGGTCGCGGTCGGCAGACAACCCTCGGGGATGTCGATCAACCGGGCCGGCAATCTCGCGCTCATCGCCAACCGCGCCGATAACTCCATCAGCGTGCTCGCGATCCAGGGCAAGCAGGTCAGGCTGGTCGACACCGTCGTGATCGGCGAGCACGTCGCCCACGTCGTCTTTACGCCCGACGGCAAGCGCGCGCTGGCAGGCAAGTTCCCGGGGCACAAGGTGGCGCTGCTCGAGGTGGACGGCCAGAAGGTGACCTACACCAAGCGCGACCTCGCGGTGGGGCTGTGGCCGTATAACCTCGACGTCACGCCCGACGGCAAACTCGCCCTCACCGCCGACAACGGCAACAACGGCGGCTCCGACGGCAACGTGGACACCGTCTCCGTGATCGACCTCGAGGCGCAGCCGGCGCGCGTGATCGATAAGGTCGTGGTGGGCGATGCCCCGGAGGGCTTCGCGATCAGCCCGACCGGCAAACTCGCCGTTGCGGTCCTGCTGCGCGGCTCGAACAACGCGAAGACCGACTGGTTCTACAACCGCAACGGCAGCGTCGCGGTACTGAAGATCGACGGCAAGAAAGTCACGAAGGTCGGCGAGGTCGAGGTGCGCGGCCTGCCCGAGGGCGCGGTGTTCAGTCCGGACGGCCGATGGCTCTACGTCGGGAATTTTCTGGACAGCGACATCTCGGTGCTGCGTGTCGACGGCGACACCATGACCAACACGGGCACGCTACTGCAACTGCCGGGCAAGCCGGCCTCGATGAGAGGGAGAACGCAGTAAGGAACCAGAGAGCCATGGGTTCAAATCGTCGCCGGTGTGAGCAATGGGGCCTCAGCGTGAGCTGAGGCCTTTTTTCTTTTCGCTCCGCGCTACATCGCTTCCCCACCGCTGCTTGATCGGACGGTCGGCTGCCGGCCATGAAGGGCCGTTAGCGCGCATTGAATGACGCCATCCGCGATGGCCGGTTTCTGGCGCCCGCGGCGATGTAGTTCATGTTCGCGTAGACGAATTTCGTGCCGGGCTTCAACTCGAGCGATAGCTTGCTCCATTCTTGGATTAGCCAGTAGCGCAGGTCATCGAGATTGCCATCCTGGAAGGTCGCCTTCTCCAGCAGCTTGATGACACCCTCATTGTCGCTGGGAACCCCGCTGGTGTGCGACAGGAACTGTTCGAGCGACACCGCTTTCAAGCCGGCGTCCATCCTCTCGGCCAGCTTGGGAAAGACATCCGGAAGAGTGGAGCTCCACTTGAGCTTGCCTTCTTCCACGAGCATGGGCGCCAAGAGCGCGGTCATCGCCTTGGTATCGGACCCCAAGTGAAAGCGATCGTTGACGGTGACCGGCATCTTCTCGCCAGTCGATTCTGTTGAAAAACTCGAAATCGCGATTCGGCAAAATTCCGTCAGACCCGAAGCTAATCGAAAAACTCCATGCGATTGCCCCTCGAGAGCCTATCAAGAGGCCCTACGCCGCGACATCAACCTCTCCGTGTACCCCATCAGCTCGACGTGCGCAGCGCGCCCCACAAGGGCTCTCACTTCGTCATTGTCAACGGGAATCGAGTTTTTCAACGGAATAGGTCGACTAGAGTCCTTCGGCTGACGGTCGCTGACCAGCCAGATGCCGACATTCACGGTCTTACGAAGGAACGGGATATTCCTTGGTTGGCTCGTCACAGGCGACCCGACTGCGGACATGCAAACTGAGGGGGCGGCTGCGAACCGCCGACCTGGTAGCAATAGCGACAAGACGCCCGCGTTGCCAGCCAGTCACGCGCCGCGAGATGCGCGTAAGCCCCTTCAGCTATCGAGCCGTCGGCGGAATTGTCGGAGGGCGTGCCGGAGGTCCGCGATGAGCCCCTCCTGATAGCGATAGTTCATTTCTTGGCCCATGGGGACCAGTATCGATATCGACTGCCGGCGGCAGCGTTCCGCAAGCTGGCCGAGCTCGTCCACCACGGTGTTGAGCTGTGCGCGCGCTTCCGGCGTGCGGTGCCGGAGCTCCGGTTTCGTTGCCGCGATCTCGGCCACCGTGATGCCGGGCGCGAACAGACGGGAGACCTCGCCTTCGATACGGACACGCCGAGCGTCCAGGCGCCAGAGTCGGAAGCGGTGCCACATCGCTTGCGCTCCGAGCAGCAGCGAAAACGCGAAGACGAGTTGGACCCAGCGTGCCGTGGGCATGATGTCGATGAACCACGGGACATGCTCGCCCACCGGATCGGGACCTTGGTGGTCAAGGTAGCTGCGCGCTGCCGGGGCGTACTCCAATCCCGTCAGGTTCGCCCGCTCGCGATTCACGCTCACGAAGTCGGGGAACACGCGCACGAGCGCCGTGATTACGCCTTGCGTGACGGACTCGCGAGCGCAGCCGTTGCCGATGACAAGGGTGTCGATCTGAATGACGCGTTTGTCGGTCGGCGGCAGCTCGCGGATGGGATCGTAATAGCTCGCCTTGATGATTCCACCGCGTGCGGAGGGAAGACGGTGCGCGAGCGCGTCGGCGGTGGAGATATCGACGATCTGAAGCTTGCGGTCGCGCACGGCCTGCGTCATTAGCCGGGCGTCGGGGGCGATGACCATGGCGCCAAGGTCGAGCTCGCCGCGTTCGAGCATCGCGAGCTGCTCGTGCAAAGGCTGTGTGGTCACTTTGATGTCCAACTCCGCGAGCTGCGCCATCACCTGTCGCGCCACGTGCTCGCTGCCGCTCCCCACGGGGCCGATGCCCATGCGCATGCCCCGCAGGTCCGCTACCGACCGGATGCGGTCCGCTTCGCGCCCGAGCACGACGAAGGACTCGGGTATCGGCAGACGCCCGATCAGTTGGAACGGATGCGACTTGGGCAACGGAAGGCCGTCCTGCACCAGTGCGAACTGGATGTCGCACGACACCTTTGCGGCGGCCAGGCGCGCGATGTTCTCGACGGAACCTGCGCTCGGCAGATTGTCGATGCGCCCGTGCTGGCGTCGCGCTTCCGCGGCTGCTTTCGCCACGATTGCGTGGTAGTTCCCCTCTTCGCTGCCCGAGACGAATGCGACCTTGACGTGCGAGAGATCCGGATTGCGGCCGAACGTCGCGGCAAGGACGGCGATGACGACGAACACCGCGAACAGCAAGGAAGTCTTGAGACCGCGCGAGGGTGCTTGCATCGCTTTGAGCGTGCGGCGCAACTCCTCTTGCAATGATGGACGCATGGCGTTTCGTCGGTCTGCGGCGACGTTAGTGCCGCGTTCGACGACAGCATCGTCCCACGGCGACATGATCTCGGTGCGCCACAGTGAATTCGATGATGTCGCTCTCGCCCGGGACGCTCTTGACCGAATTGCCCCAGGCACCCAAGCCGACGATCTGCTCGAATTCGCCCAGACTAGTGATGACCTCCGGCCGGAGGCCGATCGGGCCGAAGCGCGTCGGGCCGACAAAGCCCGTCGTCGAAGTGCTCACCCCCGGGATCGAATGGCTGCGGAACGAAACCTCTTCGACGTAGACGCCGGGAGCAAGATACTCGGGCATGGCTCCTCCGATGGCTTGGAAGTTTAACGGGCCGTCTCTCGCGCCGAACCTGTCGCGGTGACGAAGCAGGTCGCTTGTGCTATTGATTAGCGGTTGCAGTATCTGCCTTGACGGCGGTGGCGAGGATGCCGGCCACGCTCGAACACATAGACAGCGAAACGCCCATGGGCGCCACGCTTCTGGCCGATGGGGCGACATTTCGCGCCTGGGCGCCGCATGCCAGGACGTTGCATGTGATCGGGGATTTCAATGCCTGGACCCGCAACGACGCCAGCCTTCTGACGCGCGACGACAATGGGCACTGGCGTGGCTTCGTTCCCGGGGTCCGTGATCGCCACCGCTACATGTTCTACGTGGTCGGCGATGGCAGCGCGGGCCCGAAGCGGGATCCCTATGCGCGCGAGCTCGAAACGCCCTTCCCGGCCACGTGCATCGTGCGCAAGCCCGACTTTCCCTGGCACGAAGGCGGATATCGCACGCCGCGATTCGAAGATTTCCTGATCTACCAGCTCCACGTCGGGACGTTCTTCACACCGAACCTGCCGCGCAAGGCGGGAACGTTCCTCGACGTTGCGCGCAAGATACCGCACCTCGCCGAACTCGGTGTGACCGCGGTTCAGTTGCTGCCGATCCAGGAGTTCGAGACCCGGTTCAGCCTCGGCTACAACGGAACCGACTATTTCTCGCCGGAGATGGATTTCGCCGTCGCGGACGCCGACCTGCCGCCCTACGTTGCCGCCGTGAATCGGCTGCTCGATGACAAAGGATTGCGTCGCTACGCGCCGGAAGAGTTGCGCGGCGAGATGAGTCAGCTGAAGGCGCTCGTGGACTTGTGCCATGTGCACGGCCTCGCGGTGCTGCTGGACCTCGTCTACAACCACGCCGGGGGCGACTTCGGCGACCAGAGCCTGTACTTCTTCGACCGCCAGGCCACCGCGGGAGGCAACCGAAACTCGCTCTACTTCACCGACAAGGGCCATGCGGGCGGGCTCGTGTTCGACTTTGCCAAGCCGGAGGTGCGGGACTTCCTGATCCAGAACGCCAGGTTCTATTTGGATGAATACCGCGTCGACGGCTTCCGCTACGATCAGGTGAGCGTGATCGACCATGATGGCGCGCCCAACGGATGGCGCTTCTGCCAGGATCTCACCTCCACCGTCCGCTTTCAACGACCGAGCGTGCTGCAGAAGGCCGAGTACTGGCCGGCCAATCCGTACGTCGTGATCTCGCCGCCGCACGGCGCGGGTTTCGATACATCGCTCACCGACGGTCTGCGCATCGCCGTTCGCAATGTCATCGGTGCAGCGAGCGCCCCGGACGAGCGCCCGCTCGACATGACGGCGCTCGCGCGCAGTCTTTTTCCGGACGGCTTCACCGAACACTGGCGCTTCGTCCAAGGTCCCGAGAACCATGACATCGTTTATGTTGGGCGAGAGCCGAGGGTCGCGCGGCTTGGCGATCCCGGCAATCCACGCTCCTGGTACGGCCGCAGCCGTGCTCGCGTGGCGACCGGCATCGGCTTGACCGCCCCGGGCATTCCGATGCTCTTCATGGGCCAGGAATTCCTGGAGGACAAGCCGTGGTCGGACAACTTCGAATTCCACCGTGACTTGCTCCTGCATTGGGCGGGCCTCGATCACGGTGATAAGCAGATGCTCGATCATGTGCGCTTCACACGCGAGCTCGTCAAACTGCGCTGGCGTCATGCCGGATTGCGCGGCCAGGGGTTTCGCATCGTGCATGTCCATGACGAAAATCGCGTGCTCGCCTTCCAGCGCTGGGTCGAGGGCGAAGGTCACGACGTGCTGGTGATCGCACATCTTGCGACGTTCAGCCGGTTCGGGTATCGGATCGGATTCCCCGGCGGCGGCGAGTGGCGGGAAATCTTCAACAGCGACGTCTACGAGAATTGGGTCAATCCCGATGTCGTCGGCAACGGAGGGCGCGTGGTCGCTGAACCGAAGCCGCTGCACGGTCTCGGTCACTCCGCTCAGCTGGTGCTGCCGGCCAACAGCGTGCTGATCTTCGCACGGTGACGTTCAGTCATCGATGTGATTGTTCCGTGGGATAGCGCGCGCTCTGGCTCGGACGACGCGGCTGGTACCGTCTAGGTGCGCGCTCCCTGGCCCGGCACGTTGTGGAAGATGACCCGTGTTCAGGCCCTTTAGCCGCGAATGCGCTGCTGCTCAAGCGGGCGCGGATCGCGAAGATCCAGTAACCCATGAGAGGAGAGGCTGATGAAAGCGAAGGATGTGATGACTACCGAGGTCATCTGCGCTGGCCCCGAAACCGACGTGCGGGCGATCGCTCGGACACTTCTCAAACACCGCGTCAGTGCGGTGCCCGTTATCGACGACGGCGGACGCGTCATCGGAATCGTCAGCGAGGGCGATTTGATGCGGCGGCCAGAATCGGAGACCGAGCAGCCTCGATCCTGGTGGCTCAAGCTGATCGAAACGCCCGAGGATCGGGCAAGTCAATACCTCAAGTCGCACGGTCTCACTGCGCGCGACGTAATGACGCGCGAGCCAATCTCGGTAACCGAAGACACTCCACTCGAAGAGATCGCAATTCTCCTCGAGCGAAAAGCCATCAAACGGGTACCGGTATTGCGCGACGGCAAGCTCGTCGGCATTGTGACCCGCGCGGATCTACTGCATGGACTGGTCGCCCGTGCCGGTCAAGCTGTGAAACCGGCTTCCCTTGCACTGCCAACGCGCGAAGCAGTCATCGCCGCGATCCGGGACGCGGGCCTATCGCTCCGCTGCGTCAATGTCGTCGTCGCTGACGACGCAGTACATCTCTGGGGCGGGGTCGATTCGGCCCGTGAGCGCGATGCGATCGCCCTCGCAGCCAAACGCACGCCCAACGTTGCGCACGTTGCGAACCACCTCTTTGTCATTCCTCCTCAGCTCGGCGCGTCGATGGGCGCAGAGTGAAGGCCACTGGCACAGTTTCCGGCTACCGCGGCATCTGCGTTGATGGCGTGAATGCGGCGTGTGAGTCGATATCGGTCACAGCGGCGAACCGGCCGAGACCGGACGTTCGAGGGCACCGTTTGGTTCGGCCGAGGCGTCAGATCGCGCCGATCACGTGGTGCCAAGAAGATTTCCTGCTGTCCGTATGATTCGGTTGTTACACGAGCTGCGATGAAACAATTTCTTCCGGGAACAGCCAGTTGGGGGCTGCGGCATGCCTTGATCGTGAACAACGATACGGATATCGCGATTCTCCGATCGATCACTAAGAACCCTGAGCCAGCAACACAACGACAACGGCTTAGCGACGCGCTAGGCCGTTTTCGTTTAGGCTGATCGACAAGATCAACCGCGCTGTGCATGACCGCGCGGGGCCGACAACGCGACCGGAGCATCAGCATGGCTGAGAACGGTGGATCGCACTGCTGCGGGCCAGGTTATGCCTCGCCGGCCGAGGCGATGAAGGCCCCCCGCGAGAAGATCCTCTACACAGTCGCGCTCTATATCGGCACCGGCATCCAGAAGCCGGACTACCTGGCGACCATCGATGCGGACCCGGAGAGCCCCACCTACAGCCAGGTCATCAGCCGGCTGGAGATGCCGGGCATCGGCGACGAGTTGCATCACATGGGCTGGAACGCCTGCTCGTCGTGCCATCACGACCCGACCAAGCAGCGGCGCTACCTGATCGTGCCGGGTGTCCGCTCGTCGAAGCTGCACATCGTCGACTGTGGCATCGACGCGAAGGCCCCGCGCCTGCACAAGGTAATCGAGGGCGCCGAGATCAAGTCCAGGACCAATCTGTCGGCCCCGCACACCGTGCACTGCCTCGGCTCCGACATCATCATCTCGATGCTCGGCGACGCGCGGGGAAACGCGCCCGGCGGCTTCCTGCACCTGAACGAGAACTTCGACATCGTCGGGCGATGGGAGAACGACCTGGGCGGCATGAAGTTCAACTATGACTTCTGGTACCAGCCGCGCCACAACGTGATGGTCTCGTCCGAATGGGCGGCGCCGAACACCTTCATGCCGGGCTTCGACCTCGAGGAGGTCGGCCAGCTCAAGTACGGCCGCGAAATCCACTTCTGGGACTTCAAGGGGAAGCGCGTCGAGAAGACGATGTACCTGGGCGAGGACGGGCTGGTGCCGCTGGAAGTCCGTTTCCATCACGACCCGGATTCGAGCCATGGCTTCGTCGGCGCCGCCCTCTCGTCCAACATCATTCACTGGTACAAGCGGGACGGCCAGTGGATCTGGGAAAAGATCATCGATGTCGAGAACGTGCGCCACCCGGAATGGCCGATCCCGGTGCCGGGCCTCATCAGCGTGATCCTGATCTCGATGGACGACCGGTTCCTCTATTTCTGCAACTGGCTGCACGGCGACATTCGCCAGTACGACATCTCGGATCCCTCGCATCCGAAGTTCACCGGCCAGGTCTGGATGGGCGGCCTGCTGAACAAGGCTCCCGTCGTCAACGGCCGGCGCATCACCGGCGGGCCGCAGATGATTCAGCTCTCGCTCGACGGCAAGCGGCTCTACGTCACCACCTCGCTGTTCTCGACGTGGGACAACCAGTTCTATCCGGATATCCGGCAGAACGGCGGCTGCATGCTGATGGTCGACTGCGACACCGGGAGCGGGGGCATGTCGATCAACCCGGATTTCTTCGTCGATTTCGGGAAGGAGCCGAACGGCCCCGCCCGCTGCCACGAGACGCGGTATCCGGGAGGGGACTGCACCTCGGATATCTGGCTCTGAGGATGACGGAGGTCACGATCACGCTTGCCAACCGCGACGGCGCGTCGTTCCGGGTCGATCGGCGTAAGCCGCTGCTCGACGCGCTGGAGGCGCAGGGCATGTCGCTGCCTTATGGCTGCCGCTACGGCGGCTGCATCTCCTGCGCTGCGAAACTGCTGTCGGGTGAGATCGACCAGCGCGCAGGCGTTGCCCTGAACCGGCGGCAGCTCGCCGATGGCTACGTCCTCCTCTGCATTGCCCGGCCCCTGACCGACTGCACGTTCGATGTCGGCGTCGAGAGCCATGACAGGCTCTACCGCAATCCCTTCGCCAGCCCGCTCGCGCCGCATGAGTTGAAACCCGGCATCGCGACACCGCTGGAGGATGCGCCATGACCGCCGCCACCCACATGGACCATGACCAGGACTACCCGGCGGACTATCTCGCCACCATCCTGAAGGAGGTGAAGACCATCGCCATGGTTGGCGCTAGTTCGGATCCCACCAAGTTCAGCTATGGCGTGCTCAGGGTTCTGCACGAAACCGGCTATGACATGATCCCGGTCAATCCCAACGAGGCCGGGGGCGAGATCCGCGGGCTGCGGGTCTACGAGTCGCTGGCGGCGATCGACCGGCCGGTGGACATGGTGCAAGTGTTCCGCAGCTCCGATGCGCTGCCCGGGATCGTACGCGAGGCGATCGATATCGGTGCGAAGGTGCTGTGGGCGCAGCTCGGCGTACGGAACGACGAGGCGGCCCGGCTGGCAGAGGCTGCGGGGCTGAAGGTCGTCATGAACCGCTGTCCGAAGATCGAGCTGTTCCGCCCGTTTTGGAAGCCCCGTCTGAACCAGGCGATCTAGCCGCTCGCCGACAGGCTCGGCTGACCGGCGCCGTCATGCAGCGCGTCACCGGTGAAGCTCGTGGGCCGGCTGGCCGGCATTCGGGACGGCAAGGCCCAGTTCTCCGGATCGCTGCGCAACCTGTGCGAGCGGGGTCGCGGCCGTTTCGTGCCGGATGCCACGCCGATGCGCGGCGGATCCTAGCCCTGCCCACCCCCGCCGGCGGCGACCTTCCAGCGGCGATGCACCCACCACCACTGCTCGGGATGGCGCAGGATCATGCGTTCGAGCGCAGCGTTGTACTCACGCGTGTTGAGCCGGATGGCCTCGTTCGCGTCGTCCGACTCGATCAGGGCGAGCGGGTCCTCGAAGCGCAGCACGTGCCGCCCGTCCGGCTCGCGCCAGCTCGCGGCCGGCACGACCGGCGCGCCGGTGTTGAGCGCGAGGAGCGCGAGGCTGCGAAAAGTTCCCGCCGGATGGCCGAAGAAGTCGACGACGACGCCGTCCTTCCGGCCCGCGTGCTGGTCGAACGGGAAAACGACGAGGTCGCCCGCGGCCAGCCGGTCGAGAATCGCGTCGAGCCCGCCGCGCTTGGGCAGCACGCCGAAGCCTGCACGCACGAAACGGCGCGTGACCAGGTCGTCGAGCCAGCGGGGCTTGAACGGACGCCGCACGAAATAGAACCGCCCGCGCGCCTGCGGATAGGAGCCCAGCCCGGCTGCCGTCGCCACCTCCCAGTTGCCGAAATGTCCGGTGAGGACGAGCACGCCTTTGCCCTGCGCGAGCGCCGACAAGAGCGCCTCGATATTCTCCACGCGCACCATCGTCGCGCGCCGCGCCGCCGGGATCCAGGGAAACCAGAGGAACTCGAGGGCGAGGCGCCCGAGATGTCCGTAGTGCGCCTGCGCGAGCCGCGTGATCTCGTCGTCCGGCACCGCCTCGCCGTAGACGCGCCGCAGGTTCTCGCGGATCACTCTGCGGCGGATCGGCAGCACGTGGTAGAGCAGCCTCCCCGCCATCGGGACGGATCCATGGACCGGCTCGGCGAGCGCCACTGCCGACGCGCTCGTCCGGTCGTGGGTGAGTGAAAGCGCGATCCCCTTGACGCGGTTGCGGGCGAGGACGTCGAGGGCCGCCGCGCTGCACACCACGCGCGGCGCGCCGTAGTTGTCGCGCTCGACGGCGAAATCGGCCTGGCCGAGCTTTCCGAGCGCGGTCTCGCGCGGGAACAGCTTGACACACGCTTCCTTCGCGGCGAAGCGCGCCGCCAGGCTCGCCGCCCGGCCGGGCCCCTCCCCTGCATCGCGCAGCTCCGCGGCGGAGAAGAGCTTCGCCAGGTCCTCCGGCGGCGTCTCGCGCAGCAGACGGTCCACGCGCGCGATCTCCACCGTGTCGATGCCGCAGCGAGCGGCGGTCCCGGCGCCGTCCGCCATCGCCGTCAGGCGGCGGCGCGAACGGCGAGCGCGGCGTTCGTCCCGCCGAAGCCGCGGGCAAGCACGAGCGCGACGTCGCTCCGGGGCGTCTGCGGCGCGGCCGAAACCGGCAGCGCGCCGCAGGCCGGATCGAGCCGTCGCAAGGCGGCGATACCCGGGACCGTCCCCGCGCGCAACGCTGCCAGCGCGAGGACGGTCTCGACGATTCCCGCCGCCGCCAGCAGATGGCCCAACGCCCACTTGAATGCAGTGACCGGCGGCGGTGCAGTCCCGAAGACATTCCGGATCGCGATGGCTTCCGACGTGTCGCTTTGTCGCGTGCCGTTGCCGTGCGCGACGATCATCCCGACATCGGCCGCGCGTAGCCCCGCGTTCTCGAGCGCAAGCGCGATCGCCCGCGCGATCCCGTCGCCGTCGTCGCGGATCGGCAGCAGGCCCTCGCCCTCGCTCGCACAGCCGCTGCCCAGTACCTCGCCGAGGATCGGGACGCCGCGTTCGGCCGCCGAACGCTCGGTCTCGAGGACGAGCGCCGCGGCGCCCTCGCCGATCGTGCTGCCGCTGCGATCGACGTCGAACGGACGTAACGCATCCTCCGTCAGCAATCCGACGCCGTGATAGTAGAGCAGCATCTGCGGCTCGATAGACGCGTCGTGGCCCACCGCCACGGCGCGCTCGCACTCCCCGGTGCGGAGCGCCTCCGCCGCTTCGACGACCGCGAGCACGCCGCTGACGCCGTGGTTGGTGATGCAGGCATTCGGGCCTTTCAGGCCGTGGCGGATACCGACGTGGCACAGCACGTTGTTCGGCAGCGAACGCAGCAGCCACATCGGGCTCACCGTGCCGCCGAGCTCGCGGCCGAACGCCGGGAGGTTGCCGTTCGCCGCGGCGAGCAGCGGGAAGAAGTCGTACTGGTTCGCGTACCCTCCGCCGCCGGACCCCGCGTAGATTCCGATGGCGTCGCTGTAGCGCGCCGCGGCGTCCTCGTCGAGCGCATCGCGATGCCGAGCGATGCCGGCCGTTTCGATCGCCTGTCCGGCGGCGAAGATGCCGAAGACGTCGGTGCGGCGGATGAGCTTGAACAGCTTCCGGTCGTTCAGCAGCACGCTCGGATCGAAGTCGGCGACCTCCGCCGCCGACCGCACCGGCCAGCGCGCGGCGTCCCACTGCCCGATCGGCGCGATTGCCGACCTACCCGCAGCGACGGCCGCGAGGACCTCGGCCGGCGTCTTGCCCGCGCCGCAGATCGCGCCGGTGCCGGTGATGACGACGCGCGCCATGCGACCTCAGCCGCCGGAGCCCGGCCGGCCGTCGACCTCCTCCGGGTTGCGGAGGGCGACGCAGCTGTTCGAACCGCCGAAACCGAGCGAGTTGGACAGCGCCAGTTGCACGCGCCGGCGGCGCGGCTCGCCGCGCACGACGTCGACGTCGCAGTCTGGGTCCAGCTCGCGCAGGTTCGCGTTGACCGGAAGCAGCCCGTGCCGGATCGCGAGCGCGCACACCGCCGCCTCCACCGCACCGGCAGCCGCGATCAGGTGCCCCATCAGGCTCTTCGTTGAGCTGACCGCGACCCGTTTCGCGCCCAGACCGAACACCGCGTTGACCGCCGCGCATTCGCTGCGGTCGTTCATCGGCGTGGAGGTGCCGTGCGCGTTGAGGTAGTCCACCTCCTCGAGCCGCGCCCCGGCGTCGGCGAGCGCCTGGCGCATCGCCTGGATTGGCCCGTCGCCCGACGGGTGCGAGTCGGTGATGCGATAGCTCGAGAGCGAGTTGCCGTCGCCGGCGAGCTCGGCGTAGATGTTCGCCCCGCGCCGGCGCGCCGACTCCCACTCCTCGAGGACCAGGAACCCGGCCCCCTCCCCGAGCACGAACCCGTTACGCGTCGCATCGAACGGGCGGCTCGCCTGCTCCGGCGTCTCGTTGTCCGGCGACACTGCGTTGAGCAGGCAGAACCCGCCGAGACCGATCGGGTTGATCATCGAGTCGAACCCGCCCGCGAGCACGCGGTCCGCGGCACCGCGCCGGATGAGCTTCATCGCCGTTCCGACCGCCTGGCCGCCCGACGCGCAGGCGGTGTGAACCGACGTCGCGTAGCCGCGGATGCCGTAGCGGCGGAGGAGCAGCGCGACGCCCGCCGTCGACTGGCTGCGGCAGAACACCATCGGATCGGCGGCCGAACTCTCGCCGGAGAGCAGGCGGTCCGTGTCGAGCTCGCCCCCGGGCGCCGCGCTTCGCTGCACGTCGGCGAGAGCATCGAAGGGGACGCCCATCATGCCGGTGCCGACCACGCAGCCCCAGCGCGCCGCGTCGCCCGAAGTCGGGCGGACCCCGGCGTCGCTCATCGCCTGATCGGCGGCGGCGAGGGCGAATCGGTGCGAGCGGTTGGCGGACTTGAGGAGCTTGCGGTCGTCGATCGCGTGGTCGAGGTCGAAGCCCTTCACCTCCGCGGCGATCCGCACCGGGAAGCCGCTGGCGTCAAAGAGGCTGATCGGTGCGACACCGCTCCGCCCCGCGAGGAGCGCACTCCAGACCGTGCCGACGTCGTTCCCGACCGGCGTGACGAGCCCAAGTCCGGTGACCGCGACCCGGCGGCGCGCCTGGCTCATCGGACTACCCTCCTCGCGCACGCCGCTCGGGATTTGCCTTTGGCACGGCCCTTCGGGCTCATGCGCCGCCCCCGGATGCGATCTCGGCTCGCCCCGTCGCCACCGTCTTGCCGTCGACCCGCGCCGCTAGGGCGGCAGTGAAAGCGGTTGCGCCCTGCGGCTGCAGGTCGACGCGGATGTCGACGCTCTGCCCCGGGACGATGAAGGCGCGTATCTTCACGTCGGTCACGCGCGAGGGGGTAAGCGCCGCCCCCGGTCCGGCCCCGATGGCCTCGCGCGCAAGCTCGACGGCAAGCGCGATCTGCCGGTCGAGCAGCAGGGTGCCGGGAAACACCGGTCGCCGCGGGAAATGATCGCCGAAGAACGGCGCCGACGCCGGTACCTGGAGGCGGGCCGAGACCGCTTTGCCCGGTACGCGCTCGATCACGCTCGCTTCGAGCTGTGGCAGCGCGCGGATTCGCGCCGGCGGCGCGCCCGGTCCGGCAAGCACCTCGAAGTCCGCGCGCACCGCTTCGGGCGCGTCGAACTCCTCCATCGGCAGCATCGGCCCGACGCAATGCCGGAGCTCGAGCACGGGACGGCCAGCGACTGCAGCGGCACCGCCGTAGGCGACCGCGTCCTCGTCACAGGCCTCGAGCGCGACCGCGAGATCGAGAACTTGTCCCGGCATCGCGCCGCTGAGGAAGAGCGTCTCGCCGGCGAGTCCGGCAACCGGACGGCGGCGGAAACCGAGCCGCGACATCGACGCCCAGGCGGCGAGTTGGCCGATAGCCTCGGCCACGAGGCACGCGGGAAAACACGACAGGTGCGCCGGGATCGTATAACGACCTTCGATGCGCGGCCCCGGCTCCAGTCTCGTGATCCGATCGACGAACGAGAAAGCGCTGAACCGCTCGGCCATCCGCGCCTCGCCGGCCGCAGGTCAGCCGCCTGCCTGCGCTGCGCGCTGCGCGCGCACTACGACCTTGCAGAACGTCTCGGGCGTGAAGAGCCGCGGGATGTCGGCGCTCTTGAGCGGCGTGCCAAAGCGATCCGCCGGCACCTCGCTCAGGAACTCGCGCAGCCGCTGGAGACCCGCGGTAGTGACGATGCCCTTCTGCTCGAAGTCCGACTCCGCGAGGTCGCCACGCGCGTCCTCGACGATCTTGCCGCGCGGGATCTTGACGCCGAACCCCCGCTCGAGCCGGAAGACGAGGTCGAGGAAGTCGATCGACTCGGCGTCGAGGCCCTCGATCAGCGGCACGTCCAGCTTGACCTGGGCGGTGTCGACGCCGAGCGCGTCGGCGATGATCTGCGCCACCTTCGGATAAACCGCGGCAATCTCTTCTCGGGTGATCTCTCTTTGTGCCATCCCCGTCACTCCATCTTGAAGCCGCCGTCGACGTGCAGCACCTGGCCGGTGATGTAGTCGGCATGTTTCGAGGCGAGGAACCAGACGGCGTTCGCGACGTCCTGCGGCGCGCCGAACCGCCGCAGCAGGATGCGCCCGCGCACCTCGTCGCCGGCCCGGTCGCGGACCTCCTGCGACATCTCGGTCTCGATCACGCCGGGAGCGACGCAGTTCACGTTAATCCGCCGCGACGCGAGCTCGACCGCCAGCGCCCGGGTGAGCGCGTTGACCGCACCCTTGCTCGCGGCGTAATTCGTCTGACCGCGCCCGCCCTTCTCGCCCGACACCGAGCTCACGTTGACGATCTTCCCGGCGCGGCGAGCGATCATGTGGGGCACGACCGCGCGCGTCACGTTGAACACGCCGCCGACGTTGGTGTCGAGCACCGCCTTCACGTCTTCGACCTCAAGCAGCGCGAGGAGGTTATCACGGATCACCCCGGCGTTGTTCACCAGGACGTCGATGCTGCCGCAGCGCTCGACCGTGCGCTCGACGGCCGCGGTGCACGCCGCGGCATCCGTGACATCCACCTGCTCCGCGGCGATCTTCCGGCCCGCGACCCGGCCCGCTTCCACCACGTCGGCCGCGGCCGCCGCGTTTCCGCGGTAGAAGAACACCACTTCCGCGCCGTCCGCCGCGAAGCGTTCGACGATCGCGCGACCGATGCCCCGGCTGCCGCCGGTGACGATCACCGTCTTGCCCGCGAGTCCCGAGTCGCCGGTCACGCCTCACCTCACCCGGAGATCGCGAACCCGCCGTCGACGAACAGCGTGTGCCCGTTCACCATGCCCGCCTCCGGCAGACAGAGGAGGTAGACGGCGCCGGCGACGTCCTCCGGGGTCAGGGTCGGCCCGGCGGGCGTGCGCTGGGCGAACGACGCGAGCAGCTCCTCGCGATTGGGGAAGAACTGCAGGGCATCGGTATCCACCACCCCGGCGCTGACCGCGTTCACCCGAATCCCGCGCGGCCCGAGCTCCTGTGCGAGCGTGCGGACCAGCGACTCGAGCGCTGCCTTCGACGCGCCGACGAAGCCGTACCCCGGCATCGCGCGCTCCGCGCCGAGGCTCGACATCGCGATGATCCGCCCCCCCTGCGGCATGAGCGGCAGCGCACGCTGGGCGAGCAGGTTCAGCGCGAGCGCGTTCGTTTCCATGCACCAGCGCCAGTGCTTGAGCGCCATCTCGGTGGCCGGCCGCAGGACGCCGGTCGCCGCGTTGCTCACGACGATGTCGAGACGATCGAAGTGCTTGCGGAGCTCGACGAAGAGCTCGTCGACGCTGTCGGGCATCCCCACGCTCGCCTTGATCGCCACCGCACGTCGCCCGAGGCCGCGGATGCGGGCGCACAGGGCCTCGGCTTCGTCGTGGCTGTTGTAGTAGTTGGCCGCCACGTCGCAGCCCGCGGCGGCGAGCTTCAAGGCGACCGCCCGGCCAATGCCGCGCGCGGCGCCGGTAACGAGTGCGACTTTTCCCTCGAGAGGCGTCGACATCATTCACCCGGAGTGAGTGCGCCTATTCTGCCAGTAACAGCGCACTTCGCGCGAATGGCCCGCCGGGACACTGCTCCGACGCGAGCTCCGGGATCGGCCGCGGCGCCGCGTCCGCGGCGCGAAGATTACCGCCCCGGCGGCGGCGCGCCAGCGGGCGCGCGGTCGGAAACGACAACTTTGACTAGCGACGACCCGCTGCCAACCCGCAGGTCGCGGGTTAGATCCGTACTCGGGGAGCCGGAAAACACAACGGCTTGGCGAGGCGTTGGGCCGTTTTCATTGGCGCGAAGCGACCGGGAGATTCAGTTGCAGAGCCCCAGGATCCGTTCCTCCGCGGAACAGATTTTCGCCGGCTTCGCTCTCACCTTCGTCGTCTTGCCGGCCACGCAGTTGCGGATTTCCCTCGTCGCAGGCTGGTAGTAGGTCCAGCCGGCACTGAGCTCGGGCAGAGAAAGGCTGACCTCGCGCCACTTCGGGTGGCCTTCGGCCTGCAGCTTGGAGAAGTTCTGGCAGAGCGAACGTCCGAAGCGGGAGAGCGCGGTGACCGTACCCTGCATGTTGTAGTCGTAGGTGACCAGAAAAGCGCCCACCGCGATCGTGGTGAAGTCCTCGGTCAGCAGGTTCGGATAGCTCGTCGCGCGAACGGTGGAATAGGTGTACGTCTGCAACGCGGGCTTGCTCGCGGGATGGTTGGGATCGAATTTGAGCAGCTTGATGAACTTCTGCGCCTCCGGCCGCATGCTCGCGATCAGCGGCGCCGGCTGGCCCGCCGCCACGACGACCACGTCGACCGACTTATCGCCGATGAGCTTGACCAGCGCCTCCTCGTTCGAGGTGAAGCTCGCGTTCGCCTCGGGTATCGGCGCGTTGAACATCATCCGGTACAGGGTGTGCGTGATGAGCGCGGCACCGCTGCCGAGCAGGCCGCCGTTGATCTTCGCGTTCTTTATGTCATGGAGATAGTTCAGCTCGGAGTCGGCTCTTACGACATAGTGGATCTCGGTGTTGTAGAGCGGGAGGATCACGCGCAGCGGGCGGATGATCGTGGCCGCCTCGGGGTTTCCAGTGCTCGCGCGGTCGATGAAGGCCTGGTAGACGTCGGCCTGGACGATCGCGAATTTCACCCCCGGCTCGTAACGGAGCTGGTGGATGTTCGCGGCCGACCCGGCCGTCGGCAGCACCTCGAGATCGATGTCCGCGGCCGGCGCGACGAACTTCGCGAGATCGTTCCCGATCGCGAAATACGTCCCGCGTTCCGAGGCGGTGACGATCTTGTACGCGGCCGAAGCCGCCGCTGCGCCGCCGCTGTGCAGGCAGATCGCGACGGCGACCGACACTCCCGCGGACTTCCACCCCATGGTCATTCCCTCCCCTGTGTAGGCTCGCGCTTGCATAACCCGAGTGCCGCTACCGCCTCCGTGCACGGCCCGACGCGAGGCTGCTGGAGCTCGAATCCGGCCGCCGCTTCGCTCGTCCGCGGACGTGGCACCGCTGCCGGTGCGGCAGCCGCGACACCCGACGATGAATCCTTCGCCTCCGTGCCGCTCCGACGCTGGTCCGCCGTTGCTGCGGTCGAACGGGCAGGCGGCCCCGTTTCCGGCCGGCTCGCATCACCGGGAATAGCGGTGCCAGGCCGAACGGGTGGGACGGTACTCGCGGGCGCGGCGGATGGGGCGACGGCGGGCGCCACTACGGCGGCCGGCGTCGGGCTGGCCGGCGCTGCAAGGACCGGGGGTTCCACGACAATGCCCGTAGCGACTGGGGCGCCGGCATCGCCAGCCTTGTCCGCTATCGGCACCGCCCGCGTGTCGGCCACCCAACGGTAAGCGTAATAAGCGGACGCGGCGAAAACCCCCAGTGCCGCGGCCCCGATCATCACCGCCAAGCGGCCGCGATGTGCGGCCCGTGGTTCGGCCCTCGGGGCCGAGGGTCGGTTACAGCCGACACCGGGAACCGCCGGGGGCCAGCCGAGTCGCCTTCCGCCGCGCCGCGGGCTCCACTCGGCGCCGGCGGGTCCGGAATACCCAGCGCCGGGTTGACCGTCGTCGCGTCGGAATCGGATTGGTCCAGGAGCTGCCGCAGCCGCTGCAAGGTGGCGAAGGTCTGCGCGTCGGGGTCGAGCTCTTCGCTCGTCAGCGGTCGCGGCGAGGCGTCCGGTGCGCCGGCCGCCGACGCGCCGGATCCCGCGCCCGCCGATTTGCGGACGCGGGGGGACGGCAGTACCGCCGCGTCCGTCCGCCCTTGCAGGTTCCCCGCGCACTGGTGACAGGCACTCGCAGTAATCTCGTTCAGGGCACCGCAATGCGGGCAAGGCACGAGGTGAAGGGGCGCACCGCAGGAATTGCAGAACTTCGCGTCCGGCGGATTGGTGTGCTGGCAGAACGAGCACTCGGCGGCGCGCATTACCGGGATCTGCAGACAGGGCCTCTCACCACAACGTCATATTCCACATCACGCGTAAGCGCCGTCGCAAGACCTGCTGCGCTCCACGAGGCCTTCGGTCACATCCGTAACGTTGTGTGACAAATCGGCCTAGCCGGACGGCTGTGGACGGCCTGTGGCACCATCTCGCCTGCACGGAAAGGCGCCGAAATGGGACCCTGGATCGCACGTATCGTCGGTCTGGCCGTTGCCGCCTGCGCCAGCAACGCATACTACGTCAACAATGCCACGGGCGAGCGGATCGCGGCGCACGGCCAGACACAGAACGCAGATCTCGCCGCCTGCCAGGCCGAGTATC
>CAWHBL010000039.1:0-9041 GCA_963827555.1 uncultured beta proteobacterium
AGCGGTGCTCGTCGGGGCTGAGCGGCGACATCAGCCCGTACGCGATCGCGCCGCACGCCTGGCCGCCGTGCACCTCCGCGTGGTTGAGCCACGCCGACTCGTAGTAGCGCTCGACGTAGGCCGCCGACTGGAGGCCGACGAGCGCACGCAGGCTCTGCGCGTGCTCGAGGGCGAGATTGAGCACGATCCGCCCGCCGATCGAGCAGCCCATCACCACCGGCCGCTCGAGGCCGAGCTCCCGCGCGACCGTCATGACGAGGCCGGTGTAGGACGACGTGCCGAGGCGGTAGTCCTCCTTCTCCCAGCCGGCGGGCGGCGACGACTTGCCGTGCCATGGCATGTCGAAGACGACGACCCGGTAGTGGCGCGTGATCGCCGGGTCGTTCAGCACCGCGCGGTACTGGCGCCCGTCCGAGCCCGCCGTGTGGAGGCAGAGCAGGGGAATGCCCTGTCCGGCCTCCTCGAAGTAGATGCGGTGCGGTTTCCCGTCGAGCGCGATGTGGGCGTAGCGGCCGGCGACCGCTTCGATGCGGGCGGTCACCGGACTACCCTCGCGCGTCCCGCGCTCGAGATTCGCCCTTGAGGCGGCTCGGCGGGCTCATGGCGCGAGGCGGCGGGGCGCGGCGAGCAGGAGCTTCACGTACAGGAGGTAGGCCATCAGCACGCGCTGATCGCCTTCGAAGGCGACGTCGCCGCGCCGGAGCAGCGCGAAGAGGTCGTGCCAGCCGGGCGCGGGGACCTTTGCCCAGAACTTCTCCCAGCACTCGCGCCGGGCGCGGATCGCGAACCGCCACGACCGCATCACGAACGGTCCCTTCGCGACCGATTCGACCTTGCCCCCGCGCACGGTGACGAGGTACTGCTGATCGCCGACCTCGACCATGAACGACTCGTTCATGTGACGGCCCCAGCGGACGATCGCCGGGTCGCCGTTCACCAGCTCGGCGACGCGTTCCAGCAAAGTCAGAGGATCCGGTTGAACCAGAGGAGCGAGAGCAGCGCGGCGAGGAGCGCGAGCACCGCGGCGCCGGCAGCGAACAGCGCGGTGATCTCGGTCTCCTTCTTCTCCATGACGATCCGCGAGTTCATGCTCTGGTAGATCTTCTTCAGGTCGGTCGCGGTGCCGGCGTAGAAATACTCGCCGCGCGTGACGTTGGCGATCGTCTTCAGCGCCTCTTCGTCGAGCCGGGCGCGGAACGACCACCCTTCGAAGCCGAGCACCTGCCCGTCGGGCGTGCCGACGCCGACGGTGTAGACGCGCACGCCGCGGTCGGCGGCGATGCGGGCCGACTCGATCGGATCGGGGCCGGCGGTCGTCTGGCCGTCGGTCAGCAGGATGATCACCGCCGACGGGTAGGAGCCGGGCGGCACCGGTTTGTGCGGTTCTTTTGCCGGGTCGCGCGGCGGCGCGAGCGGCGAGCCGCTGCGCCGCGACTCGCCGGCCGGGTCGACGCGCGGGTTCGTGGACCGCAGGTCGAACTCGACGTCCGGGAAGATGACCTTGAGCGACACCAGGAGCCCGCTGCCGACCGCGGTCCCGCGCTGGAGCTGAAACCGGTCGATCGCCGCGACGACGTCCTCGCGGCTGAGCGTCGGCGCCTGCACGACGGCCGCAGTTCCGGCGAAGGACACCACGCCGATGCGGGTGTGCCGCGGCTGGTCCTGGACGAACGCCTTGGCCGCGGCCTGGGCGGCCGCCAGCCGGTTGGGCTGCACGTCGGTCGCGCGCATGCTCCCCGAGACGTCCATCGCCAGGATCACCGTGTCGCGCTGGGAGGGCAGGGTGACCACCGCCGCGGGCCGCGCGATCGCGACGACCATCGCGATCAGCGCGAGGAGGAACAGCACCGGCGGCACGTGACGCCGCAGGCTCTGGCCGACGCCCATCGCCTCCTTGACCATCGTGAGGCTGGCGTAGCGGAGCGCGGCCTTCTTCCGCCGGCGCAGGAGCCAGACGTACGCGAACACGAGCACCGGCACCGCGGCGAGCAGCCAGAGCAGCTCGGGCCAGAGGAACGTCATCAGCTCGTTTCCAGGTGACGCGGCAGCATGCCGCCGGTGGCGAGCTGGCTGCGCCGCTTGCGCAGGTCGGCGAAGCGCAGGATCGTGTTGACGATCTCGTCGTCGGTGGAGAGCTCGAGCGCGTCGACGCCGGCCTCGCGGAACGCGGTGCGGAGCGCCTTCTCGCGCCGCTCCGCGGCCGCCGCGAAGCGGCGCCGGAAGAAGCGGTCGTGCGTGTCGACGAAGAGCTGCTCGCCGGTCTCGGCGTCCTGGATCACCACCATCCCGAGGTCCGGCAGCTCCATCTCGAGCGGATCGTAGAGCCGCACGGCGATGACCTCGTGGCGCTGCGCGAGCAGCGCGAGCGGCGCGGTCCAGCCGGGCGTGCTGATGAAATCCGACACGATGAAGACGAGCGAGCGCCGCGGCATCATCTGGAAGCCGGTCTGCAGCAGCTCCTTCAGGTTCGTCGCCCCGGCGTGGCTGCTCGCGCCGGCCGCGAGAGCATCGTGTGCAGCAGGTGGAGGACGTGCCGGCGGCCGCTGCGCGCCTGGATCACGGTGTCGACGCGATCGCTATAGAGCAGGGCGCCGACGCGGTTGCCGTGGCGGGTGAGCAGGCGCGCGAGCACGGTGACGAAGTCCGCCGACACCGCGCGCTTGCGCACTTCCATCGAGCCGAAGTCGACCGACGGGCTGAGGTCGAGCAGGAACCACGCGTTGACCTCGCGGTCCTCGTGGTACTCGCGGACGTAGGGCGTCTGCAGGCGCGCGGTCACGTTCCAGTCGATGTGCCGGACGTCGTCGTGATACTGGTACTCGCGCAGGTCGGCGAGGTCGAGCCCGAAGCCGCGGAACAGCGTCCGGTAGTCGCCGTGCAAGAGGCCGTCGAGACGGCGGATCACCGTCCACTCGAGGCGCTTCAGGACGAGCTCGGGGTCGGCGCGGCGCGAGCGGGCCGCCGTGGCGCCGTCCCCTTGCGCCGGGGCGGACTCTTCAGCCGGCCGAGGCGACCTGGACATGCGTGTCCAGCGGCTTCGCCGGTGCCGGGACGTGCTGCATCACGCGCTTGACGATCTCGTCCGGCGTGATCCCGTCGGCGAGCGCTTCGTAAGTGAGGACGAGCCGGTGCCGGATCACGTCGGGCGCCATGTCGGTCACGTCCTCGGGCAGCACGTAGTCGCGCCCGCGCAGGAACGCGAGCGCGCGCGCGCCTTCGATCAGGTGGATCGACGCGCGCGGGCTCGCGCCGAACGACAGGTACTTCGCCAGGTCCTTGATGCCGAACCGCTCCGGGTCGCGCGTCGCGTTCGAGAGCCGCACCGCGTACTGGGTGAGCGCGGGGTCGACGTACCCGGTCCGGCACTCGCGCTGCAGCACCGAGACCTCGTCGGTCGTCGCGACCGCGGCAATCGCGGCCGCGACGCCGGTGACGCGCTCGACGATGACGAACTCCTCCTCCTCGCTCGGATAGCCGACCAGCACCTTCATCATGAAGCGGTCGACCTGCGCCTCGGGCAGCGGGTAGGTGCCTTCGGTCTCGATCGGATTCTGGGTCGCCATCACCAGGAACGGCTCCGGGACCTTGTGGGTCTCGCCGGCGATCGTGACCTGGCGCTCCTGCATCACCTCGAGCAGCGCGCTCTGCACCTTCGCCGGCGCGCGGTTGATCTCGTCGGCGAGCAGCAGGTTGGTGAACACCGGGCCGAGCGAGGTGGTGAACTCGCCGGTCTTCTGGTTGTAGATGCGCGTGCCGACGAGGTCCGCGGGCACCAGGTCCGGCGTGAACTGGATGCGCCGGAACGTGCCGCGCAGGGTCTGCGCGAGCGTCTTCACGGTCAGCGTTTTCGCGAGCCCGGGGACGCCCTCCACGAGCAGGTGTCCCTGGGCGAGGATCGCGACCAGGACGCGCTCGAGAAAGTGGTCCTGGCCGACGACGATCTTCTTGACCTCGTAGAGGATCCGCTCCATCGACGCGGCGACGTGGGCGGTGGCGGCGGGTTTCTTCTCCATGGGCTCCTGCTGTCCGGGGTTAGAACGGGTGCATGCCGACCGCCGAGGCGGCGTTCTCGATCGGCACCGCGAAACCGATGCCGACGAAGACGCGCTGCTCGGACGGGTTGAGGATGGCGGTGACGATCCCGACGACCGCGCCGTCGGCGGTGACCAGCGGCCCGCCGGAGGAGCCCGGGTTCGCCGCCGCGTCGAACTGGATGAGGTTCGTCAGCACGCGCTTGCCCTGCGGCGAGCGGAACTCGCGCTTCAGGCCGGAGACGACGCCCGACGAGACCGACGGGCCGATGCCGAACGGGAAGCCGACCGCGACCACCTCGTCGCCGGGGACGAGGTCCTTCGTGGACCGCAGGGTGGCCGGGGCCATGTCGTCGGGGACCTGCTGCGCCTTGAGGACGGCGAGATCGTTTTCCGGCTGCAGCGAGACGACGATCGCGTCGGACTCCAGGCCGTCGAAGAACGTCACCTTCACCTTGTCCGACCCGGCCACGACGTGGAGATTGGTGAGGATGAGCCCCTTGTCGACGATGACCACCCCGGTGCCGACGCCGTGCTCGATGTCGCCGTAGCCGTCCGGGTCGAGGTTCAACCCCTGCACGCGCACGACCGACGGCCGCACCGCTTCCGCCGCCCTGGCCGCGACCGACGGCAGCGGCTTCGTCTCCAGCGTATGGCGGACGGCGGCGTCGATGTCCCGCTGCGTGAGCGGCGGCGGTGCCGGATCGCCCCGGCCGGCGAGGAGTGCGAAGAGCGCCGCGACGGCCGCGCCGGCGGCGACGAGCAGCACGGCTTCCGCGCGCCGGGAGAGCTTCCGCTCGCGCTTGGCGGGGGCCGGCGGCGCCGGCGGAGTGGGTGCGGGAGCCGCCGCGGCGGGTGCTCGCGCCGCGGCGCGTGGCCGGCCGGACGAGAGTCCCCGGCCGGAACTGCTGTAGAGCGTCGTCGTCCTGCGCATGATCCTTACGATCCGGTCACATTCCGCGGGAGCACGCCCCCTCGTGCGCCCGAAATCGGGATATTCGCCGCGAAGGCGGCGGTCTCCGCCCAGCGCTAACGGTAACACGGCGCGGCCCGGACGGGCAGCGGCCGGGGCCGGTTTTCTTTGGTACTTTCGGTCCGCTGGAGGAGCTTACGGATGAACCGACGTCAATTTGCGCTGTCGCTGCTCGCCGCCGCGCTGTGCGCCGGCACCGGCGAAGCGGCCGCGCAGCAGTATCCCAACCGCCCGATCCGCTTCATCGTGCCGTTCGCGCCCGGCGGCGGCGCCGACGTCGTCGCCCGGACGCTGAGCGACCGTCTCGCGCAGGGCCTCGGCCAGCCGGTGCTGGTCGAGAACAAGCCCGGCGCCGGTGCCACGGTCGGCGCGGACTTCGTGGCGAAGTCGGCGCCGGACGGCTACACGCTGCTCTACGGGACGCCGGGGCCGCAGATCATCAACCCGTACCTGATGAAGAAGCTTCCCTACGACCCGGTGAGCGACTTCGCAGCCGATCTCGCGGCTCGTCGTCATTCCCAACATCCTGGTGGTGCACCCGAGCGTGCCGGCGAAGAGCGTGAAGGAGCTGATCGAGCTGGCGAAGGCGAAGCCGAACACGATCAACTTCGGCAGCGCGGGCATCGGCGCGACCAGCCACCTGTCGGGCGAGCTCTTCAAGTCGGCGGCCGGGATCCAGATCGTGCACGTGCCGTACAAGGGCACCGGCGCGGCGCTGCAGGACCTCCTCGCCGGCAACATCCAGATGGCGATCGACAGCATCCCGGTGTACCTGCCGCACCTCAAGTCGGGTGCGGTGCGCGCGCTCGCGGTGTCGACGCCGATGCGCTCGCCGGTGCTGCCCGACCTCCCGCCGATCGCCGACACGCTGCCGGGCTTCGACGCCTCGGCGATGAACTACGTGGCGGCGCGCGCCGGGACGCCGCGGCCGGTCGTGGAGCGGCTGAACCGCGAGATCAACGCGGTGCTCGCGCTGCCGGAGATCCGCGAGCGGCTGCTCGGGATGGGCGCGACGCCGATGGGCAGCACGCCCGAGGAGCTCGAGCTGGTGATCCGGAGCGAGTCGGCGAAGTGGAAGAAGGTGATCGAGATCTCGGGCGCGAAAGCGGAGTAGGCCATGGACCTCAAGCACATCCGTCTCGACGTCGCCGACTACATCGCCACCGTGGTGATGGACCGTCCGCCGGTCAACGCGCAGAACGCCGCGTTCCGCACCGAGCTCACGTGGGTGTTCGATTCGATCAGCGACCGCGACGACGTGCGGGTCGCGATCCTGACCGGCACCGGCGACATGTTCTCGGCCGGCGCCGACATCAAGGAGCGGCCGGGCCTCGTCAAGGAGCCCGGCGACTACGTGCGGCACAACCGCGTGACGCGGGAGTGCTTCTACTCGATCAAGGAGTGCGCGAAGCCGGTGATCGCCGCGGTGAACGGCCCGGCGATGGGCGCGGGCTACGCGCTGATGGTGTTCTGCGACATCATGATCGCGTCCGAGAACGCGTTCGTGAGCATGCCCGAGATCGACGTCGGGCTGTCGGGCGGGATGCGGATGCTGCGGGAGCTCTTCCCGAAGTCGAAGGCGCGGCGGATGTTCTTCACCGGCGCAGCGGGTGTCGGCGCAGGAGCTGTACCGGCTCGGCATCATCGAGGCGTGCGTGCCGCGCGCGCAGCTCATGGACGAGGCGATGAAGATCGCGCGCGAGATCGCGGCGAAGAGCCCGCTCGCGATGAAGTACGCGAAGGAGGATGCGAACACGGTCGAGGCGATGAGCATCCGCGACGCGTACCGCTACGAGCAGAACATCACCATCGCGCTGTCGCAGACCGAGGACGCGCGCGAGGCGCAGGCGGCGTTCATCGAGAAGCGGAAGCCGGTGTTCAAGGGCCGGTAGCGAGCCGATGAGCCAGCCGTTCACCGGCCGGCGGCGGCTGGAGAGCCTCGACGCGCTGTTCGCGCCGCGCTCGATCGCGATCGTCGGCGCGTCGCAGGACGCGCGCAAGATCGGCGGGCGTCCGCTCGCGTTCCTGAAGCGCTACGGCTATCCGGGCGCGATCTATCCGATCAACCCCCAGTACGCGGAAGTGCAGGGCGTGCCGGCGTTCTCGTCGCTCGGCGCCTGCCCCGCGCCGCCGGACCAGGTGATCGTCGCGCTGCCGGCGCAGAAGGTGCCGGCGGTCGTCGCGGAGGCGGCGGCGATCGGCGCGAAGACGGCGGTCGTCTTCAGCTCCGGCTTCGGCGAGGCCGGCGCCGAGGGCAAGGCGCTGCAGCAGCGGCTCGTCGCGGTGATCGGCGAGTCGGCATTGCGGGTGCTCGGGCCGAACTGCATCGGCGTGATGAACGTCCGCGAGCGGAGCTACGGGACGTTCCAGGTCGCGCTCGAGTCCGGCACCGCGCCGGCGGGCGGCGTCGGCGTCGCGGTGCAGAGCGGAGCGATGGGCTCGCACCTGCTCACCCTCGCGCGCAACGCCGGCATCGGGCTCGGGTGCTGGGCGGCGACCGGGAACGAGGCCGACATCGACGTCGCCGACGTGATCGCGTGGATGGCGCGCGACCCGGGGACGCGCGTGATCGCGTGCTGCCTGGAGGCGTGCGGCGACGCGACGCGATTCCGCGCCGCGCTCGCGCTGGCGCGCGCGGCGGGGAAGCCGGTGCTCGTCCTGAAGATCGGCGCGTCCGACGTGGGCAAGGCGGCCGCCGCGTCGCACACCGGCATGCTCGCCGGCAACGACGCGGTGTTCGACGCGGTGCTCCGCCAGGAGGGCGCGCTGCGCGTCGAATCGCTCGAGGCGCTGCTCGAGATCGCCTACGTCGCCGATCACGCCGCGCAGCGCGGGTTCGCCCGCGAGCGCGCGGCGCGCGGGCGGCTCGGCGTCGTCACGCTGTCGGGCGGCGTCGGCGTGCTGCTCGCGGACGTCGCCGCGAAGGTCGGCCTGACGGTGCCGGAGCTGCCGCCCGACGCGCAGCGCGCGATCCTCGACCTGGTGCCGTTCGCCGGCGCGCGCAACCCGATCGACTCGACCGCGCAGGTGAACGTGGCGCCCGAGCTCCTCGACAAGTGCCTCGACATCGCGCTCGGGCCGCGGCGACTTCGATTTCTTCGTCCTCTTCCTCACCGGCGTGCCGTACAGCCGCGACCTGGGGAACATCTACCTCCGCATGCTCGGCCGGGCGCGGCGGCGCTACCGCGAGCCGCTGATGGTGATGTGCGCGATCTCGCCGGGCGCGTACCGCCGCCGGGTCGAGCGCGCCGGCTGCCTCTACATCGAGGACCCGACGCGCGCCGGCATCGCGCTCGGCGCGCTGAAGGCGATCGCCGACCTGCATCGCGGCGCATCGGAGGGTGTTCCGCCGGCGCTGCGTGCGGCGGACTTCCCGGCGATTCCGCGTAACGCGATCGACGAGACCGAGGCGAAGCGGATCCTCGCCGCAGTCGGCATTCCGGTGATGACCGAGCGGCTCGTGACCTCGGCCGACGAGGCCGCGGCGGCGGCGGCCGAGATCGGCTTTCCGGTGGCGATGAAGATCGTCTCGCCCGACATCGCGCACAAGACCGAGATCGGCGGCGTCCTCCTCGACGTCGCGAACGCCGACGAGGCGCGGCGCGGCTACGACTGCGCTGCGCGCGGCGGCGGCGGAGAAGGCGCCGGCCGCGCGCGTGAGCGGCGTCGCGATCGCGCCGATGGCGAGCGAGGGCGTCGAGACGATCCTCGGCGTCGTGCAGGACCCGGTGTTCGGGCCGGTGGTGATGTTCGGGCTCGGCGGCGTGTTCGTCGAGACGCTGCGCGACGTGACCTTCCGCGCCGCGCCGTTCGGCCGGGAGGAGGCGCTGCGGATGATCGGCGAGGTGAAAGGCGTAGCGCTCCTGCGCGGCACGCGCGGCCGGCCGCCGGCGGATGTCGACGCGCTCGCCGACGCGCTCGCGGCGCTGTCGCGGCTCGCGGCGGCGCGGCGCGACGACTTCGCCGCGATCGACATCAACCCGTTCCTCGTCCGTCGCGAAGGGCGGGGCGCAGTCGCGCTCGACGCGCTGATCATT